>JAPPEU010000054.1 GCA_028875245.1 Chloroflexota bacterium
GCTATCGTATTGATGTTCAGACCTTTCAACAATCAAGTCATTTCACATAAAGCGTTTCAATGGTATTTGTTCCCTAGCAGAAGGCGAATCTTTCCGCAGGCGCCGGCGCCGACGCCCACAGTACCATAGATGATAACGCAAAATCTGCGGAGGTCAAAATTCATTCACGCCGCGCAGGGTCAAGCGGTCGGCGAAGTGGCAGGCGGCGACATGACCGGGCTCGACCTCCTGGAGCGCGGGTCGCTCTTCGGCGCAGATGGCTTCGGCGTAGGGGCAGCGCGGGTGGAAGGCGCAGCCGCTGGGCGGATCGGCCGGGTTGGGCAGCTCGCCGCGAATGGCGACTCGTTTCTTTTGGATCCTGGGGTCGGGCCGCGGAATGCTGGACAGCAGCGCTTCAGTGTAGGGGTGTTTGGGGCGGTGATAGAGGCGTCTGGTATCGGCGCGTTCGACGATTTTCCCCACGTACATGACCGCGACAAAATCGCTGATATGTTCCACCACGCTCAGGTCGTGTGCGATGAACAGGTAGGACAGGGAAAACTCGTCCTGCAAGTCTTGCAGCAGGTTCAGGGTCTGGGCTTGAATGGAGACATCGAGGGCCGAGGTCGGCTCGTCGGCGACGATGAACTGCGGATTGAGGGCGAGGGCGCGGGCGATGCCAATGCGCTGGCGCTGGCCGCCGCTGAAGGCATGCGGGAAACGGCGCATGGTCTCCGGGCGCAGGCCAACCCGCTTCAGCAGCTCGGCCACGCGGTCAATCAGTTCCTGGCCTTTGGCTATCTTGTAGATGACGAGCGGTTCACCGATGATATCGAGCAATGTCATCCGCGGATTGAGCGAGGATTGCGGGTCCTGGAAGACCATCTGCATATTGCGCCGCACCTGGAACAGCGTCTCTCTGTCGGCGGTCGCCAGGTCGATGGCGCCCAGCTGCCGGTCGTGAAAGAGGACTTTGCCGCCGGTCGGTTCGAGGCCGCGCATGATGGCGTGGGCGGCGGTCGTCTTGCCGCAGCCGCTTTCGCCGACCAACCCAAGGGTCCTGCGCGGCGGGATGCTGAAGGAAATATCGTCGACCGCTTTGACATGCCCCAGGTCGCGGCGCAGCAGCCCGGCGCTAATCGGGTAATATTTTTTCAGGTTTTGCACTTCGAGGACGACCGGCCCCGCGTCAAGCGCCATTTATGCCTCCTCCATCATCATAGAGGAAGCAGCTTACCGCGCGGCCGCTCCCCGTCTCCCGCAAGACTGGCGTCTTCACATTGCAGACATCGGCGATGAAGCTGGCGCAGCGCGGGTGGAAGGGACAGCCCGGCGGGATGTTGCGCGGTGATGGCACCATGCCGCGAATCGCTTCGAGGCGGCCGCCGGCCTTTTGCCCGACCTTGGGAATGGATTGCATGAGCGCGCGTGTGTAGGGGTGCTGCGGATTGGTGAACAATGAGTGAATATCGCTCTGCTCGACGACTTTGCCCAGGTACATGACGGCGACTTCTTCCGCCATTTCGGCGATGACGCCGAGGTCATGCGTGATGAACAGGATGGCCATGCCCAGCTCGTCCTGGAGCTCGCGCATGAGTTCGAGGATTTGGGCTTCGGTGGTGACGTCCAGGGCGGTGGTCGGCTCATCGGCGATGAGCAATTGGGGCCGGCAAGACAGGGCCATGGCGATCATGACGCGCTGCCGCATGCCGCCGGAAAGCTGATGAGGATACTGCTTGATGACGGCGGCTGGCTGGGGCATGCGCACCTTGTCCAGCATTTCCAGGGCGATTTTGCGCGCTTCCGACTTGCTGACATCCTGGTGATAGAGGATGGCCTCCATGATCTGGCTGCCGACGGTGAAGAGCGGGTCGAGCGAGGTCATGGGCTCCTGGAATATCATGGCGATCTCGGCGCCGCGCAGTTGGCGCAATGCTTCGCTACGGGCGTCTAGGGCGGTCAGGTCTTCGCCCTTGACGGTTTCGCGGCCGTAGTAACGAATCGCGCCGGCGACGATTTCACCGGGCGGGCGGACCAGGCGCAGGATGGAGAAGCCAGTGACCGATTTGCCGCAGCCGCTCTCGCCGAGGACGCCGAGGGTGCCGCCGCGCTTGACTTGCAGGCTCACGCCGTCGACAGCGGGCACGACGCCTTGCTCGGTGAAAAAGTGCGTCTTGAGCTCGGTGATTTCCAGCAAATTCGGGTGCATGGCTGTCACGTCAGTTGGCGAAGGGGTCGGCGGCGTCGCGCAGGCCGTCGCCCAGAAAATTGAATGAGATGATAGTGACGACGACGAAGAGGGCCGGCGTCAGGAGCCAGGGCTGCTGGATGAGCACGCGCGTGTGCTGCGCCTGATTGAGCAGGAGCCCCCAGCTGGTCATGGGCGGCTGGATGCCCAGGCCGAGGAAGCTGAGCGCGGTCTCGCCCAGGATCATGGCAGGGATGGAAATAGTGGCGATGACCAGGATATGGCTCAAGGTATTGGGCAGCAAATGCCGGGTGATGATGCGCCAATTGGAAGCGCTGGCATAACGGGCGGCGATGACGTAGTCCTCTTCGCGCAGGGCGTAGACCATGCCGCGGACCTGGCGCGAGAGGCCGCCCCAATTCACCAGTGAGAGCACGATGGAGATGGCGAAGAAGCGCTGCACCGATGTCCAAGTGGGCGGGATTAGCGCCGCCAGCGCCAGCCAGAGCGGGATTTGCGGGAAGGAGATCAGCACTTCGATGATGCGCTGCGAGACATCGTCAAAGAGGCCGCCGAAGTAACCGCCGGCGATGCCGATGAGTGTGCCGAAAATCAAGCTCAAGCTGACGCCGACGAGCCCAACGGTCAGCGAGACCTGGGCGCCGTAGAAGACGCGGGAGAATAGATCGCGCCCTTGCTTGTCGGTACCGAGCAGGAAGATCTTGGCCGGCTCGTTGACATGGAAGAGATGGATATTGGTTTCGATGAAGCCGAGGATGGTGTAGGGACTGCCGCGCGCGAAGAAGTGAAGGTAATGTTTCACTTCGGTGTTAGGCGTCAGCACGCGTTTGAAGGTGGCGGGATCCACCTTCGATTCCATCGCGTAGACGAAGGGGCGGAAGCTGAAGTTGCCCTCTTCGTCGATGAAGCGCGGCAGAAGCGGCGCCGACGCGGGGAACTTCTCGTGGGTTTCGCGCAAGGCATAAGGACCGATGAAGCCGGCGAAGATGGCGGCCAGGTACATGAAGATGAGGATGACGCTGCCGATGAGGGCGAGGCGGTTGCGCTTGAAGCGCAGCCACATCAAGCGGCGAACGGAGATGATGTCGGTCTCTTCGCCGTCATAGTCCAAGTCGATTGCGTCCTCTGGCAATATGTCGCCGCTAGCGACCATCACGGCCTATCCTTGCTCATTTGCTGGCGACCTCATGGTACCTGTTGAGAATTGATCTATGTCGAGATCCGCACATATTTTCACCACAGAGGGAAGGAGGAAACACAGAGGACACAGAGGCCTCAACGATAATATTCTGCGCAATTTGTCGGTTCATATCCATTTACTCCCGCAGAAGCGCTCATTTCCGACAGCATGAGAACATTTCCAAGAAATCAGCTAACTCTGTGCTCTCTGTGTGTCCTCTGTGGTAAAGCTATACAGAGTTCGCTATAGGGAGAATCTCCATGATTATCGGCACTCTACACCGGGTCGCCTCTACGCGCGAGCGGAACGCGTTATTCATAGCGGATGCGCGGGTCCATCCAGGCCAGGATGATATCCGCCACAAGCGTACCAATAAGAACGAGAAAGCCGATGAGAATGAGAATTGTACCGGCCAGGTAGACGTCTTGCTGCAGGGTGGCGTTGAGATAGACGGTTTGGATGGTGGGCAACTCGAGTACGATGCTGGTGATGGTGAAGCCGTTGATCAGCCAGGCCAGCGTCTGCCCCAGCGCGGCGATAAGCGGATGCAGCGAGTTTTTGACAGCGTGCTTCCAGATGATGACGCGTTCGGGCACGCCCTTTGCGCGCAGGGTGACGATGTAGTCGCGGCCCAGTTGATCAAGCAGGTTGCCGCGCATGACGCGCATGACCCAGGCAGTGCCCGTGATGACGACGGCGCAGACCGGTATCACCATGTGCTTCAATAGATCAAGCAGCTTGGCGAGCGACCAGGGCTGGTCGAGGAATTCGACCGATTGCAAACCAGTGAGCACCTCGCCGGTCAACTGCCAGCCGAGGATGAGAAAGGCCAGGGCGAGCAGAAAGTCGGGCAAGCCCAAACCAACGAATGTGACAGTGGTCAGGAAGTTGTCGGTTTTGGAATATTGATGGGTGGCGCTGTAGACGCCGAGCGGGATGCCGATGCCCCAGGAGATGGCGAAGGTCGCCAGGGAGATCGTGAGCGTGAGGCCGATACGGTCATTCAGGATATCGCGGACGGAACGGCGGAGGTCGAAGGAATCGCCAAAGTCGCCTTGAGCGAAGCGGGCGAGCCAGGTCACGAAGCGCTCGTAGACCGGGCGATCGAGGGCGAAAAATGAGCGCAGTTCGTCTTCTATTCTTGCCGCCTCGGTATTGCCATGCCCGTATTCGCGGACGATGTAGCTGGTGACATAGTCGCCGGCCGGCGCTTCCATGACGAGGAAGCCGAAGATGGTGATGAGAAAGAGCGTCGGCAAGATGGCGATGACGCGGCGCAGGATGTATTTGGACATGGAGGCTTACCCCCACCCCTCCTGTGTTCAACCCCCTCTAAATCTCCCCCCATTGCAATGAGGGGAGACTTTTTTCGACTCCTACTGAGCCAAATCCTCTACGATGCCCTTTTCCATTGAAATGAAAAGGGTGTTGGCAAACGGGGCTGACTTCATTAGCCGTCTTGATCGAAGAAGAACTGTTCCGGGTCGGCGGTGCCGGGGAAGGCCAGATCCCAGCCGGCGGTCAAACCGAAGTCGGGCACGTTGCGGAAGTTGCTCTTGATGATCAGGGCGTTGGGATGCTCACCGACGGTGCCGATGGTGATGGGACCTTCGTCGATATGGATTTGATAGGCTTCCAGCAGTTTGGCGTTGCGCTCGTCGGGGTCGAGGATGCTGATCAATTCGGTATAGGCATCCTGAAGCTGCTCGAGCATGGAGCCGGGGCGCGGCGCGACGCCACGCTCACCGCCGGAGTTGTAGTAGTCGCCGATGCGCGCGCCACCTACAGAATAGGTCACGCCTTCGATCGGCGTCCAGACGGTCGCTGCCGAGACCAAGCCCCAGGCGGCGGCGCTGCCCCAGGCGCGGATCATGATATCGCCAGAAAAGTGACGGTCGCTGACCACCGACCAGGTGATGATGTTGAGTACGGTGTTCAAGCCGACCGCGTCCCAGTCTTCCTTGATCAAGTCCATGCGGTCGACCGTCGGCGTGTCTTCAGCCGGGACATCGACGATCACCTCCAGGGGGGTGCCATCGGGGCGGTCGCGCCAGCCATCACCGTCGGCATCAACAACGCCGATGCTGTCAAGCAATTGGCCGGCAAGCTCGGGATCATAATTGGCGTAGGACGCCGCCCATTCCTGATAGAAGGCTGCGCCCTCCTCGGTCTGGAATTCGGGACTTTCGGCGCTCAGGGAGAATTGGCGGGCGGTCGCCATGCCCAGAGAGGTGATCTCGTTGATGCGGTCGCGATTGATGGCGTGGGACAGGGCTTGACGGAATTCCTTCATGTACATCAAGTCGACGATGCCTTCGTCCGGATAGTCATACATCGGCATGATCCAGGGCCAGGCGTAGTCGCCGTTATTCCAGATGACGACGCGGTAGTCGCCGGCTTCCTGATTCTCAATGACCAGTGGGATGTCGAGCAAATTGATGCCGCGCGACTGAAAATCGATTTCGCCGGCAATGCCTTTGAGCGCCACCAGCTCGTTGACGTTGCCCTCCGGGATAGTAATGTCGAGCCGGTCGATATAGGGCAGTTGGTTGCCGGCGGTATCGACTTTCCAATAGTAGGGATTGCGCTCCAAGACCAGGCGCTGCCCTTCGACGTAATCCGTCACCATCCAGGCGTAGAGCGTCGGCATGCCGGGATGATGCAAGCGGCTGCTCCAGCCGTAGTGATTGACAAGGTCGGCGGCGTCCTCGGCGTCGCTATATTTGGGGTGGAACTGCCGCATGTAATGTTCTGGCACGATGTGCAGCGACGAATGATAGGCGCCGCGCGACTTGTATTCGAGGAAGAGGGGGTTGGAGTGGGGGAAGCTGAAATGCAGGGTGTAGTCGTCGATCTTTTCCACTGACATCAACTCGCCTTGGACGGTGGTGCCGAAGGGCGCGTTCACGGGCACATTTTCGTCCAGCACCATATCGTTCCACCAGAAGAGATAGTCGTCGACGGTCATGGGATCGCCATCGGACCATTTGATGCCTTGGCGGAACTGGACGGTCAGTTCGGTCGCGTCCTCGTTCCACTCCCAGTCGGTCACGATATTGGGGCGGAAGCCATTGACATCGCGATTCCACTTCAGGAAGGGTTCCACCGATGTCGTCATCTGTGTCCAGCCGTTGCCTTCGCCATTATCGACCGCGCGCCAGGTGCCGCCGTATTGGCCGATTTCTTCGACCGGTTCGATGACGAGCGGTTCAGCGGGCAAGCGTTCATCGACCGGCGGGAGCTCGCCGGCGGCGACCATTTCGGCAAGGGCGGGCGCTTCGTTGTACATGCCTTGACTTGAGACGAGGCCCAGCGCGCTGACGGCGATGAGCAGGACGGTGAGAAGGGTTAGTTTCCTTATCATTGGTAAGTTTCTCCTGTCGGTACTATTTGGATTAAAGATTGGCAATTCTGTTTGAGCGAATGGTCGTGATGCGCCTCCTAAGGTCCAAGTCATTACATGTTAGTGATGGTCAGATGATAACATTTTTGATTGGGGACGCAAAATGTTCAGGGCGTTTAGGCGACGGGCGAGCCACAGGCGCCGGTTTGTGTCGCCGGTCTGTGTCTACGCGCTCTGACCCCAACAGGTAATATTTATGTGAAACCTTGTCGGGGCGAGGCGGCGGCCTGCCCCAAAAATGGCGAAGACCTTGTGCAATGGGTAAACTTCGCTGACGATTGTGATTAGGAAAACAGGCTCATGGGCGACGATATGAGAGACGAAATCAGAAGGCAGTTGTTGGAGAATTTGGAGTGGCGCTGCATCGGGCCGCATCGGGGCGGGCGGGTTGTCGCTGTTGCCGGCGATGTCTCGCAGAAGATGACCTTTTACATGGGCGCCTGCGCCGGCGGGGTATGGAAGACGACCGATGGCGGGACCTACTGGCATAACATCTCGGATGGCTATTTCAAGACGGCGGCCATCGGGGCGCTGGCGGTTTCGGCTTCGGACCCCAATGTGATTTACGCCGGCACGGGCGAGAGCACGATCCGCGGCAATGTCTCGCATGGGGACGGGGTTTACAAGTCGCTTGACGCCGGCATGACCTGGGGGCATGTCGGGCTTAGTGATTCGCGGCATATCGGCAAGATCCTGATTCATCCGCGTGATCCGGATCATGTTTATGTCGCCGCCTTCGGTCATGCTTTTGGGCCGAATGAAGAGCGGGGCGTTTTCCGCTCGCTGGATGGCGGCGGCAGTTGGGAGAAGGTGCTGTACAAAAGCGAACGGGCCGGCTCGCATGATGTGGCGCTGGATGTGAATAATCCGCGCATCATGTTCGCGGCGATCTGGCAGGCGCAGCGTTACCCGCACAAGCTGGAGAACGGCGGGCCCGATTGTGGCTTGTGGCGCAGCTTTGACGGCGGCGACAGCTGGCAGTTGCTTACCCACACCCCCGGCCCCTCCCCCATGAAGAGGGAGGGGGGAAATGGTTTGCCGACGGGGCTGCTGGGCAAGATTGGCGTGGCGCTCTCGCCGGTTCAGGCGGGGCGCGTTTGGGCTTGTATCGAAGCGGAGGACGGCGCCGTTTTCCGCTCGGATGATTATGGCGAGAGTTGGATTCGCCTGAGCGAGCAATCGCTGTTGCGGACGCGGCCCTGGTATTACATGCACGTCACCGCCGACACGCAGGACCCGGACACGGTCTACATTCAAAATTACAGCCTGTGGAAATCGATTGACGGGGGGGCGAGTTTCGAGACGATGCCGACGCCGCATGGCGATGAGCACGCGCTCTGGATCGACCCGGCCGATAACAGGCGCATGATACGCGGGAATGACGGCGGCGCTTGCGTGTCCTTTAATGCCGGCCGGAGCTGGTCGTCGATCTACAATCAGCCGACGGCGCAGCTTTATCATGTCTGCACCGATGACCGCTTTCCTTACCGCGTTTATGGCTCGCAGCAGGACAATACGGCGATAACGGTGCCCAGCGCGACTGCCGACGGCGCGATCCACGAGCGGGACTGGTATGCGCCAGGCGGCGGCGAAAGCGGTTATATCGCGGTCAAACCGGATGATCCGGATATTGTGGTGGGTTCGGGCCCGACCGGGCAGCGCGCCTACAATGACCACATGACGCTCTACAATCATCGCACCGGCCAGAAGTGGATCAACACCGTCTGGCCGGAACTCTACGGCTGGGGCGTCGGCGCCGAACGCTTGAAATACCGCTTTCAGTGGACATTTCCGATCATGTTTTCGCGGCATGACCCCGATGCGCTATACGCTTGCAGCCAGCATCTGCACCGCTCGACCGATCTGGGCGCGAGCTGGGAGGTGGTCAGCCCCGACTTGACGCGCAACGACCCCGACAAATTGAAGGCATCCGGCGGGCCGATCACGCGGGACAACACGGGCGCGGAGGTCTACTGCAATATCTTCGCGCTGGCGGAATGCCCGCATGAAGCCGGTGTGCTTTGGGCGGGCAGCGATGATGGCTTGCTGCATATCTCGCGGGATGCGGGTGAGACCTGGCGGGAGATTACACCGCCCGACCTGCCGGAGTGGGCGCTGATCAGCATCATTGACGCGTCGGCGCATCAGGCGGGCGCGGCATACGTGGCGGCGACGCGTTACAAGCTCGATGACTGCCGCCCTTATCTGTACAAGACGACCGATTATGGCGCGAGCTGGACGGCGATCACGAATGGCATTCCGAATCATGAGTTCACGCGCGTTATTCGTGAGGATCCGGCTCGGCGCGGGCTGCTCTATGCGGGCACGGAGACGGGCATCTATATCTCCTTTGATGATGGCGCGAATTGGCGGCGACTGGGGGGCAACCTGCCGGTCTGCCCGATTCACGATCTGGTGATAAAAGATTGCGATCTGGTCCTGGCGACGCACGGCCGCTCCTTCTGGATTCTGGACGATCTGTCGGCATTGCGTCAGGCGCAAGGCGAACTGGCTGAAGGGGGCGCTCACTTGTTTGCGCCGGCGCCGAAAGTGCGGATGCGCGCCTATTCGGGTTTCGGCGGCTGGGACGTCGATTACCCGGCGGATGTGGTCAATTACGGCGGCGTGGGCACCAGCGTCGCCGGCTTCACCAGGCGGCCGGGGTCTGATCGACCGAATTACCTCAACGCCGGCCATAACCCGCGCGCCGGCATCGTCTTCTGGTATCACCTGGCCGATGTATCCCTCCCTAAGGAAGGGGGGCGCGATGTGCCGCAAGTTGTGTTGAATATTCGAAAACTTGATGGCGAATTGATTCGGCGCTATCGCAGTGGAGAGGCGGGAGGTCCTTCGGCGGCGGCGGGCATCAATCGCTTTGAGTGGAATATGCGTTACCCGGGCGCGGTCGAGATTGATGGCGTCGATGGTTGGTGGGAGCGGCCTGATGGTCCGCTGGTCACGCCGGGGGAGTACGTCGCCGAGCTGGAGATCGCCGGCGAGATCCTGAGTCAGCGCTTTGAAGTACGGGCTGATCCGCGGGTGGAAGCGACCGGCGATGACTTGGAAGGGCAGCGGAACATGCTGCTGGAAATCCGCGATCGGCTCTCGCAGAACAACGAGCTGGTCAACAGGCTGGTCAGATTGAAACGGCAGGTGGGGGCCTGGGCGGCGCGCGCAGACGACGCTTCGCTGCAAGCGGCGGCGGCTGGCATCGCGTCTGAGGTTGAGCGCACCCTGCCGCTGCTGATCAACGTGGGGTATACCGAGTCGCAGTTGTACGCCAGCGGATTGCACGAGAAGTATAACGCCTTGTTTGAATCGGTGGACAGCGCCGATTATGCCCCGCCGCAACAGGCGCGGGAGGTCTTCGCGCAGCTCGGCGACGAGCTTGACGGGCATGTCAATTATTTGCGCACGGACTTGGGTGAAACGGTGGCCGATTTCAACGCGGCGGTGCGCGAGCTGGGCCTGGAGGCAGTGGATGCGGTTTAGCGTTTCATAAAGGCGCTGTAGGGGCGAGACTTGTCTCGCCCTCCCGCACGATTCGATTGGTTTTAACGGGTGCGGGCGACCATTTACTCGCCCCTATGGATTCCGCGTTTGGCGGGCCGGCGTAGCGGGCATGCAATTGCGGCTCAGGGCGTCCAGTCGAAATCGGGGTCGAAGGGGAACATCGGACGGCGGATTTTGTGGAAGGACAGCGTCTCCGGCAAGGCGTTGATGGCGCCCGGGCTGAGGGCCATGATCGCCTCGGGCGCAATGCGCTGAAAATCGGGGAAGAGATAACCCAGCTTGAGGCAGACGATTCGATAATCGAGCGGTTCGAGGTTCAGGGCGGCGAATTGCGCCAGGGTCGTGAAGGCCAGGCGGCGTTCGCTGATGATGACATCGACCGCGTCAACGGTCAGGATCGCTTGCCTGCCGGCATCTTCGCTGTCGCGCAGGGTCTTGACGATACCGGTGACCGGCAGCGGCTGCCCGTGCACGGGGTCGAGTACCCCGCCGAGTGACAGCGACAAGCGGGCGCCCGCTCCGGCAAGGAAGCAGGCGTCGACGGCGGCTGCATCGGTCAGCCCGGCGTAGAGGGTCGATGGCACAGCATGCGCCAGCAGACGCTCCAGCACGTAGGGCACATCGCCGGCAGCGCCACCGGTCACATTATCGCCCGAGTCGCTGAGGAAGACGGTGGAGGCGCTCGATGCCAGCGCCATGGCGATGCAGTCGTCGGTACTGCCGGTGGGTACGCCGAAATCAAAATCGTGACGGGCATCCCAATAAGCGGCGGCCAACTGCCGCGCTGCTTTCCATGCCGCGGTTTCGTCCAGCCCAAGCGCGACGGCGGCGGCCTGGCTGCGCGCTTGATCGGCCCAGGTGAAGCCGATCAGGAGCGAGGCGTCCAGCACATTGTCGCCGTCGATAAGGTCTTCAATTTGGGCGTAGACCGATTTGCCCGGCTCGACGATGGTCATGGCCCGTTCGCCGGAGAGCAGCAGCGGGATCCGGATGAAGGCTTTGACCGGGCGGATGCCGGCGCGCAGGCAGGTCATGAGCAGATCAAAGGCGCGGGCGCGGGTTTCAAGCGCGTCTTCGTGCGGCGCTGTGCGGTAGGCGCTGATGATATCAAGCTGATCCATGATCGCCCCAGAGAGGTTGCCGTGCAGGTCGTAGCTGGCGCTGATGAGGCAGCTTTGACCAACGAGATCGCGGACGGCGGCGATGAAGTCGGCTTCGGCGTCTTCCAATCCTTCGACGGCCATGGCGCCGTGCATATCGAGGTAGACGCCATCCCAAGGGCCGGCGGCTTTCAGGCCTTCGAGGATCTCGTCTTTGAGCGCGTCATAGACGGGGCGGCGCAGGACCCCGCCCGGCACGGCGTGGGCTTGCATGATTGGCCGGAAGTCGACATCGGCATAAGAATCGGCGAATGGGTAGCGAGAGCGCAAGGCGTCGCCGCGCAGCACGTGAAAGTCGGACAAGTCCGAGGGCAGGGGCGAGAAGGTGGCGCATTCAATGGCGATGCCGGCGGCGGCGATTTTCAGGCGGTTTCTTCTTTGCACGATTTATGGTCGCAAATGAATCCAAGTACCCAATTGAGATTTTACCACCGAGTACGCCGAGGAGTATTCTATACGATTCCATATCGGGCCAATCCACTAGCATTGTCGGAGCGCCCCATTGTGTTTCTTCGTTTCCGCTATTTTAATGAACCGGCAAAATTCCGCCCGCAATCATAGCGAAATCTGTAGGGGCGACTTATCAGTGTCTGTTGAAAAACAGCCTTAAATGAAG
>JAPPEU010000022.1 GCA_028875245.1 Chloroflexota bacterium
CTGGCGCGGAACATATAAAAGCCGATGCCGGGATAGGCGAAGATCGACTCGATCAGAATCGAGCCGACGAGCAGATTCCCATAGGACAAACCGATGACCGTCACCACAGGAATCAGCGAATTGCGCATGCCGTGGAAGCCAATGACATAACGCTCGCGCAAGCCTTTGGCGCGGGCGGTGCGCATATAATCTTGATTCAGGACTTCGAGCAAGGAAGAGCGGGTGATGCGCGAGATGATGGCGCTGATATACAGAGCGAGTGTGGACGCGGGCAGAACCAGATGGTCGAAGGCGTTTTTGAAAGTTTTGAGATCGCCAGCGAGCAGGGCGTCGACCGTGAACAAGCCGGTGACGGTCGGGGGAGGACGCATGATGATGTCGAGGCGACCGGGACCAGCCGCGATGCGCAGTTGGGCGTAGAACACCGTTAAGAAGATAAGCGCGAGTAAAAACACCGGGAAGCTGATGCCAATGAAGGCGATGACCCGCGCTGCGTAATCCGCCCAAGTGTCTTTCCAGATTGCCGAGATCAAGCCCAGCCCGACGCCGAGCGCAATGCCGAAGATGATGCCGAGGGTCGCTAGCTCGATGGTGGCGGGCAGGCGGCGGCTGATATCTTCGCCGACCGGCTTGCGGGTTTTGATGGAAGTGCCCAGGTCGCCCTGCAGCAGGTTGCCGAGGTAGGTCAGGTATTGCTCGTGCAGGGGTTTGTCCAAGCCCCACTTCTTGCGGAAGGCGGCGATGGTGTCTTCATCGTTGAGGGCGTTGGGCGGCAGGTTGGCGATGGTGGGGTCGGCCGGGATGAGGTTGGCGATGAGGAAAGCCATTACGGTGATGCCTAACAGAAGCGGGGTCACCAAGAGGGCGCGGCGTATGAAGTATTGGAAGAAGTTCATCGGCTCGGATTGCCAACTCGCTTGTGGACAAGCCTAAGTTTACCACAGCCAACGCGGTCTCAAAAAAATCGCGCTGATCGATTTGTTTTCCAGGCTAGAGACGAAAAAGGGCGAGCGCTATGCCCGCCCTTGGCATTACTGATGAATGCCGCTACGGCGCGATTACATATCGGCGCGGCTAAGCAGGGTCACATCCAGCGTCCAATGCGGGTGGAAGATAAAGCCCTGCAGGTTTGCCAGGTAAGCGGAGGGCTGCTCTGGCACGACAAAGGGCGCGAAGGGACCTTGCTGCTGGTTAAATTCTTGCAGCGCGGTATAGACCTCCATGCGCTCATCGGGGTCGCTGGCGGTTCTCGCGCGGGCGATCAAGGCCTGAATGTCTTCCGGCACATCTTCCAGTTGCCAGTTGTTGCGCTCGGTCGCGACTTTGCCGCCGGGCAAGAAGCTGGTGAAGTCAATGGGATCGAGGATATCCGGACCCCAGAGCCAATAGCCGACGCTGTGTTCGCCACTGCGATATTTCGCTAGCTCGACCTGCATTTCGCCCGGGGAGAGGGTGACATTGATGCCCGCTTCGGCGAGATCGGCTTGGATTTTCTGGGCATTGGTATTGAAGCTGACGCCGCCAAGCGCCCAGTCGGGGTATTCCAGGGTCATATCCAAGCCATCGGGGTAGCCAGCTTCCGCCAGCAGCTCGCGCGCTCTATCCAGGTCGCGGCTGAAGGCGCGATCTTCGCCAAAGGCGGTGAACAAGCCGACCCACATATTGCTGCCCGGGGTGACGCCGCCCCAGAGGGTCTTGTAGCCTTCGTAGTCCAGCGCGTAGCGAACGGCGAGTTGGACGGTGGGATTGGCGAAGGGACCGCTCTTGTCTTCATCGGTGTTCATGATGATGAAGTGCGTCCAGTTGCTAAGTCCGCGATAAATCTCGATACTCTCGTTGCCTACCAGCGAGGCGACGTTGTCACTGGAGAGATCCAGCGCGATATCAATTTCGCCGGCTTCCAGCGCGGCTTTCTGCGTCGCCGCTTCCGGCATGTTGATGACAATCACGCGATCGAAATACGGCTGCTCGCCCCAGTAATTCTCGTTGCGGACCAGCTCGGTGCGGGCTTGTGGCTCCCAAAGCGCAAGCATATAGGGTCCCGACCCTGCTGATTGGCTGTCGAGGTAAGCGCCGGCTGCATCGGTTTCAGCCGCGTCCATGGCATCGGTGCCGCCATTGGCGCGCACGACATCGGCGTTGGTGATGCTGAAGACCGCGCTGGTGATCTCAGACAAGAACGAGGGACGTGGTTCAACCACAGTGATGGCGACGGTGTCATCGTCAATCGCTTCCAGCGAGTCAATCGGGTCGGCGAGGAAGGACGGGTTGCCATCGCGGTACTTCAAGCGATTGAACGAGAAGACGACATCATCAGCCGTCACGTCGTCGCCATTGGCGAAGACGGCGTCCGGGTTGATGGAGAAGGTATAGGTCAGACCGTCGTCCGAGATCTCCCAACTGTCGGCCAAGCGCGGCAGGATCTGGCTGGCGTCTTCGTCGGGGAAGGTGACAAGCTGGTCATAGACGACATGGTTGATCATGTGTCCCGTGCCGGTGAAGCCGTTGGCGGGGTCTAAGGAATCGGTGGATTCGGCGTGTCCGATCACCAGAACTTTTTCGTCCTGCGCCAAGCTTGTGAACGCGCCGAGCAGCAGCGCCATCAGCGCGACCAGCGCAAGGACATACTTCATACGGTTCATTTTCAGTGCTCCTTCAGAACATCTAATACGAGAAGTGTTGAAGCAGAAAGAGTATACCGAAAAGCCAGCCCCGTCGCAATCGGCGGGCAGGAGGAAGTGTATCCCTTTCGGTGGAAACAAAAAAACTTTACCACCGAGGACACCGAGAAACGTAGACTATATGCAATTTCTTTGTGTCCTTCTTTCCTTTGTGGTGAAAATGAATTTCCACCGACTTCGATACACTACCGGGCAGGACCATAAAACTCGCCGCAGCGCCTGAATTGTAGGGGCGTCTCGCTGAGGCGCCCGCTCGTCAATTCACATTTCCTTAGGTGTTTCGCCGCCGCGAGTAGACATTGGCGGTCGGGGATGGGGCTAAGCGCTACGGACGCAGCAGCACTTTGCCTGTCTGTCCCTTGGCAAACAGCGCGAAGGCTTCCGGCGCGTCGGCCAGTGGAAACCGATGCGTAATCATGCGCGCCACGTCCAGGCCCTCCCGCCAGAGCGCGAACATCTCCGGCACCTCGCTCATGAAGTAATACCAGCAGCCGACCGCCCAGATTTCGCGCCGGTTGAAGTCGCGGCTGGGCGCCAGCATCTCCTCCATTGACTCGCCGTTGAAGACGACGATGCCGCCCCGGCGGACAGCCCGGAAACTGTTTTCAACGCTTCCCCGCTGCCCGGCGCAGTCGATGACGACATCAGCCCCTTCGCCGCCGGTGAGGTCCAAGATCCGCTCAATGAGCGAGTCGTTGGCTTTGAACGAGACGTCCGCTCCAAGCCGCGTGGCAAAGTCAACCCGATAATCGATGATGTCGACGCCGATGACGCGGCGCCCCAGGTGGGCTTGCATCAGCACATTGCCCAAGCCGATCGGTCCCAAGCCCATGACGACGATCGTTTCGATATCGGCGCGGTCGATCTTTTTGGCCGTATGCCAGGGCACGCCCATGCCGTCGCCGGTGAGCAAGGCCGCCTCGTCCCAGGGCAGGTCGTCCGGCAGAGGGCTGCAGGCGCGCGCGGGGATGACAAATTGCTCGGCGTGCATGTTGGACCGGGACGCGGTTGACCGGCACCAGGTGTAACGCCCGCTTTTGCATTCGCCGCAGCCGCCGCAGCCGACCACCGCGCTGGCGCCGATTCGATCCCCGATTTGGAGGCCGGCGACGCCCTCGCCCAGCGCAATAACCCTGCCGACCGCTTCATGCCCGACGTTGCCGTCTGCCCGGCCCGGTCCCCGGTAGGTCTTCATCTCGCTGCCGCAGATGGCCGAGCGCGCCGTTTCGATGAGGACTTCGTCGGATTTTGGCTCGGGCGGGGCGGCGTCTATGACGCATGAGTTCGCGTTGCCTGTCATTTCGAGAAGTTTCAAGGCAATTCCGTTCTTCGCTAGTGCGGGCGACCCGCGGCTCAGCCTTTGACGCCGCTCAAGACAAAGCCCTGGATGAAATAACGCTGCGCCAGAAAGAATACGACCATCGGCGGCGCGAGCGCCATGCCCGAGGCCGCCATCATCAAGGCGAAGTCGGAGCGGTACTCGGAGACGAAAGCGGAAATGCCGACCGAAATAGGGAATTTGCTCTGGTCCTGGATGTAGATCAAGGGCAGCAAAAATTCGTTCCAGTAGAAGAAAAAGGCGAAGATGGCCACCGTCGCCAGGGCCGGGCGCGAAAGCGGCAGCATAATGTTGAGAAAAATCTGCAAGCGGTTGGCGCCGTCGATCCGCGCCGCGTCTTCCAGGTCTATCGGCACGGTCATGAAAAACTGCCGCAGGAGAAAGGTATAGAAAGGTTGGGCGAAGAAGGCCGGCACCAATATCGGCAGATAAGAATTGAGCCAGCCGAACCAGCGGAACATCAAGAATGAGGGAATGAGCGTCACCCAGATTGGCACCATCATTGTCGACAGCATAAGCACGAAGAGCGCGTCCTTGCCGGGAAAACGAAAACGGGCGAAACCGTAGGCGGCCAGCGAGCTGCCGAAGAGCGTACCGACCACGCCAATGACGGTGATAACGGCGGTATTGATCGTATAGGTCAAGAAGGGGACCTGGTTGAAGACCTCGCCGTAATTGGACCACATCCAGGTATCGGGAATCCATTCGATGGGGTAGGTGAAGATCTGATGCTTGGGTTTCAGGCTGGTGGAGAGCATCCATAGCAGGGGATAGAGAAAGAGCAAAGCGCCCGGCACCAGTACCAGATAGGTCAAGAGGTGGTTCTGCAAATGCAGCCGCCTCCGGCGCGACCAGAAACCATCGCGCTTTCTGTTTGTCGTTGCTGATGCCGCCGCTGTTGCCATGAGCTAGACCAACTCGTAATTGACGCGATAACGCGAAACCCACAGGATGCAGAGCGTGATGATGAAAATGATGACAAAAAGAACGCCCGCCTGGGCCGAGGAATAACCCAGCCGAAGTTCGCGGAATGTTGTTTCGTAGAGGTTGATGGAATAGAAATAGGTGGCGTAGTTGGGTCCGCCGCGCGTCATGATATAAGCCTGCGTGAAGACCTGCATCGTATTGATAAAGCCGACAATGAGCACGAAGAATATCGTGGGCGACATCAATGGAATTGTGATGCTCCAGAGGCGCCAGCGCCGGTTTGCGCCATCGACCTCGGCCGCCTCGTAAAGCTCGGGCGGGATGCCCTGCAAGCCAGCCAGGAAGATGATGATGGTGCTGCCGACGCGCCAAAGCTCCATGATGATAATGGAAGGCAGCGCCCAACTTTCGGAGACGATCCAACCGATTCGCTTGATGCCGATGAAGCTCAGCAGCCAATTCAAGGCGCCGAATTCGCGGTGAAAGAGGAAGGACCACAAGACCGCCACCGCCACGCCGGAGAGCACCGCGGGCAGATAATAAATGGTGCGGAAGAGCCGCATCCCGCGCACCGGCTGATTCATGACCAGGGCCAGGGCGAAGCCGATGATGAGATTCAGTATCAGGTAAAAGAAAGTGAATATCAGCGTGACCTTCAGCGATTGCCAAAAACGCGTATCGCGCGTGAATAGCTGAATATAGTTTTCGAAGCCGATCCATTCGAGGGCGGAGACGCCATTCCAGTCGGTGAAGCTGAAACCGAGCGCGGCGGTCAAGGGTCCGGCGGTGAAAACCAGGAAACCGATGAACCAGGGCAGTATGAAGAGATAGCCTTGTATCGCCTCGCGGCGGAGCAGGTCGCTATTGAACATAGAGGTGGAAATCGCTGCGCATGTTGTCGTGTATTAGGGCGATTCACAGGGTGTGAAGGTCGCGTACACTCTGACCGCCAGTCGTCCCTACAGTTCCCGCTTCGGCGGGCGACCTTCAACAAGCCAATTTGTACGGGCGAGCCGACGGCTCGCCCCTACACACCATGATTTTGCGGCGGGCGATGGTGAAAGCGGCGAGCGCTTTATTCGTCTTCGAAGTAGCGCGCGGCCGCGGCGTTGGCTTCTTCTTCGATCTGGCGCAATGCCTCTTCCGGATCATTGCCTTCAAATACGCCGATGATGCGGGCGTTCCAGGCCGCGTCATACTCGCCCATGAAGACGGGATAGGACCAATTGATGGCATCGTTGAGCATCTGTTCGGGGAAGACGTGCACGTATCTGCCCTTCCAGATATCCGTCCCCGCCACCTCTTCCCACCGCGGTACGGAGGAAAGCCGCCCCGGCACACTGCGCAGGTTGTTTGATATGAGGATGTTGGTCGATTCCGTGTTGGTGATGTACTTGCAGAATTCCCAAGCTACATCAAGGTCTTCGGTGTTGGTGGCGATGCCCCAGGCGCCGCCAGCGGCCGAGACGCTGGTCAAGCCGGTGGAACCGCGCGGCAGCTTAACGATATCCCATTCAAAGGAATCGCCGATGCCATCCAGCATGTAAAATGCCGCCCAGGAACCCTGCACCTCCATCGCGATGTTGCCGGTCAGGAATGGATCCAGTCCTGCGGGCGTCATGCCGCGATGCACGGCATTGCCGGCCGCGATCTCATCCTGAATCCGCTGCAGTGTCGCGACGTTCTCGGGATTATTGACGATGCAGCTGCGGTTGTCTTCACTGAAGGTGGCGCCGCCGCCGGCATGCAGCAAGCCCATCATCATCCAGCCCCAGGTCCACACTTCCAAGCCCCAGCGGGTCTGGTCGCCCGGCTCGCCGTCTTTGAAGGCGGAGGCAATCTCGAAGGCGTCATCCCAGGTCCAGTCGTTGGTGGGGTAGGGCACGCCCACTTCATCGAACATGGTCTTGTTGTAGTAAATCGCCACGTTGGAGAAGTCGTAGGGCAGGGTCATCAACTGACCCTCGTAGGAATTCTGCGCCACTTGCGCAGGCCAGAAGTCCGACAGATCCATGCCATCGCGCTCCATCAGCTCGTTCAGCGGCGTGATCCAGCCGCGCGCGCCGAAGGGCGCCGCGTCAAAGGAGCGCACGTAAAAGAGATCGGGCAAGGTGCCGCCAACGCCGGCGGTGTTGATCTGCGTGTAATACTGCGCCGCGTCGCCGTGATTGATGAGATTAATATCGATATCGGGATATTCTTCGTTGAAATTCTCGATGACGATTTTGAAGTCATTCACGCTCAGGGTGTTATGGTTCGTATTCCACTGAAGCGCGCCTGACATGTCGCTTTGCGCCAACGATGCAAAGGGCAGTGCGCCCGATGCCGCGATGCCGCCCGCCATTGCGCCGGCGGACTTCAGGAAATCACGCCGGCTTAACCCGCCTGAATTTGGTCTATACATTGTTGCCTCCTTGTAACGATCAGCTTTAGGCGCGCACGAATAAAGCGCTAGTGAAAAAGCATAACCAAGCGAAGGAATGTTGTCAAATTGATCGTGTCAAGGCGGGGAGTGGTCAACTATGTAGATAGACCAATCTCGCGAGCCGATGTAACACGTTGATAGCGCGTGGACGATTCACAGAATCGCCCCTACATTTTCGCGTTATGCCCTGCAAGCGCTAGAGATGCACCCGCCGCCCCTCACGCGCCGACTCGTAGGCTGCCAGGATCATCTCGATGCAGACCTTGCCGTCTTCGGCGGTCGCCAGCGGCGGACCCGCGCCCTTGAGGAAGTCGACCACCGGGCGCGCTACCCCGTGGATGCGGCTGCCGTGCGGCACGAAGGGGAAGTCAAAACGCTCCCAGTCTCCGGCGCCGGCGCGGAAGAGCTTCAGCGGACTGCCCTCCGGCGGCGGTATGGTGGAGGGCGCGTCGCCGTAATTCTGGTGGATCGTGCCGCCATCGCCGTAGATCTCGGTTGTTGCTTCGGCGGCGAGTTGAGTCGAGCTGTTGAAGAGGATGCCCATCTCGCCCTGGCTGAAGCGATAAATGGCGACGCCGTTGTCATCGGGCGCGACATCGGTGACGATATTGTCGATCTCCGCCATCACGCTGACGGGGCGCCCCAGCATCCAGTAAAACCAGTCGGCGGCATGCGAGGCGTCGTCCATGAACATGCCCATGTTCTGTACCGGATCCATGTGCCAGTTGCCGGAACCGGCGAAGCTCGGCATCAGCAGGGCGGGGATGGCATGGCGGCGGCGAATCACAGCCACATTGCCGACCGCGCCCTCGTCAATCAGCGCCTTCATCTTCTGGTTGATCGGGTCGCCGCGCATCTGATAGCACATGCTGAACTTGACACCCGTGCGCTCAACGGCGTCGATGATGGCGTCGCAGTCTTCCAGCGTCAGCGCCATCGGCTTTTGCAGCAGGACATGCTTGCCCGCTTCGGCGGCGGCGATGACATGCTCGGCATGGCGATTGGTCGGGCTGGTCACGAAGACGGCGTCGATATCGGCGCGCGCCAGCATCTCGTCGAGATCGGGCATCCAGTCGAGGCCGAACTCGGCGGCTTGCTCTTGACCGCGTTCGGGGTCGTCGTCCCAAGCGGCGACCACCTGAGCGTCATCGTAATCAGCGATGACCTGGCAATAGCGGATTACATGACCGTGCGCGAAGCTGATTACCGCGAGGCGAATTGGTTCGGGCATATTGTCTATCCTTCCTGAATGAAGTCGCTGACATCCACATCGACGATCAGATCGTCGCCGTCAACGATGATGGGGTAGGTCTTGACGCGCACATCGGGGTCGACCAGGCATTGGCCGCTGGCGATATCGAATTGCCAGGCGTGCCAGGGGCAGCGGATGATCTCGCCGTCGCGCTCATAATCGACGAAGCCGTCGGTGAGGGAGGGCGGGGCGGTTGTCGCGCTGCGGCCCGCCACCTCGCCGGTGCAGAGCGGTCCCCGTTTATGCGGGCAGATATTGCGCAGGGCGTAGAATTTTCCGCGCACGTTGAAGATGCCGATGCCGGCGCGGCCGCGAAAAGGCACGATGATCTTGCGTCCGCCGACCGGGATGTCGCTCGCCTTGCCGACCGCGATGCGCCTCACGCAAGGACCGCCTCGATCATGTCGTCGCTGATGCGCAGCAAGTCCAGCGCGTTCTCGGCGAAGATGCGCCGGTGACTATGCTCGTCCAGCTTGGGCAAAACGGTGACCGGATCGTTCCAATCGAAATGGGGGAAATCGCTGCAGAAGATCAGCGTCTCGTCGGCGTGCAGCATCTCCAGCATCTGATAAACCTGCTCGGTCCGCGGCGGCTCGTGCATGGGCTGCGACCCGACGCGGATATGCTCGCGAAAGTATTCGCTGGGTTTGCGCTTGAGCCAGGGCGTTTGATCGCCGATGGCTTTCCAGTCGGCATCCATGTGCCACATCAGCGGCACCGCCCACATCTGCTGCACTTCAATCAAGGCGACTTTGAAATTGGGGAACTTCTCGAAGACGCCCTCGACAATCAGCGAAGCGGCTTGGGCGCTGGCGACGCTGGGGCGGGTCATGCGCGATTCCATGTAGTAACTGGGGAAGCCGACCGGCGTCGGCGTCGAACCCGGGCTGCCGCCGCCGATATGCGAGACCACCGGCAAGCCATGCTCGGCGCAGGCTTCCCAAATCGGATGGTACATGCGTTTGCCGAAGAGCTGCGGCGTTTGCATCGGCATCATGACGGCGACCGTGTCTTTTCGGTGAGCGAGCCGGTGAATCTCCTTGACCGCCAGCGCCGGGTCGTTGGGCGCGATCAGGATGGCGTTGACCACGCGCGGGTCTTTATCCAGCCAGTGCTCAATGGTCCAGTCATTGAAGGCGGTGCAGAGGGCGGCCGCCCAATCGGGATCGGGCAAGCCGGCGACGGCCAAGAAGACCGGCGGGCCGGTCAGCAGCCCGAAGTCGATATTCCAGCGGTCGAGCAGCTCTTTCTGCATGAATTCCAGCGAGAAGTTGAAATCGCGCTCTTTGAGCTCCGGGGCCTTGATATCGGGGCGGGTGCGGCGGTAGGGCGTGTTGGCATAGCCGGCGCCGGGCAGGTGCAGCCCTTGATCAAGCAGGTGCTCCTGATAGAACTTGGGCAGGTAGGGCAGGAGCTGCGCGGGGTCGTGGAAGTTGTGATGAACGTCGCAGTCGACCAGTTTGACGCGGTCGGCCGGCTTGCCTGCCCAGCCGGGCGCGGCGATGGGCGCGGCGCCTTTCTTGCCGATGTGGATTTGGTCTAATTTGTCGACTGTTTGCGCCATTGCGATTCTCCAGCTTAAAGGAATTGACTTTATTTTGTTGCCTGCGCCTCGTGCAATTGTGGCTATACTTCCCGCGCACCTTATGGTATTGTCTGCTCCAAGGTGGTCACCCTCACTTGCCAGTTGCAGTATCTCGATAATCCGTGCAAGGGAGGTCCGCATGAGACAAAATACGATTAACAAGAAAAAATTGGTTAAGATTATTTTGGTGTTAGTAAGTAAAATAGTTTTGCTTAGTGTAATAGTCAATAATACAATACATATAGAGAATTTTGTTGTCTACATATCAATCTAAGTTTTACGGGTGATCACCTCATTACCGAGGGGCTTAAGTGAGAAACTTAACCCCTCTTTTTTTGCCAATTGACACGCCTATGCGGGTAACCTACCCCGACCTCGTCTCCCCCAGCAGGCGCTACTTCCCCCGGCCCCTTCCCCCAAATATGGAGGAAAGGCGAGAAACCACCGTGTCAAGATAATTTACCGACAATTGTGGGCAAGCACCCTGATGAATATGACACTCACCCTTAGCGTTTTGCTAATCTGAGGAAGGCCGCGTTCAGGTTGCGATCAGCAGTAGATGTCAAGTATGTAAAACGCCGCCCACGTCTCCATAATCTCGAATTTGTCCGCGCCGTCGCGGGTGCGCAATTCAAACTGATGGAAGCCCCCGCCTACAATCTCGGGCGTTTCGAAAGGTTTGAATTGGTCTTCAGGTCCGCCGCCTGTAACGATGCGAATTGGCCCTTGCTGAAGCTGTTGCCATTTGCCAGCGTGACCGTGTCGCCAGTGCATTTTGGCGTTGCCTTCAAACACGCGCGGATAAATGTACACGTCATCGAAGTTGCTTCCTTCGCCATACCAGACCAAGCACTCGGTAACTGTGAGCGTTGTAGGAGTCTCAAGCTCCAAGCGCAGCAAGCCTTCGCCTTCTGGCTCTGTCGCGCATTCACGCTGAACCTGTTCATACCAAGCGGTGGCTTGGGCGAAGGTTTCGACTCGGATATCGAGGTCAAGGCGGGCAGCGCATTGGTCGGGTGTCTCCGCCGCTACGATGGCGCTGAGCAGCGCCAGCAGTCCGATTACAGCAATCTGTGTAAGTTTTGACATGATATGCCTATCTTCTTTGAATTGGTTAATCATCGTCCTCGTCTGCGGGTGGGTGCTGGACAACCCAAGCTTCGAGCTTAGTAAGATATTGTTCCATATCGACCCGCAGTGGCGGGCTTGTATCTTCGAGGATATCTTCGCGGTAGTAAGCACGATGAGAGCTATCGAGATCAATGTATTCGTCGAGTCGGTCGGCTAGTCTCAGGCTAGCGGCAGGGTAGTGAGCATTGTTGATACGTACTGCTAGGCCTTCGGGTACTGTGGGGCGATCTGGTCGAGTCATGATATCTCCTATCGGCTGTATGTCACTGATTGTAGCCTGTTCACGGCTGTCCTGCAGGTGCCAAATTGTATTACCTGTTGCCACTCAAACGGTCCCTACCCCGGCCGCAGCTCGCCCAGCGAGCGCTCGCCTTGCTTGCCCGCCCAGCCGGGCGCGGCGATGGGCGCGGCGCCTTTCTTGCCGATGTGGATTTGCTGGAGTTTGTCGATTGTTTGCGCCATGTTGTTCAGCTCCCTGCCTTTTTGCCTATCATTCCATCGCGTCCAACTCAGCCTGCTGCTCGGCGATGCGCTCGGGGCTGCATTCCAGCCCAGCCAGGAAAGCGCGGTCGCGGGCTTCCCGCTCTTCCAGCGACATCGTCGGACCGAACCGGGCTTGTCGCAAAGTGGACATACCCAAGTCCGACGTGGGCATAAGAAAGGGTTCATCCTCGACCAGGGAGATGCTGGCGTCCG
>JAPPEU010000043.1 GCA_028875245.1 Chloroflexota bacterium
CGAGCGCAGATGGTACTGCATTGGAGACGATGTGGGAGAGTATGCCGCCGCCAACACTTCATTCCACTGCCGCGCCCTTTTTTGTGCTTGCGCCATGATGAAATAGGCATATCCTGTAAAGAATCAAGTGCAGCGCGGGCATAGTCTTGTCGATTTCGAGCAACTTGATTTGAACGGAAGCCCTGAAGCGCCAATAATGCGCCGTCTATCTTCTCAGTGGTGGATACTCTGCCTTTGCCTGGCCTTGCTTGTGACAGCGGGCTTTGTCATTTGGTATAGCAACCCTTCAACAGCGGCGAAGAACGTTGCCTACTCTGAAACCACGATCAGCTTGGCAGTCAGCCGCAGCGATATTCTCTTCCCGGGCGAGTGTCTTGTCATGCGCTGGGATGTCGCCTATGGGCAACGCGTCCTGGCCAACGGCACGCTGATGCCAGCCTCCGGGGAGACAACACTGTGCGTCGACGCAAGCACACAGCCGACGCTTCAAGTCATGCTCATGGACGGCAGCGAAGTCACGATCACGCAGCCGATAAACATTTTGGCGACGCATTCGACCTTTGTGTCGGTCGCTCTCCTCACGGTTGCGCTTGTGGTCTTGGGCATTACCGGCTTGCTGCTGCGCGCCTATCAGCATGTGGGCGCGTCTAAAGCTGTCCGCCTGACAATGCGAATTGTCTTTCTGATAGCCATTAGCGTCGGAGTGACGCTGCTGACGCTGGAGATCCTGCTGCGCGCTTATCTCAGCGCCGCCGGCAGCCGCGATCAGAAAATCATGTATCTCTACTCGCTGGCGGAGATTCGCGCCCTGCAGAGCAATATCATGCCCGTTCCCTACATCAGCTATGTGCCCGATCCAGATTACGAAGGTCACAACCAGCTTGGCTATCGCGGCCCGGAAATTGCAATCCCCAAACCGCAAGGCGCTTACCGCATCGTCTCCGTTGGCGGCTCGACTACCTATAGCACGGGCACTTCAGAAAACGAGTCTTACCCGGCCTTCCTGCAATTGATCCTGCGCGATGAGTACGGCTACCCCAACATCGAAGTCATCAATGCCGGCGTAAGCGGTTACACGTCTTGGGAGATCCTGGCCAGTTTTGCTTTCCGCATATTGGAACTCGAGCCAGATATGCTGATCTATTATGGCGCCATCAACGATCTTACCGTGCGTGAATGGCTAAGCGTCGATTGCTATCGCGGCCTGAATCCAGTGCGTGGATTGAATGGAAACCGCGGCATGTTCGTGGAGCGCAATGCGGAGTTGCCCGCTTCAGCGCTCTACCGCTTTGCCGGGATTACGCTGGGCTGGATGAAAAATCCCTTGGCTTTGGAGTCCTCATTTGAGATTCCGCGCGCGAAATGCAAGAACGATAGCGCCGGCTTCACGCTCGACGAACGCCTTGTCGGCAATCCACCGGTTTATTACGAGCGAAACATCCGCAATCTCATGACTCTGGCCAAGTCTCACGGTGTGCAGCCTGTAATCTCATCATGGGCTTATAATATCGCAGCCGACCGCCCGCAATTGTGGCGCCAATCGATTACCGAGCACAACGCGGTAACACGCCGGATCGCCCTCGATATGGACATACCGCACATCGATTTAGCAGTTGAATTCCCGGTGAATGAAGCCTACTGGGAAGTGGACGGCATCCATCTCGTGGCGTCTGGCACTTACGAGCAGGCTAGCCGTTATGCGGCGTTTCTTGATGAAAATGGATTGCTGCCAAGTCCGTAGATTGATGCCGCTACATGGCACAGAATGCTGTCTGCGCCAGTAATTGGCGTGGTTTGTTCCTGGTCGGACCTAAGTGATTAGAGCCGTGAAGCGCACACGGCAATATCCCAGGCTCGGAAGTTGAGCCCGCAAGCGCGGCCCCCGCTTGATCGGGGATTATTCGGGCGCCTAGGCGCTACTCAACCGCCGCGCTCTTTAATCTTGTGCGCAAATCGCTGCGGTAAAATCCGTTAACGCGTTGTTTCGAGGAATCGGGCGTAATATGCAATTCCCGAGATCACGTGTAATCCAAACAGAAGCATGACGAACGCTTCGCGACGCGTGAAATGCACGCCGAACAGCCGGAGCTTGCCTGTCTCTGCGCTGGCGACATTCGAGCGTCTGCGTTCTATATAGAATAGCATCGAGGCAAACATCAATAGAAAGACAGCGCTATATCCGCTCCACAGGAAGTTGGCGTGTTTGATACGCGGATCCTCGTAAAGCCAGTAGGCATATATGGCCCCGACCCCAAATATCAACCAGCTTAAATTCAAGTATGCATGCTGGCGCGCCTCCTTATGAAAGCAAATGTAGAGACGTAGCGGAAATGCCAAAGACAACAGCAACTGAATCGGAATGCGCCACGTTGGAACATAATACTTCATGCCCGTTAAGAAACCGACGGCAATCACGGTGCCATCGTCGTAATGGTAATAGGTTAGCAAGTATGCCAGCCCTAGCATGAAGATACCGGGCAGGCATATTCCAACTACGAGAATAGGGAGGTCCACATGTCGCCGCATAAGCAACCGCCAAAAGGCATACAGACAGCAACCCGGAAGCAAAGCAAGGGTAAAGCTTGGCTTCGTCATTGTTGCCAGGGTCACTAGGACCGCGCAAAGCAGCGACAAGTGAATCCGCTGATTCATGCTGCGAAAAGGCCGGCTCGCGTAAACCCTCAATGCCATGATAGAAACCGGAATTATAAACAAACGGACCGCGATCATGGTTGGATTGTGATACACGATCGGATTAATGTAACCGATCTGAAAGCGCGGCGTCCAAATCGTAAGCGGCGCCATGATAGTCAAGCTCAACGAGAAAGCTATCAGCAGAGAATCGGGCACTGTATCATTCGCCGCCTTCTTGAACAGCGAGAAAGCAATTACTGGCACAGGCAACATAAAAATCAGAGTCGCCGCGACAGTGGCGAGTGGCAGGGGGACAGACGGCAGCGCCTCATGGATCAGAAGAACAAGAGCGTGATAAAGGACGTGAGTGATATGCTCAACTTTTCCTGGCAGCGCCATCGCAACGTTAATATGATTACCATAATCAACATAGAGCGTAGACGCGTGCATCGTGACAGGCAGATACAATATCAGACCAAGCGACACCAGAAAAACATAAGGTTGAAGAGTTTTCAACATTGTCGATTTTTCCTCCATCGAAGGCTCTTTCATTAAGCAAGCCGCCGCCCGCTTCAGAATCTGATGCCATTTTCTGAAAAGCTCAATATAGAGGCAATCATAGCGCGATTGGCCAGCTACAAGTTCAAAATAATAGGGAAATCGAGAGTCCCAGCACGAGGAATTGCAAAGAGGAGCGAATGCACTGCGCCCTCAACCCGCTTGCGCCCGCCAGCTGCTCCCGACTTGGCAGCTTGCCCGCAGGTCGTCCAGGCGGTAGATCGAAACGTAGTCATCCGAATATGTCGGCTCGGCGGCGTAAAAGCTCTTGCGAATTGAAAAGCCATGCCCGAGATCGCGATGGAAAACGACATGACTGAAACCATCCGCCTCCAGTTGGTCGATGGCGGCCAAATAATCTTCCACTGCCAATCCGAAGCCATTCATGTCGTCGTCGACGCAGATGACATCCCGGTTCAGAAGCCACTGATTCAGAATGCGATTCGATCTTATGTAGTTGTAGGCGCTCGGCGGCGTGCGTGATACAAGCCCCTCGACCTGTGGATGACCGCTCAGCGCCTGGTAGAACAGATAATGCTTCGAGTTGCCGCGTCCCATAGGCGCGTTTATCGTCCCGACGGGCCCGGGTTCCGCTTCCAGGATATCCAGAAAAGCCAACTGTTCGTCAGGCACGATCCGCTCTTCCACCGGCTGATAATACTCGAAAGCCACCAAAGCAATGCAGAGCGCCAAAACAGCCCGCCGGCGCCGCGCGGGCAAGCCGTCAATGACCGTCATCGCCCCGTAACAGGCAAGGACAGCCAGCGGGACAAGCAGGCCCATCTGGAAATGGTCAACCGTGTGAAAGGCTTGAAAGACGCCGGGCGCCAATTCATCCAGAATGCGCTTGGGCAAAAGGATCTCTGCATACTGCCGGCCATTAATCGTGAGAACGGAGCCGAGACGCAGCATCAGAAACGGGAAGAGCAAAACCAGCCATGGGATCATCTGACGCCGATATCGCCCGCGGGCGAAACCGATGGCGATCAAAATGAGAATGGTGTAACTCAGATAAGAAGTGTTCAGCAAGACGAGCGACGAACGGTCCAACTGAAAAAGCTGGCGAAAAACGGGTTCGAGCACGGGATGTCTGGTGTTGACGAGGTACTCGACCAAGTCCCCGCCCCGGTTCGAGCCTTGCCATTTCTCAATAGCTTCGTCAAAGTATTGCCTGTTGTAAACGACGGCGTAGAGGCGGGGGGCCAGCGCGCCTCCAACAATCAGCGCCAGAATCGCGAGGGCAATCCAGAATTTGACATCGCGCCCTCTCAATACTGCGAAATACAGCAGGACCATGCAGACTATCAGGCAGAGGCAAACAAAGATATACATCCCAATGTACGCGGTGATGCCGGTTAAGGCGGCCGACGCGGCGATGAACCGGTTCCGCCGCTCTAGCAAGCCACGATGGAGAAAATACAGCGACAGCGGAATCGTAGCGATAAAACTCAGATCCGGATGCTGCGGGTGACCGATGACAAATGGGCTCATGCCGACGATAACCGCCCCCAGCAAAGCGACCCGCCTGTCTTTGAACAGATAGCGCAGATAAAGATAGGCGGAACTGCTGACGGCGAGAATGGTCAGCAGATAGACCAGACTGTAAGCGTTTGACGGCGGCATGATTCGCTGCAGGCCGCCGAACGCCAGTATGTGCGTAAGACTGAAGCTGTGAAACCGCAAGGACAGGCCCTGTGGCGAGAAGAGCAAAGGCGTGTGGCGAATATCCGCTTCGCCCGCAAGAACGCGCCAGCCATACCAGGCGTCCCAGAACTTCATCCAGGTGTCCGAATGCTCGCCTGTGGGCAGCCAGAAGACCTCCGTGTTGAACACATAAACGACGGTTGGGAAGGTCATCAACACTGTCAAGATGACTAACAGGACGAGGGGTTGAAGTTGACCGCGCAGCTTTTCAATTATTCCGCTCATCGACTTCGCGCTTTCTGTCGCCAAGTTTTGGCGCGGCGCCGCTCTTATGGCCCTATTCTAAGGTGAAGTTGACCTGTTAATCGAGTTCGCGCTTCAGGGTTTTCCGCGCCTCGCCCGTCAAAGCAAACATCATTTGGCGCATCGCTGAAGGCGGCCGCGCTTGCAGAATTTGGTAAAATGACATTGCGCGGCCCTGCGATGACTTCGTGATTCTTATATTCCTATCACAGGCGCTGCGCTGGAAACAGCTTCTGAATAGGAGCGCGTTCGCTTGCGCAAACACATAGTAGCCAACTTTCATCGTTTTGTCGCGTTGGTTTGCCTGGCTTTTGTGTTTGCGGTCGGCGCTGGCAACCTGAAATCTGACCCGATCAAAACAGCCGACTACAACTCGTTAAAGCATATCGGCATCACATACGAGCGTCCCGTCTGGAATCTCGAGCAGACGATCAACAGCGTCGCGACGCGCAGCAGCGACCACGCCCCTCTTTATTTCATCCTGCTCAACATTTGGGGGCATCTCACGGGACGGGACCTGGCCACCCTGCGCGTTTTGTCGCTCTTGTTCGCGCTGCTGTCGCTCGCTTTCACCTTTCGCCTGGCGCTGTCGACGGGCGGGAGGACGGCTGGGCTGAATGCCGTCCTGTTGACGGCCTCTCTCGCCTACTTCCTCTATTACTCCCTCGAAGTTCGCATGTATTCGCTGCTGGTTCTGTGCTGCGCTTGCGCCGCCTGGGCATATTGGCGCGTGTCGATATCGACAGCGACCGCGGGCCGGCGTCACTGGGCTGCGCTGCTGCTAGCCTCGGCCGCGCTCATCAACACCCATTATTTCGGCTTCCTGGTCCTGGCGGCTATCGGCATCTATCATCTTCTCCTCGCGCCTAAAGACGGGCGCTGGCTGAAGGTCTGCCTGGTTATGATGGCGGCCGGCTTGTTTTTCCTGCCCTGGCTGCCCGTGGCCCTTCGCTCCTTTGCGCAAAGAAGCATTCCCGACCAGGACGTCCTCTCGCTGCTGGAAGCGCTGCCGGCGATCCTCTCGCCTTATTCCAATGGCCTGCTCCTGCCCTGGCTTCTGGCGCTTGTCATGCTAGCGCTTGGATTCAGGCGTCTCAATGAGGGGGAACGATACATTGCTGTGATTGCGGTGGCGCTGCTGGGTTTGATCCTTCTGGCGAATGAATTCGCCGATCTGGTCATTGCCCGGCGTCTGCGCTACACGATAGTGCTCTTGCCCGCCTGGAATTGCGCGCTGGCCATCGGTCTGCGGCTGCTGCCCAAATGGAAGCTGCTGCGAATCCCGGCCTTCGCCCTCTGGATCGGCGCCGGCCTCATGTATATGAACTCCAACGATATGCTGCTCTACACCAACAGATTGGCCGACGGCCAGATCAACGCGCCGCATTATCAGCATCTGATCTATGAACCGACAATTGCCGTGCGCGAGCGCGACTTCGTGGTGAGCGTCCATGCCGATACGCCGCTTCAGCACAAGCAGTTCGATTATTACACCGGCAAACGCCCGCTGGCTTTCGCCCTTATTCACATGTGGATCAACGAAGCGGGTGAATTGGAAACGCAGCACAACGACAAGCGATTTCCCGATCTCGAAAGCCTGGCCGATTGGGACTTCCCAATTTGGCTGGTTTACAACCCGTCGCAAACGGAATTGGCGGCGATGGATGTCTACGCCAATACGCTCCTGGAATTCTTCCAGCACTGCAAACGCTATGTCGACGCTCCTGAAGCGGTGGTCGATATGGTTCTGCGGAAGGGCGTCCTTTGCGATCTCTTCGTCGCCGAAAAGCCACTTGAGATCATCTACGACGGGGGCAATCATCTTGAAAACATCGCCGTCGAAGTGACTGCCGAGGTATTGACTGCCTCCTTTGTCTGGGCGCGCATCGCGCAAAACGAATACGCCTTCTCGATCCAGATATTCGACGAGAACGGCCCCACTGGCATGCAGATCGACGATGTCATTGCCGGCGCGCCGGTTCACAGCTACGCGCTGGACCTGAGGCCGCTCCCCGCCGGGGATTATGTCGCCAACCTGATCGTATACGGTTTTGAATCCGGCCGCAGCCAATCCGGCCTGATTGTGAACAGTCAGGAGCGTTTTCAGCGGGAAGTTGAGGTCGCCCGATTCTCCATCGTCGATTAAGCGCGGGACCGCCGCCCCGCCAGCAGCTTGTTATTAGTTTCGGCTTGCATTGGCTTGGCCCGCCGGCGGAGAAGACCAGCGCTGCATACTCTTGTCGCGGCGAATCCTGTATGATTGATTGCAACCGTCGGCGCTATTGACCAGGTTATTGCCCGGTGACGAGTATCGACAAGCGCCCGCTGCGCTTCATATTTCTGTTGATATGCTTTGGCTTTCTGTGGTTTTTCGGCATTACCAGCCTGAAGGGCCGGCCGATCGCCAATGACGAGTTCAACACGCTCGCGAGAATCCGCCAGATCGGTCATCATCAGCCCTACAGCTTGCCCGAAACGCTGGAAAAGCTGGCCGCAATCAGTCCGGATCACGGCCCGCTCTATTTCCTGCTGATGAATCTCTGGCAGCGCATCGCTGGCGCCGATTTGTTTTCCATGCGCTTGCCCTCTGTTTTTTTCGGCATGCTCTCGCTGGCGACCGTATACAGGCTTTCTCTGCTCGGTGGCAGACAAGAGGCTGGTCTTGCTGCCGCAGGTTTTCTGGGTTTTCTCTCTTTCTTCCTTTATTACACGCAGATCGCACGGATGTATACGCTGCTGGCGCTGGTCACGGGCGGCATCGTCTGGAGTTATTGGAAAGTCAGCCGCGCCGGCGCGCCCGGCTGGATCTGGCGCCTGCTCTTTGTCACAACCGCGGCCGTCACTTACATACATTATTCCGGCGTGATGCTTCTCAGCGCGGTCGCCTTGTACCATCTGGTCTTCGCGCGGAAAGACCGGCGCTGGTGGCGGATTGCTTTTCTCATGTCCGCGGCCGTTCTGCTGTTCATCCCCTGGCTGCCCGTCGTCATTGTCGGCTTGGAGGAATCCAGCGTGTTATCGGACAATCGTCTGCCCTTGCTTGAATCCCTGGGGGCCGGCTTATCGGTGTTTTCAAACGGAATCGTCATACTGCCTCTTGCCGCCGGCACGCTGCTGGCCCGCTATCGCAAGCGCTTAAACCCGCCGGAAAAGTACATGGCGCTCGTAACGCTATTGGCGCTCCTGATCATGCTCCTGCTGAATGAAATCACGCCCGTTCTGGTGGAAAGTCGGCTGCGCTATCTCACCTTCATTGCCGCGCCCGCCGCAAGCGTCATCGCCTGCGGTTTGCATTTTTCACCCGGCTGGAAACGACTGCGCATCGTCTGGTTTGGCCTCTGGGTCCTGGCCTCATTCGCCTTCTGGCGCTCCGATTATTTCAACGTGGTCACCAACCGGCAGGCGCTGCTGGAGGACAAGCTCGTTCACTATCAAGCTTTCCGCTACGACCTGCGAGACTTGCCCGGTTATGACCAGTTGATCATCAGCTTTCATCCACAGGCGCCGGTTGTGTGGAAGACGATCGAATACTACCGCGCCATCCTCGACAAATGGAAGTACATCGTGCACATCACTTATGACGAGGCGGGCGATTTGCTCGTTCAGAGCGGCATCCCGCCCAGATTAACGCAGTCTGACATCGTTGCGGAAAGCGACGGCATTTGGGTCATCCACAATCCGCAGCAGACTGATCTGAGCTCGATGGATGTGTATGAGAATTGGTTCCTGGACCATTTCAAGCCCTGCAAGCGTTTCGTGGACGAAGCGGACACTGTCATAGCGTTTTATTTGAAGCGCTCGCTGCCCTGTGGCTTGGCTTTTGCCGACGAACCGCTCGCCATTTTATACGACAATGGCGGCGCGCTGGATAATGTCCTGGTTGAAAGAACGCAGGATGAGCTGAGCGTCTACTTCTGGTGGCGGGAAATTATTGAAGGCGAGTATTCTTTTTCGCTGCAAATCTTTGATGAACAGTCCAACCGCGTGGCCGGCAGCGACGCGGTGATTCGGGGCGCGCCGCTGGACCTGCGCCGGCTTGATATTTCCGCGCTGCCGGCGGGTGACTACACGCTCCAGCTGATCGTGTATCACTATGAGACGGGCGCCAGCGTATCGGGCAGGGTCGCGGGAAATCAAGAACCGTTTGAACGCGCGGTCCAGCTCACACGCTTTACTGTCGGCGATTGAGGCGCATTCGGTCGCGCGGCACAGGGCGGGAAAAGCGGCAGTCGTCTTCGACTAGCGTTCCACATTGATCTTGGCGATTTCCAGTTCGCGCATGAAGCGCTTCGATTTATTCGCAATCGTGCCGCCCAGGCTGGCTTTCGTCTCGAAGTCATAAACGATCAGCTGTGCCGAATACAGGCCTTTGACAAGCGGCGCGATGTCGATTTCATGAACCTCGAGCAGGTCGCGCTGGATGACTTTGTCGACCTGCAGCGCCTTCCGCCCGTCCTTGTCGAAGAACTGTAGAGAAAAGGAGAAAATGTCCCGCGTTTGATGACCCCATTCCAGGAAAAAGCGGGCTACATCGGATTTGACATCATACGATAGTTTATGCAGACGAAGGCCGCCGTCGTAATGAATCTCGACAGCGTTGCTTTCATCCATGGCCGAACATGGAAACTCTGACTTGAGATACAGTTTGATGGTCCGGCCTTCGTCCTCTTCGACGCGCCGGCAAAACCGGTAGCGATTCGTGAACCATTCTTGATAGGCCTCGGTCTCTCGCGCATTGAATTCAGCAAGTTCATTAACCAGCCATACGGCGCTCTGCTCCGTCAGGGCGCTGGCGGAACCGGCGGAAGGCGATTCGGAACTGAGTATTTCGATACTTCCGCGCTCATTGAAAGCGACGGCCACGACCGGTTTATCGATCTCGCCGAAGAGGCGGACATAGCGCATGAATTGTTCGCCCGCTTCTACAGTCGGCGGGAAGACGACGATGGCGCCCTGCCGCTCGTCAATAATGGAATGCTTTTGCAAGGCATCGGCATAAGCGCGGGTGAACGGATGACCTGCGATATATGCCTCCGGGCAGCTCTCGCGCAGGTCGTCCAGCCGGTATATCGATACATAGGCATCGCTGTAGGCTGGTTCCACGTAGCGGAAACTGTCGCTGATTGTTTTCCAAAAGTAGAATCCGTGATGATGTACGATGTGGCTGTAACCGTCTTCCAGGAGTTGAGACAGGCCGGCGCGGTAGCTGTCCGCGTCTTGAATGACGCAATTTGTGGGCCGGTTCTCTTGCCAGATGCTGAGCACGGGATTCCTTCTCATATAATCAAAGGCGCTGTCCGGCGGGCGGCTGATAGCGCCGTCAGTCTGCGGGAAGCCATGGAGCGACTGGTAGAAGAGGTAAATCTTTGAGTTGTCTCGTCCAAATGGCAGATTGATGAGCCGGATATCATCTTCGTCTTGGCCCGCCAGCCAATCGACAAACGCGCGCCGTTCCTCGGTGAATCGGCTGCCAACTATAGGAAACTCTGGCTCCGGACTGATCGGGATATGATATTCGACCGCGACTATCATGCTGAAAACCAGGATGACCCAGGGTTTCCCCGCTAGGGGATACCGCTGCCGCAGGACGATGACGCCGAAACAGGTCAGAACCGCCAGTGGCAGACGAGCGCCCGGCATAAACAGGTCGGTCGTCGCAAAGGGCGCGAAGACAGTGGGCGCCAATTGGTTAAGAAAATGCTTCGGCAGCAGGATGTCTTCGTATTCGACCCCATAGATATGGAGCGTTGAGCCAAGGCACAGAATCAAAAGCGCGAGAAAGAGGCCGAGCCATGTCAGCATTCTGCGCCGGACGCTGATGTTGAACAGCCCTATGCCGATTAGCGCGAGAGGCAGGAAACCGACGAAGCTGCTCTTGTTGGCGCTGGTTTCGTAGGGAATTCCCAATTGATAGGCCAGCGGTCCGTAGATGGGGTTCTTGTGGCTTGAGAAAAAGGAAAGGATATCATTGCCGTATTCGCCAAAGCTGTAGTAACTCAGCGACTCGCCGAAGGCTTCTCTTGCCTGCAGCATGGGAATCAATAACCAGGCGCTCGAAATCGCGACTGTCAGGACCAGCAAAGCGACATGCCGCCAAAAGACGCGGTCGCGCCATCTTGACGCGCCCAAGGCGCAAATGAAGAATGCCAGCATGATCACCAGAACTACGTAGTTGTAAAGCACGGTCAGCGTATGCAAGCCAGTCCAAAGACCGGCGAGCGCAATGAGGCCGGCGCGCTTTTCGCAAATGCCGCGGTGAAAACAATAGAGGGCCAGGGCAATCGGGGCGATCCAGGCGACGGACGGCCAATAAGGGTAGCCGACCACCTGCGGGCTCAAGCCAAAAACAATCGCCCCAAGCAGCGCCAGCCACTTGTCTTGGAACAGCCAGTGCAAATAAACGTAGGCGGCGAGAGCCGATGAAATGATAATCAGCAAGAAACTCAGGCAGTAGGCATTGGAAAGCGGCATGACCGCCAGCAGCAGATTCACGAAAACGCTCAAAGGCAGAAACTGAGGGTGGTTGACCAGCGACACGCCCTCCGGGTAGAAGATGAGATCCGTGTAGAAGAGATCCGCCTGGCCGGTTAGGATTTGCTTTCCATACCAAATGTCCCAGAGATGAACATAAAGATCGTGGCTTTCGCCCGAATTTGGGCCAACCGGCAGCCAGAACACATCCGTCCGAAACACGTGCGCGATCGTCGGGAAGGTCATCGCCAGCGTCAGCAGCGTGACGACAATGATCGCGTGAAGGTGCTCTATCAGCGCAGCGCGCAAGCCTTGCACGAAACTATCCTCTCGCTGCCTCTCGCATTT
>JAPPEU010000042.1 GCA_028875245.1 Chloroflexota bacterium
CTGTCCGATTTCTGGCAACTAACTTCATTTAAGGCTGTTTTTCAACAGACACTGACGGCTCGCCCGTACGGATTTCGAAATTGACGAGATCGTCCGTTTATGCCTCAACCGCGCCCAGATTGTGATACAGCCGCACCGCCGCCTCCAGCGATGTATAAAAGCTGTCCAGCTTCAGGTATTCGTTGGGCGAATGAATCCCTTCGCCTTCGCCGTAGGCGAATGCTGTGATTGGCAAGCCGATCAGCCGATTGAAGACGCCCAGCATCGGGATCGAGCCGCCTGTGCGCACGAGCTGCGCGCGTTTGCCGATTGTCGCTTCGATAGCCGATTGCACCGCTTCCAGCCAGGCGCCCTCCGTGACCAGTTCAAAGTACCAGGCCTCTTCGCCGAGCTGGCAGTCGACCTGAACTGTGTCGGTCGAAAAACCCTCCACGTAGGCCTTCAACGCCCCTGAAATCGCGCTTGGATCCTGATCGGGGGCGAGGCGCATGGTCACTTTGAAGCCGGCCTCGGCCGGAATGATGGTCTTGTTGCCGGGTCCCTGATAACCGCCCCACATGCCGGTGATATCGCAGGTGGGGTAGACCGTCGCCCGTTCCGCCACCGGCGCGATCGAATCCCCCCAGAAGCGGTCGACGCCGGCGCCGCCCAACAGCGCCTCCGCTTGAAAGCCCGCCTGGATGCGCGCTTTCTCCGTCTCGCCGGCTTCCCGCAGGTCATCATAAAAGCCCGGCACTTGGATGCGCCCGGCGCGGTCATGGAAGGAGCCGATGATCCGCCCGGCGACATGCAGCGGATTCTCCACCAGCCCGCCGTAGAGCCCGGAATGGAGATCGGCGCTCGGCCCGCTGACCCGCACTTCGGCCGTGACCATGCCGCGCCCGCCGTAATGGTACTTTGGGCTGTCCGGAGACAGGTCGCCATCGCAATTCAGAAGCACATCCGCCTTCAGTCGCGCTTTGTTCGCTTTGACAAATGCCTCGATGCTGGGCGAGCCCGATTCTTCTTCGCCTTCGAACATGATCTTGACATTGACCGGCAGCTCCCCGTTCGTCCGCAGCAGCGCTTCAAACACCTTCAAATTTCCCCAGACGCCGGCTTTGTTGTCGCTGGCGCCGCGCGCGAACATCCTGCGCTCTTTGATGACGCCCTCGAATGGCTCAGTTTCCCAAAGCGGCAAGGGATCGACCGGCTGCACATCGTAGTGCGCGTAGACGAGGGCGGTGGGTTTGTCCGCGCCCGCCTTGAGCCATTCCCCGTAGACGACCGGATGCCCCGCTGTCGCGATCGCCTCGCAATTGTCAAATCCCAGCGCCTTGAGCTGCCCCACGATCCAGTCAGCGCAGGCGCTTACATCACCGGCGTGTGCCGGATCGGCGCTGATCGAGGGAAAACGCAGCAAAGCCTTGTAGTCCTCCATCATTGTGTCCTGCGTCTCTTGCAGAAAGTCGATTGTGTTCTGGATGCTCTCCGCCATGTTCTGCCCTCTTCGGTTTGTCAGTAAGGTGCCGACAAATATAACGCATTGCCATCAATAATTCCGCCGCCAATCACCCCCGCCACGCAAACAGTCAATGCAGGCGCGACTCTCTGTGCCCTCAGCAAAACCAAGTAAGTAATTGAAGTCTTGCTGTTAAGCGCTGTAGGGGCGTTTGACCCGCAGTGTCTACGCGCGGCGCTGAAACGCGCGAAAAATGGAAACGCCTTATTTGGCTTTCTCCGCGCTCTCCGCGTTCTCTTATTTAATGAACCAGCCAAATTCCATCTGCAATCATAGCGAAATTTGTAGGGGCGAGACGGTGGCTCGCTCTCCCGCCACACACAGGCCTGCGGGCGTTTCAGCGAAACGCCCCTACAGATTCCTATTTCGCGAGTTCGTAATTTTCTGTGAGCCGAGTTGTCACTCGCGAGCGGCTGTGGCGAACAAAGCATTTCCACTGTAATCACCACGCCTCCCTAGCGTTAAGAACTCGGTTAGATTTCCATTCTAAGCTAGAATGAACTGCGATCGGCAATCACTGAATGGCATGGGACGATGGCCAAAGAACGAAACATCCTGGTAGTCGATGATGAACGCACGATCCGCGAGGTGGTGCGGCGCTACCTCGAACTGGAAGGTTTCTCCGTAACCGAAGCGGAGACGGGCCCGCAGGCGCTGTCCATTTTGCAGGACAGCCGGCCTGACCTAATCGTGCTCGATATCATGCTGCCGGGCGTGGACGGCTTCTCGATCACGCGGCGGCTGCGTCATGCCGCTGATTACCAGCCTTTGCAGGTCGACGGCGATATCCCCATCATCCTGCTGACGGCGCGGACCAACGAAGTCGATCGCGTCGCCGGCCTTGAGCTGGGCGCGGACGATTATATCACCAAGCCCTTCAGCCCGCGCGAGTTGGTGGCGCGCGTGAAGGCGGTGCTGCGCCGCAGTGCCCCGGCCGAAAGCGAAAGCGAAAGCCCCGTCGAAGTTGGCGCGCTGTCCCTTGACCCGCGCAGCCGTTCCTTCAGCGTCGATGGGGCGGGCGTCTCACTGACCGCCAAGGAGTTTGATCTGCTCTGGTTCCTGCTGCGCCATCCGCGCCAGGTCTTCACCCGGCAGCAGTTGCTCGACCAGGTTTGGGGCTACGAGTTTTATGGCGACGAAAGCACGGTGACGGTCCATGTGCGCCGCCTGCGCGAAAAGCTGGAGCCCAACCCGAGCAAACCCAGCTACATTCTGACCGTCTGGGGTGTGGGCTATAAATTTGAAATTCCCGCCGAAGCGCAAGCCTTGTAGGGGCGGCTCATTGTGTCGCCCGCAGGCGCCAGCGCGAACGTGACGCATGTCCGGAAATGCTGATACGCCCGATTAGTGAAAGTGATTTGCACGATGGACCTCAATCAAAGGCTGTCGCGAAATCCCGTTCTCATATTCTTGATCATCTTGCTGATACCCATCGCCGGCACCTTGTTCAGCGAACTGGTCATGTTCGACCTGCCCGGCAACGAAGTACAGGACCTGGTGGCATTCATGACCGTCACCGGCCTCACCAGCTCCCTGCTGTCCTACGCCTTTTACCGGCTGGGGGTATTGGAGTGGTTCCGCAGTTTGCGCTGGGCGATCTGGATGGTCATCGCGCTGCTGGTTTTGATGATCTTCCTCAACGTCTGGGTGATCGCCCGTTTCACCTTCATTCAACAGCACTATCTGGCCTTGACGTCGGTGCTCTTGGTCTTCGCCGGCCTCTCGGCTTTGACCATCGGTTTCTTCGCCTCCAAAACGATGACCGATCGACTGAGCAAACTGAGCGACGCCACCCAATCGCTGGCTGGCCGCGATTTTACGATTCGCCTGAACATCGCCGGCAACGACGAAATCGCTCAGCTGGCGGATACATTCAACGCCATGGCACGCAATCTGGAAGAAGTAGAAGAGCAGAAACAGCAGCTTGAACAGACCCGCCGCGACCTGACCGCCTGGGTCTCCCACGATTTGCGAACGCCGCTCGCGTCAATCCGGGTGATGGTCGAAGCGATGCTGGACGGCGTCGTGGAAGACGAAGAGACCGTGCGCCGTTTTCTCGATAACAGCCGCGCCGAAATAGAACACCTCAGCAGCCTGATTGACGACCTCTTTGAGTTGGCGCAGCTCGATGTCGGGCATCTGCAAATCAATATCCAGCCGGCCTCGCTTCGAGACTTGATATCGGACACGCTGGGGAGCATGCGGCTGAAGGCGGAGCAGCGCGGCATCGAACTGAAGGGCGAAGTATCCGATGATATAGACATCGTGCTGATGGCGCCGGACAAGATTCAGCGCGTATTATCGAACCTGGTCGACAATGCCATCAAATATGCCGACAGCGGCCTGCGCGTCACCTTGCGCGCCTGGCGCGGCGACGGCGAAATCCGCATCGACATCCACAACAGCGGCTCCTATATCCCGGAGGCTGTCCTGCCTCGCCTGTTCGAGAGCTTCTATCGCGGCGAAGGCTCACGGGCGCGCGGCGACGATGGCGCGCGCGGCACCGGCCTGGGCCTGGCCATCGCCCGCGGTTTCATTGAGGCGCATGGCGGGCGCATCTGGGCGACCAGCGCAAAAGCCGACGGGACGACCTTCAGTTTCTCGCTGCCACAGAAACCCTACTCCACCAAGGCATAACAGGCGCCCAGCCGCAGTTCCAGCAATTCAATCCCGTGCGCTTGCATGAACTCCCGCGATGGCGCGCTATGCGCCCAACTCGCGCCGATAATCACTTTGGGAATTTGATAGCGGACGATCGCCCCGGCGCACATCAAACAGGGGAACGCCGTCGTATACAAAACGGTATCGGCATAACTCTCCTGCAAGCCGGCCGCCTTGATCGCTTCCATCTCGCCATGACTGAGCGGGTCATTGTTCTGGATCATCAAGTTGCGTCCGCGCCCGATGACCGCGCCATCCCGAACCAGCGCCGCGCCATACGGGCTGCCGCCCTCGGCTTTGGTGGCGCGCGCTTCTTCAATCGCTATCGCCATGAACTCGTCCATTTCCGGCCTCCATTTTTGTTTCAAATTATCAATGACAGCGACTGATATATAATAGATAACTTGCCGAAATAATCGAGAACATTATAGGGGCGTCTCTGTGGCAAAGTCCCTCCGCGCCCTCTGCGCGCGCCTCTTTTCTTCTTATTTTATGAACCCGGCCCGGGAAGTCGTCTGTAGAGGCGACTCGGTGAGTCGCCCGCGTCCAAATATCTGGGTATTCGACGGGCGAGCCACCGTCTCGCCCCTACAACCTTTCGATTGTTATGACAATTTCCGTTTGTTCTGCGATCATTCTCATTATTTTCTTGGAACTACTTCTTTTCCTCTGCGGCGAAGCCTGCGAATTCTGCCGCGATTCCTGAAGTCTTGCTGGCGCAGTTTTGTCAGGCGCTTGCCCGCCAGTATAATAGTGGCTTGCAAACGTCTCTCTCAATGGATTAGGAGCTTGTCAATGAGCGAAAAAACACAAGATCAAATACAGGATTTGAAGCGGAGCAAGCATGGCATCATCACTGTGGTCGGCGTCATCGTCTGCGTCCTGGTCGCGCTGCTGGCCGGCCGAGACCTGCTCTTCGGTTTGGTCATGGGCACAATCTACAGCTCGGGTTTGGGCATCGGCAGACGCGTTTCCCTGCAAATAAGCAGCAACGCGCCAGCCGACAACATCATGCCGGCCAAAATCATCGGTCCGATTGCCGCCGCTGTCGTCGTCGGCATCATCACCGCCCTGATTCTATCCGCCATTCAAGGCGCGGTCGATGTGAGCCCGGCGGAAGGCGATGACATCATCGCGAGCATCGTCAAATCATTCTTTGACAGCGCCGCCGCCCTCGCTGTCGCCGCCGGTGTGATAGTTGGCGGTCTGGCGAGCGTCGTAACGCGGGATTAGCGACCAAAGCCATCGAAGCGCTTTCTCCCCCTCGTCGCTGAACCGCATTGCAGCAACATCATCATTCATGCTATAATCACAGTACTGACCAGTCAGTACTGTGAGCGCTCATGACCAATCCAGCCGCCGACCCCCGCTCCACCCGCGAGCGCATCCTCGACGCCGCCCTCAACATCTTCAGCGCCAAAGGTTTCCACGATACCAAACTGGATGAAATCGTCGCCGAGGGAGGCATCAGCAAGGGCTCCATCTATTTTCACTTTCCCAATAAAGAGAAGCTCTTCATCGCCCTGGTCGATCAATTCGCCGATGTGATCGAACGGCGCGCCCGCGAAGCGATCGACAAGGAAGCGCCGGGCATCGCCCGCGTCCAGGTCGCCCTGGAGTCGGTCCTCGAGACCTTCGGCCGATACCGGCGGCCGGCCAAGCTGCTCCTGGTGCAGGCGGTTGGTCTGGGCTCGGTCTTCGAGCGCAAGCGCATGGAAGTCACCGATCGTTTCGCCCTCTTGATCAAGACCTATCTGGATGAAGCCGTCGCCGATGGCTCCATCGCGCCCGTCAATACGCATATTGTGTCGCATGCCTGGATGGGCGCCATCTACAGCGTCGTCATTCAGTGGGTCTACACCGGCGAACCCGAGAAAGACGAAATCATGGAAGCCTTGCTGCCGCTTCTGCTGAAGAGCGTCGGCTACCAGGATTGAGCCATGGACGCAACTGCAGCTGATCCGCCGCTCCAACAGCGCTATGGCCGCCTGCTAAGCTGCAGCCTCCCTTGCGCTGGCATCAGTTTCGAACAATTTCTTGCTACCGCCGATGGCGGGGCGCGCATCTACTGGGAAAACCGCGCCGAGCAAATCGCCTTCGCCGGCGCGGGCGCCGCTGTCGAGCTCATGGCCTGGGGACCCGAGCGCTACAAGAAGATCAAGGAGGCCGCGCGCGAACTCTTTGCCGGCGCGGCGCTGAGGGGGGAGGGCGGCGCGCTGGCCGGTCCGCGTTTGTTTGGCGGCTTCGCCTTCCGCAGCGATTTCACGCCCGATAATACCTGGTCCATTTATAGCCCCGCCTACTTTCTGCTGCCGCATTACCAACTGTTGAGGGGCGGCGGCCAATCCTGGTTGACCATCAATACGCAGATTCCGCTGGATGAAGCGCCCGCGCCCCTGATCCCCGATCTGCTGGCGGCGCTGCGCGGCAAGATCACGGCGTTGAAGGCTGATGAAAAGCGGCCGCCCTGCGCGGACGGGCAGAGCAAGCTCCTCGACATCGATTATCCGATGCGCTATCCGACCTGGGAGCGCATGCTCGACGATGCGACTGAGCGCATCCGCCGGGGCGCGCTGCGGAAGGTTGTGCTGGCGCGGGCGGCCGAATTGCGCTTCGCCGAGCGCCCAAAACTGCTGCCCATCCTGCGGCATCTGGCAATGCACTACGCCGATTGCTATCGCTTTCTCTTCGAGCCTCGTCCGCGTTACGCCTTCTATGGCGCGTCGCCTGAACTGCTGGCGTCGGTTCATGGCCGGGCGCTTTCGACGATGGCGCTGGCTGGCAGCAGCGGGCGCGGCGACACGGACGCAGCCGACCGACGCCTCGGCCAGGCCTTGCTCGACAGCCCCAAAGAACGCCAGGAGCATGACATCGTCCTCGAAAAAATGCGGGGGCGCCTCAGGCCCTTGACCGATTCGCTCGCGATCGCGCCGCCGAGCCTGCTCAAACTGAGCAATATCCAACACATCAACAGGCCCATACACGGCCTTCTGAAACAGCCATCGGGCATTCTGCCGCTGGTCGAGGCGCTGCACCCTACCCCCGCTCTGGGCGGCGCCCCCCGGCCGGAGGCCATGCGCCTCATCCGCGAGCTGGAGCCGATCCCGCGCGGTTGGTATGGCGCGCCCGTCGGTTGGATCGATTCCCGCTTGGATGGGCAATTCGCTGTCGCCATCCGCTCGGCCGTCGCCCAGGAAGCGCGCGCCTGGATTTACGCCGGCGCCGGTATTGTCGCCGACAGCCAGCCCCAACGCGAATGGGAAGAAACCGAACTCAAGTTCCGCCCCATGCTCGACGCGCATGGCGAGATTTATGGGTAGATTAACCACAAAGAAACGAAGGACACAAAGTCTGATGAACACAAACGAAGACGACGTTAAGATCAGTGCTCAAGACAGCAAAAGACCCTTATCTTATAGAATCATAGGCGCTGCTATTGCAGTGCACAGTTATCTGGGCGCTGGGCTGCTGGAAAGCCTCTACGAAGAAGCACTTTGTGCCGAATTTGAAGCGAGAAACATAGCCTTTGAGCAGCAAAAGCGGATAAACGTTGATTACAAAGGTCGGAACATTGGCAACCTGATAGCGGATCTTATAGTCGAGGATCGAGTGATTGTGGAAGTCAAATCCATCAAGGAGTTGGCGCCAATCCATACAGCACAACTGATAACTTATCTCAAGGTCACTAAGATACGTACGGGACTCTTGATCAATTTCAATGTCGTGCGGCTAAAGGACGGTATAAAGAGAATTGTCTTTTAGTCAATCCTTTGTGCCCTTCGTGTCTTTGTGGTTAGAAAATAGCAGGTCTATGACCAATCCTAATACGCTCTATGCCAATACATTCGTCGACGCCCTGATTGCCGCGGGCTTGAAGCGCGTCTGCCTCGCCCCTGGTTCACGGCATACACCGCTGGTCCTCGCGCTGGCGCGGCATCGGGACGCCATCGACTTGTTCTCCCATCTCGACGAACGTAGCGCCGCCTTTTTCGCCTTGGGCTTGGCTTTGGCGTCGGGCGAACCCGCCGCTGTCGTCTGCACATCGGGCTCGGCAGCGGCCAATTTCTTCCCCGCCATCGTGGAGGCGCATCAGTCGCGCGTCCCCCTGATCCTGCTGACAGCCGATCGACCGCCTGAATTAAGAGCGAGCGGGGCGAACCAAACCATCGACCAGATCAAAATCTTCGGCGATTATGCCGACTGGTTCTATGACGCGCCCTTGCCCGAAGCGGACGCGCCTCCGGTCGCCCTGCGCAATCTGCGTACGCTGGCGGCCCGCGCTTATGCCATCGCGGCGAGAATGCGCGGCGTCGCGCACATCAATTGGCCTTTCCGCAAGCCCTTTGAACCCGGCGCGGACGATGCGGCGGTTCTCGCCGTCGACAAGAGGCCGCCGACACAATTCGTCCAGCAGGGCAGGGCGGATGATAGCGGGTTGCCGGCGCTGCTGACGGAGGATTTGCTGGCGCGGCCGGGCATCATTTACTTCGGGCATGGCAGCTGCCGCAGCGAAGCCGAGAGGCAGAGGCTGCTGCCCTGGGCCAGGCGCCTGTCCGATATCAGCGGCTTCCCCATCTTCGCCGAGTTCTCGTCAAACATGCGCGCCGCAAACACAATCGGCGCTTATGAGAGCTTCATAAATGCGGCGGCAATGGACTTCAGCCGGGTTGAAGTCCTGATCCGATTCGGCGCCCCGCCGCTTTCCAAGGCGATGCAAGACTTCCTCGAACAAGCCAGCCTGCGCCAACTTATCTACTGCGGCCGGACCCGCGACTGGGCCGACGACAGCCATCGCATCACTCAGCACCTGAGGCTCAATCCCGCGGCGCTTGACCCCAAGGAGTGGGACGCCTTTGCGCCACAGTCAAAACGCGCCGACACTTGGCGCGAACATCTGACCGAGGCCGACCGGATGGCGCGCCAGGTCATCGCCGACGAAATTGAGAATGGCGCCTGGTTTGATGGCGCCGTGCTCTACGATGTCGTCGACTTGACGCCTGCCGGCGCGGCCCTCTTCGCCGGCAACAGTTTGCCCGTGCGCCATCTCGATCAGTTCGGCCTGCGAACCGCGGCGCCCTTCATGGCTTACGCCAACCGGGGCGCGTCGGGCATAGACGGCAACGTCTCCACCGCTTTGGGCATCGGCGCGGCGCGCAAGGGCTCGCCACTGGTGGCGGTTCTGGGCGATATCACGCTCTATCATGATATGAACGGCCTGCTGGCGCTACAACGCTGCGGCGTCCCGGCGACCATTGTGCTGCTGAACAATGAGGGCGGGGGCATCTTCCATCGCCTGCCCGCGCGCGCATTCGAGCCCCATTTCAGCGACTTCTTCATCACCGCTCACGGCCTGGATTTCGCGCGCGTCGCCGCCCTTTACGGCTTGAGCTATGTCCGCGCCGAAGACCGCGCCACCTTTCGCCAAGCCTTCACCGAAGCAGTCGGCGGACCCGGTTCGACGCTCATCGAAGCGCGCACCGACGCTATTGCGGACCTGCAACGCCGCGGCGACATCATGACCGCGATTCACAGAAAACTGGAGTCCTCGCATGCATAAAGCAGCATATACAGCGAAAACGGTAGGGGCGACTCTGTGAGTCACCCGAAAGGGTCAGAAAACGGCGCCGATCTCAGGGTAATGCAGGCGAGCCGGTGACTCGCCCAAGCCATCCCAGTCTCGATGTACTCGCCGCCCTCGCTGTACTTGATGGCGAAAAACCATACACTGTATCGAAAGTATCCGCGATTTTAAGCGCTTCATTCAATCCTAAAGTACAGGAGACGACCGATGGTGACGAGCAAAGAAGAGCAGGCGCAAATCAATACGGCAGACCTCATGCGCCTGGCCGACTGGGCCGAAGTCAAAGCCTACGACGACATCAGCTATCACAAAGCCGACGGCATCGCCCGGATCGCCTTTGATCGGCCGAATATCCGCAACGCCTTCCGCCCGAAAACGATTGACGAGATGACCGAAGCCCTGCTGCATGCCTGGCACGACGGCGACGTTGGCGTCTTGTGGATCACAGCCAACGGCCCCAGCAGCAAAGACGGCGTCTGGTCATTCTGCGCCGGCGGCGACCAGACCGTGCGCGGGCATTCCGGTTACGTCGGCGACGATGGGGTGCCGCGTCTGAATGTCTTGCAGCTGCAGCGCTATATCCGCAACATCCCCAAGCCCGTGATCGCGGTCGTGCCCGGTTTCGCCATCGGCGGCGGCCACGTGCTGCATGTCTGCTGCGACCTGACGATCTCGAGCGATAACGCCATCTACGGGCAGACGGGTCCCATCGTCGGCAGCTTTGACGCCGGCTTCGGCTCATCCTTCCTGGCCGCTCATATCGGCCAGAAAAAAGCGCGCGAGATCTGGTTCCTCTGCCGCCAGTACAGCGCCGCCCAGGCCGAGGCGATGGGCATGGTAAATACAGTTGTGCCCCTGGCTGAGTTGGAGAGAGAAGCCCTCGCCTGGTCGCGCGAGATCTTGAGCAAGAGCCCGATCGCGCTGCGTTTCATCAAAGCCGGCTTGAATGCCGAGCTGGATGGACAGACCGGCGTGCAAGTTCTGGCGGGCGACGCGACCATGCTCTTCTACATGACGGAAGAAGGCAGCGAAGGCAAGAACGCCTTCCTCGAAGGGCGCAAGCCGGACTTCAGCAAGTTCCCGCGCCGCGCCTGAACGCCAGCCCACAATATGTATCCGACTGCAGGCAACTCGCCCAAAAACGACGCTGTAGGGCTGGCGCTTGTGCCGCCTTTCTCAGTAAGTGCAAGTAAGTCGCGCAAAAATGAACTACAACCGCTCGCGAGTGACAACTCGGCTCACACAAAATGACGAAGCCGCAAAATCGGAATCTGTAGGGCAACCGGTGGCCCGCCCGTCGAATACCTAGATATTTGGACGCGGGCGACTCACCGGTGTCTGTTGAAAAACAGCCTTAAATGAAGTTAGTTGCCAGAAATCGGAC
>JAPPEU010000059.1:0-62785 GCA_028875245.1 Chloroflexota bacterium
CCCCCCCCCCCCCCCCCCCCCCCCCCCCCCCCCCCCCCCCCCCCCCCCCCAGAAGATATAGGATAAGACCACACCGAAGGACCTTTGAGAATGAGGCCGTTAAGCGTAGTCTACCAGAAACCGCCAGAAAATCAACTGGCGGGGAGCGGGGGCAACGCTTGTGTCGCCCTCAATTGCAAAGACAGGTTTAGGGCGAGTCACCGCCTCGCCCCTACGGTTTGCAGCGACCATATCACTATCGCCGGTTACTACCGTGGCATACGTGATAAAGCGCTTGGCGCTCAGCAAAGCGAAACATCGTTGATCCTTAGCCTTGGCTGGAATAAACAGGGAGGCTAGGAATTTTCGCTAGCCTCCCGCAAATTGCCTGACGAACTATCGTGAGGTCGCCAGGGGGTATTGTCACCCCACGTTATCCCAATAGACGGCTTATGTCAAGCACATAAGTCAGGCCGGGTACCTTACAGGGACAGCGCAACTCGATCCGCGTCCGCACGCGGTCCAGCACGCGCCTAGATCTGTAGGGCTTGCCCGGAGGGGCGCCCTACGGTATACGGTTTCAGCCCAACCGCTCGCAGATGATATTGGCGAACTCGGTTGTGCTGATGCCGCGCGCGCCCAGGATGTCGGCGGTGTAGTCGCCTTTGCTGAGCGTATCGCTGACGGCGGCGTCGATCTTGTCGGCAAGTTCTGGTTTGTTCCAATGATGGCGCACGAGCATGGCCGCGCTGAGGATGGCTGCGGTCGGGTTGGCGACGTCTCTGCCGGCGATATCGGGGGCGGAACCGTGCACCGGTTCGGCTACAGCGACCTGATTGCCGATATTGAGCGCGGGCGCGAGGCCCAAACCACCGCCCCAGGCGGCCGCCATATCGGACAGAATATCGCCATAGAGATTCGGCGTCAGCACGACATCAAAGCGCGACGGCTCCTTGACCATCCAGTAGGCGGCGGTATCGACCAGCAATTCATCAGTTTCGATATCGCTGTATTGTTTGGAGACTTCGTAGGCGACGCGGCGGAACAAGCCGTCGGTCTTCGGCAGGACGTTGCCTTTGTGCACAATGGTGACGCGGCGGCGCTTTTCGTTGCGCGCCAGGCGGAAGGCGGTATGGGCGATTCGCTCGCTGGCCTGACGGGTAATGCGTTTGGTCGCGGTGCCAGTATCGCCGGCGTCGGCCGTGCGCTCATCGCCGATGTATAGATCTTCGGTATTCTCGCGCACGACCACGAGATCGACGCCCGCGCGCGCAGTCGGCACGGGCAGGAAGCGGGTCGGGCGCAAGTTTGCGAAGGTTTCCATCTTTTTGCGCAGGCTGACGATGGGCGAGGAATATCCAGCGACCGGGTATGAGGGGGAGCTGCAGGCGCCGAAGAGAACCGCCTGCGCTTCTTTGGCGCGCGCGACTGTATCTTCCGGCAGGGCTTCGCCGGTTTTCTGGAAGCGGTCCCAACCGGCTTCGGCGCGGATGACTTCAAGCTCAGGCACCACCTGGCGCAAGACGCGCACCGCCGCCGGAACCACTTCGCGCCCGATGCCGTCGCCCTCAACTACACATAACTTCACAGCAGTTTCTCCTCGCCACGGTCCGCGCGCCCCGCTAAAGGGCGTCAACGCTTGATTTGCAAACAAGTTAAACTAAATAACCGTGATGAGAAGGTCCGCCACATAAGTACATTTTGCAGCTTGCGCATATTGTGACACATCGGTTTCAGTTTGTCGAATTTTGGGCGCTGGCAAATATCGCGGAACGATTGCCAGTAAATGCAGGACAGCAGTTGAAATCTTAGCACCGAGTACACCGAGCATTTAGAGGGTATCGTCAAAACGATGCGAATCCCGCCAAACGCGCGCTTTGTCGGGGCGAGCCATTGGGTCGCCCGCCGCAGCTAAAGGACGCGCTTTCGGGCGACTTGATAAGCCGCCCCAACAGATTTCGCACTGATTGCGGATGGGATATTGCAAGACCATGAAATGAGAGGAAACGAGGCAACAGATAGGGCAGCGAAATCAATCCCGGGCGCGCGAGAGCCAAGCGAATATTCCCTTCCGCGGCGCAATCGCTTACAATAGCGCGTTGACTGAAAGGAAACTGCCCCGTTGACGGATCTCAAGCCCTGCGTGCGTTGTGAGCAGGAGTTGCCCCCGTCCGCATTTTCCGATGCGGAAGATGTTTTCTGCAAGGAGTGCACGGAGGAGATCGTCGGCATTGTGCGCAGCAAGTACAGCGCCATCGAAGCGGCCCATTTCCGCGCCAAGCTGCGCCGGCGATCGCGCGACGCGATGGAAGAGTTGCGGCGGAAGCTGAGTTAGAACGATCCGCCGGCGCGCCACATATTACATCTGCCACAGCCGCTCGCGAGTGACAACTCGGCTCACACAAAATTACGAACCCGCAAAAAGAGGAATCTGTAGGGGCGTTACGCCGAAACGCCCAAAAAATGGAAACACCTTATATGGCTTTCTCCGCGCTCTCTGCGTTCTCTGTAGTTCATTTTTTCGCGACTTACTTGCACTTGCTGAGAACATCAGGGAGATTTTGGCCGGCCGGCGTAGCGGTTGAAGCCCATGACATCTTTGCCGCTGGCGAGGATGGCGGTGTGGCCCGGATGCAGATGACTGTCCTGGAAGATGTGCGCGAAGGGTACAGTGACCCGGATGGACAAACCCAGACGGCGTTTGTCGGAGTTGTTTTCCCCCGAGGTATGCAGCAGGCGCTCGCTGAACAAGAAGAATTCGCCCGGCTTCAATTCCATATTCACTGCTAGGTCCTCGTCGTAGGCATCTGGATCCACCATTTCAGCGATTGCCATCTCCGCCGGCGCGCGGCTGTGCTGCAAAAACTGACGATGCGAGCCGGGGATGAGGCGCACGCAGGCGTTCTCGGCGGTGACTTCGTCGATGGCGATCCAGGCGGAGGTATTGACGGGCGGCTCAATGGGCCAGAAGTTGATATCCTGGTGCCAGGGGATTTCAGCGGCGCCGGGTTCTTTCAGCCAGAAGTTGGTCGTCCAGACGACGAGGTCCGGCCCCAGCAGGCCGGCGATGCGCTCGATGATGGCGGGATGCGACGCCAGGTCGTAGACGGCTGCATTGTCCATGTGCCGCGATTGCATGGGGCGGCGCGGGTTGGGGCCAGCCCTGTTGAGGACATGCCGGTCGATTTCCTGGCGGAGTTCCGCCATTTCGGCCGGGCTCATGGCGGCGTAGGGGCCGAGGTAGCCATTTTCGACGAAGAAGTCGACTTCGGCGCGGGATAGGCGGTTGGTGGATTCTTGCATTCGCATCCCCTTCGGGCGACCTGATAGCTCACTCCCACATTCGTATGAGACCGGGCGAGCGGTCCAAGGTCGTCCCTACGGGCTCGCCATTTGCGGGCGGCCGGCATAGCGGTTGAAGCCCATGACATCCTTGCCGCGCGCCAGGATTGCGCTGTGGCCGGGGTGGAGGGGGGCGCTGTCCTGGAAGACGTGCACGATGGGCAGGGTCACGCGGATGGAGATGCCGAGGCGGCGCCGCTCTGATGTGTTGACGCTGGAGCGGTGCAACGTCCGCTCGCTGAAGATGAAGAACTCGCCCGGTTCTAGCTCCATGTTAATCGCGCTGGAGGCGTCAAATGCAGCGTTATCGGCCATTTCGGCAAATGCCACGCCTTCTTCGGCTTTGATATGGGGCAGCGAAACACGATGCGAGCCGGGGATGATCTGCACACAGGAATTCTCGACAGTGACTTGGTCGATGGCGAGCCAGGCGGAGGTATTGAGGGGCGGCTCCAAAGGCCAGAAATGGATATCCTGATGCCAGGGTATTTCAGCGCCGCCCGGTGGCTTGAGCCAGAAGTTGGTCGCCCAGACGACGAGATCCGGCCCCAGCAGGCCGGCGATGCGGTCGAGTATGGCGGGGTGGGTGGCCAGGTCATAGATGACCGGCTGATCCATGTGGCGCGATTGGGCGCGGGAGCGCGGGTTGGGGCCGTCGCTGGTCAAGACCTTCTGCTCGATTTCGCGCCGGACTTCCGCCATTTCGGCCGGGCTCATGGCGGCGTAGGGACCGAGGTAGCCGTTTTCGACGAAGAAGTCGACTTCGGCGCGGGTCAGGCGGTTGGTGGTTTTGGTTTCACTCATTCGTTTTCCTTTCGGACGACCTGGCAGGTAGCCCCTGCAATTGTCAACAATTGGGGGGCTGATGGCAAGTTTAGCTTATTGTCACCTGGCTTCCAGCGGCGGTTTTTTCCACCAGGAGATGGACGGGGAAGGAATCGCGCAATTCATCGATATGGGTGATGACCAGGATGAGGTCAAAGTCAGCCTGGATTTTGTTGATGGCGTCGACCAGCCGGCCGCGACCGGCTTCATCTTGCGAGCCGAAGCCTTCGTCGATGAAGAGCGTGCGCAATTGGGCGCCGGCCCGCCGCGCCAGCAGTTTGGAGAGGGCGATGCGCAAAGCGAAATTGATGCGAAAGGCTTCGCCGCCGCTGTAGAGGTCGTAGGCGCGCGTCCCGAGTTCGTCGGCGATGTCGATGGCCAGCGTTTCGGCGAGGCCGCCACCGGCTTTCTCCCGTTGGGTGCTGAGTCGCAGGCTCATGCGGCCGTCGGTCATGCGCGCGAGCAGGTCGTTCGCTTCCGCTTCCAGCTCGGGGATGGCGGTCTCGATGATGAGGGCGGGCAGGCCGTTTTTGCCGAAGGCGGCCCGCAGCTCGTTGAGCAGGCCGCGCTGATGCTGCGTCGCACCCAGTCGCTCGCTCAGCCGACGTTTGCTCGCCCGGCCGGCGGCGATGGCGTTCAACTGCTGCTCAATGATGGTTTTGCGCTCGTTCAAGGTCTGCGCCTCGGCCCGCATGGAGTCGACGCGGGCGCGCAGTTCGCGTTCCTCACGCGCTACTTTTTCCAGGGCTTCAATTTCGCTGCCGATCTTTTTGAGTTTGTCTTCATCCCCCTGCATTGAGGCGCGCATGGAATCGAGCCGGGCCGCCGTATCGGCGCGGATCTTCCGCGCTTCCGGCAGGCTGATGCGGGCGAGTTCCAGCAAGGTATGCCCGCGCTCGTATTCGGCGTAGGTCTCCAGTTGCACTCTGGTATCAGCGTGAGAATCGGGGTCATAGCCGATGCCTTCGCGCTGGCGCTCCAACTGTGAGAGCTGATGCCGCAATTCCCCGCCGAATTCGCCGTCCCCCAGGCGCGTTTCAAGCTGGATCAGTTGACGCCGTTCGCCGGGCAATGCCGCTTCCGCTTCTTCCGCCAGGCGTTCAGCTTCCGCCAGGGCGCCGAGCCGTTGCTGCCGGGCGGGCAGATGCTTCAGTTTTCCCGCCCAGCCGGCAATCTCAGCCTCCCGCGCCTGGCTTGCGGCGTTTAAGGCCTCAATCTCGGCCCCGCAGCCGCGGTATTGAGCGCGCTTCTCATCGCGCTCTTCGGTGAGCTGGGCCATGATCTCGTCGCGATGCTCGGCGGTCAGCGCTTGACCACAAAGCGGGCAGGCGGCGCCGTCGGCCTGCCGCAGCCGATCGAGCCTTGTGTTCAGCGCTTGCCCCTCCGATGTCAGCCTGCCCATCCGCTCTCGCAGGCCTGAACGGTCTTCTTTGATACGCTGCACTTCTTTCGCTGCCTTGTCGCGTTGGACTTCGAGCGCTTGCAGCGCACGCAGCTCCGCCCGCAGCGCGTCAATGTCGGCGGCGGCCGCGGACGCCAGTTTCGCTTCCAGCCCGCGGATGCGTTCGCGCAGGACATGGGCGTCGCTTTCCAGCCGCGCCCGCTGCTCGGCCAGGGCCTGCTCCAGTTGATGCGCCTCGCGGTCGAGCTCGGCCTTCCGCGTCAACTGCTCGGCGATTGCGCTCTGATTCTCGCGCGCTTTCCGCAGCTGGGCGAAACCGGCTTCGATGGCTTCGCTTTGGGCCAGCGTTTCCTGATAAGCCGCGATCTTCTCATCTTGTCGCTGGACTTCGGCTTGGGCGGCTGCCATGTCGTCACGCCGGCCGGTGATGCGGCCCTCCAGTTCGCGCCGGCTTTCGCCCAGGCGCCGCAGTGCCGAGACCGCGTCGGCCACGCGGCTGTAGTCGTCGGTTGCTTGTTGCAGCGCTTCCCTCGCGCTCTCCAGCGTCGCCAGGACAGCTTCCCGATCGGCTTTGAGCTGCGGCTCGCCGGCGATCTCTTCATCAAAGCGGTTGATGTCATGCTGGATGATATCGATCTGCGAGGCGATGTCTGTCAAGCGCTTTTTGGCGGCGCTTTCATAATGGGTCCACTGATCGAGACCGAGGATGTCGGCCAGGATTCGCTTGCGCTCGGCGGCGGTTTTCAGGGTGAAAGCATCGGCGCGCCCCTGCTGCAAGAAGGCGGAATGCGCGAAAGTTTCATAATCGAGGCGCAGGATTTCGTTGATCTTCGCTTGCGTGCGGCGGCTGCCCTCTTCGTTGATGAGGCGGGGAAAGCCCTCTTTGTCGAATGCGAGCAGGTCGAGGGCGCCGCGCCCCCGCCCGGCGCGCGACCGCCGGCGAATGACGCGGTAGCGCAATCCCTCCTGCTCGAAGTCGATCTCCACCTGCATCTCGTTTTGCCCGAGGTGGATCAATTCCTCATCGCGTTTGGCGCGGGCCCGTCCCCAGAGCGCCCAGGTGATGGCATCGAGAATTGAGGATTTGCCGACGCCATTGCCCCCGGTCAGGCAAGCCAGTTCAATGCCGTCGAAGACGATCGGCGCGGGCGCGCGATAGGCGAGAAAATTCCGCAGTTCCAGTCGGGTTGGGAGCATGGGGCGGTTTTAATCTTGGCGAGCGACGCACTCATTTAACCACAGGGGGGCGCGTAGACACAGACCTGCGACGCCGAGGGTATAGAGGACTCCGATAGCTTCTGAAGCAGATTATCCGTTTGATACGGTTAGCCTGTCAATGTATGATGATTGCAATAGGCAAAACCTAGAGCCGAGGGGCGAATCATGCTGACGGCGCTTTATGACGGCAACTGCCTGGTCTGTCGATCGACTTGCGAGGCGCTGCGCGCGCTGGATTGGCTGAAGCGGATCCACTTCGTCGATTTGCATGACGGCGGGGATTTCAGGCGGCGTCATCCGGAATTGACGCGGGAACGCCTGATGAGCGAGATCCACGTCATCAATGCGGCGGGGGAGCTCTACGCGGGCTTCGCCGGGACGCGCCGCATGTTGAAAGAGCTGCCGCTCGGTTTCCTGCTATGGCTGCTGCTCCAGCTGCCGGGGGCGGACGTGATCGGGAAGCGCCTCTACCGCTACATCGCCCGCCGCCGCTACCGCATCAACGCGCTGCTGGGCAGTGAGCTGCCGGAATGCGCTGAGGGCGGCTGCCGCATGCTGCGCTGAACTTGCTCAGCCAGCGGCGCGGATCCAATAGCGCCGGGTCAAGACGCGGCGGCCGTTGTCGATCTTGTCTTGCAGGACGCCGCCATTGGCCTCGATGATGCGCGACGAGCCGATATTGTCGTCATCACAAGTGATCAGAATATCGCCGACGCCGCGTTTACGCGCCTCCAGGATGCCCAGCTGACAGATGAGCGCGCCATAGCCGAGCCGCCGAAAAGAGGGGCGGATTTTGTAACCGATGTGCCCGCCGTAGCGCTTCAAACTTTCGTTGAGGCGATGCCGCACATCGACATCGCCGATGTAGCCATCATGCTCGCTCACCAGCCAGAATTGCGTCGCCGGCACCATGCCCGCCAGCGGGTCCGTCTCCGCCTGCTGCAAGACGCGCAGGTATTCGTCAAAGCGGGTCCGCAAGATTTCCGGATGCCAGTTGACCGTGCGCTTTTCGCGGATGTATTCGTAGACGGCGTCGATGAAGCTGTCTTTATAGCGCTCGCGTGGGCGCGTAAGGTAGGCGTTGGTTGAGGTCATTTGGCGATGTCTCGGCTGTTGTGGGCGAGCCACGGGTTCGCCCGCAGAAACGTTCATCGGGCGGTTTCGGGCGAGCCACCGTCTCGCCCCTACGAAATGGAGGATTGGCGCATTCAGTCCGCGTCTTCGGCGGCGCTGATCTCGGCTTCGTCTTCGGGGTTGTCTTTGTCTTCCCAGCTGATGATCCAGATGCAGGCGCCGGCGACCAGGACGGTGGCGACAATCAGCGCGACCCACTGAGACGGGAGCAGCCCGACATTGCGCGCTTCGACTACCAGCAGCGCAACCATGCCAGCAGCCAAGACGACCCAGGCGCTGAAGCGGGGATGCTGCATCACCCATTTGACGACGGCGATGTTTTCCATCGTGGTACTGTTCCTTGCATATCGGCAGGCAGACCTAGTATAGCTTGACCCATTCTCTGGCGGCAAGCTCAAATCTCAGCGGGAAGCGGCAATCATCGCGGAAATAGATTCTAAAGTGGCCGCGTTACCTGCCTTATTACCACAGCCGCTCGCGAGTCACAACTCGGCTCACGCAAAATAATGAACCCGGGGAATGGGAATCTGTAGGGGCGAGACTTGTCTCGCCCGTCGTAGCGATAGGTTGCTTGTTCGGGCGAGCCACCGTCTCGCCCCTACAATCATCCTGAGATTCACATTCCTGCAACATTTATGCGCTTCTAACAAACGCGCGCCAATCATCCTGCGTATACATCAGTGACAACAACAAAGGAGCAGCGGTCAATGAGCAGACAAAAAGGCAAGGTCGAATGGTCATTTGATTTTGAAAGCATGGGCGATCGTTTCAGCCAATTCTTCAGCGATGTGATGGGGGAAGAGGTCGAGGTGAAGAGCGCGGAGCTTTCCGCCCCGCTCGCTGACGCCAGCTCCGCCCAAATCAACATTGACTTTTCCGTGGGCATAGCCAGCCTGACCGCGCTGCCCATCGACAGCGAAAATCTCTTTGAAGCGCGGATCAACTACATTGGCGAATACGAATTTGAAGTCAGCGGCGGCGCCGAACGGGTCATTTCCCTGCGGCAGAAGGGGCCCTTCCCGCGCGGCGTCGGGCAACTTATGGGGGTGAAGAAAGATCTACTCTGGGATATCGCCCTGGCGCCGAACATCCTGTATCGGCTGCGCATGAAGGGAGGCATCGGCGAGACCGACATCGACCTCAGCAATCTGCTGGTGGATGCCATCAAGTTGGATTCCGGCGTCGGCAAGATCGCTTTGATCCTGCCGGCCCAGGACGGCGACTTCGCAGCCAGCATCGACGGCGGCGTTGGCAAAACGGATGTGGTCATTCCCGCCGGCAGCGGCGGAGCGCTTGACATCAATGGCGGCGCCGGCGAAGTGACCGTCAGCGTGGCGGCTGATGCGGCGCTGCGTCTCATGGCGGATGCGGGCATTGGCAAGGTCAACCTGCCGGACTCCTTCAACCGAATCAAGGGGGGCGAGCGTTTCGTCGGCATCTCGGGAGTTTGGGAAAGCCCCGGTTTCGCCGAAGCCGACAAGCGGATCATTGTAGATTTTGACGGCGGCGTCGGCAGCTTCAACCTCAAGCACTTTGATGGTTTGTAAGCGGCTGGGCCGTCGGCGGCGACTCAATCGGGGGCCAAGCCCGCGGGCGCTAGAGGGGTTCCGACCCTTCTTCCGGCCTGGGGTCATCCGGCTCCTGCACCATGCGGTAGAGCATTTGCGTGAGGTGGCTGGTGGCTTTCTCAACGGTCATATCCGCGCAGATGACGGCGATCTCATGGCTGAGCATTTTCACCAGGCTGCTCTTCATTTTGAGTTCGACGGATGTGAGTTTGTCCGTCTGTTCGCGCCAGAAGAGATCGCGCAGGGCGGTCGCCATCGCTTCCGGTTCGCGGGTTTGAATTTGCTTCTGGATCGTCGCCTGCCGCGAACGATAATCATCGGACAGCACCGAGGGCGGGGCGGCGAACGCTTCTTCGATTATGGACAGGTCTTCGATGGCGGGCCGGATGTTCATATCGTTTGCCGCTTCGACCGGAATCATCACCTCGCCGCGATCGCCCACCAACTCCACGATATGATAATTGCGTGTTTTGCCTTTGAAGGTCAGCTTCTTTTTGCCGACGATTGTTCCGGCGCCGTAACGAGGATGAATGATTTGGTCGCCTCTTGAATACATAAGGTTGCTCCGGTTTATAGCTACATTTGTTATACGTGGCGACGGCGTCTGCTGTTTCCATATACAGCGCCGGGCGAGGCTTCCATCTCATGCTTTAGCGCGAGCGCGGGCAAGCGTCGGCAGGCAACGCGCCATGGCAAGCGCAATCCGGCGCGGGAATTCACATCGATTGAGATGTTGATGAACCGAGGGAATACAGCTTTAGTGCGGAATTCGGAAGCGTTTGCGATCGCCAAATTATCATTCACGCGGCGAGTTTAACACAGGCGCGCCCCAGTTTCAAGCCCTGTGTCAGCGCGTGAGATAGGCATCGGGCCGCCGATCTTCAAAGACTGGTATCGTCTGGCGCACGCGGTCGACTTCGTCAAGGTCGATTTCCGCCATGACCAGGCATTCGTCCTCGCCCGCTTCCACAATCACCTTTCCCCAGGGGTCGACAATCATGGAGTGACCGGCGAAGACCGCCCCGCCGGTATCGCCGCAGGAGTTGGTCGCGGCGACATAGCACTGGTTTTCGATGGCCCGCGCGATCAGCAGGGCGCGCCAATGCTCGACGCGGGCGAGCGGCCATTCGGCGCAGATGAGGATCAGCCTGGCGCCATGGGCGACGGCATAGCGGCGAAAGAGCTCGGGAAAGCGCAAGTCGTAGCAGATGCTCAGGCCCGCTGGCCCCCCCGGCATATCCAGCAGGGTGGGCGCCTCCCCCTCGCCCAGCCACAAGTGCTCGTCAAAGAGGCGGAAGAGATGGATCTTGCGATAGACAGCGCCAAGGCAGCCGGCCGCGTCGACGTATGCCGCGCAATTCATGAATTGATCGCCGCGCCGCTCAAGAATGGAGCCGTAGATCGCGATCGAATGGTCGCGCGCGGATTTGGCGAGCTGGGTGAACATGCCCTCGCCCAAGGCATCGGCGTAGTCGCCGGCGTTTTCCAGGTCGTAGCCGGTCGACCAGAGCTCGGGCAGCAGGATCAACTGCGAATCGCGCGTGGCCGCTTGGCTGATCATGCGCTCGGCGGTTTCGAGATTGTCTTCGACGCGCGCCAGCTTGATCTGCATTTGCCCCAAACTTATCGATAGTGTGGTCATAAGGCGCCGCCGCTAGTCCGCCAGATGCCGCTGAGTTTAGCCCATGAGCGCGCGCAAGGCAATGCGGGCGCGCCAACCGGATCCGTGTATCGACACAGGCTGGCTGGCGCGGCTTGGCGGCGCTATCGGTCCTGGATTTGCGCCGATCAGAATGTACGTTAAGATATTCCCGATTGATGCGAAACTTGGCGTCATGCCGACCGCAAATTATGGGTGGAGAAAACCATGTTAAGCGGGAGTCGAAAACTTTTGACGCGCGCCCGGCTTCTTGCAATTCTCGGCGCGCTGTTTATTTCCGCGAATTTCGCGCCCGCGCTGGCGTCGGTCTGCACCTTGGCTGATCACATCCGCGCAGCCAATACCAATACAGCGGTCGGCTTTTGCCCGGCGGGGACGAGCCACGACGTCATCACGATTACCGAGGACATCACGCTCAGCGAGGCGCTGCCGCCGATCACGGGCACGATCACGATAGAAGGCGGCGGGCATACGATAAGCGGCGCTGATCAGTTCCGCATCTTTGACGTGGATGGCGGGGTTCTGACGATCAAGAATCTGACGCTGACCGAAGGAAACGCTCCCGCTGCAGAAAACGGTGGCGCGCTGCGGCTAGGCCTGGGCGCGCAGGTCGCCGCCGAGAGCGTCAGGTTCAGCGAAAATTCAGGATTTCAAGGTGGCGCAATCTCCACAAGCGACGATGATGCCCGCCTTAGCGTCCGCAACAGCGAGTTTCTGCACAACATGTCGCGCAGTTACGGCGGCGCCATCTTTGCCGAAGGCGGCATCATCGACATCACAAGAAGCAGTTTTCAGAACAATCAGGCTGATTACTATGGCGGGGCGATCGCCGCGCACGCCGGGCGGATGTCCATCAGCAGCAGCACCTTCGCGGGCAATCTGGCCTACGGCGGCGGCGCAGTTGAGGTCTTCGTCGCCGAAGTAACGCTCACCCATGTGACGATGATGAATAACTTGGCGCGGCATACCCACGGCAATGCCATACATCGCACGGCCGGGGTCGTTAATCTGCGCAATAGCATCGTTGGCGGCTTGAAGGGTTGCACGGGCCGCTTGACGGAAGCGCGCGGCAACCTGAGCCAGGACGGCTCATGCGCGTTACTGGAGACGAAAAACGATCCCATGCTCGGCGAATTGACCGGTTCGCCCGCCTGGTATCCGCTTCTTGACGGCAGCCCGGCGCTAGATGCCGCAGATGCGCGTTATTGCGCCGAGACCGATCAAATCGGCACACCGAGGCCACAAGGCGGTGGCTGCGACATCGGCGCGATTGAGTCCATGACCGCCATACCGGCGCCAACTGCTGCGCCAATCATTTGCACATTGCACGACCAGATCATCGCCGCCAACACCGACAAAGCCTATAACGATTGCCCGGCCGGAAATGGCGCCGACACCATACTCATGATCCGCGACTACAATCATAGCGAGCCACTGCCGACCATCACCAGCGAGATCACAATTGAAGGCAATGGTTACACCATTAGCGGCAGCGGGACGTATCCCATCTTTGATGTCGAGCGCGGCGTTCTCAGCATAAAGAATGTGACGCTTGCCAATAGCAGAGCGGTTAGCGGCGGAGCGATCCGGTTGCGTGAAGGCGCCCGAGTCGAAGCCGATCAGGTTACTTTCAGGGACAATTCGGCGGAATCTGGCGGGGCGATCGCGATTTTGAGCGACAGCGCCAGCGCGACGATTAACAATAGCAGTTTCATCAACAACAGTTCGCAAGAATATGGCGGCGCGATCTATGTGCTGCATGGCAGCGTCGCCGTTACAAACAGCAGCTTTGTGAGCAATCGAACCAAGACCTTTGGCGGCGGGGCTCTCCATTCAGAATACGGCAGTATCGCCGTGTCCAACAGCACATTCTATGGCAATGCGGCCGCTGAGGGCGGGGCGCTGAACGTCCATTTCGGCAGCGCCATACTCACACACGTGACCATGCTGGACAACGCGGCGACTCAAACGAGCGGCGATGCGATAGTCAATCATGATGGCAGCGTCATTCTGCGCAACAGCATCGTTCATAGCAAGAGAGCGGCCGGCGATTGCGACGGCGGCTTAACGGAAAGCGCGGGCAACCTGAGCCCCGACGGCTCTTGCGCCCTGCGGGCAAGCGCAATTCCGCTGCTTGATGAATTGACCGGCTCGCCCGCCTGGTATCCCCTTCTTGACGGCAGCCCGGCGCTAGATGCCGCAGATGCGCGTTATTGCGCTGAGACTGATCAAATCGGCACACCGAGGCCACAAGGCGGCGGCTGCGACATTGGCGCGATTGAATCGAGGACAGCCAGCCCGGCGGCGCCCACGCCCGCGCCAGCGGTCTGCAGCTTTTACGACCAGATTATCGCCGCCAACAGCGATCGACCGGCGGGACGCTGCCCGGCGGGGAGCGGCGCCGACACCATCACGTTGAGCCAGGACATCACGCTCAGTTCGCGCTTGCCGGAGATCACCAGCGGGCTGACGATTGAAGGGAACGGATTTAGCATCAGCGGCGATGGCAAGTTTCGCATCTTTGACGTCCGAGGCGGGCGGCTTACGTTAAACAACCTGACCGTCAGAGATGGCTGGGTAGGGCAAAATGTTCAGGGCGGCGCCGTCCGCGTTGGCACAGGCGGGCGACTGAACGTCAACAATTCGAGCTTTATCAACAATTCATCCGGCGGCAACGGCGGCGCGATTTGGATGGAGTTCGACAGCTACAGCCTGACGATCAACAGCAGCCGCTTCATCGGAAATGTAGCCAGCTATAGCGGCAGCGCGATCGGCTCGTATCTAGCATACGATCGCGCGATCTTGATTAGCAACAGCTCCTTTATCGACAACGGCGGTCTCTATGACGGCGGCGCCATCAACGCCGGTAATGACGTCCGGCTCGACATCGCCAACAGCAGTTTCAGCAACAATCAGACCTACGCTGGCGGCAGCGCGCTGGACGTTAGCGATTGGGCAAAGGTCACACTGACTCATCTGACCTTCGTGGATAACCGGACCACGACCACGGGATCCAGCATACGCCGCGGCCAAGGCAACAATCGCGGCTGGCTGCGGTTGCGCAATAGCATCATCGCGGGCAGCGACAGCGACCCCCATTGCCCGGACGGGTTGACGGAGAACAGCGGCAATCTGTTTGCGGACGGCTCTTGCCCGTCCAGCGCTAACGGCGACCCGATGCTGGGCGTGTTGACTGGCGCGCTAAGCCATCACTCGCCGCAGGATGGCAGCCCGGCGATCGACGCGGCCGACCCGCGCTTTTGCCTGGCGACCGATCAGCGCGGCAGGCCGCGGCCGCAAGGGGCAGGCTGCGACATCGGCGCGATAGAATCCGGCGCGGCGCCATCTGAATTGCCACCAGCTGGCGCGGACAAGCCGAGGTCTGCAAACTGCCTGGTGACTACAACACTCAATCTCAACTTCCGCGATGGACCGAATGGGGTTCGCATTGGACTGGTCCCGGGCGGGTCGACTCTTCAGATCAAGGACCGGGCGCCGGGCTGGTTCAAGGTGGAATACCGGGGCGAATCGGGCTGGATCAGCGCGGATTATGTACGCGCCGAGGGCGATTGCGGCTAGCGCAACAAAAGTCAATGAGACTCTAGTAAGGAGTGACACCAATGAGCAACCGTCGTTTTTTTCAGCGCGTCCTGACCATCATGCTCATCGCCGTCGCAGCGCTCATCGCTGGCGCCGGTTCGGCGCTGGCGTCGGTCTGCACCTTGGCCGATCACATCCGCGCAGTCAATACGAATACAGCGGTCGGCTTCTGCCCGGCGGGGACGAGCCACGACGTCATCACGATTACCGAGGACATCACGCTCAGCGAGGCGCTGCCGCCGATCACGGGCACGATCACGATCGAAGGCGGCGGGCATACGATCAGCGGCGGCGGGGAGTTCCGCATCTTTGATGTCAGCAGCGCGAATGTCACGATCAAGAACCTGACGATGCGTGATGGCAAAGCCGAGCATGGCGGCGCGATACGGCTGCGCGGCGCTTCGGAAGTCGTCATTTCCCATTCCACGCTTGCCAATAATTCGGCGGTATATGGCGGCGCTATTTCCCAAGCGGGAAGCCGGCTGACCATAGACAGCAGCAGCTTCCTGGGCAATAAAGCGGAATGGCATGCTGGCGCCTTGGACATCACTGGGGGGACAGTTGCCATCAGGAATAGCAGCTTCCAGGAAAACTATTCAGACGATTACGGCGGCGTGATCGCTAATTCAAATAGCAGGACGCGGATTGAAAACAGCACCTTTTACAACAATTCCGCGCAGCATGACGCCGGCGTTTTGCAGGTCTTCAGCGGCGATATATCGCTCATTCATGTGACTATGGTGAACAACTTCCTGACGAGTCCATACAGCAATTCCGGCAATACGATAACCAAGCAATCGTTTTCCCCAGGAGAGGGCAAGGTCAGCTTGCGCAACAGCATCGTTTCGGGCCGCGGTGGCGAAGACTGCTTCGGCGGCTTGGATCACTACAGCGGCAATCTTAGCCGCGACGGATCATGCGGTTTCGAGCGAAGCGGAGCGCTTCGCCTCGGCGATTTGACCGGTTCTCCCGCGTATTTGCCGCTGCTGGATCAAAGCCCGGCGGTCGACAATGCCGACCCGGAGTTCTGCCTGGAGCGGGATCAAGCCGGCACAGCCCGGCCACAGGGCGGCGGCTGCGACATCGGCGCGGTCGAATCGACGACAGCCATGCCAGCGCCAACGCCAACCCCGACGATTTGCAACTTGCCGGACCAGATTATCGCGGCGAACACCGATAGACCCTACCGATCCTGCCCGGCCGGGAATGGCGCCGACACGATCTATATGGTCCGCGATTACGAGCTCAGCGAACCACTGGCGGTGATTAAGACGAACATCACCATAGAAGGCAACGGATACACGATTGACGGGATGTCTCGCTACGGCATTTTCGATGTCGATGGCGGCAAGCTGACGATAAACAACGCGACGCTGACCAAGGGCAGGGGCTCGCGTTTTGGCGGCGCGGTCAGCTTGCAAAACGGCGGGACGGTGATCGCCAATAATGTCAGCTTCATCAACAACCGAGCGGGAGAGGGCGGCGCCATTGGCTCCTTCTTCCCCGTCTATATCGAGGTGAATGACAGCCATTTCGCTGGCAACCACGCGGGGAACCGTGGCGGCGCGATCGGCATGAACGGCGGCGGCTTCGCCAGAGTTACGAACAGCAGCTTTGTCGATAATTCATCCGGATACGAGGGCGGCGCGATTGGCAGCATGTCCGGCGGGCTATCCGTTAGCAACAGCAGCTTCGTTGGCAATTCCGCTATGCGCAAAGGCGGCGCCTTTTCCATTGATGGCGCGGGCTGGGCCGAAAATATTCCGGTCGCCCGCCTCACGCATGTGACCATGTTGGATAATCATGCCAGCACAGGGATGGCGATATGGATTGCCCCCATAAACAGTAAAGAGGATATCACGCTGAGGTTGCGCAACAGCATCATCGCCGGCCCCGACAGAGAAACACTCGTGCAATGCGTTGGTCGCTTAAGCCAAAACCTTTACAATTTGATCAATGACGGTTCCTGCTCGCCGATGCTGAGCGGCGATCCGATGTTCGAGGAAGTCGCCGAAGACGCCACAATTGTCGCGCCGAGCGCTGGCAGTCCGGCGATTGACGCGGGCCACCCGGAAGTTTGCCCCGAGGCGGACCAGATCGGCAGTCCGCGTCCGCTGGGCAATGGCTGCGATCTTGGCGCCGTCGAGGTCATGCCGGTTGTCGAAGCCTTGTCCGATTGCCGCGTGACCCCGACCCACAACCTCAACTTCCGCGATGGTCCCTGGGGCAATATCATCGGCACAGCCAGCTACAGCACGACATTTGTCGCCCAGGCGCGTACGCCGGCCTGGTTCGAGGTGGATCACGAAGAAGAGGGGACAACTGGCTGGATCAGCGCCCTTTATGTGCGTACGCAGGGCGATTGCGGTTAGCGCTGCTTTGGACGGGCGTATCGCGTTCAGCTTGAGCGCAGCGGACGGATGATTAGGGAAAGGCATGGGAGAACTGATTAGGATCCGATTTACCCGTCAAGCGCGTTTCCTTCTGGTCATCGCGCTCTTGATGTTGCTTGCGGTCTCCGCGGCGCCAACGCTGGCGTCGGTCTGCACCTTGGCTGATCACATCCGGGCCGCCAATACCAATACGGCGGTCGGCTTTTGCCCGGCGGGGACGAGCCACGATGTCATCACGATTACCGAGGACATCACGCTGGATGAAGCGCTGCCGCCGATCACAGGGACGATCACAATCGAAGGCGGCGGGCATACGATCAGCGGGGATGGGGAGTTCCGCATCTTTGACGTGGATGGCGGCGACCTCACGATCAAGAACCTGACGATTCGCGATGGCAAAGCCGAGCATGGCGGCGCTGTTCGTATGCGGGCGGGCAGGCTGGCCATCTACGAAAGTAGCTTCATCGGCAACAGAACGGAAAATAGCGCGGGCGCGATCTACGCGAGCGGCGGCACGCTCGAGATCAGGGACAGCAGATTCGAGGACAACTGCGCTCAGCTGGGCTCGTACAGCCTCAGGGAAGGCGTCAATAGCGATCAGCGTTCCGTCGACGCCGATGGCTGTGTGCGGGTCAGGTATACTCGCTCGCAGCCGGATAGCGAGATTCAGACCAACGTCGATGGCGGCGCGATCCGGCTGCTGAATGGCGCCCAAGCCCATATTGAAAACTCCACATTTGCTGACAACAAAGCGACATACGGCGGGGCGATTTCAACATCCAGCAGCGACGTCAAGCTGGTCATCACCGGGAGCAGCTTCTTTGGCAATCACGCAAGTGAGAGCGGAGGCGCTATTGGCGCCGTCTGGACCGGCGGCGGGTCAGGCGCAATCAGCAACAGCAGCTTCGTGAAGAACTCAGCCGCGCGCTATGGCGGGGCGATCGAAGCCGTTAGGAACACGCTTGACATCAGCAACAGCAGCTTCAGCGAAAATCATTCTGAGGACAATGGCGGCGCTTTGCATGCCGGCTGGGGCGCTGACGTCACCATCACCCACGCGACATTTGTCGACAACCGGGCGCGTTCCAGGGGCGGCGCAATTATCAGAGGGGACGGGAAACTGTTCCTGCGCAACAGCCTCATTGCCAGCGATGGCGGCGCCGAGGATTGCGTCGGCGGCCTGGATCAGAACATTGGCAACCTAAGCCCGGACAGGACCTGCGGCGTCCCGCTCAGCGGCGAACTCTTGCTCGATGGTTTAACCGGCTCGCCGGCTTATTATCCGCTGCTGGATCGCAGCGCGGCGGTTGACGTCGCCGTGGCGGAATACTGCCTGGGGAGCGATCAGCTTGGAACAGCGCGGCCGCAGGGCGGCGGCTGCGATATCGGCGCGATTGAATCGACGACGGCGCAACCGGCTCAGATCGAGGCGCAGCCCTTCTGCCCCTTGCCCGACCAGATCATCGCCGCCAACACCGACAGACCCTACAAAGCCTGCCCGGCCGGTAATGGACCCGATACCATTTACCTCGTCCGGGATTTCACCCTGAGCGAAACACTGCAGCCGATCACCAGCCATATCACTATCGAAGGCAACGGCTATACGATAAGCGGCAACAACAGGTTCCGCATCTTTGATGTCGATGGCGGGAAGCTGACAGTCAAGAATTTGACCATGACGAGGGGCCGCGGCTCGGATGGCGGCGGCGCCATCAGGCTGCAGAATAATGGCCGGGTGGACGTCAGCGATTCCCGCTTTGTCGATAATTCGGCGAACAGCGGCGGCGCGATATTCATCGGTTGGACGGGAGCGGCAAACTCATGGATGAACGTGAAGAACAGCAGCTTCGTCAATAATCACGCAACGAACGGGGCCGCGCTTTATGCCGGCAGCGGCCGGATCTCAGTCCGCAACAGCAGCTTCGTCAAAAACTCGACGCATTTTGAAAGCGGCGTGATCGGGGCGACCAATGCTATCCGGGTTGATGTTGACAACAGCACTTTCATTGACAGTAATCCGTCGGCTGTGTCCACGGAGTATGGCGCCACTGTCAACCTCACGCATGTCACGATTCACAGCGATTACACGCGTCCGCTTAGTATGCCGGCAGACAGCTGGGGTTCCCCCAGCCGGGTGAACCTGCGCAACAGCATCGTTTCGGGTATGGGTTTTTCCGCCTCAGATTGTTCCAAGTTGAGTCAGAACATTGGCAATTTGATCGAAGACGGCTCCTGTTCGCCAATGCGCAGCGGCGATCCCATGCTTGAGGAAGCGGCCGGCTCGCCCGCCTATTTTGATCTGGGCGCCGGCAGCCCGGCGATCGAAGCGGCAGATCCGCGATTCTGCACCGAGACCGACCAACTCGGCCGGGCCCGCCCAATCGTTGGCCGCTGCGATATCGGGGCGATTCAAACCATCCCGATACGGCAGGCTCTTTCGGATTGCAGCGTGACCACGACCCATGGCCTGAACCTCCGCGACGAGCCCAACGGCACTGTCATCGGCGCCGTTCGGATCAACGCGGCGCTAGCGCCGACAGCGAGGACGCCGGGCTGGTTCCATGTCACAATCCAGGGCAATTCGGGCTGGATCAGCGCGGATTATGTGGTGACGGAGGGCGACTGCGGCTAGCTCGCCCGCCGCATGACAGCGCATAGCGGCGTCTGGCATACAGCCTCTGGATCCGCTGGCGCGCCGCCAGTCTTAATCCAGCCCAATCGACACGAACTTTTGGTCCATATACTCGGTCAAGCCCTCCTGCCCGGCTTCACGCCCGAAGCCGCTGGTCTTGACGCCGCCGAAGGGCGCCTCGGCGGTAGCGGGCACCAGGTCGTTGACCCCGATGATGCCGAAATCCAGCCCCTCATAAATGCGCGTTGCCGTCGACAAGTCCTTGGTCATGACGTAGCCGGCCAGGCCGAAGGGCGTGTCGTTGGCGAGCTGCAGGGCTTCGTCAAGCGTGGAGAAGGCGCTGACCGCCATGACCGGACCGAAGACTTCGTCGCAGCCGATGCGCATATCCGCCGTGACATCGGTCAGGACGGTGGGCTGGTAGAAATAGCCCTTTTCGATTGACGGGCGTCCGCCGCCGGCCACGAGCGAGGCGCGCTTCTCCAGCGCGTCCTGCACGAAGAGTTCGACTTTGTCGCGTCCGGCGCGGCTGACCATCGGTCCGTTGGTGACATGCGCCTGCATGCCATCGCCGACGACGAGTTTCTCGCTTTCATGTTTGGCCGCCTCGAGGAAGTCTTCCAGGGCGGGCTGCTCGACATAGAAACGCGCCGGCGAAATGCAAACCTGGCCATTGTTGCGGAATTTGGCGATGACGCCTTGCTCTGCCGCCCAGTTCATGTCGCTATCGGCGAAGACGAGCACGGGCGCGCTCCCGCCCAGCTCCAGGCTCAGCTTCTTGATGCCGGCGGCGGCGCCCCGCATGAGCAGCCGGCCGACGCGCTGCGAGCCGGTGAAGCTGAGTTTGCGCACGCGCGGGTCGCTCAGGATGGTTTCGCCCATAATCTGCGGATCGCCATTGATGAGATTGACCACGCCCGGCGGCAGGCCCGCTTCGACCATCACATTGACCAGGGCCATCGCGCTCATCGGCGTCAATTCGCTTGGGCGCCCCACGATCGTGCAGCCGGCGGCGAGGGCGCCCGCCCACTTCCGCGCCAGCAGGAAAGCGGGGAAGTTCCAGGCGGTGATGGTGGCGACGACGCCGACAGGCTGGGGAATCACGAGCAGGCGTTTGCCCGCTTTGCGCGCCGGTATCGTACGGCCGTAAGCGCGTTTGCCCTCCTCGGCGAACCAGTCAAAGAGATCGGCGCAAGCGCCCCATTCGCCCGTCGCCTCGCCGATTGGCTTGCCGCATTCGGCGGTCATAATCGGCCCGAGTTCGTCGGCGCGGGCGCGCAGGGCATCGGCGATATCGCGCAGGATGCCGCAGCGTTCGTAAGCGGTCATGGCCTGCCAGCCGGGCAGGGCTTCATGGGCCGCGGTTATCGCCTGCGTGGTTTCTTCCGCGCCGCCGAATGGCACGTCGGCAATCGGCATCTCGGTAGCCGGGTTGACTACCTGCCAGGTCCCGCCGTCAGCCGCCTCGCGCCACTGGCCGTTTATGAGCATTTTGTAAATCATGAGCGCCACTCCAGTGTCTTATTCATCAAAGCCCCTCGCGTGCCACAACTCGGCTCACACACGATAAAGAACTCGCGAGAATTGGAATCTGTAGGGCATCTCGCCGAGACGCCCGACAAATGATAATCCATATACTAGCGGGCGTTCCAGCGAAATGGCCCTAGCCATGCGAGATAGTTGCGGATTGCGCAACATCGTTGGTTGGTCCTGTCTTTTCAGGCTGTCGCGGTGCATTTGCGTCATCGTTATTATCCGTTTGCGGATTCGCCCCCCGCATTCGGCGTCCACTGCAGCGTGGCGTCGTAACCCATGCGGGCGGACAAGGCGGCGGCGGTTTCCTTGACGACGCTGCCGAATTCGTCGATGCGCTCCAGGGTGACGCGGCCGGCGGGTCCGCTGATGCCGATGGCGCCGACGAGCGCGCCGCGATGATCGTAGACGGGCGCCGCCACACAGCGCACACCGTAATTGTACTCTTCGTCATCGATGGCGTAGCCGCGAGCGGCCGTCTGTGTCAGCTGCGCCTGCAGCGTCGAGCGGTCGGTGACGGTGCGATGGGTGAAGGCTTGGAGTTCTTCCGGCATGCGGCCCTCAGCGAAGGCCAGCATGACTTTGCCCAGGGCCGTGCAATGGAGCGGGGAGAGCGTGCCGATTTCCGATTCCACACGCAGAGCGGCGGTCGATTCCACCTGATCGATGTAGAGCGCTTGCCGCTGCGCCTGGATCGCCAGATGGGCGCATTCGCCGGTCTTGTCGACGAGTTCATGCAGATAAGGGCGGGCATGATCGCGCAGGGTGATGCGATTGAGCAGACGCTGGCCGAGAGTCAGGAGTTGGGGACCGAGGAGGTAGCGCGCGCTGTTCTCATCTTGTTCAACGAAGCCATAATTCGCCAGCGTGTGCAGTAGGCGCGAGGCGCTGCTCTTGTCAATCGACAACTGATTGGCGATCTCGGTGGTTCCCATGCCGCTGCGGGCGTGCTCAAGCAAGTTCAGAATTTTCAAGCCCTTTGCCAGCGCTTGTATCTCAGCCATAGGAGACTTCTCACAATATGCAATCGGCGGCGCGTTTTATGCAACAGTGGTTGCGTCTAACCTAACTCGCCCTCAATTGGTTGACAATTATAAAACAGTGTTGTATTTTTGGCAACATGTACAAAGGACTGCTTGTTTTTTTGGTGATAATGCGCTAATTTGGTTGTGGAGGATAGGAGGCGCCTATAGTCGATTTCGCTGGCACTGTCTTCGGTAATTCAGCATGGCATAGGGAGAAATGAAAATGTTGAAGAGACGCTTGGTGGTAGCAATTCTGGTTCTTCTGGTGGCAGGTTTTTCTGTCACACCCGCGCTGACACAGGACGACTTGATGGGCGACTTCACCGTTTCCCATTACTTTGGCGGCTTCGGCGGCGAGTTTATTGAAGCCATTGTCGATGACTTTGTCGCACAACATCCTGGCCTCAACCGGCAGGCAAGTCCGGTTGACCATGAGCAATTCAAAACCTCAATCCGAGTCCAGCTCGCTGGTAATAATCCACCAGACACATTCAGCTATTGGGCAGGAGCTCAGATTCAGTTCGTCGTCGATGGCGGTCGCTTGCAGCCGATTGACGATATCTGGGAAGCGAACGACATGGATTCGCAGTTCCCGGCTGCGGTCATCGACAATGCCGCCACTTATGACATGCACCGCTACGCCGTGCCCTTGACCTTGCACTGGGTCGGCATGTTCTACAATGTGGCGCTCTTTGAAGAGGTCGGCGCGATGGTTCCCACGACCTGGGATGAGCTGGTTGATGTGGCCGAGAAGTTCAAGATGGCGGGCATTCCCGCTTTCTCGCTCGGTTCGATCAACCGCTGGCCCGGCCAATTCTGGTTCGACATGATCTTGCTGCGCACCGCGGGCAACGATTATCGCAACCAGTTGATGAGCGGCGAAGCCTCCTATACCGATGACGAAGTGCTGCGCGCCTTCAGATTGTGGAATGAGCTGGTGGACGCCGGTTACTTTTATCCGGACGCCAACGCCTATGACTGGGACGAAGCGGCCAATTTCGTCGCCAATGGCGAAGCGGCCATGACCCTGATGGGCACCTGGATCGGCGGACTTTACGCTGGCAATGACATGATGGCGGGCGAAGACTTCGATTACTTCTCATTCCCCACCATTGACGCGGACACGCCGCGGGCGTCGCTCGGCCCCATCGATACCTTCGTCGTTTCGGCCGACGCCGCCAACCCGGACGCCGCCAAGGCCTTCCTGGTCTACTTGACGAATCCCGATGTGCAGGCGGAATTTGCGCTGGGCGCCGGCAATTTGGCGCCGAGCCTGCTGGTGGATACCGGCATCTACAACGATGTGGTAGCGCGCATCGCCGGCGAGATCGCCAACGATCCGGTCTTCGCGTTCAACTACGACCTGGCGACGCCGCCACCGGTGGCTGAAGTCGGCTTGAACAGCTTCTCGGAATTCATGGCGAATCCGGGCGATTATGTGGCGATGCTGGAGCGCGTCCAGGCGGACGCCGCCGCCGAGTTCGCCGGTATGAAGTAGGGGTGCGCCCCCATCCCCTCGGTCCCCTTCCCCCATCAAGAGGGAAGGGGATGAACACTGATACATAGGTAGTTTAAGCCCCTCCCTCATTTTGGGTCGCGTAGGTCGCGTAGACACTGACCGCCGACACTGACCTGCGGGGAGGGGCGTTGGGGTGGGGGGATAGGAGCCGCAATGTTTAGACGCCACCCCTGGATCATTCCGGCCAGCTTCCTTGCCCTGCCGCTTCTGGTTTATTTCACCTTCGTCATCCTGCCGACGCTGAATTCGCTCTATTATTCATTCACCGATTGGGTCGGATACGGCGCCGACTTTAACTTCGTCGGCATGGCCAATTTCGAGAAGATCTTCACCGACCGCCTCTTCAGCAACGCGATCAAGAATACGGCGATCTGGCTGGCGCTGGCGATGACCGCCCCGACGCTGCTCGGGCTGGCCCTGGCGCTGGCGCTGCAAGGCAAGCGCAGGATCAACACGATCTACAAGTCGCTCTTTTATCTGCCGATCTGCCTGTCGCCAATCATCATCGGCATCATCTGGGTCTGGCTTTACAGCCCCAAGCTGGGCATCGTCAATTTGTTCCTGCGCTCTATCGGGCTGGATCATCTCGCCACCGCCTGGCTGGCGAACCCGAACACGGCGCTGTTCGCCGTCTTCGTCGCCTGGGCCTGGCAGCAGACCGGCTTGAACATGGTCATCTTCCTGGCCGGCTTGACCTCGGTGCCGACGCCGCTGGTGGAAGCGGCCAAGGTCGATGGCGCCAATTATTGGCAGACGCTGGTCAAAGTGATCATCCCAATGCTGCGGCCGGCGACGGTGGTGGTGCTGGCGCTGACCGCGATCAGCGCGCTCAAAAGCTTCGAAATCATCTGGGTGATGACGATGGGCGGTCCCTTCAACAAGTCCGACACGCTCGCCGTCTTCATGTACAGCGAGAGCTTCCGCAAATTCAAGATGGGCTACGGCAGTTCCGCCGCCGTGATTCTCTTCCTGATGACCTTGGTGATTATTGTGCTCTACTTCCGCCAGACGGCCGCGGCTGAGGAACTCTATGAGTAGACGGGCACAGCCCCATCCCCCAGGGGCAAACGCTGTAGGGGCGACATAGCATGTCGCCCGCCTTTGGATCGCGGTTACCGAAGGGCGATTCACAGAATTGCCCCTACACGAAACTACATTGGAGTCTTGGTCGCCTCTTCAGATGAACGTGAGAAAGTACTTCGCAACCGCCCTGCTTTACTTCGTGCTGACAATCATGCTGATTCTGTTCATGACGCCGGTCTATGGCGCGATCGTCACCGCCTTCAAATCACAGGCTGAGGTCTCGGCCGGCGGTTACTGGACCCTGCCGAGCAGCCTGGCGGCGGAGAACTTCGAGCGCGTGATGGATCCGGAAGACGGCAACCTGGGCCTGTACTTGCAGAACTCGCTGCTGCTGACGATCCCGGCGTCGTTGTTCTCGATTGCGCTGGGTACGCTGGCCGGCTACGGGCTGGGCAAGTACCGCTTTCGGGGCGATGGCATGCTGTTCATTTTGATCGTGGCCGGTATGTTCCTGCCGCCGCAGATCGCGCTGATTCCCGTCTTCCGGCTGATGAACGATATCGGGCTCTACGACACGCTCTGGGCGGTGATCATCATCCACACCGCCTTTGGCATCCCGATATGCACGCTGGTGATGCGCAACTTTTTCCAGGTGGCGCCCAACGCCTTGCGCGAGGCGGCGCTGATCGATGGCGCCAACGAATACAGCATTTTCTTCCGCATCATGCTGCCGCTGACGCTGCCGGCGCTGGCGGTGTTGGCGACCCTGCAATTCACCTGGATTTGGAACGACTTCCTCTGGCCCTTCATCTTGACGCAGCGCGCCGAGAGCCGCACGGTCATGGTTGGCATTTTGAATTTGACCGGGCAATACACGGTCGATTGGGGCGGGCAGGCGGCGGCGAGTTTGATCGGCTCGCTGCCGACGCTGTTCATCTTTGTGTTCTTCCAGCGCTACTTCATTCGTGGGCTGACGCTGGGCGCGGTGAAGGGGTAAGTTTTTCGCCAAACCATTGCGTCAATCTGCAGGCGGTCTTAGGCGTTTGTTACGTTTTGCGTCCGTTTGGGCAGTGACCAAAAACGACCTTCGTCTATAATTCCAAAGGAAGGTTGCGGTTTCGGCACAGCAGATTTTGATTGTCCGCTTTCGCTGCCTGTGTTAGTGTGCTTGTCCGCCGGCCGCTGAGGTTGGTTCCCGTTTTGATTACGACTCTTTTCAGACATTTGTATCTCCCGAGGAATCCATGACTGCACAGGATACAAAGTTGACTTATCAGCAACTGAGTGTATTGGAACTGCTTAAAGCCCACATACAGTCTCAGAAAGATGCTATTACAGTTTTGGAAAACAAGGCGCAACAAAACTTCACCATCATCAATATTATAGCCGCAATTGTGGCGGCGCTCAATCTTGAGTTAGGAGAAGCAGACAAAATACGGCAAGTAATCAATGAACGACCATTATTCGCTTTGATTCTCATTGGATACGCAACTGTCGTGATTCTGTCAATTTGGGCGGTCATGCTTAGGAAACTGGCATCACATCCCATGAAAATATCATTGCAAAACGCTCAAGATTGGTCCAATTGCGATCTAGATCATCATTTTGATATCTTGACAAAGTCGTATGTCGAAATCCATGAACACAACGAACAAATCGTCAGACAGAAGGGACGATTGGTTCAATGGGCGCACATTCTGATCGTTGCCGTTATTATTTTGATCTTCTTAGAGGCATCGGGCTTATAGTCGAAACGACCACTTCAAAGAAATGGCTATTCAACTCCAGATTCGATTCATTTAGCGATCATTTTGATTTATCACGTTTCTCGAAAGTAGTGAGAGAAGATTCGTTTTCGTTTAGCTTTTCGATTCCGTAAGACGGTTCGGGCTTCGGAAGCGTTTCAATGCCCCTCTCCAAATCTTGATAGGTTTCACTGGATTTTTCAACTCCGTAAGACGGTTCGGGCTTCGGAGATGTTTCAACAGCTTGAGGTTTAGGTGTTGAGTTCTCACTGCTTGCGCCGGTCTGATTATCAGATGATGCCTGAGACTGATTTTCGCTTTGATTTTCTTCTGACATGTTTGCCTCGTAGAAAATACACCTTTTCGAGCGTGAATATACACTTGAGATAACCCTACATTAAGTCCTGCTGCGACTTCCCATCAGTGGATTTCTGCCGCGCCGCTTGCCTGAAAGTCCCATGCTGCGGCGGCATATCGACGCCATCTCCGCCAAGCAAATCTCGAATAGACAGAATCTGCAGCTTGCGATAGGTCCTGTTCCAAAAGTCGGATTCATAGTAGCCGGCCGCCAGCGCCTCTTTGAGCATCGCACCTGTCGGCAATTCCAAAGTAATGAAGACACCGATAGCCGCTTTTTCGCGCTCGACCGTGCCCTTCAAGTCACGAATATCACCCGACTTCACCGCCCCCGACTTGACTTGCACGATGACTTTCTTGGGCTTTGACTTGCCTTTGTCGTCCTGCTCGAAGAAGTTGATGACGCCGTCGATGCCCTTGTCGCTGCCTTTTTTGCCGCGCCGCGAGCCAGCTTGCCCGCCGACCGGTTTCGCCCCCACCAGCGACAGCGCCCACCATTCGAATTGATAGCGGCCTTCGTTGGCGGAATCCTGCGCCAATTCGCGCGCCGCGTCCACTGTGGTCGGTTCGCCGATGACCTCATAATCGCGTCCTGAGATCAACTCGAACATATCTTGCAAACGATATTTCTGCAGAGCGATTGACAGATGCGTGATGTCAATGCCGATCCATTTGCGACCGAGTTTGTGGGCGGCCGCAATCGCCGTGCCACAACCGCAGAAGGGGTCGAGGACGACATTGCCTTCGTTTGACGAGGCGCGGATGATGCGTTCGAGCAAGGCTTCGGGCTTTTGTGTCGGGTAGCCGAGGCGTTCGGCGGCCCTTGATCCTATCGGCATTATATCATCCCAGATACTTTGGATGTGAACGCCAGGCATTTCGTCCAAGTATCGCTTGTAACGCGGAATGCCCGATTTAGTGTAGTGCAGTCTGCCTTTGCGCTCAAACTTTTCCATATTCTCTTTGGAATACGCCCAGTAGCGCCCTTCATAGGGTTTCGCACCGCGCCATTCGTACTCAGTATCGCCACCGGGTTTAGCGGCAGTCAGGTCGCTCAGGGTGTAACGCCTGCCTGATTCGTCTTCAATGTACCTATAGTTTTTCTCTTCATAATCCTTACTGTAAGGCGTATACACTGGATTCCATGTCCACTCTGAGAAGTCTTTCGTATAGAAGAAAACTACATCATGGATACGCCCTGGCTGTTTTGCACCTTGTTTAGCGTCATTGTGAGCGGTAGTTCGCTTCCAAATAATTTCTGTTCTCAGATTTGCTATTCCAAATATCGCATCTAAGACAATCTTCAAATAATGACTGGCCGTCGGGTCGCAGTGCAGATACAAACTGCCAGTCGGTTTCAGCACGCGTCGCAACTCGACCAGCCGCGCCGTCATCATCACCAGATAAGCCATCATCTGATTGCGGTCAATCAGGTTCAGCAGCGCTTCAATAGCGGTCGACACTTTTTCAGGTGCAAAGGTGATCAGGTCGCGGTAGGTGTCTTCCGCGGTTTCGCCCCAATGCCAGGTGTCTTCAAATGCCGTGATTTGGGCTTCGCTGCCATCGCCGCTTTCCGACTTGAATAGCACGTTGTAGTTGCGGTTGCTGTTGAAGGGCGGGTCGAGGTATATCAGATCGACGCATTCATCGGGGAAGTATTCGCGATTGCGCAGGATTTCGAGGTTGTCGCCGTAGTACATCCTGTTTTTCATAACATCGCCCTCAACTCTCCCGCAACTGACACTACAGCAACACGCCGACCAGCCGATTCTAAGTATAATACTTGGAGCAAACCTCGCACATCGAAGGACGGTACACGAATATGACCTCACCCACTATTTTAACCCCTGACTCCCTACCCTTCGCTCAGCCGGGCCGCTTCTACCGCGGCAACCTGCACGGCCACTCGACCAACTCCGACGGCCGTTGGGCGCCGGCCGAATACATCCGGCAATATCGCCAGAACGGCTACGACTTCGTCGCGCTGACCGACCATTGCATGGAGCAGTTCGGCTGGGAGATCAGCGATACGCGTGAATACCGCGACGACGAGTTCACCACGCTGATCGGCGCCGAGCTGCATCCGGGGCGGATCGAGTCCGGCTCGGCCTGGCACCTGCTGGCGGTCGGTTTGCCGCTGGATTTCGAGACGCATCGCGAAGGCGACACCGGCGCCAGCGTCGCGCGGCGGGCCATGGAAGCGGGCGCATTCCTGGCGGCGACGCATCCCAACTGGTATGCCTTTACCGTGGCCGACTTTGAAACGCTGGACGCGGCTGACGCGGTCGAATGTTATAACGGCGGCTGTGACGTGGAGTGCGACCGCGGCTACAGTTGGCATTTCATTGATATGCTGCTGCATCGGGGGCATCGGGTGGGCGCGATCGCAGTCGACGACGTACATGCGGCCGAGGGTGTGGGCGACTTTATGCGCGGCTGGGTCTACGTCAAGGCGGAGTCGCTGAGGCCCGAAGAATTGCTGCGGGCGCTCAAAGCCGGGCATTATTATTCGAGCACGGGCGCGCAGCTTCACAACGTCGAGTTCCTGGGGCCTGACAAGTTGCTGGTCGAGTGCTCGCCGGCGAGACAGATCCTGGTCACCGGTGAGAGCGCGGGCGCGCTGCGGATCAGTGGCGGCGGGCTGCGAGGCGCCGAGTTTGATTTAAGCGATGTGGATTCGCGCTGGCTGCGGGTGACGGTGCGGGATGAAGCGGGCGGTCGGGCCTGGACGAATCCGGTGTGGCTGGGCTGAGGGGGGCCATTGCTTGCCTGAAGCGCAGCAGGGGCCCGGCGCTCACCCCGCCCTCAACTGACGCGCCAGCAAGCCACTCACCCCCCGAATCAGCGCGTAGGGCAGCGCCAGCGGCAGCACCAACTCGATCAACATCGTCAGGCCAATCGCCAAGGCCAGCCGCGTATTCGCCGCCTGCGCCAACAGCTCGCTCGCTTCGCGCGCCCCATCCAGCGCGGCCGACAAATACTGCAAGTTCAACTGCTGCAGCATATTGATCAAGAGGAAATAGAAGGCGACCCAGGCGACCGCGGAGGTCATGGCGATGGCGCGGAAAGGCACAAAGGCGCCGATGCCGACGCCGACCATGCCGAACATCAGCGGCTCAAGCACAAGGCGCAGCAACGCGGTGATTGACATGATGATGATCAAGATTGTGGTCAGCGGGCCCGATTCCCGCAGCGGAAACAGGCCGGCGTAGTGCATGATAATCAGCGGCGGGCCGAAGATGGCCGCGCTCTGCACGATCAGGATGAGATCGTCCATTTTGCGCCAGATGGCGGAAGCCACCTTGCCAAAAAAAATCTGCTCCAGCGACATCGGCGTCGACATCAGCAGCTGCATGGTGTTGTGGCGGATTTCGTCCGCCATCGCCGCCGCCGAATTGGCCGCGATGGAAAAGAGCGCGCGGATGTAAAAGATGATGCCGACCGGGATCACCAGGACCGAGACGACGATGACGGTGGTGGCCAGGTCGATGACGAAGGGGAACACTAGGCCCGTCAGCAGCGCCATGACCCAAAAGGCGCAGGTGTAGAAGATTGGCTCGAATTCCGGCGGCAGCGTCCGCCAGTACAAGCCAAGATGTCGCCGCACAATTGGATTGGTCGCCCGCGCCCAATAAGGGAGCGACTCCATCGGCGAGCGGTCGTCGACTTCAATTAGATTTTGCGGCTTCACGTCTGCGGTCATCAATGCCTTGCTGCCAGAATTGGCGGTCAGTCTTCGCTGAATTCGATACCGCGGTAAATCTCGGACAGGGGCAGGGCGCAGCCGATCATGTCGAGGGGGATGACGTCGTCAATTGAGTCGTAGGCTTGATGCAGCCAGTTGTCATCCGCGCGGATATAGGCGTCAACATGGAGGTCATATTGTTCAACGATGACACAAGCGCGCAAGCTGGGAAGCGACTGATAATAGCGCAGCTTGGTGCTGCGGTCGTAACTGGCAGTGGTCGGCGAGATCACTTCAACCGCCAGAATCGGATTGAGAAGCACGCGCCTGCCATCTTCAAATTGCCCTTCACCGCAAACCGCGCATAGGTCCGGATATACGAAGACCCCTTCACGGATCTTTAGGCGCATATCACCTGTGCGCAGGCTGCAGTTTGTATCGCGAATCTGCATACCGATAGCGACAATTATATTGACCGCAATTTCACTGTGATTGCTCGTTCCACCCGTCATGTCGTAGATAACTCCGTCGATGAATTCATGCTTGAACTCGCTCGCGTTCTCAAAAGCGAGATACTCCTCAACAGTGAACAGATGCGGCATGGGGTAGCCGGGCACAAAATCGGGATGAACGGGCGCACCGGGATCGGGGTCGCCCCAATCATAAATGACGCCATCAATGAATTCGTGCTTGAATTCGCTCCGTTCTTCAAAAGCGAAATACTCTTCGACCGTGAACTTATGCGGACGGGGCAAGCTGTCTACGCGCTCTATCGCCATTTTAATCCCTCGGCGTCAGTCTCCGTCGCGCCATTATAACACGTCCGCGGGCCGGATATCGCAGCGGCTCCTTATGCGCCAGCGCGGGCCCGATGTGCTTGCGACGGCCAAATGTGTTAAAACTTGGTTGCCCCTGGTCAAGCGGAGCGCATGATGCGGGTTGCGATCATCACAGAGACCTTCCTGCCCAAAGTCGATGGCATCGTCAAGGTGACCTGTCTGCTGTTGGATCACTTGTCCAAGCGCGGCATTGAGGCTTTGGTGATCGCGCCGCGTTATGGCGAGAGCCGGCGCTACAACGATGTGCCCGTCCACAGTGTGCCCAGCTTGTCCTTTCCGCTGTATCCGGAGGCGCGCCTCGGCTTTGCGACCTTGTCGCTGTATCGCGATCTGGCCTCCTTTCAGCCGGATGTCGCCCACCTCTTTCACCCGGTCATGACGGGCATTCCGACGATGATGATGCTGAAGTGGATGGATGTGCCGACGGTGACGTCATTTCATCTTGATTACGCGCGGCTGGCGCCACAATTTCGCCTGGGCGCGCTTGACCTGGGTTTCGCGCGGCCTTTGATCGATGAGTTGACCAAGACGGTCTTCAACTGGGCCGAGGCCAGCCTGGCGCCATCGAAGCCGGTGCAGCGGCAGATGCGGCGTTTGGGCATCGGCAATGTCGGCTTGTGGCGGCGCGGCGTCGACGCCGACGCTTTTCATCCCAGGTTTCGCTCGCGGGCGATGCGGGCGGAGATGACAGCGGGCCATCCGGAGGATACGCTCTTGCTTTACGTCGGTCGCCTGTCAGACGAGAAGCAGATCGAGCATATTCGGCCCGCATTGGAGGAACTGCCGAATATGCGGCTGGCGCTGGTCGGCGATGGGCCGGCGCGGGCCGGGCTGGAGCGCTGCTTCGCCGGTCTGCCGGTCCGCTTCATGGGCTATCTGCGCGCTGAGCGGCTGTCGCAGGCTTATGCCAGCGCCGATATTTTCGTCTTCCCCTCGCGGCTGGAGACCTTCGGCCTGGTGGTGATTGAGGCGATGGCGGCCGGTCTGCCGGTGGTGGCGGCGCGGGTGGGCGGCGTCGGCGATATGGTCAGCGAGGGCGTAAACGGCTACAGCTTCGAAAGCGGCGACCAGGCGATGCTGCTTGAGGGCGTGCGCAAGATCGCGCGCGATCGGGCCACGATGCGGCGCATGGGCCAGCAGGCGCGGGTTTACGCCGAGGGGCAATCCTGGGAGGCGATTATGAATGAGCTGATCGAGGTATATGCCGGGCTGATCGCGGAGCGGGCTGTCACTTAGCGGATGTCCGCAATTGCAGACTATTTCGCCATGCCCGGCCGCCTTAGAATCGAAATCCCCAACGCTGGCCTGAGTTCAAGAGCTTGCTCTGCAAGACGGACAGATGACTTGTATCGGTGTTGAGTCAGTAATTAGAGCCGGAGAGGCATTTGCTGGTCAACACAATGTAAGCGGACGTTCGCCAACTTAACGAATTCCGCGTTCATCTCGAAGGCAATAAAATCTCGACCATGTCTTTGGCACACAACAGGACAAGTACCCACGCCAGCAAATGGATCAAGCACCAGATCTCCGGGATTCGAGCTCGCCAAAACCAATCTTTCTATAAGCTTTTCAGGTTTCTGAATCGTGTTTAGCGCTTCGCGGCAAACAAGCTCTTTCGACTTGTAGGTCAACTGCTTGATGTCGCCCCATACATCGCCGGGGTTTTTGCCCTTGCCGTTAAACTTAGTCTTCCCGTACTTGCCGTTTTTGACTGATGGCACTCTTTCGCAGCGAAGCCGATGTTCCAGCTCCACGAGTTGGGCGACTCTGATACTGTCCAAATTATAGGAGCGCGGCCTGTCTCCCTTGATGAAGTAACAGATGATGTCATAGTTGTTGGTGTAGTTGATTCTGCCTTGCGCTAACCTGCTGGGCTGATACCAGACAATCTTTGACTTCAGATTCAGGTATGGGCGATAGTCGATAAAGTCGATGCAATTCGGTTTCCCAAATAAATACAGAGCGCCACCGTCCTTAAGTTTCGAAGAGAATATGCGAATGAGGTTGAGATTGTATTCTTGGATGTGGGGGATTCGATCCCACTCATTCTCCGTGACTCCGTAGGGACCGTCACATACTATTAGGTCTATTGACTCGTGCTCAACCTCATTTATCAATTGCAGTGCATCGCCTATATGAATAACATTTCGTTCCAGGGACATGTGGCTACCCTAAGTGGACTCAAATTAGCACATTTATACTATAACTAATTCGACAAAGCAAACTCACTCCGCCATCACGCGTTGCACCGCCTCGACCACGCGCCCGTGGCAAGCGCCGTTGCTGGCGATCAGGCCGGCGTTGGGCAGGGTCTCGCCCTGAGAAAAATCGAGCGGGCCGCCGTCGAGATCGGTGATTGTGCCGCCAGAGTTTCGCACCAGGGCGACCCCGGCGGCGTGATCCCAGATTTTGTGGGCGTAGGCGCTGCCTTCGCGCGGCAGGCGCATATAAAGATCGGCATCGCCACAAGCGACCAGGGCGTATTTCTCCATGCTGTCCAATTCGAGGACGCGGACGTCACCCAGCCCGGCCAGCTCACGGGCGCGGGCCATGCGCGATTTGCTGGCGTGGTAGCGTTCGTAGCTTTGCACGGCGATGATGTCGTCGGGGCTTCGGCGCGACGAGACGGTCATGCGTATTCCGTCTCCGCCAGCCAGCGGCGCCCTGTATGCCGCGCCATCCCGCGTATAGAAGAGCGCGCCTTCGCCATCGTTGTAACCGGGCGTCGCCACGATGCCGCCCGACACTTGCCCGTCGAGCAGCAGTCCGCAGGCGATGGCGTAATGGCGCTGCGCGAGGAAGCCTTTGGTGCCATCGATGGGGTCGATCACCCAGGTGCGCGCGGCTGAACGCCCGGCGCCAAAATCGAGCCAGGCGACCAGATCCGCTTCCGTCACTTCCTGGCGCAGGACCTGGGTCAAGAGCGCGCGGATTTGGGCGCGTCCCTCGGCTGCGACAAGCTGGACGAATTGCGCGCCCGATTCTTCGGCGACGACGGCATCGTCGGGATAACGCTGCTGCAGCGCGCGGCAGATGATCGCTTGGGAGCCGTAGTCGGCGATGGTAACCGGTTCGCTGTGATCGCCTGCGGTCTTCGTTTCGGCGCTGAGATAATCTGCTTGCACGAGACGGCAGAGTTTCGCCGCGTCCCGTATGGCCGCCAGTATCGCTTGCATGGATCACCCCGAAGACGATTCGAATCCGGGCAGGATGATAGACCCATCAGCGGGAAATGTGTACCTGGATTTTCTGCGGCAGCGGAAGTATTGACCGGCGGGGCTGGACGATGACTCAGCCTGCATTGGGCTTAGACAGGCAAGTCTGACGGCAAAGCCTTGCCACGGGCAATTCGTTCGCGCTTCGGCCGGCGCCCTTTCTGGACGGGCCGAGATGCTGGTTCAGCGCAAGCCGATTATCGGCGGCGCATTAACGCTCGCGGCGGTGTTTGTTCTTCACTTCATCAGTCGGTTTGAAGCGACCCGGCCCAAAAGACCAGGCGGTGACGGCAAAGAGACTGATCATCGTCATGATCAGCGTAAGGACTACAAACATATCGGCAAAGTCGGGATTGAAGGACATCATGCCTATACTCCTTTCACATTCACCTTTAATATATACAATGTGAACAAAAATGAAAGCGAAAGCACTATACATTTTGCACAAATTCAGTTCACAGTTTTCAAATCAAGCGATACACTTGACTCGATTGTATAGCAGTCATCCAGACGGGACATGGATAAGGAGCGGAGATTCGCGTGGCAATAATAGAACCATGGCGGGCGGGCGTCGATAACACCACCCTTGCGCAGCGGGGGCAACTCGTGTACATTCTTTTGCCCTTGAACTAATGTTCGAGATTTAGCCAATCACAGGAGCAAACATTGAACCAGAAAAGCGAGTTTTCAGTTGAAGGCTTGTGGGAATACAACCGCAGCGGTCCCGTGCGTTGGATCATCTCGCATTGTGTTGAACACAAGCTGTATTTCTTTGTGGGTTTGGTCGGCTTCGCCCTGACTTATATTACCTTCTCCGGGGCGCGGGTGATGTTTGGCCGGGGGGCGGAACTCATCATAAATGGCGGCGGCGCGCAGGCGGTCATCGCGGTCAGCCTGGCGGTACTGATTCTGTCGGTTTCCGATGGCCTGTTTTCGCTGATGGGCTCGATGTCGATGGTCATCTTGTCGACGCGCGTCGAGCGCGATTCGCGGCACGAGCTCTACGCCAGCCTGCTCGGCAAGAGCCAGACCTTCCACGATCAGCAGCGCGTCGGCGATGTCATGGCGCGCGCCACCGACGATGTGCGGCAGCTCAATTTTGTGATCCACCCGGGCATCATGTTCATTTTTGATATGGTGCTGGGTTTCGCCGTGCCGATGATATACATCGCCGCTATCAATCTGGAGCTGCTGTTGGTGCCGGTGCTCTTTGTCATCACTTATGTCATCGTCGTGCGCCGCTACATGCGCCGGCTCGAGCCGGTGATGATGCAGCAGCGCATGCAATACGGCACGCTCAGCGCCCGGCTGGAGGAGACGATCAGCGGCATTGAGATCGTGAAGGTGGCGGCGCAAGAGATTGAAGAGCGCAAGAAATTCCAGCGCAACGCCGGGAAGTTCCGCGATTTTTTCGTGCAGCAGGGCAAGATCGAAGCGGCTTATCTGCCCCTGTTGATGTATGGCATCGCCTTCGGTTTCTTCTTCCTGCACTGCCTGAACCTGCATGGGCGCGGCATCCTCAGCATCGGCGACATCATCGCGGTTGCCGGCTTGATGCAGGTGCTTTCCTTCCCGGTCTTTATCTCGCTGTTTTCGATCAGCATGATTCAGTTGGGCATCGCCGGCGCGCGCCGCATCCTTGAGTTGATCGACCAGCGCGCTGATATCGACGAGAATTTGGCCGGGCACAGCGCGGCGGTGGAAGGCGCGATCGAGTTTGATCATGTAACTTTCAAGTTCCATGGCAGCACCGTGCTGAAGGATGTGTCCTTCACGGTGGAACCGGGGCAGACGGTCGCCATCGTTGGGCAGACGGGCTCGGGCAAATCGACGCTGACGCAATTGGTCAGCCGCACCTACGATGTCGATGAAGGGCGCGTCTTGATCGACGGCGTCGATGTGCGCGCTTGGAATCTGGATCGGCTGCGTTCACAGATGGGCAAGATCGAGCAGGACATCTTTCTCTTCTCGCGCTCAATCGCCGAGAACATCGCATTTGGCGTGCAGGCGGCGACGCGGGAAGAGATCGAAGACGCGGCCCGAGAAGCGCAGGCGCATGACTTCATCATGTCCTTCAACGATGGCTACGACAGCGAAATCGGCGAGCGCGGCGTAACCCTGTCCGGCGGGCAGCGGCAGCGGCTGGCATTGGCGCGCGCCTTTTTGCGGCAGCCGCGCATCCTGATACTGGACGACTCGACAAGCGCGATCGACAGCGCGACCGAAGACGAGATCCAAAAGGCGATGCGGCGGGCGCAGGAGGGCCGGACGACGATCCTGATTACGCATCGGCTGTCGCAAATCCGCTGGGCGGACCGCATCATCGTGCTGGAAAACGGCCGCTCAATCGCCAATGGCTCACACGAGGAATTGCTGCGCAGTTCCGATCATTATCGCCGCATATTCGCCCGATATGGCACGGTTGAAACGCCTGTCGGGCAGATGGCAGCGGGAGGAGGCGCCTGATGGGCTTCATCATGGACGGCTTGGACGCCGAAGATTACGACCGCCAATATTCCGATTGGGCGCTGGTCAAGCGCATTTTGGGTTACTTCAAGCCCCATCTTTGGAAGATGATCATGGTTGGCCTGGTCGTCTTTCTCAGTTCGGTGATGGATTTGATTTTGCCGGTGGTGGTATCGCAAGCGCTGGATCAGCTGCAATTCGCTCCGGAGGCATTTGACCCGATTGGGACGGCATTCATCCTGGGCGTCGCGGCGAGCGCCGGCTGGGTGGCCAATATGGTCCGTCAGTGGCTGTCGGCGGAAGCGGTGGGCGATGTCACCTTGGACCTGCGCGAGGACGCCTTCAATGCCGTGACCGAGCGCGATATGTCCTTCTACGATCAGTTTTCCACCGGCAGGGTGGTCAGCCGCGTGCTTTCCGATACGCAGGCATTTTCCGAGACCGTACGCTTGAGCATCAACCTGATGAGCCGCCTGCTGCTGGTCATCCTGTTGATCATCTACCTGTTCACGGTCAATGTGAATATGACCTTCGTGCTGATGTCGATTATCCCCTTCATCGTCTACACCGCGCTGAAATTCCGCACGGTGGCGCGGCGGACGGTGACGAACTCTCGCCGGCAACTGGCGACGGTCAACGCCCATATTCAGGAGTCGATCAGCGGCATCGGCGTGGCCAAGGCATTCCGCCGCGAGCAAATGATTTACGACGAGTTCAAGACGGTCAATCAGGAGTCCTACGAAGTCGAGAAGATCAACGGCTTCGTCTTCGGCAGCATCTTCCCGATCCTGGCCACGATTGCCGGCATCGGCGTGGCGGCGGTGGTCTGGTTCGGCATCAACATGGCGCAGCAGGGCATCTTGACGGCGGGCGAGTGGTTCTTGTTCATACAGGGCATGGGCATGATTTGGTTCCCGCTGACGAGCATCTCGTCCTTCTGGAGCCAGTTTCAGCTGGGGCTGGCGGCCGGTGAACGCGTCTTCGCCCTGGTTGACGCGGAGGCGCTGGTCAAACAGAAGGCCGATGACCTGGTGGACCAGCTCCAGGGCGAGATTGAGTTCGTCAACATGGACTTCCACTACAACGAGGGCGAGCAGGTGCTGAAAGATTTCAGCTTGCGCATCCGCCCGGGCGAGACCTTGGCGCTGGTCGGGCATACCGGCTCGGGCAAGTCGAGCATCGCCAAGCTGATCAGCCGCTTCTACGAATATCAAGGCGGCGGTCTGCTGATAGACGGGGTAGACATTCGCTACTTCAACCTGTCGAGCTATCGTTCGCAGTTGGGTGTGGTGACGCAGACGCCCTTTCTATTCGACGGCACGGTGATGGACAACATCCGCTACGGCAAGCCGGAAGCGAGCGATGACGAGGTGATCGCCGTCGCGAACCAGGTCGGGCGGGGCGATTGGCTGGTCAGCCTGCAAGAAGGGCTGGCGACGCAGGTCGGCGAGCGCGGCAACAACCTGTCAATGGGGCAGCGCCAACTGGTGGCGATCGCGCGCGTGCTGCTGCAAGATCCGGCGATCTTCATTTTGGATGAGGCGACAGCGAGCGTCGACCCGCTGACCGAGACGCTGATACAAGAGGGGTTGGATACGCTGCTGGGCGACCGCACCTCAATCGTGATCGCGCATCGCCTGTCGACGATTCAGCATGCCGACCGCATCATCGTGCTGGAGCAGGGCGAGATCATCGAGTCGGGCACGCATGATTCGCTGATGGCCGGTGGCGGCCACTACGCCACGCTCTATGACTCCTACTTCCGCCATCAGAGCCTGGAGTACATTGAACGCATGGCGGGCTAACGAAGACGGCGGGCAGTGTATCGAATTCGGTTGAAATTTTTTGAGCCGATCCTCAAATTATATCATCAACCCCAAATACGTAAGATTTTGTAGGGCCGACTCTTGAGTCGCCCACTGTCAAATCACCGATGGGCAAGCCAAGGCTCGCCCCTACAGACTGCTAGGTGGATGCAATTTGCCTAATTTCAACCGAAAAGGGTACACTACCCTACGGAGAATGAAAAGCATGAGCGACTTCGGAAAAAGACTGGACGAAAGCTTGAAACAGGTCGCGGATTTCGCCGCGGGCAAAGCCAAGCCGGGCACCTATCGCATCACAAAATATGATGACGACGGCAATCCGACTGTCGTCGCCGATTTCAGCGAAGAGGTGCTGGCGCAGATTGACGCCGAGGTCGCAGCCGAGCGGGAAGCGGAAATGAAAGAGCGCGCCGAAACGCAGTCAATCTAGCGGCGCCCTACACTGCTTTTGCAGGCGCGGCACTGTTTACTTTCGGCACTGTATTCCCGAGTTGGAGGCAATTGGAAATGGACATAATCATAACTCCGGGCATAACGAGCAAGCCAGGGATCCGTGGTGGTCGCCCCTGCATAGAAGGGACGGGTCTCCGAGTTACGGACATCATAATTTCAGCTCGATTCGGGGAATGTTCAAAGCCGGAGACTGCTGCAGAATTTGATATTGCGCTTGAGCAAGTTGAAGCGGCCTTCGAATTTTACGATAAGAACACAGCATATATTGACGCCGACATTCAACTCCAGTTCGAAACCTTCGATAGGCTAGCGAAAGAGGGATATGGCAGACCAAAGTCTACGGTATTACCTCGATGAGCACATGCCGGTTGTTATAGCGCGGGAACTCATGCGCCGAGGCATTGATACGGTTACCGTTAAAGGATTGGAACTCCGTGGCGATTCTGATGAAAACCATCTCGCGTTGGCTACCCAGTTGGGGCGCTGCATCTGTACGATGGATGACGATTATGTGAAACTGGCAAAGTCAGGCATTAACCACGCTGGAATAGTCATTGGAACGCGAAAAGATCGCCAGGCAGTCGGCACATGGGTCCGTTTTCTCATTTGGATGCACGGCAGGTATTCCCCGGACGAGATGAGAAATCATGTTGAATATCTCAGACACGTTTAGGCAGATTCGCTTTAGGAATTCAAATCCAAGATTGCGCCTTTCAATTCACTAAAGAAAGACAGATGATGTCAATACAGACACTCACAGACAGCAACTTCAAGGCCTACATTGGCGACGCCGCCGCGCTGATTCTCATCTCCGATGGCGCCGACAAGCTGCGAAGCGACTTCAAGACCGCCTTCGACAAAGCCGCCGACGAAGAAGCCGGCATCGTCTTCGGGCGCGTCGACCCCTCCGTCTTCACCAAATTGGCCGGGCGCTTTGATTATCAGAACCGGTCGCTGCTGATTGGCTTGTACCGGGGAGAGGTCCGCTTTCGGCGTTCCCGCCCCTGGGCCAGCGACCTGCCCGATACCATCAGCCAACTGAAGGACGCCATCACTGCCGACCTGCCGCCCGAAGAGCGCGAGGCGCTCATCGAGAAAGAGGCAGCCCCGCCCGCGCTGGATAAGCCGCTGGATGTGACCGACGCCAACTTCGAGCAGGAAGCGATCTTGGCATCGCATGAGCTGCCGGTGCTGGTGGATTTCTGGGCCGAGTGGTGCGGTCCCTGCCGCCAGGTGAGCCCAATCCTCGAGAAGCTGGCTGGCGAATACGCCGGGCAGATCCGCGTGGTCAAGGTCGATACCGACGCCAACCCCGGGCTGAGCCAGGCCTTTCAGATTCGCAGCATCCCCACGATTGCCGTGTTCAAAGCGGGCAAGCTGATTTTCATGCAGCCGGGCGCGCTGCCTGAGCCGTCGTTCCGCGAGTTGATCAAGCAGGCGATTGAGCTGGAGATTCCGGCCGACGAAGCGGCGAGCGCCTAAGGCGGCCCTCAGCGGGCGACCCAATGGCTCGTTCCTACATCTCTATTGAATTGACAGCTTTCTAGGCAATCGCCGCGCCCGTCAGCAGCGCCAGGCTCTGCGCGTCATGCGGCGGGCTGAACATATTGGGCGGGTGACGATCGCGGCCGTCGAGCGCGCCGATGTAGGTTTGCGTCGTCTGTAAGCTGGTATGCCCCAGGTTCTGACGGATGCGCTCGAGGTCCATGCCGAAGTCGTAAGCATTGCGAGCATAAGTCCGACGCAAGTCGTGCGGCTTGACCAGGCGGAGCGCGCCGTCGATGCTGATGGGGTAGCTGTTCATGATGTCGTTGACGGTCCAGGCGCCGATGCCTTCCCCGCGCACGGTTACCCCGCCGCGCCGGATGCCGCGGAAGACCGGCCCGGCTTTGATGCCGGCTTCGCGCAGCCAGGCATCGACATACATCAGACACCAGTCGAGGGGGCCATAGGGAATGAGCCGCTGCTTGTTTCCCTTGCCTTCGCGCACACGCAGCGACAGTTCGCCGCCGAGATGCTGCCGCAGGTCGTCCACGCGCAGGGCCGCCGCCTCGGCCGCGCGGATGCCGCTGCATACCATCAGGGTCATCAGGGCGGTATCGCGCAGTCCGCGCAGGCTGGTAATGCCGGGCGCTTGCACCAGGGCGCTGACCTGGTAGGGCTTGAGGCGCAGGTGCTCGCTATCGGCGATGTCTTGCGCTTCAACCAGCTTGACGGGCGCGCTGGCCGGGTGCAGGTCGTTCATCATGCGGATGAAGAATTCATCGACCAAGGCGCGCTGCTCGGCTTCGGAATCTTCCGGATTGGCCAGCTCGAAGAGCAAGTCGCGCACATCGTTGCTGCGCGTCAGTTGGCTGTAGCGGCCGCGGATGGTCGCCAGGTGCGCGAGCGTCGTTTGCGGCGAGAGCGTCGCCGGCTTGCTCTTGCCCTGTCGATCAAGGCGCGCGCGTCGAAACAGCAAATAATCGCGGTACGCGCCCAGGTCGGGCTGATACCAGGCGCGGCCTTGTTCAGACAGCCAGTCGATGTAGAAGCCGAGGCGCGACTTCTGGTCTTTGTTCGGCGCGTCCGGCATGAGAATGGCGTAGTTATCGCGCCAAAGTTTGGACCGCGTCTCATGCGCGCCCTTGGGACGCTCCTGCTTCGTTTTGTCCATGCCGGTGATTATAGTATGGACAGCCATTCTGCGTTGGGCGCATGGGCGACCCAATGGCTCGCCCCTAAATTTTTGCGCGCTGGCGGGCGCCCGATGCCGCGCGCAGACAAAGCGGATCGCTCGCCCCTAAAATTGTCCACGCTGCGTGGCCGGGCGTTTGCAATTCCCGTCTCACGGTCAGCGAGCTTTTGCCGCTATAATGACGCGACAAGACCATCAACGCGGCAAGGCGGCCAGACCATGAGCGAAGCAATAGCGGAAGACATCGGGTTGGAGCGGTTCGGCGAGATCGCTCGCGATATCGAGCGGGAAGTCGGCAAGGTAATCGTCGGGCAAAGCGATGTGGTGCGCAGCGTCGTCATCTGCGTCCTGGCCGGCGGTCATGCCCTCTTGGAGGGCGTACCCGGTTTGGGCAAAACGATGTTGATTCGCACGCTGGGCGATGTGCTTGATCTCAAGTTTTCCCGCATTCAATTCACGCCCGATCTGATGCCGGCCGATATTGTCGGCACCGATATCCTGGAAGAGACGGAAGACGGGCGGCGCGAATTCCGCTTTCAAGCCGGCCCGATATTCGCCAATCTTGTCCTGGCCGATGAGATCAACCGCGCCACGCCCAAGACGCAATCGGCCATGCTGGAAGCGATGCAGGAGAAGACGGTCACCGTCGCCGGGCGGCGTTATGACCTGGATGCGCCTTTCTTTGTGCTGGCGACGCAGAATCCGCTGGAGATGGAGGGCACCTATCCCCTGCCCGAGGCGCAGTTGGATCGCTTCCTGTTCAAGGTGAATATGCCCTTTCCCCAAGTGAGCGAGCTGATCACAATCCTGGAACGGACGACCGGCGTCGAGCAGCCGCAAGCGGAATCGGCGGCGGATGGCGCGCAGGTGATTGGCATGGGCCGGCTTGCGCTGAGCACGCCGATCCCGACTCACGTCAGCGAATATGTGGCGCGCATCATCGTCGCCACCCACCCGGAAAGCGAAGAGGCGACGCCGCTTCTGAAGCAGTATGCCCGCTACGGCGCCAGCCCGCGCGGCGCCCAAGCCCTGATCATCGGCGCCAAGATCAACGCCCTGTTGGAAGCGCGCAGCAACGTCTCTTTTGATGATGTCGCCGCGGTCGCGCCGGCCTCGCTGCGTCACCGCATTCTGCTGAATTTCGAGGGGCAGGCCGAGGGTTTGAGCACGGATGACTTGATTGCCGATGTGCTCAAAGCTGTGCCCAAGGTGAGGGGCTAAGGGATGGCGAAGCTGGCGATTCGCGAGGCATTGCTGCCGGGCGCCGCCCTGGATGAGCGCTTGACGCTGGCGCGGGAGCTGGGCTTGGCCGGCGTCGAATTTGAGGCGGCCGGGCTTGACGAGCGCATTGATGAGATCGACGAGGGGCTGCGGGCGCAGGGCCTGGTCGCCAGCGGACTGAACATGGGCGCGACCGATGGCTGGGTCTCGGCTGATATCGAGCGCCGCCGCCGGGCGAATGACCAACTGCGGGAAGCCTTGACCTGCGCGCTTGACCTGGGGGCGGAATATGTGACTTTCACGCCGCATTTTGGCGCGAGCGATATGCCCGATCTGACGCCATTCGCCTCGGCCATGGAATTGCAGAAGGAATTGCTGATATGGCTGCTGCGCGGCTTTTCCGATCTGGCGGAGGCCATGGACGCGGCGCTCGCTCTGTTGCCGCGCTGCCGCGCCGAGACGGCATTTCTGACGCGGCTGGACCAAGCGGCCATGTTCCGCCGCGAAGTTGACCATCATCCCAAGATCATGCTTGCCGCCAACACCTGCGATATGGCGCTGGAGGAGGCGGATCTGCCGGCCAGCCTCGCAAATCACGCGGAAGCGATCAGCGTCATCTACCTGGCGGACAGCGGCCGCGCCTTGGCCGGCGCCGGCGAGCTGCCCTTCCAGGCCATTGCCGCTGCGCTGCGAAAGATGAATTATCCAGGCTGGCTGGTCCTGGACGGGCGCCCGGCCGGCTCTGAGCGCGAGCGCCGCGCCGCCTTAAGCGCCTCTCTGAATTATCTGCGCACCTGCGGGCTCTGCTGACACAGTCCCCAATCTCCGCGGCCCAGATTACAAACTGCGGGAGCGTCTCGTCGAGACGCCCGACGCCGAATTGGAAATGATTCGGGCGCGGGATTTGTGTTGGTCTGCTAACAGGAAGGCGCAGAAAAACAGCCCGCCGTTTATATGCAGCAGGCTGTCAGGAAGTCTTCAATTGTCTACGGGCTCAGGTTTGCCCATCACCCTGCATGCTGAATATCAGCGCTAATTCACCGCCTCGGACAGGCCGGCGCCCGGCTTGAACTTGACCACATTCTTGGCGGCAATCTGGATCTCCTCGCCGGTGCGGGGGTTGCGGCCCGTGCGAGCCTCGCGCCTGTCGACGGAAAATGAGCCGAAGCCAACTAGGGAGACCCGGTCGCCGCCTTTCAGCGCAGCCTCAACGGAATCGGTAAACGCTTCCAACGCTCTACCGGCCTTCGTTTTGCTCAACCCGGACTGATCAGCGATTGAACTGATTAATTCTGCTTTGTTCATGCTAACTGCTCCTTCTCTTCGATTCTCGCGTAGCTAGTATATCACTTTTTCTTGTTTGAACAGGACGGAATCGCAAGTCTTAATCAGCTTATACCAGCATATAACGTTATTCTCACTCTTTGGATATCTATAAGAAAACTTGTCGGGCATGGCAATTTGACTCAATACCCTTGCCGCGCCAGGAATTGATCGACCTCGCTTCGGGTGGGCAGAGCGTTGCGCCCGCCCATCGCGCGGCAATTCAGCGAGCCGACGGCGGAAGCGAAGCGCGCCATGCGCGGCACATCCCAATCTTGCAAGAGCGCGTACAAAAAAGCGCCGTGGTAGGCATCGCCGGCGCCGGTCGTATCGACCACATCGACTTCGTAAGCGGGGAAGGCCTGCGTTCCCGCCTCCCAAGCCACCACCGCGCCGCGCTCGCCCAGGGTGACGGCAGCGATTTGGGCGCCCTCGTCGCGGAGGCGCTCGGCCACGGCCGCCGGCGGCTCATCGGGCATTAAATCGCGCGCCCAGTATTCCGGCACGATAGGCACATCAACGAATCGCAGAAGCGGCTTGATCTCCTGATAGGGAAGGCTCGGGTCCAGCAGCACGGTCATGCCCGCCTCTTTCGCCCAGCGGGCGGCTTGCATGGTGGCGTCGTTCAGCGCGTCGATGAAGAGAACGCGCGCGGCGCTGATGTCCTCGCGCCTGAATTCGCTCGCGGCTATCGGTTTTCCGGTCGGCGGGCGGGTGATTATGCTGCGGTCGCCGCTGGCTTCGTGCACGAGGATCACCGACACATGAGACTCGCTGCCCGGCTCAAGCAGGAGCTGCGATGCATCGACGCCCTCGTCCTGCAGAACGCGGCGGATATAGGCGCCGGTGTCATCCTCGCCGATGCGGGCGATGATTTTGGCGCGCGCCCCCAACCGGGCGGCGGCGATCAAGGCGATGGAGGCCAGGCCGCCGGGCTGCCGATCATAATTGAGGGCCGCCATGTTTTCGTTCCGTTTGGGCATGCGCGGCACGGTCACCAGATGATCGAGCGTGCAGACGCCGATGCCGACGATATCAGGCGCGGGTGGCATGGGCGGGCCTTTCACTACCGAGCTGGTAGATATATTTTTACCACCGAGGACACAGAGGGCACAGAGTTTTTTTGTAATCACATGTCGCAGCAGCGGAGGCCAAGAATCTGTATGGGCTCCCCTCCCGCGCGCATCGTATTATTCAGCCAATGGGCAACCTAATGGCTCGCCCCAACAATTCACCGCGATTTGCCGCAACTGAATGGTTGGATTGCCAGGCAAGCGGCATTACAATTCGGGCATCCATCTATTGCTTGACAAGGAGAAAGCCTCACCATGCAAACAAGAGCCGAAGCGATAGAAGCCATCCGCCAACTGCCGGCCCAACTGCGCGAATTGGCAGCGGGCTTGAGCGCCGAGCAACTGACCACCGCCTACAACGCGCCCGAATGGACCATTGCTCAAAACATCCACCACCTGGCCGATACGCACATGGTCTGCATCCGCCGCTTCAAGCTAATTCTGACCAGCCCGCGTTTCCAGTTCACCGCCTATGATGTAAACGCCATCGCCGAATACCCGGACGCCAAGGACGCCGACATTGAGTATTCGCTGAAGCTGCTGGAGGGCTTGCAGGCGCGTTGGGCCATCCTGTTGGAGAACCTGAGCGAAGAAGAATGGGCCAAGGTCGGCATCGGCTCCAGTCCCGACCGGCCGGACATGAATCTGGAGCGGCTGGCTTTCGCCTACGCCCAGCACGGCCTCAACCACTTGCGGCAAATCCAAGACGTGCTTGATAAAATGCCGGCGTGAACGACACCGGCTTCATCATTCCAACAGCGCCACAATTCGACTTCGAGCGCACCGTTCTCAGTCATGGCTGGCTGATGCTGCCGCCCTTCCGCTGGGATGGCGCGAGCGGGACGCTTCTGTACACCTACCAGAGCGCGGCCGGCGTTGTGCTGCGGCTGCGCATGACCGCGGCGGCCGGCGGCGTCTATGTGTTCAGCCCCGATTGCGCTCGGCTGACAGCGGACTTGCGCGCCGAACTGACGGCGGCGGTCAGGACCATGCTCAACACAGAACTGGACTTGAGCGACTTCTACAAGGCGATGGCGGCGCATGCGGGTTATGGCTGGCTGGAAGCCGGGCGCCGCGGACGCATCCTGATCGCGCCCAGCCTCTGGGAAGACCTGGCCAAAGTGCTGCTGACGACCAATTGCAGCTGGTCGCAGACGGTCAATATGTGTCGACAGCTTTGCCGCTTGGGCAAGCCGCATCCCTCTGTCGAAGATTGTCAGGCATTCCCGCGGGCGGAGCGCATCGCGGCGCTGGACTTTGATGACTTTGCCGAGCGGGTGCGCGCCGGTTATCGCAGCCCTTACCTGCACGAATTGGCGCGCAAGATCGCGGATGGCGAGATTGATCTGGAAGCCTGGCTCGACCTTGATGGCGCCGACTTTTATCGCGCGGTGAAGTCCTTAAAGGGCTTCGGCGATTATGCCGCCGGCACGCTGGCGCGCATGTATGGGCATTTCGACAAAATCGCCATCGACACCGCTGCTCATGCCATGTTCGCGGAGTTGCGCAACGGCGGCGTCAAGGGGAGCGCGGCCGAGATCAAGGCGCATTATGAACGATTCGCTGAGTGGCGCGGCCTGGTGATGTGGATGGATATCATGCGGCATTATGGGGAATGAGCCTGGCGCGCTAGATTCACTGCAGCTCGTCGCAAATCACGCTTAGTCGCTCACAACATTACGAACCCGCCCGTACCAGGACCCGTAGGGGCGACCTACCAGAGTCTGTTGAAAATCACGCAGATTTTCCCTGTAGCGGACACCGTATAGCTTTTACCACAGAGTACACCGAGAATTCACAGAGGGCACAGAGTTTTCTGTTTGAATAGAATCGTTTCGATGGTGTCGGAAAACTCTGCTTCTACGAGAGAAATTAAATAAAAACCGACACAAAGCGCAGCAAATTGTCTCTGTGTTCTCTGTGTTTCCTTCTTTCCTCTGTGGTGAAAATGAGTGCAATTCTGCAACAGAGGACATTCTTCAACAGATTCTACCAGGTCGCCCGTTGATCACATCAGGAGTTGGGCGCGGGCGACTTGATAAGTCGCCCCTACATTTTGAATCGGAGAAGGTCAGGCTTGGATGAAATCGGCGGCATCGGCTTTCAGCTTGGCCAGAGACGGCTCGTGCACATACATCATGTGGCCGGCTTCGTATTCGCTAATGCTGATGTTGCCGCGCAGGCTGGCGTCCAGCCCCATGTGGGCCAGTGAGTAATAGGCGGCCTGGAAGGGCGTCGCCAGGTCATAATAACCTTGCGCCACCAGCACGCGCATGAAAGGATTCTTGGCGAAGGCGGCGCGCAGCCCCTCGCTCGTATCGGGGAATTGCCCGCCCTGGTACTTCCAATTCTCGTTGACCTTGAAGCTGAGGATTTCGTAGTTGAGGTCGGTTTCGTAACCCAGCTGCTCGCGCACGTATTGATTGTAGACGGCGGTGTAGGGCGGCGTGATGGCGTTCATCGAGGGGTCGAAATCGAAGGTCGCGCCCTCGGCCGACGCCATGATGCCGACAAAGCGGGAATCGAGACGGCCGACAGCGCGCTTCTCGTCGCGCAGCAGTTCTTTGCAGAAGCTCATGATATTGACGCGCAGGTCAGCGCCCAGGATGAAGCGCTGCGACAAGCCGGTGTAGCGCGCGAGGCGCCCGGCGATGGCGTCGCGTTCATCGCTGTTCATGCGATCGCCTTTGGCCAGGGCGACCGTGTAATCGGCCTCCGCCCAATCGGCCACCTCGCGCAGCAATTCCCGCAAGTCGCGCTTCTGCAAGTCATCGTCAAGCTGCCCATGATAATGAGCGGCCGCGCAAAAGCTGGGCAGGTACAGCGTGTAGGGCAGGTCATTGGCTTTGGTGAAGCGCAGGGTTTGAAAGTTCATCACGGTCGAGATGAGCACGACGCCGTTGAAGGCGATGCCGCGGTCGATGAGGTGACCGGCCAGCCCGGCGGCGCGCGTCGTGCCATAGCTCTCGCCGGCCAGATAAAGCGGCGAGGTCCAGCGTTTCTCCCGCGAGAGATAGAGGCGGATGAACTCGCCGACCGCTGCCAGATCTGCTTCAAGCCCCCAGTATTTCTCGTTGTCGGCCGGGTCGCTCGCGCGCGAATAACCAGTGCCGACTGGGTCGATGAAGACGAGGTCGCCCAGGTCGAGCCAGGTGTGGGTGTTGTCGATGAGCTTGTAGGGGGGCGCCGGCATAAAGCCTTCCGCGCCCATGTCGACGCGCTTGGGCCCGAGCGCGCCCATGTGCAGCCAGATGGATGCCGAGCCGGGTCCGCCGTTGAAGACGAAGATCAGCGGCCGAGCGGCGGGGTCGCCGTCTGTGTCGAGGGTGTAGGCGGTGTAGAAGATCTGGGCGGCGATTTTGTCCTTCTCGTCTTTGAGCGGCATCTTGCCGACAGTCGCGCTGTATTTGAGCGTCCTGTCGGCGAGCTCAAGCTGGTGGGATGTGATGATGGGCGCTTCTTCGGTGATTTCGGGCTTTTCCTTGGCGCTCTTGTCGGCCGAGTCAGTCATTTTGCGCTCCATACTTGGCTTCAATCAGACGATTCAATTCGGTGATCAGCGGCGGCAGTTTATCGGTGATGACTTCCCACAGCACATCATAATTGACTTTCCAATATGCGTGGACCAGGTTGTTGCGCATGCCGACGATATCCCCCCAGTCGATTTCCGGCGCCAGCGCCCGCGTTTCTTCGCTGACATGGTTGGCGGCTTCGCCAGTGAGCCCGACTTCTCTCACCAATGCCGACTCTAGCATTTGATCATCCTCGATATTGGCGCGGGTCCGCCCGGCGGCGTAACGGCGGGCTTTCTCAGCCGCGTCCCGCATATGCAGCAGGCGCAGGCGGTCTTTATCCGGCTTTTTCGGCATAGGCTTGCTCCTGCTGGGATAGATGCCGCCGACATCGTAGAGCGGCTCGGCGCTGTCGATTACCTCCTGGCGAATGTAAGGACTGAGGGACTGTGGCGTGCCCAGGTCCACGGGCCGTCCAATCAGTTTGCATAAGTCCGCTTGTTGCCGCAGGATTGCATAAGCGTCGATTTTCGCCTCCGGCGCATATTCAATCAGCATGTCAATATCGCTGTCCGGACCAAAGTCTGCGCGCAGGGCGGAGCCAAAAAGCGAGAGACGCCGTATGGGATGCTGACTGCAATAGGCGCGGATGGCTTCCAGCGGCAGTCGGAATTCAGTCGTCTCGCTCATTGTGTTACCCTGGCTCATGCTTGCGCGCGCCGCAACAGTATACCATAATCGCGGCAGGCAATGAACACAGTGCCATGCCGCCACGCCAATTCCGCACCCAAGCCATCGTCCTCAACCGCCGCGATTTCGGCGAAGCCGATCGGCTGCTGACGCTGTTCACGCCGGCGCATGGCAAGATCCGCGCCATCGCCAAGGGCGCGCGCAAACCGAGCGCCAAGGTCAGCGGGCACGTCGAGCTCTTCGCCCGCAGCGACTGTCTCATCCACAAAGGGCGCAACCTTGACATTCTGACGCAGGCGGAGCTGATCGAGCCCTATCTGGGCTTGCGCGAGGATTTGCGGCGCGGCGCCTACGCCAATTATGTCGCCGAGCTGCTCGATCGCTTCACGGCAGATGAGGAGGAAGCCGGTGGCGATCTCTTCACGCTGCTGCATCAGACGCTGGCGCGCATCGCCGAGACCGATGATCCGCGATTGGCGGCGCGCTTCTTTGAGCTGCAGCTGCTAGACATGGCGGGCTTTCGGCCCGAGTTAAACGAGTGTGTCATCAGCCGCGAGGCGCTCAAGCCGGAGCCGCAATGGTTCAGCCACGAGGAGGGCGGCGTCGTCAGCCGGGCGGCGGCGCCCCTGGTGTCAGCGCGCTTGGTCGAGATTGACTTTGTCACGTTGAAGCTGCTGCGGCATCTGCAGCGCAGCGCCGATGCCTATGAGCGAGTGGGCAGCCTGCGCATCAGCCCTGAGCAGCACAGCAGCGCCGAGCGGATCATGCTGGGTTACATCGTGCATCTGCTGGAGCGCAAGCTGGAGAGCGTCGATTTCATCCGGCGGCTGCGTCAGTTTTCGCCGGGGGCTTGAATTCCAAATTCAAAGTACAGCAGTAGCTTTCAGTTGATCATGCGAAAATTGCTATGGAGATTTTGGGTCAAGAGCGGGCGAGCCACCGTCTCGCCCCTACAGCAACCGCACTATGTTGGCGTTTGTTTTTCGCTGTCGGCCACTGTCATTTTTTGCTTGATATCACGTAGCGCTGACTAATTCAACATTTCACGATATACCGCGACAGTCGCTTCGGCGATGCGCTCGTGGGTGAAATGGGCCAGGAAACGCGCCCGGCCTTTCTCAATCAGGTCAGCGCGCAGGCCGGGCTGATCGCGCAGTTGGCGCAGCGCGTACCCCAGCGCTTCGACATCGCCTTCGGGGCTGATGAGCCCGGCATCCGCGATAACGCCGGGGATCGCGCCGCTGTCACTGCCGATGACCGGCACGCCGCTGGCCATCGCCTCGACTAGGACGCGGCCGAACTGCTCTTTCCAGTTTGGGCGGGTCAAGGAAGGCAGGACGAGGGCGTCAAGCTCGTGGTATTCGCCGGGCAAATCAGGCGATGGCAATTGACCGCTGAAGCTGACCCGGTCGCTGAGGCCGAGGGCATTCGCCAGTGCTTCCGTTTCAGCGCGGGCGGAGCCGCCGCCGATCAGCCGCAAGCGGGGGGCGCCTTCGAGACCAGCGACCGCGCGCAGCAGAATCTCCAAGCCTTTCTCCGGCACGATGCGCCCAATGTAGCCGATGGTGAATGGGCGCTCGGGCCGTATCCCGGCCGGCTGGAACAAGTCGGGCGCTGTGCCGAATTGTGGAATCACAGCTAGCGGACCGCTGTATCCCTTTTGGCGCAAGACGCCGGCAGCGGCGTCGGTGCCCGCCAGGGCATAATCGGCGTTGCGGAGCGTCCAGCGCTCGCCCCAATTGAAGGGCGGCGGATAAGCGCGCAGGATATTTTGCCAGCTGAAAAACAGCGATTTCGCGCCCAGGCGTCGGGCATGACGCAGCGCCTGCCAGGTCGCCAGATTGTAGGGCTCTTCGTCAATATGGACGATTTGCGGCCGCCATTTGCGGATTTCCCGCCCCAGCGTCGGGTAGTGGTGCAGGTGGAAATTGCCGTTGAAGCGAATGGGAATCGCGCATAGTTGATAGCCGCTGGTATGGCTGCGCTCGAGGGCGTTGGCGCCGCGCTCGTCGCGCCAGTCTGGCGGCGTCAGCACGGTCAAATCGACGCCGTGACGGGCGATCGCCTCGAGCTTCGGCTGGTAGATGCCGACAATACAGGCTTTTGATAGCATCAGGACGCGCATGGTCGCCCGGAAATACGAAACCTGTAGAGGCGCCCCTTGTCTCGCCCTCTCGCCACTCCAAACTCCGTCGAGCGACCTATTGGCTCTCCCCTGCCACAATCATGGACGCGCCGTCTATATGATATCAAGAGGCGGCTCGCCACAGCGCGCGTTGGCGTCATAAACGCGGAAGTTGAAGTCGGGCAGCGAGAGCACGCCATAGGTATGGGAGGTGGCGCGCGCGCACTTGAAGGTGTAAAGCGAGCCGGGGTTGACCAGGCAGCCCCATTTCGTTTTCATGTGCAGCGGCAGGTGCGTATGGCCGGTGACCAGGACATCGGCTTTCAGCGAGCGCAGCACCATTCTGAGATAGGTTGTCGACAGGTGATCGCGGTACATGCCCCACATATTGTTGCCGGGCTTGCCATGGCACATGTGCACCGCCACCCCTGCCAACTCGCCTTGCCAATCGAGCGGCAGGCTGCGTAGATATTGCCGGTTCTCTTGCCGCAGCCCATAGAGCCATTCATCGTGGTTTCCGCGCGCCACCGGGATGCCGTGAGCGCGAATCAAATCGACCACGCGGTCGGGGTCAGGTCCGCGCCCGACTAAATCGCCCGCGCACAAAATCTGGTCTACATGATGGTGTTTGGCAAATCGATCAAGCACATCCTCTAGGGCAGCGTAATCGGCATGTACGTCCGATATGATTCCAATCTGCATCCACACTAGACCTTCGACCGTTCACTACAGCGTCTATTATAATCCAGCTTCTTTATGATGTAGAGGCGGGATATGCCGGAGCGCCGCCGCCGCCGCGCCGGGCGCCCGCTGAAATTTATCGCGCCTTAGGCAGGCGAACTGCAAGGAATTCGTATCGCTATTCTTTGTAAATATTCAGATAATTATGTAAAAAAACTTCAAAGGGGAACAATCTTTTGTGAGAGTTATTCATATCCTTGAATTATGCGAGATTGCCTGTGGCGCGCAGAAAATGTTGCAATCGCGGGGAGCGAGGCCTGCGCGCCTTGCAGACGAGAGTCCTGAAAAGTTAGAAAATTCATACTTAGAGTTTCTTTACTTTTTCATCAGATTATGATACAAAGGGAGTAGTGAGGCATCTTGCGCTCTCGGTCAAAGCAGAAGGTCTTATCCGCAATCTGGCTGTCATACACCGCAACTGACATTGCAAACAGCACATCACGGCAGGCGCCGCACTCAGGATCAGACTCATTACTCACAGAGAGGCAAGATGCCTGGCCGTCCCAATACTTCTCAAGGTCCATTTGATGCGGCGGGCTGATTCTCCTGCACGCGCTTCCGCATTCGCTCACAGGAAGTTGCGTGAACCGCAGCGCGGGCATTCCGCGTCAGTCACGATGACCGCGCTTTTGCAATCATCGCAGATCGTAATCTGCCCCTTCTGCAGGTTGTGATCAAGCGAGACCCGTTCATCAAATACGAAGCACTCCCCCTGCCATAGCGATTCCGCCGCTTCGATCTTTTCCAGGTAGCGCAGTATGCCGCCTCGCAGGTGGTAGACCGCTTCAAAGCCCCGAGCCAGCAGATAGGCAGTCGCTTTCTCGCAGCGGATCCCGCCGGTGCAAAACATGGCGACGCGCTTGTGTTGGCGCGGGTCGAGATTCTCGTCAAGGTAGCGCGGCAATTCGTGGAAGGCGGCCGTGCCCGGATTCAGCGCTCCGGGGAAGCTGCCCATCCGCACTTCATAGTCATTGCGGGCATCGATCAAGAGCAGGTCGTCCCGCGCGATGAGGCGGTTCCAGTCTTCCGGCTCGACATAGACGCCGACCTGCCGGTTCGGGTCGATATTCGCCTGTTTCAGCGCGACGATCTCCCGCTTGAGGCGTACTTTCATTCGCCCGAAGGGATTGCAGCTGTGAAGGGACTCTTTGATCGTGAGCTCGGCCAGGCGTGGATCGGCGCGCAAGCAATTGAGCACCGCTTCCACCGCCGCGCGCTCGCCGGCGATCGTCGCGTTGATACCCTCGCTTGCGAGTAGAATCGTGCCGCGGACGCCAACCCGCCGGCAGCTGTCCAGCAGAGGACCGCGCAATTCCCGGTAATCGGGAAGCGGCACAAATTTGTAGAATGCGGCGATGAGAATAGGTGTTTGCAATTGCAGGAATCCCAATATGCAGGACGGTATTATAATCGGCGAGGGCGATTTTTGGCAGGCGGAAGGGGGCATGAGGTTATACGGGCGAACCAGCGGAATCTGTCGATGAACCGCCTTCTACTGAGAACCGCAAAACACTCGCCACAGCCGCTCGCGAGTAACAACTCGGCTCACACAAAATAACGAATCCGCACAAAAGGAGTCTGTAGGGGCGTTTCGCTGAAACGCCCGTCCAAGCGATAGCGCGAGCTCGTAGGGCGAGACAAGGGTCCGTCCCTACGCATAGTGGGCTGGGGCGGGCTAGGGGACGGATATGCTATACTCATGGGCATGAGGATTGGACTGAACGCGCATCTGCTCTCGGGGCGCGCGGGTTATCGTTCGGCCGGGATCCACGGCTACATCAGCAATCTGCTGCGCCATCTGCCGATGCAGGCGCCCGCCGATTGGGGATTCCAGGCGCTGGTGGGCGCGGCGAATAGCGCGAGCTTCCCCGGCGTCAGCATGGCGCGCGCGCGCATGGATACCGAGCAGCCCTGGCGGCGCATCGTCTGGGAGCAGGCGCTGCAGCCCTGGCAGCTGCGGCGCTTCGACCTCTATCACGCGATGGCCTTTGTCGCGCCGTTGATTTTGACCGCGCCCATGGTCGTCACCGTCTACGATTTGAGTTTCCTGCGCTTTCCCGCTCGGCTCAGCGCGGCGCGGCGTGCTTATTTGCGCGCGATGACAGCCTTGACCTGTGCCCGCGCAAGACGCGTTCTAGCCATCAGTCAAAGCACGGCGAATGATCTGACCGAGCGCCTCGCGCTGCCGGCCGACAAGATTGACGTGACGCCTTTGGGTTATGACAAGGCCGCCTTTCGCCCGCTGCTGGAGGCGGATATCGCGCATTTCCGGCGCAAGCAGAATCTGCCCGATCGCTTCTGGTTATTCGTCGGCACGCTGGAACCGCGAAAAAACCTGCCGGCGCTGTTGCAAGCTTATGCGCGCCTGCCGCGGGATGCGCGCCTGCCGCTGATCCTGGGCGGCGGCATCGGCTGGATGGCGCAAGATACCTTCGCCGCCATTGAGCGGCTGAATCTGGGTGACAGCGTCAAGCATGCGGGATTCATCCCTATCGCCGACTTGCCGCTCTGGTACAATTGCGCGGAGGCCTTCCTCTATCCATCGGTCTATGAAGGGTTCGGCTTGCCCGTGCTGGAAGCGATGGCCTGTGGCGCGCCGGTCATCACAACCGAGGCGTCGTCTTTGCCGGAGGTGGCGGGGGCCGCAGCTATGTGCCTGCCGCCCCAGGATATTGAGCGCTGGACGGCGGCGCTGGCCGACCTGCGGCGCAACGGCGAGTGGCGCGAACGGGCGCGCCTGAAAGGCCTGGAACGGGCGAAGCAGTTCAGTTGGGCGCGCACGGCCGAATTAACCTTGGCCAGTTATCGCAAGGCGGCCTGGCGCGATCTCCCGCTCGGCGAGAGCGAAAAGGCGACCCGCGTTGAGAGCAAATGAAGCGCATTTGACCGGCGGCAAGCCGGCTGCCGGAGCGAGCGCGTCGGGCGAAAGCACATGAACACGCATCGCACATTGTCAGAGCGCCCCACGCTGGAACCGCGCTGGTTCTTGCCGGCCATTGACGCGGTCACGGCTTTTCTGGTCTTTGGCGCCGCCTACATTTTGCGCTACGATTTGCAGATCATCCTCCCGGCTTATGATCCGCTAGAGCGCGGCTTCGACCCCTATATCCCTTTCGCCGCCGTTTACGCGCTCCTGATCTGGCTCAATTTTCAACGCAACGGTTTGTACCGCAATATCGCCGGCCGCGCCTGGCTGGAGGAAGTGTATTTGATCGCCAGCAGCGTGGCCGTCTCCATCGTTATTGAGCTGGCGATGTTCTACATCTTGCAGCCCTTGGTGACCAGCCGTTTGATGCTGATTTATGTGGCGGCGCTGACCCTGTTCACCGGCGCCTTGTCCCGCCTGATTCGCCGCTGGATACTGGCGTATTTGCGCCACCAGGGCATCGGGATTCGCCGCGTGCTGATAGTGGGCATGGGCGAAGTGGGGCGCTCGCTGCTGGGCATTATGCTGACGCGGCCGGAGTTCGGTTATCAGCCGGTCGGCTTTTTGGACGATGACGCGGAGAAAGTCGCCGCCAGCATGGGGCGCGTCGAGGCGCTGGGCGGCACGGGGCAACTGGCGGATATTATTAAGCAGCATATGATTGACACCGTTGTCATCACATTTCGCTGGAAGCATTATGATTTGATTCAGGAATTGACGGAAGTTTGCCGCGAAGCCGACACCGACCTGCGCATTGTGCCGGAGATCATGCAGTTGAACATTCGCCAGGTGCAGGTGGAGAATCTCGACGGCATTCCGCTCTTGGGCATCGGGGCGCATCGCTCATTCAGCCGCGCCAATCAATTGCTCAAGCGCGGCTTGGATATGCTGGTCATCATCGCTGGTTTTCCGCTCTGGGCGCCGATCAGCCTGTTGGTCTCCTTGGCTTTGGCGCTGGAAGGCAAAGGCCCGGTCATTTATCGGCAAGTGCGCGTGGGCAAAGACGGCCAGAAGTTCGAGATGTTGAAATTCCGCAGTATGGTGGCGAACGCCGAAGCCTTGCAGGAGGCGATGCTGCGCGAATCGGGCGAGGACCCGCGCCACCCCAAATTCGTTGATGACCCGCGCGTCACCGGCGTCGGCCGGTTTCTGCGCCGCAGCAGCCTTGATGAGCTGCCGAATCTGATCAACGTCCTTCGGGGCGAGATGAGCCTGGTGGGTCCGCGGCCGCCGACGCCGAGCGAAGTTGAGCTTTATGAGGCGCGGCACCGGCGCCGGCTGCAGATCACGCCGGGCATGACCGGCTGGTGGCAGGTGCGCGGGCGCAGCAATGTGCCCTTTGATGAGATGTGCGAGATGGATATGTATTACATCGACAATTGGTCAATCGCCATGGATATCGAAATCCTGATGCTGACGATCCCGCGCGTCGTCTTGCGCAGCGGCGCCGTCTAGCGGTCGCCTGAGCTCGGGCAGCACAATGGCGGCGAGCTTGGCGATGCCCCCCGGAATCAGCGGCAGGATGAAGAGCGGGCGCAGCAGCTTGAACAGCTCATGCGCCAGGCGGATCAGCTTCCCGGTCGAGGCTTGATCGGGCGAGCGATCGTAGAGCCAGAATAGAATGACCAGCATGTGAATGGTATAAAGCGCGATGCCCAACTCAAGCGCCTTGGCTTCGGGCAGGGCGTCTTGCGATTCCAGGACGAGCCGTTGATAAGCGCGTGAGAGGGCTTGGGCCGCTTCGCCGCGCATCAAGTCGAAATCAGCATCTTTGGCCAGGGCAGCCGCGAAGAGCGCTTGCGTTTCGGCGCGTTGACCGGCCAGGCCAGCCAGCGCAGCCTCCAGCGATTGTCGATAACGGTCGGCCAGTTGTCCCGGCGGAAGCGCCTCCATCGTCGCCTCCAGGGCGCCAATATGCCCACGGTAGCGGTCAAGGAGACTCGAGCCCTCATCTTGGGATGTTGTGCGTCGGCACGCCTGCATATTTCTCCCAGCGGCAAATTGATGATGCAAGAAGTTACCGGCCTGCGCGCGGCGCGTCAAGCGGCGAACGACGCCTGGCCGGGCGATGGACTCTATTATTTCACATAGAGGACACAAAGGGCACAGAAGTAAGTGCAAGTAAGTCGCGCAAAAAATGAACTACAGAGAACGCGGAGAAAGCCAAATGAGGTGTTTCCATTTTTCGGGCGTTTCAGCGAAACGCCCCTACAGTTCTTCTAATAGTAAGATTTCAATTTCTTACCTGGTTTTACTGAGATTGATCTGTTTGCTTGAAGAAAGGGGATGCGATGTAGGGCGACTTATCAAGCCGCTCCTTGTCTCGCTTATTCTGTACATCTATTTTAAGCGCTTGCCCCCGATGGGTTGGCGGAGAGAAATAATACGATAAAATACGACATTTTACGCTATAGGGTATGTCGGTTTCACACCGGCTGAGCAACGATATGGCGCGCTCGAATTGCCATTCTCGGCGGCAAAAGGCATAATGCGATTAACTGTCCCGCGCCTTTCGCGTGACTGACGACAAGTTCCAACAGAAAATGGCCGCGACTTCCAGACTAGCGACGGTTTTCCTCTTCTGCGTTTTGCTGGCGTTGAGCGCTTGTGAATCCGCGCTCCTGCGAGATAGCAACACGCCCTCCATGCCCAGCCCGGCCCCGGCGGCAGCGGCGACCAGCGAAGAACCGGCCGCTGTGCTGGCGGCTTTCATAGAAGCCTGGAGCGGCGAAGATTACGAGACGATGTATGCGCTGATCGCCCAGCGCAGCCACGAGCTCTATCCGCTGCCGCGCTTCATTGAGCAGTATACGGATGCGCACAGCGTCATCCGCTTTGCCGGCGTCCGTCATACGGTCGGGGCTCTGGCGCATCAAGGGACCACCGCCATTCTCAATTACGATATCGTCATTGAATCGCCGACCTTCGGCGAGATCGCCGATGAAGCGCGCGTGATGCGCCTGGTTAATGAAAACGGCTGGAAGATCGCCTGGTCGTCCATGGATATCTTTGAAGGCTTGTCGGGCCGAACGCGTCTGATCGTACGGGCCGATTTCCCGGGGCGCGCCAATATCTACGACCGCAACGGCAAATTGCTGGCGGAAGAAGGCGGCGAAGTTTACAGCTTGTATGTGGTCCAGCAAGACATGCCCAACGTTGAAGACTGCCTGGCGACGCTGGCGGAGGCGACGCTGCGGCAGATCAGCGACTTGCGCGGGCTCTTCGCCAATTATCTGGCGGAGACGCGCTTCCATGTCGCCGAAATGGGCCCGGCGCGTTATGCCAGGTATCGCGAGGCTTTGGCGGCGGATTGCGCCATTACGCGGACGGAGGGCCTGTTCAGCAAGGTCCTGACTTACAATTCGCGCAGTTATTACGGCCACGGCATCGCCACCCACCTGGTCGGCTACATCGGCGCGGTGCCGGCTGACGATCTCGAGCGATGGGAGGCGCGCGGTCGCTCGGCCGGCGACTTGGTCGGTCGGGCGGGCATCGAGGCGTCTTACGAAGATGAGTTGGCTGGCAGGCCGCAGCGTTATCTGCGGCTCGTTGAAAGCGGCGGCCGGGTTATTCGCGAGTTGGCCGGCGCGCCCGGCTCAGCGCCCAGCGCGGTCAGCTTGACCATCGATAGAGATCTACAGGAGATCGTGGCGCAGACGATGGCCGACGCCGTCAGTTACGCCGTGCCCAACTGGGGCGGGATCACCGGCGGAGGCGCCATCGCCGCACTCAATGTGAATACGGGGGAGATCCTGGCGCTGGCGAGCTACCCCAGCTTCGACCCCCATATCTTCAATCCGGAGACTTCATACAACATCGGCAACGCCATTTTGCGACTGGATCGCGACATTCGCGGGCCATTCACCAACAAGGCGCTGGCCGAGCAGTACACGCCCGGTTCTGTCTACAAGATTGTGACGACCCTGGCGGCCGCGTCTGAAGGCATTTGGGATCCGGACGAGATATTTGAATGCGGTTACATTTGGAGTGGCGCGGAATATGGCGATTCGGAGCGCTGGCGCACCGATTGGCGCTTGCTGGAAGGCCGCGAGGCGACCGGGCCGGTGACGATGCCTGAAGCGCTGGCCGCTTCCTGCAATCCCTTTTTCTATGAGATGGGCGCGCTGATGTACCGAGAGGATCCCATGATGCAAGTGCGTTATGCCGAAATGCTCGGTTTCGGGCGGCCGAGCGGTCTGGCGGGGCTGGGCATTGAAGCGGCGGGCACGGTGGCGCCACCGCGCGAGCCGGCCGCCGCCATCAACAACGCCATTGGTCAGGGCGAGGTGACGGCGACGGTCCTGCAAATGGCGCAGTTGACTGCGCTGATCGCGAATGGCGGAAGGCTGTATCAACCCTACGTCGTCAGCCACAGAGGGCGGCTGGGCGAGGCGGATTATGCCCTGTTGAACGAGCCGACGCTGCGGGAGGCGATGCCGCTGGCCGCAGAGGCGCTGCAAGTAGCGCGCGACGGCATGTGCATGGTGACGACGGCGCGCGATTTGGGGACGGCCGAGTTTGTCTTTCGCAGCGCGCCCTATGCGCTCTGCGGCAAAACCGGCACCGCGGAGACGGCGGGCAACCCACATGCCTGGTTCGTCGCCTTCAGTCCGCGGGAGAACCCGGAGATCGCCTTCGCCGGCGTGATGGCGCATTCACGCGAGGGCTCGGAAGTCGTAGCGCCGATGATCCGCCGCATCCTCGATGTTTACGACGGCCATCCGGTCGAGCCATTTCCTGAATGGTGGATCGAACCATACATCCCGGTCAGATCCCAGCAGCAGGCGCTGGCGGAGTATCTGGCGGAGGCGAATTAAGCGGCGCAGCCCTGCGGCCGATTGCGGACGGGCGCCCAAGGCGGCAGGTCATAATTGATCTCGGCCGGCGGCGGACTCAAGAGATAGACCCAGGTGTATCCCCCCCAGGTGACCCAATCGTGGTCGCTGTAGCCTAGGTCGATCCAATAGGGGGTGCTGCGCGGGCCGGCGCCGGTATCACGCACGACGCCGAGGCCATAATTGGGCACAAAGACCTCGGTGTAATAAGGAATGATGTGGGGCTTGGCGGCCACGATGCCTTTGGCCAGCGTCGCGCCGGTTGCGGTGCGCCGGTTGCCGCCGTTGGATTCGGGCTTGTAGCTGGTGGCGTAGACGCAAAGACGCCGCCAGTAATGACGCGGCCCGGCCGGCGTATCGACGATCTGTTGAGCGATGCGCGCGCCATAGGCGATGATTTTGTCAACCGGCGCGTCGACGACGGCGGTTTCCAGCAGCTCGCGGCTGACTTCTACGCCATTTTCATATCGCAGGCGGTAGCGGGTCTCTTGCAGGCCGGCGCGCCCGTCTTGCACGACGGCGACATCGTCCAGGTTCAAATCGGCGTCGAGCTGCGTTCTCACCGCGAAGTCGATTGCCGCGCGCTCCGTGACAATACCCTCGGTGACGCGGAGGATCTCGATGACCATGTTCTCGCTGACGGCCGTATCCGCGGGCGGCAGGACGGCGTCGAGGCCGAAGAGCGGCGCGTTCAACTCCAGCAGCACATCGCCCACCAGCGCGGCATTTGTGTGCGCGTCGATCGTCACGCCGTCCAAACGCAGCTTAATCGGCAGCGCGCGCTTGATGCGCACGGTCATGTCGCTGACCGGCGCGCTGTCGAGGGCGGGCGTCGCCTGGTCGGCGGCATGGAGTGTGATGCCGGCGTCCCGCAGCGCGCCGCCAAGGGTATCGGCGTTGCTCAAGATGGTGGATGTTTCGCCATCATCAATGATCGTCAGGCGGGCCGCCCGCCGGATTCGGATGCGCCGGGCGGGTATGGTCCACGCGGGCAGGGCTTCGAGGTTCGCCAGCGCGCCGTTGACCCAGATCTTGTCGGTGGCGGCCAGGGCGATGTTCGCGCGCTCCAGGATTTGCCAGGGATTCTCCAGGGCCGTCTGAACTACGCGCTCATCATTGTTCACCAGTATATGAACCGCGCGGGGGGGCAGCAGGCGTATCACCATGCCGTCGACGAGAGGATCGCTCGCCGAATGAGACAGGGCGCCGTTTTGCGGCGGCTGCAGCGCCAGCTCGCTGAGCAATTCGCCGACCGTGCCCAAGCGCGTCTCGACGGTTCGCAATGCGCCGGCGCTCTCAATGCGGACCTGGATGCCGCCGATGTTCGCGCCCAGGCTTTGCTGGAGCGCGCGCAGGAAGAGGGCGCCAGTGAAGGGGAGACTGCAAGATGCCGCCAGGATGATGATCAGCAACAGCCAGCGAACCCGCTTTGCCGCTCGCCGCCGGCGCGCCTCAGGCAGGTGTGGCCGGGCATCGCCGCCAGCAGCGCTCAGGGGCCGGGTGTCAGCGAGGCGATTCATGAGGCCGAGTGTACCCGCAAGCCCAGCTTGTGAACAGGAAAAACGGCGCTGCCTTCATTTACAAAGAGAAAATCGTGACGCTTCATTGAAATTCCCGTCTTGAATTCGACATTTTCTTCCTCTATAATGAGACGAAGTATCAATAAGATGAGAGGAATTCGCTTCATGAGTTGGAAATTTGCCTGGATATTGCTTGTTGCAGTCGGCATGGTGCTGCCCGGCGGCGCATCGTTTGCCGATGGCGATCAGTTGCATGTTGTGGCGTCGCACGGGATTTTGGCGGATGTCGCGCGCAACGTGGCCGGCGACGCCGCCGAGGTCAGCTCGCTGGTTCCAGTGGGCGCCGATCAGCATGGATTCATTCCGACGCCGAGTGATCTCGCGACGATCGCCGAAGCCGACCTGGTCTTGATCAACGGGGCCGGTTGGGAAGAAGGGCTGCTCGCCGCCGTCGAGAGCGCGGGCGAAGGCGGCAATATCGTCAATGCCTCGGCTTGTGTTGAGATTATTCCCTTTGGCGCGGGATCGGGCCACGATGATCATGCGGGCGAGCATGAAGACGAGCACGCCGAGCACGACCATGACGATGAGCATGCCGACGAGGATGACCACGCTGACCACGAGCATGACGATGAGCATGCCGACGAGGACGAGCACGCCGAGCACGACCATGACGATGAGCATGCCGACGAGGATGACCACG
>JAPPEU010000059.1:62885-74580 GCA_028875245.1 Chloroflexota bacterium
CTGATCACGAGCACGATGACGAGCATGCCCATGAGGATCATGCTGACGAAATGGCGGAGGAATTCGACTGTGACGCTCACGATGCGGAATTTGCCGCTATCGTCGGCGCGGACGAGGACGGCCATGCGCATGTTGAGACCTTGGGTCGAGCCGGAGAAATCGACTGCCTGGGCGGGCATGACCATCATGATGACCACGGGCACGATCACGGCGAGGGTTCCTGCGATCCGCACCTGTGGATGGATCCGCATAATGTCATCTACTGGGCGCTGATGGTCCGCGATACGCTGTCGGCGCTGGATCATGATAATGAGGTCGTCTATGCCGCCAACGCAGCGGCTTACGCGGAGGAAGTGATCGCGCTAGAGGCGGAGTTCATTTTGCCGGCGCTGGCGGAACTGCCCGAAGACAAGCGCGTTCTAGTCACCAACCATGGGGCGATGGGTTACTTCGCGACGAGTTTTGGCTTTGAGATCGTCACAATGGTCGTGCATAGCGTGTCGACCACGGTGGAGCCGAGCGCGCGCGATGTGGCGGCCGTGATTGATGTCGTGCGCGACGAGGGCGTGCCGGCGGTATTCAGCGATATCCATCTCTCCGATTTGCTCTTAAACACAGTTGCCGCTGAGACCGGTGTTGAGGTGGTCGGCTTGCACAGCGACTCATTGGGCGGCAGCGATGGTCCAGCCGGCACCTACCTCGATTACATGCGCTACAATGTGAATGCGATCGTTGAGGCGCTGAAAGGCGATTGGCGCTAAGCTGCGCCGCGTTAGCATTATGCTTTTCGGCTCCGTGGTTAGGGAGGTCTTCGGCATGACGGCTTCCGCGTTGAGAGATTCGAGCCGCAATAGGGCGGGAGACCCTCCCGCCCTCCATGTCGACCGCGTGTCGGCGGGCTATCGCGGGCAGGGGCTGGCGCTGGATGACATCAGCTTCAACGTGAAAAAGGGCGAGCGGGTCGCCGTCATTGGGCCGAATGGCGCGGGCAAGAGCACCCTCTTCAAAGCGATTGTCGGCGTGATGCAGATCAGCGCCGGGCGCATCACGATCTACGGCGAAGATACGCATAGCAGCCACACCAATGTCGGTTATGTGCCGCAGCAGAGCGCGATAGACTGGGCCTTCCCGGCGTCGGTTTTTGATGTGGTGATGATGGGGCGCTGCCGGCATATCGGCTGGTTCCGCTGGCCGGGCAAAGACGACCGCATAATCGTGCGCGATATCCTCGAACATCTCAGCCTGGATCAGCTGGCCGATCGCCAAATCAGCGAGCTCAGCGGCGGCCAGCGGCAGCGCGTCTTCATTGCGCGGGCGATGGCGCAGGACACGCGCCTCATGGTGCTGGACGAGCCCTTCACCGGCGTCGATCAACCGGCTGAACAGGAGATCATTGAGTCGCTTGATATACTGACGAGTCATGGCATCACACTTCTAATATCGACGCATCACATGGAGAACGCCGCTTTGCATTTCGACAAGATTCTCATATTGCGTCAGCGACTGCTGGCCTACGGTCCGCCGGACGATACCCTGACGACCGCCAATATGCGCGATGCCTTTGGCGTCGCCATGCCGGTCAGGATGCAGGGCGACGACCTGCTTATGTTCAGGGTGAATTACGCTGGCGAGGCGACGGGAAATGGATCCGATTAGTTTCCTGTCCGAGCCGCTCAGTTATGCGTTTATTCAGCGGGGCATGCTGGCGCTGATCCTGGTTGGGGGCATCAGCGCGGTGGTCGGCTGTTTCGTGGTCGTGCGCGGCATGTCTTTCTTCGGCGACGCCTTAGCCCACTCAATACTGCCCGGCGTTGCCATTTCGTATACGCTGAGCGGCGGTTATGTCGCCACGAATCTCTTCCTCGGCGGCCTGGGCGCGGGCATCGTCTCGGCGCTTGTCATCGCCTGGCTGACGCGCAAGGTCGAAGTCAAGGAAGACAGCGCCATCGCCATTGTCTATGTGACGTTTTTCGCGCTTGGGATCGCCATTGTGAGCTCGCAAGACAGTTACGCGGTTGATCTCTCGCATATTCTCTTCGGCAGCATTAACGGCATCAGCCAGAGCGATCTGCTGATTGTGGCGGCGATGGGCGCGCTCGTGCTGCTGATCATCGCCCTTCTCTTCAAAGAGTTTCAGATCATCAACTTTGACCTTAGCCTGGCGCACAGCTTGCGTTTGCCGGTGGAATCTCTGCGCATCTTGCTGCTGCTGTTGATCGCGGTTACGATCGTCGCCAGCTTGCAGGCGGTCGGCATCGCGCTGATGCTGGCGCTGCTAACGACGCCGGCCTTGACCGCGCGCCTGCTGGTGAAGCGGCTGCATCACATGATCGCGATAGCCAGTCTGCTGGGCATCATCAGCGGCGTGGTCGGCTTTTATGCGTCCTATTACCTGGATATCCCGTCAGGCGCTTGCATTGTGTTGACAACCAGCGTGATCTTCGGCCTTGTGTTCGCGCTGCAATCGGGTTTGAGTCGGCTGCGGGAGCGCGGATAGCATCCAGGAAGCGTTATTGCTTCTGTCGCCAGGGCAACGGAAATCCGCCACTGAATTGCGCGCTGAATCAGGTAGAATCCCACAGGACCGCGGCGAATTACGCGCGGACAAGGGAGGAACCATGCGCTATGAAATGGAAACAATCATCAACTTGCCGCGCGACCGTGTGATTGAACTTTTCGATAGTTTTGAGAATCTCAAAGAATGGCAGGAGGGCCTCGTCAGCCACGAGCATCTAAGCGGCGAACCGGGACGGCCGGGCGCCAAGACGAAGCTGCTCTATGATATGGGCAAGCGGCGAGTGGAGATGATCGAGACCATCCTCACGCGGGATCTTCCCGATGAATTCTCAGGTACATACGATGCCAAGGGCGTTCACAATATCGTGCGCAACTTCTTCTATGATGAAGGCGAGACCACGCGCTGGGTGCTGGATTCCGACTTTCGCTTCCACGGTATGATGCGCCTGATGTCGCTCTTCATGCCCGGCAGCATGTTCAAGAAGCAGACGCGCCAAACGATGGAAGCTTTCAAAAAGTTCGCGGAATCGGCCTGAGCTAGCGCCGGTCCAATAATTGGCGGGTTATGCCGGCATGGCCCAAATGCTCGGCCGTATGATCGAGGCCGCGCAGCAAGGCATAACCCCGCGTGACCCGTTGAGACGGCCGAGCCATGAAGTGGCTCACATCCACCACTTCAGCCAGGCGGCTGGCGTCCAGCGCTTTGAAGGCTTCTTTGTAAAAGGCGATGTTGGCGGCGAAACCCGCCCTTAGCGCCTCCAGCTCATAACCGGCGGCCAGGAATTCCGCCGGCCGATTGCGCTCGCTGACGTCATCAATGCCGATGCCGATCCAAAAGCGCTCGGCCGCGGTAACGTGAACCGCCAGGACGCAAAGCGAGTTCATCTCCGGACCGGGCGACCAATCCAGTTCTTCGGTCGAGAGACCGTCCATATAATCAAAGTATTCCTGATGCATCGCTTCCAGGCGACTGATGACAGCGGCGAATATCGGGTCCATAGCGTCATCTCCTGTATAATTCGCCAATCCTGTAGGGGCGTCTCGCTGAGACGCCCTCCTTGCAGGAATCCGAATTATTCCTGTGGGCGTTTCAGCGAGACGCCCCTACAACTTTCGTTGCACTAGGGAATGCGGAATAAGGCGAATCCTTTCGCGTGGGCGGCGGCATTGTCGCGCATTATTGTATCCGCAGCATCACTTTGGCGGCGGCGTCCCAGAGATCTTCCAAGGCGTAGAAAGCCCGCTTGTCCGGCGCGAAGAAATGCACGACCACATCGCCATAGTCCATCACGATCCAGCCGTTCTCGGCCGTCCCTTCGTTGGTGAAGGGCAGCTGCCGGTATTTCTCTTTGACATCGAGACGGACCATTTCGGTCAAAGCGCGCAGGTGGCGCTCGTTATCGCCGCTGCAGATGATGAAGAAATCGGCGATGATTTGGTCGGGTCGCAGGTCGAGCAGCAGGATATCTTCCGCTTTCCGCTCCTCGACCAGATCTACAATATGACGGGCAAGCTGCAAAGCGTTCAAATACTGTATCTCCATCGTTCGAGCCATTTGGCGTAGGCTCATTCTAGCACAGGAATGCGGGCGCAAACACTTGCTTTTCCGCTTCGGGGCCGCTCACTAGCCGTCTCATCGGATGCTAGAATTCCTTAGCCCGTCATTGAGCAAGGAGTTGAAAGGGGGCGAGGCCATGGCAATCAGGCATGTCTATCTTGACAGGGCGCGAGACTGGGCGCGGGGGGAAGACGTTGTCCGCGCCCTCGTGCTGACCGGCTCGCAGGCCCGCGCCGACGGCTCAACCGATGAGTTTTCCGATCTGGATCTGCAGGTCATCACGGCGGAAATCAAGCGCTTCACTGATGACGACGGCTGGCTCGATGCGCTGGGCGATGTTTGGATTCGCTTCCCACTGCGCAAGGACGCGCCCTATCGCCTGGTCTGGTTCCGCGGCGGCATCAAGGCTGACTTTCAGTTTATTGACCCGCGGCAGGTCGAGTTGATGCCCCCGCTCAGCGACGAGTATCAGCGAGGCTATCAGGTCATCGTGGACAAGGATGGTCTATTCCGCGCCCTGCCGCCATCGCCACATATCTTTCCGCAGCCGCCGCCCCCGTCGGCGGAGGACCTGCAAACGGCCATCAACGAGTTTTGGTTCGAAGCGATACATGTGGCGCAATTCATTCGCCGGCGCGAGTTTTGGGTGGTCAAGCAGCGCGACTGGACGATGAAGACCAATCTGCTGCGTCTGTTGGAATGGCATGCGCGCGAACTTGGCGCGGAGACGGTGAATACCTGGCTGCTGGGCAGACGCATAGGGACCTGGGCAGATGCCGAGTCATTGGCCGCTATTAGCAGAATCTGGGCGGGTTGGCGGGCAGGCGAGCTCTGGGACGCGCTGATCATCCAGCTGGAACTGTTCGGGCGCCTGTCACGAGAGCTTGCGCGGACGCTGAACTATCACTATGAAGCTGAGACCTTCGGCGAAATCGAGCGCTACATCCGGCGGCTGCGGCGTGAAGACAAGGCGCCCCCGTTCACAGAGTAAGTTCTCCGTCCGGCTCAAGCACGACGGCGCGGGCGCTCGTTTCGGCGTCGACGCGCGCGGCCCAGGCGCCGGCGTCCTGCTCGATCGGCGGGAAGGTATTGTAGTGCATCGGTGAAACGCGTTTTGGCGTCAAGAATTTGATGGCTTTGATGGAATCGTCAATGCCCATGGTGAAACAGTCGCCGATGGGCAAGAGCGCCAGGCCCAGCCCTTCTTCGCCGATCAGCTTCATATCGCTGAACAGGCTGGTGTCGCCGGCATGATAAACGACGCTGCCGCCGCCGCGGATCACAAAACCGTTGGGCTGGCCGCCATAAGTGCCATCGGGGAAGGAGGAACTGTGGTGGGCGACAGTCCATTTCGCGCTCATCCAGTCGTTGCGAAACGTGCCGCCGGGATTGCCCTGAAAGACATTCTGTACGCCGTGCGCCATAAACCAGTCGCCCATCTCGAAGTTGCAGACGACCAGCGCGCCGGTCCGCTTTGCGATCTCGACCGAATCGCCGACGTGGTCGCCGTGGGCGTGCGTCAAAAGGATGACTTCGGCTTCCAGTTCGTTGGCTGCCGCCTTGGCGACGGGATTGCCGCTGACAAAGGGATCAATCAATAACTTGTGTCCGTCAATATCGAAAGCATAAGCTGAGTGCCCTAACCATCTGATTGAAACAGCCATGACCGTCTCCTCGCCACATTCCGTCCTTTGAAACGATTCCATCTGAGGAGATTGTAGCACCCTCTTGGGCGCAATGCGAAACATGAAAGCCGGCCCAGCAGGGCAATCGCATCAAGTTGAAATGGCGCTGAAATCAACTACTTTCCCGGCAACTTACGTAATATGTAGGGTCGATTCTGTGAATCGCCCGCAAATTTAGGCTGTCTTCGTGGGCGACACACAGCCGCGCGTAGACACTGCGGTCCTGTCGCCCCACCATTTTCCTTTATTTTCGTGGCGATCGGCGCGAAATGATTTTGCTGCGATTGCCCTGAGCCGGCCCATCGTCGCCAAATTTATCCCATATTGGATTGAATAATTTGGGATATATTGGGATAAGAGCCGGCTTTACTTGGGATAAATCGCTGAAAGCAGCGGGCTTGCGCTGCATCTCATTGTGCGGGACGCCAACCGGGCTGGCTGGAACTTTACAATTCATTTACAGGGCTTTTCATAGTACTGTGTAAAATGTCCTTGTGGTTGGAATCAGCAGAACGAATAGACGGAGACGCGAAAACAGATGTCGAATGCAAACAGGAGCGGTGTACCCTACTTGCTGGTGCTTATATTGTTGCTGGTGGCGCTGGCCGGTGGCGCGGCGGCCGGCATCCTGGGTTACATCTGGATCACCGGCGGGTCGGGCGAGGCCAGCCTGACGGTGGAAGACGCCTTGGCCACGCTTGAAGCCAGCGAAGACAACATGGCCGAAGCGGTTGGCACGGCGATGGTCGATGTCGCCAATACGGTGATCGCGGAGGCTGTCGCCGTGGCGGTTGCGGAAGCGGTCGATATCAGCGTATCGGCGGCGGTCGATAGCAGCGTGGCGGCGGCGGTGGAAGCGCTAGCCCCCGCTAGCGAACCGGTGGAGTTCAAGATTGTCGCGGCTGAGAGCCAGGCGCGCTTCATGCTGGAGGAAGACTTGCGCGGCGTCCGCACGACCGTGGTCGGCACCACCAGCGAGGTCGGCGGCAGCATCATGGTTGACATGGCGAACCCGGCCAACTCGAGCATCGGCACAATCGTGATAAACGCGCGCACGCTGGAAACCGATAACAGCTTCCGCAATCGCGCGCTGCGCAGCAGCATTCTCAAGTCGGCGCAGGACGAATTCGAGTTCATCGTCTTTGAGCCGCGCGCGCTGAGCGAGTGGTCCGTGGAGGGCGTCGCCGTTGGCGAGAGCTTGAACCTGGATGTCAGCGGCGATTTGACCGTGACCGGCGTCACGCGGAATGTCACCTTCGCCGCGACCGTGACGTTGGTCAGCGAGGGCGAGATCCGCGGCAGCGCGACGGTGAATCTGCTGCACGGCGATTTCGGCCTGGTGATACCTGATGTGCCATCGGTCGCCAATGTCACCGACGATGTGACGCTCAGCCTGGAATTTGTGGCGCGGGCGGGTTAGTCAGCGTTATTCCTGAAGAGTCTCCATTTGATATTGTCGGTGGCCAAGGAAAGACAGCGACAGATCCAATGTGCGAAGCCCATGCCGAAATCAGCCCGTGCGATTCGATTCTGACTCGTCGCGGACTGCCGATTCGTCTCCCAGAGTCTGATCTCGAGTGCTTAAGCGGCGCCTCCGCCTTGTATCTGTTTGCTCGCTCTTCTCTTGCGGCTCTTTGATCTCTTCATGAGATTTTATCATACGCGACGCGATGACAATTATGGCTGCAACACCAATCAGAAACTCACGAATTTGTGTGCCTTCGAAGCCTAAGATAAACAGAGCGGATGCAAGCAATACGATAAAGATACACAGGCTATATAATACAAGCCGCATGTATCAACCGAAGAAAATGTAGGTAATGCCTGTGGTGAATCCGAGGTATGCTAGAATATCAAGCGGCGAACGCCCCGCATTTGCGGCCAAGAGGACCGTTAGCGCGGCGATTATTGCAATCAGATACAGGAATCCACGCTTGTCGGGCATTGAAGTTTTTCTTTCACTCACGATGTTTAACTCGCGATCTCCCAGCCGACTCGGGTAAATCCTACGCTAATGGTATCCAAAGTACAACCATTGTACTATAACTGTTGCGCAAACTCAAATAATTCCAAGACAGGTAGTGTATCGAAGTCGGTGGAAATTCATTTTCACCACAAAGGAAAGAAGGACACAAAGAAATTGCATATAGTCTACGTTTCTCGGTGTCCTCGGTGGTAAAGATTTTTTGTTTCCACCGAAAGGGATACACTTCCCCAAGACACTCCGACATTTGTTTCCGCGCGCCGCCGCCACGCCATCTATCCCGATTCGCCGGCATCTGCGATAATTGGGGAGACCGTCCGCTTCAAACCTGGACAAAGCGACGATGCCCCGAGCACTGTACGCCACCGAGCCGAAGCTAATCAACACGCTGCGGCAGCGCAAGGCCGCCCAGCCCTATCTCGAAGTTGCCACCGCCAACCGCAATAAACTCGACGAATTCCGCCGCATCCTGCCGGATTTCGAGATCATCGGCGTGAAGCTGTCTATCGAAGAGATCCAAAGCCTTGACCCCTACAAGGTCGTCGGTCACAAGGCGATTGAAGCCTACAAGGCGAACGACTACAACCCCATTCTGGTGGAGGAGACATCGCTGGCGCTGCGCGGTTTGGGCGGACGGCCGGGCACCTACATCAAGGACTTCTGCGAAGAGGCGGAAATGCGCCGCATGATCGCCGAGGGCTGGCTGCATGGGCGGGATCGGGCGGCTTTGGCGAAGGTCTTGATCGCGGTCTATGACGGCGCCGTGGTGCAAATCCGCGAGGGGAATACGGCCGGGACAATCGCCGAGAGCCTGCGCGGCGTCAACGGCTTCGGCTGGGACGATATGTTCATCCCCGATGGCGAATCGCGCACCTTCGCCGAGATGGGCGATGGCGAGAAAGACCGCCACAACATGCGGCGCAAGGCGCTTCTGGCGCTGCGGGAGCGGCCTTTCAAACTGGGACAGGGCGTCTTCATGATCCCGGAGCCTTATCGGCAGGAAGTGGAGCGGGTTGATTACGCCGCGCTGCAGGACGAAGCGGCGCTGAACTTCGCCTTTTCGCTCGAAGCGCTGGAAGATTGCAACCCGCCCAACAGCCGCTTTGAAGCGCCCAATTACGAGTCGATTCATTTTGAAGAGAACATCTATTACAGCCGTTATTTGCCCAAAGCCGAAAGCAGCAGCATTGGCTTGATCTTGACCGATGTCGACCGCGGCTCCCTGCGCATGAACAAGAATGGCAGCCCGATCATTTGGCAGTTTGGTCCTGAGCGGCGCACGCTCTGCCTGGCGCAGCGGGCTGACTACTTCCGCAGCAACCAGAGCGCCGATGTGCTGTCTACGCTGGACGCCATCGGGCGGGCGGGCGCGATCCCGCCGCGCAGCAATCGGCGTTCGCTCACGGTCGAGTCGGTCTTGGGCTTGAATGAGAATCCTTTCATCACCAGCACCTACTCCTGGAAAGATTTAGGCTATCGCAAGATGTCCTCGGCGCGGCAGGTCTCGCGTACGCTGAGCGCGGAATGCGGCTTGTTCAACCGGGTCGGCAAGCACCCGCGCAGCGTGCTCGGCTTCGGCTCGATGCCGGCCATATCGGGCTGGCGCGATGTCCTGGCGACGGCGGCGGTCGGCCATCATGCCATCTTCACCCATCGCAACAGCATCTTCGCCGGCTATATCGACCGACAGGCGGCCGTGATCAAGGCGGCCAAAGCCGTGCTGCGGCGCGCCTTTAAATCAAAAGCCGATTATCAGCGCGCCGCTCGCAATATCGGCGCCGCCATCGGCTGCAGCAATGTGAAAGATGAGGTGGCCGACGCCCGCTACCTTTATGAGCGCGCCGGCGTGCGCCTGTTCCGCATTTATACGATCAATTCCGACCCGCGTGTTATCGAAGTGGCAGCGGCGATCCGCGCCGAATTCGGCGACGACATCGAGCTATTCGTCGGGCAGGTCAGCGACAAAAATCAATGCTTGAAGCTGATCGGGCCCGAGATTCGCGCCGACGGCCTCTTCTTCGGGCATGGCGGCGGGCGGCAGTGCACCTCGGCCACCAATGGCATGGCGGTTACGACCCTGGAAGAAGTCTACAGCATCACCACCGACGAGCGCTTCAACGGCGTGACCATAGCGGTCGAGGGCGGCATCGGCGCCGGGATGGGGCATCTGCTGCTGATGGGCATCGACCTGATTTCATACAATCAGCAGCTGGCGCGCTGCGTCATCGAGCAGGGCGATATCTTCTTCGAGCACAAGAGCGGAAAGGTCTGCATGCCTTATCACGGCAGCGCCTCAGCGCCGACCATGATCATCGAGAGCGCCAACCCGGCTCTGGCGCGGAAGCGGCTGCGCCCCGACGGGCGGACGCGCAATGTCGAGGGCAAAGCCGGTTATCGTTTCTTCGAGGAGAAAGCCAATTCGATGGCCTTCTATCTGAACACGTTTAAGCATTATGCGGCGCGGGCGCTGGCTGACGTCGGCGTGGGCGATATGGCCGAGCTGCGGCAGTTCGCGCGCGACCATGACGAGGAGCTGATTCGCGTGGTCAGCTCGCAGGCCAGCGCGGTGGGGCAGGCTTATGGGAATCGGATGTAGTTGCGCTTAACGCATTCAAAGAGGCGTCAACTCTCCAGGAAACCGGAGGCTTTCAATATCTGTTTAATCCACTTGCCTAAACCGCCCGGCAAGTCTCTTCGTAGAAAGATCAAGACAACGAATATCAGCGACTCGTTGTAGAAGTAATACACTCGAAAGCCGCCGCGTTTGCCCTTGTTGGACGAACTGTCCCGCATCCGATGTTCTTTAACTGGCAAATCACTAACACCTTGAACGGGATCACCAGGAAGTCTTCAATTCAAGAAGTCTTGTGTGAAACTCTCGATATCTCTATCTATTCTATGGCGGTTCTTAGACAACGCTCTTAACTGGCGAAGAGACTCAGGAGACCAAGCTATTTTCCTCTCCATGTGATGCTGTACCCTTGCGCAATTCGGCTAGAACTTCTGCCGTAGAATACGTTTTCCCATCTCGCAATTGTCTCATGCCGCGAACAAAACTCTCCGCCAGGGCTTGTTCTTCTTCATAGTGGAATCGGCTGTTCTCTCGGTACTCGGGGAAAAGGAGATATATCGCCCGCACAAGCTCAGCGAAGGACATATCTATAACCCAGTCCACTGTGTCCGCGATGTAACGCTTTAAGTCCGCGGGGAGCTGAATGTCATCGAGGTAGCAGTCCTGCTCGATCATATACAGATCGTCTCGCCGGTCCGCGCCATACTTGATGCTGATGCAACCCAAATCATTCAACATTTCAGCATCGCGATAAACTTCACTTGAAAAAGGACCGTAGTGATGCTTGTCAAACTCATAGAAATCTTCCGGCAGCTTGCCTTTGTACTCCTCAGACACTAGAAATACAACTTTCTGAACGTAGACGCGGCTGAAGTTCCGCTCGCCCGCAGCGGCAATTATGGCGAGCAGAATGTCGCTCCTGTTCATCATTTTCAAGTTCATGCGTCTCTCCCAAGTTAAACATGAACTGTGAGACAGTTATTGTTTTCGATTCGCGCTTCTCGAATCATTTAAGGTCTATAGGACGGCGAAAGGGCGCCAATAAGTACGCGCGTTTGCCCGTCATCACACTGTGAATATGGCACAGTTTCCGGCAATGGTCAATATCTCGGGCTGATGGCGGCGTTGAAAACAACTATTTTCCCCACAACTTTCGTAATCTGTAGGGGCGAGCCTTGGCTCGCCCCTACAGATTGCTAGGTGGATGCAATTTACCTAATTTCAACCGAAAAGGGTACACCACCCTACCTTAACAAACTGTCGCGTTCGTCAAAACGTTTGGTATAATATGTGAAGTGTCCTAAGTAAGGTTGCGCAATATGGTAATTTGGGGGGGGGGGGGGGGGGGGGGGGGGGGGGGGGGGGGGGGGGGGGGGGGG
>JAPPEU010000010.1 GCA_028875245.1 Chloroflexota bacterium
CCCCCCCCCCCCCCCCCCCCCCCCAAATGTTAAGACAAGGTTAAGAAAACGCGCGGCGCGGCTGGCTTTGTTCATGGCGCTTCCTCCTGATGGTAGCGGACGCGAAGCCGACATGACAGGCTCCTTTCAACTGGGCAGGCGGTTGATGATGATGGCGGCCGCGGCGATGATGACGCCACTGACAGCGATACCTGTACGTATCAGCCAAGCGGCGAGTTGTTTCATGTGGTCTTGCCATTCCTTCCGCAGCTGAACCGACTGGGCTTTAAGGTCTTTGCTGAATTGCGCGGATTGGGCATCCAGCCGCGTGTTGAACAGTTCGCTTTGGGCTTGCAAATCTTTGCTGAATTGCGCGGACTGGGCGGCAATTTGCTCTTGCGTGGCGGCATGCAGTCCCTCCAGGCGGGCAATATCGGACTTGGTCGCCAAGTGCGGTTTCTCCGCCTCACGCGCGTGTTCCAAGCCGGAGACGCGCTCCGCCAACTCGCCGACTTGCTCGACAACCCGCGTCTGCGAGAATTGTTCCAAAGCTTCAACGCGCTGTTCTAAAACCGGGTCGTTTTCTGCCACGTCAATTGACCATAAGCCCCTGACTCGATTGATAAAGATTATAGGCGCGGTTTGACTGAAACGCAAGCGCCGCTGATTCTGAGACGGGCTATCGCGTCAAACTAAAATGGCGCTGCAATCAACTACTTTCCCCACAACTTTCCTAATCTCTAGGGGCGATTCTGTGAATCGTCCGCATAATTTAGGCTATCTTCGTGGGCGACGCACAGTGTCGCCCCTACATTTTCCCTTATTCTCGCGGCAGCAGCATGGGGCGCCCGCCTTTAGCGCTTGACGCTCCCCAAGCCGGTTTGCAGCAGGGCGTCAAAGTATTCCTCAATCGCCAGTTGCGTGATTGAGAGCGGCGGCTGCGGATCTGCTGGCGGCGGACGCAATTCCAGCTGCCACCAACCTGTATCGCGCCAGGCGTCCGCCTTGTAGCCGACGCCCTTGAAGACGCCGATCCTGCGAAAGCCGAGGGCTTCGTGCGCGCGTATGCTGGCGTCATTTGGCAGCGCAATGACGCCGACCGCCTGGCAGTATCCCTGTTCACGCAGGAGCGCGAGAAGGGAAGTGTAGAGGGCTCGTGAAACGCCGCGCCTCTGGAAACCGGCATGGATGTAAACCGTGGTTTCGGCTGTCCATTGATAGGCGGCGCGGCTGCGAAATGCGCCGGCGTAGGCGTAACCGGCGATCTGACCGCCGATCTCGCAGACCAGCCAGGGATACTGGGTCAAGGTCTTCTCGATGCGCGCGGCGATTTCCTTTGAGCTGGGCGCGGTCTGCTCAAAGGAGATGTGCGTATCACGGACGATCGGGCGGTAGATTTGGCGGATGGCCGCCGCGTCTGTGGCGGAGGCCAGGCGGATGACGGCGCTCATCGCAGCCCGGAAAACTTGAGTCTGGCAGTTTCTTCTTCTTTGTCCGGGCGCCAAACATTGCTGGCGATGTCGATGTACAAGACGCCATCCAGATGGTCAATTTCATGTTGAAACACGCGCGCCAGCCAGCCAGCCGCCGACAATCTGATCGGCATGCCTTCGCGATCTTGACCGGCGACTTCGATGCTTTCATGGCGCTCGACATCACCCAGCAAACCGGGCAGAGACAGGCAGCCTTCGACGCCAGTGACCTTCTCTTCGCTGCGCCTGATGATCTTGGGGTTGGCCACAACGTAAAGCCTGCCCGCGTCCTCGGCGAATTTCTCCCGGCATTCCTCGTCATCCGGCAAGCGCACTAAAATCAGGCGCCAACTGCGCGCGACTTGCGGCCCGGCCAATCCAACGCCCTCGACATTAATCAAGGTGTCGAGCATGTCATCAATCAACTGCTGGAGCGCGGGCCCAAAGTCGTGAATCCGCGCGGCCGGGCGGCGCAACTGCGGGTTGTCCGGCTGAATGATTGGCAGTACCGTCATCGTTTGTCCGGCGTATATGCTTACAGGTCAAGCGCGTATTTTATCGCAAAATTGCCCGGCAATGAATGGATGAATCGCCCCCGCTTCAGATTTCGCTTGGAACAGGAAATCGCTCGTTTGGGAGAAACGACGCGGGCGAAGGAATTTACAAGGAGTTTACACAGCTAAAGCGAAACTGAGTCATACTGAAAGGGAGGATGGTGGCGCAATGGCCTGTAGGAGTCCTTTCGAATGAGGGGAGAATGCCCGCTATGATGGAACAGGATGCATTCGAGCATTACATCGAGAGCGAGTTGAACATGGACGCGCTGGATGAGTTGGCGGCTGACTACGAGAGAAGGCGCAATGAAGTGATCATGGAAATACTGTACTGCTTGGAGCAGCTGAAGGCCCTGCTGGACGGAAACTCGGCTCACGGTCGGATCCCGCCCAAGGACAGGCGGGAGTAACTATGGTAGCGGCTGACAGCAGCATGAACGACCGCATTTTGGTCGTCGATGACGAAAAACGCATCATTGATCTGGCGAGGATGTATCTTGAGCAGGACGGTTTCCAGGTCGCCTGCGCCACTGACGGGAGCGTGGCCAAGCGAATGATCTTGAATGAAAAACCGAATCTCGTCGTGCTGGATCTGATGCTGCCCGGCATGGACGGCCTGGAAGTCTGCCGCCGCGTGCGGGAAGTCTCGGATGTGCCGATAATCATGCTGACGGCGCGGGACGATGATATCGACAAGATTGTCGGGCTGGAATTGGGCGCCGATGATTATTTGACGAAGCCCTTCAATCCGCGCGAATTGGTGGCGCGCATCCGGGCGATCCTCCGCCGCGCCGATCGCGGTGACATGCGTGACGCAGCGCCGCCGCCGATCAACATCGGCAATCTGCATCTTGACGCGCAGCGCCGCCGCGTGGAAGTCGCCGGTCGCGCCGTTGACCTGCGCATGAAAGAATTCGACCTGCTGAAGACGCTGGCGAATAATAAAGGCGTCGTCTACAGTCGGGACCGGCTGCTCGAAGTCGTCTGGGGTTATGATTTCGCTGGCGAGACGCGCACGGTTGACGTCCATATCGCGCATTTGCGCCACAAGCTGCGCGGGATGGACCCGACGATCGATACCATTTGGGGGGTAGGATACAAACTTGACGACCGCTAGCAGAACCAGATTCAGCTTCAACCTGCGCTTGCGGCTGCTGACGTCTTATCTTGTGCTGATGCTCGTGACGCTGGGCGTGATTGCGCTGGCGCTGTTCTTCTTGATCGGCAATCGCGCCGCGCCGCCGCAGCCCACCTTCGAGCGCCTGGCAGCATTGACGCAGGGCTTGAATTACATTGACGCCATCGCCGATTTGGCCGGCGGTCCCAATCAGCGCTTTTTGCAGGATCAGGTGCACGAACTGCTGGCGGTCTTCGCCCGAACGCGGAATGTGCGGACGCTGCATATTCTGCTCACGCAAGAACACGCGACTGTCATCTACGATAGCGCGCGGCAATATGATCCGGGCGACCAAATCCGCTTGCGGGGAGACAGTTACCGCAGCAAACAGTTGGCGATCGTCCTGTCGCGCGGCAGCCGACAATTCTTCGGCGGCTTCAACGACCCCGACGGACGCGAATGGCTTTATGGCGGCGTGGTCTTTGGCCAGCAGCGTTTCTTTGCCGAGCGTGTGGATCATAATGACCTTTGGCTATTGGCGGAGCCTCAACCCACCGTGAGCCTGCATGACACGCTGGCGGTATTCAGCAGCGCCCTGGCGCCGCCCTTGCTTCAAGCCGGTATCGCCGGCTTTGCCTTTGCGATTCTCTTGGCGGCGTTGATCAGCCGTCACATCGCCGGGCCGCTGCAAACAGTCGCCGAAGCGGCCACAGCGGTTGCCCGCGGCGATTATTCGGCGCAGGCGCCCGTCAGCGGGCCGCCCGAAGCGCGCTCGCTCGCCACGTCTTTCAATCGGATGACGGCGGAGGTGCTTGCCGCCAATACAGCTCAACGCGATTTTTTGAGCAATGTCTCGCATGACCTCAAGACGCCGCTCACATCGATTCAGGGCTATGCCCAGGCTATCATTGATGGCGCGGCCGAAGACACCGGTCAGGCGGCGCAGATCATCTATGAAGAAGCCGGTTTGCTGAACCGGATGGTGCTTGAATTGACGGATCTGGAGCGCTTGCAAGCTGGCAAACTGTCGATGGCCAGCGACCCAATTGATATGGCGCAGCTCGGCGAGGCGGTGGTGCAGAGCCTGCTAGTCGTGGCGGAGAAGCAGCGGATCATGCTGGAATCGTCCATTGAGCCCGCGCCCACGGTGACCGGCGATGGCGACCGGCTGGCACAGGTGTTGATGAACCTCATCAGCAATTCGCTGAAGTACACGCCGGCCGGCGGCAGCGTGCGGGTCGCCGTGGAGCGGGCCGGGGCGGGCGTGGCGGTCTCGATAAAAGACAGCGGCATCGGCATTCCGCGGGAAGAATTGTCGCGCGTTTTTGAGCGCTTTTATCAGGTGGACAAAGCGCGCGGGCCACAACGCGGGACCGGCCTCGGCTTGGCCATCGCGCGCGAGATCGTCGAGGCCCATGGCGGCCGCATCACAGTGATGAGCCGCGGGCGCGATCGGGGCGCGGAGTTCCGCGTTTGGCTGCCGGCGGGGTAGCGCTCTCTAATGCGTTCCAATAGCAATTGAACTCGCCAGGCAATCAAGACAGCACCTGGTGGCTTTCGCTGTCATAGGCCAAGGCGGGCCGCGCCAGCGACACCCAGACCCGGTCGCCACGGCGAAAATAGCGATCGACGCCGGTACGCGCGATCAACTCCGTGTCATCCGCCAGCTCCAGCCCCAGCCGCTGATGATGCCCATGAAACTCGCGCCAGCGCACCATAGCCGGCCTGCCGCCTTCTTCAAAGCTGACAGCCAGCGCTTCGGGGCGGATCATCAGGTTGACGCGTCCCGTCTTGGGATGAAAGAGCTTGACCTCGCCAAGGCGGCTGGTTGCGGTCATGCCGTGGGCTTCAGCCGGCAAGAAGTTGGCGTCGCCGACGAACTTCGCCACGCGGGTATTGATCGGGCGATTGTAGATCACATGCGGCGTCGCCACTTGAATGAGTTTGCCCTCAAAGATAATCGCAATTTCATCCGACAATGTCAGCGCTTCTTCCTGGTCGTGGGTGACGAAAATGGCGGTGGTGCCCGTTTCGAGCAGGATATGGCGGACTTCGCTGCGCACTTGCGCGCGCAAACCGGTGTCGAGGTTGGAAAAAGGCTCGTCCAGCAGCAGGATGTCAGGATTCGGCGCCAGCGCCCGGGCCAGCGCCACACGCTGCTGCTGCCCGCCTGACAGCTCGTGAGGCATGCGCGCGGCAAATTCGCTCAAGCCCACCAGCGCGAGCAAACGCTCGACCTGCCTGTCCTGCTCCTTGCGCCGCCCGCGCAGGCCAAAGGCGATGTTGCCCGCGACATCGACATGGGGGAATAGCGCATAATCCTGAAAAACCATGCCGACTTTGCGCTTTTCCGGCGGGATAAAGTGAGATTCGTCGGCGACGATATGATCGCCGATTTGAATGCGGCCGCTCGTTGGCTTTTCAAAGCCGGCCAGCAGGCGCAAGGTCGTAGTCTTGCCACCGCCGCTAGGGCCGAGCAGGGTGAAAAATTCGCTCGGGCGCACTCGCAGCGTGATATCGTTGACGGCCGGCCTCTGACCGTTGAAGACTTTCCTGAGATGATTAGCTTGTAGCGAGTATTCCATCAGCCAACCGGCGGCGCTATGTCATCATCCTGATCAAGAATAGTGCAAAAGTGAAATGTATAAAGGGGATATTGCGCTGAAGCTATGAAGGCGAGAATAAGTCGGGATTCGACGCGCTAATCTACCGCTTTTTCCCGCCGGAGTATGATCGCCAATGCGAAGGCTGAAACCAAAATCAGCACCAGGCCGGGTAACGCGATAGAAGAAAGGAAAGCCTCATCGTAGGCGCTCCAGATGCGCGTGGCGAAGGTGCGGAAACCGATGGGGCGGAGGATCAACGTCGTTGGCAGCTCTTTCATCACATTGAGGAAGACCAGCGCCAGGCCGGCCAAGATGCCGCCGCGGGCCAGTGGTGCCGTTATCCGCAGGAGGGCGGCCCAGGCAGACAGGCCAAGGCTGCGAGCGGCTTCTTCAAAGCGCGGATCGATCTGCGCGAAGGCGCTTTCGGTAGCGCCGATGCTGAAGGGCAGGTAACGGATGGCGTAGCCGATGATGAGCAGGGGCAAGGTTTGATAGAAGCTGAGAAAATTCCGAGAGGCGAACATGACCAGCGCCAGCGCGATGACGATGCCGGGCAGGACATTGCCCGCGTAGGCGAGATGAACCAGCCAGCGATTGAAACGGCTGCTGCCGCGCGCAGCCAACAGCGCCAGCGGGAAAGCGGCAATGCTGACCGCCAGCGCGGATGCGGCGCTCACGCCCACGGTATTCCTCATAAGCAAGGTCAACGGCGCCTGCACGGGATCTGTGATTCTATGGCCCGCCAGCCAGGAAAACAGCACCAGCAACGGGATGACAACTCCTATGAATACAACGACGGCGCAAAAAATTAGCGCGGGGATTTTCCATTTGCCCAAGTGCAAAATTTCCTGGGGCCGTGAAGCGCCTGTGCCGATGCGATAATGGCGTCCGCGCAGTTGCAAGCGCGATTGCATGAGCAGCAAGACAAGCGTCATGCCGACGAGGAGAAGCGCCAGCACGGAAGCCTTGTCCATGCGAAACGACTCGGCCTGGATGAATATCGCGCGGGTGAAAGCGTTGAAGTGCATAACGGCAACAGCGCCGAAGTCGCTAAGGCAGTAGAGCGCCGTCATCAGCATGCCAGTCGAAAGCGCCGGGCGCATCTGGGGCAGGATGATCTGTCGAAAGACGCCCCAGCGATTCAAGCCCAGGCTTTGGCCCGCTTCCTCGAGACTGCGGTCGCAATGCAGCAGCGCCGCATGGACGGGCAGCACGATGTAAGGAAAGGTGACGACAGTAAGCGTTAGCGCCGCGCCCGGGAAGCCCTTAATGCCGGGCAGCCGGTCGACGCCGAAGGGCTCAAGCAGGGATTGCAAAATGCCCTTGGGGCCGAAAGCCTCCGCGTAAGTCACCGCCGTCAAATAGGAGGGGATGACCATAGCCGCCAGCCCCAACACGAGCCAGGCGCGCCGCCCGGGCAGGTCGCTGCGGCTGGTCAGCCAGGCGAATGGGATGGCGATCGCCGTCGCGCAGAGGGTGACTGCCGCCGTGAGGCCGATGCTATTGCCGACGATGCGCAGCGTCCGCGCGCGCAGCAGGTAGTCTATGCCGTCTTGGCCCGCGCTCACTGCGCCGATAATCAGATAAACCAGCGGAATCATGACCACGGCAACGACGGCCAGGCTGATGATTTGCGCCACTTGCCTGTTGCCGACATGCCAGCGGGACATCGCCTGCCGGTGGTGGCCGTTCATTCTAAATCTTGACGGTATGATATCGCTAAGGTGCATGATTTGCTTTTGGAATCATTTCGGGGCGAGAGAATCCCCGCCCCGTTTACGGTTGAGATTGGCCCCTTAATCGAGCGCGCCGCTCTCTTCGATCATTTCCAGCGCGCCCTGGAGATCGGCCAGATCAGACAAGTCGATTTCCGGCGTTTCAATATCAGCGAGCGCGGGCAGATCCACCGGCGGTTCGACCGTCGCCACCAGCGGATACTCGTAGGTGCTCTGGGCGAAGTATTCCTGCGCGGTATCGCTGAGCAGGTAATCCACCAGCGCCAAGGCCTCATTAGGCTGATCGGTCGACTTCAGAATCGCCGCGCCCGCCACATTGATCAGGGCGCCGGGGTCGCCACCCGGGAAGAAATGCAGCGTGGCGCTGATGTCTGGATCTTCAGCCAGGAAGCGGAACAGATAATAGTGGTTGACCAAGCCGCCGACGACCTCGCCATCAATAGTGGCTTGCACGATTGGCGTGTTCTTGGGATAGGCATTCACGCCGTTTGCGATCATGCCCGCCAGCCAATCTGCCGTCTCTTCTTCGCCCAGCAGCACGCGCATGGCGGTAACGTTGGCGACGAAGGACGCGTTGGTCGGCGCCCAGCCGACCAGCCCGCTCCATTCCTCGCCGGTGAGATCAAGGATCGAGTTCGGCAGCTCCAGCCCCTGTTCTTCCAGCGCTTCGGGATTGTAGACGAAGACGCGCGCGCGTCCGCTCAAGCCGGTCCAGACGCCATCGGGCGAAACAAAAGCAGGGTTGGCGACTCGGGCGATAGTCGCGTCGGGCAGCTTATGCAGCATGCCAGCGGCAGCCAAGGCGCCGAGCGCGCCACCGTCCTGGGCGATGAAGACATCAGCCGGGCTGTTTTCGCCCTCGGTTAGGATTTGGTTGGCAACAGCGCTCGTGCCGCCATAGAGTGTTTGGGTTTCGATACTGGTGTCCTCCGTGAACTGAGCCAGAATGGGCCCGACGAGGCTTTCGTTCCGGCCGGAGTAAACGGTCAGAACGTCATCGGCCATCACCGGCGGCAAAATGAAGCAGGACAGCGCGAAAACTAAAGCGAATAAAATGCTGCGTTGCTTTGGCATACTGCGGACTCCTTGCGTTTGGCGCAAATCCCGGATAGGATTTGCATAGATACGAGGGTCAATTGGGCCTGAGAACGGATTGCGAGTCGCTTCTCTCCCGGTTGACCTTTTCATTTTCGCAGAAAGAGCCAGCGCGCGTCCACGCTTGTGGTAAATTTCACTTTTGCCGAATTGACAGTTGAAAATTGTTCGCGCTTAATCCCTCAGCTTAATCGCCGGCGGAATGAAACTTGCAGGCGGTTAATTTTGCGGCATAGACTGTTGCCTTAGCGCCGCGGGAACCCCTCGCGCTGGAGTGGACCGCCGGCCCCCAACGGCAGGGGCGATACAAGCGAAGTGTGCTGAACCTAGACATTGCGGGAGACAGCCAATAAAGTTAGATTGATAAGACCGGTCTGTTCCATAATTTGGGGTGGCGTTGATGTCAAATTGGTGGGGTTCGCGCAAGAATGTCTCGTCCCGGCTTGTTTGGGAGGTCGAGGCGATGAAAGCGACCTTTGGCAATACCTTCAAGCTGGTCGTGCCTCCTTTCGGCGGCCTGCTCTATTGGCAGGGCACGATCGAGATCAACATGACCATTCTGGATTCGCCCTACCATAGCCTGAAGCTGGTATATCCCAAGGAGTACCCCAATCGGCCGGCCGAGGCTTATTGCATCAAGCCGCGAATTTACAGCGAAAAGCACCAATACGAGGATGGGCAGCTCTGCCTGTTCAACCCCAAAGACGGCGAACAATATGGCTGGAACCCGTCCAAGTCAACAGCAGTGACCGTCGGCGGCTGGGCGGTCCAATGGTTGTACGCTTATTACACTTGGCGGTCCACGGGGAAATGGCCCGGCATAGAAGAGCGCATCAAGGCGAGCACGCCGCTGCCGCGACGGCGGAGGCGCTAGTTATGCGGTCAATCAATGAGCCGGAATTCCTCAAGCTCATGCAGATGGAGTTCAAACACATCAGGAAGCGCTTACGGGGGATGGCGATGATTTCACGCGGTATTGTACCCAACGTGGTCTTGTCGCGGCGGGCTGTGGAGCGAATGGTCTCGGCGGCGAGCCAGTATATGGCGGATGAAACCGGCGAAGCCATGGTCGGTTTTATCATCGAGGATGACACGCCGGAAGGCCTGCCGACGATATACGTACTCGATACGATCTCGCCGGACGAGACAGCCGTCCGCCGATCGCATACCTTCCAGCAGGGCGATAATCTGGCCTACGAAATCTATTGGTGGTTGCGGGAGAACTGGGATTTCCATCGCGAGCGACATAGAGGTACAGCAACTCTACACGACGGTTTTGATGTGCCGCTGATTCACTTGGGTGATTGGCACAAACAGCCAGGTTCGATGATTCAGCCTAGCCATGGCGACCATATGACCGCGCTCTCTTGGCTTGATGATGAAGAGAGAAATATGGAGTTTATGCTGGTGCCAATCGTCACGGTTGGTTATGCGTCAGTCGTCGGCGATACCGAGCTAGAGGTGAATTACATTACTGTACCGATGGAGAATAACATGGATATGCGGGTTGACTGGTGGTACATCCATCGCGACGTCCGTGTCTTTCAGCCTGTGCATCCCAAGGTCATTCCGGAAGATCAACTCCCTCCAATGATGAAATATGGTTGGCACTTGGTTGAGCCCCACCGCTTCACCAGTGAGATCACTGCAATGGAAGATGATGGTTTGTTAGTTCGTACGACCTTGTATGAGTGCGACGGAGAAGTGCCCCAGGAAATATGCTTTTTCACGCTACGCAGCATGGAGGCCGATAAATTCATTCTTCTGGTTACGCAGCACAATTATCCTCAGAGTTCACCGCAAGCGTTTCAAGCTTCATTTGATCGTTTCGACAGAAACTTGGATCTCAACTCGCCTTACGCCACTTTCGACAGACTCTGGGAGGCGGCGGAACCTCTTGAAGATCCGCCCGGCTGGCTGTGGACGGCCGACAAGTATCTGGTCGATTATGTGATTGCCCTTGAAGTAGAAATGGGGTTGCGCCAACCGGTGAAGACTTACATCCCGCTTGTGATCGGCGAAGACGACGCAGCGTTGGATGACGGTCGCAACGCCGCCTCCGCCGAGGGCGTATCAGAATCAGAGGCGGATGACGAAGGCATGGCGACTGACGAGCAGGCTGAAGAAGAGGCGCGATAAATGAGCGATCTTTGGGAACGCGTTGGCAGGTTAATCGGCTCGGACAATCTGGAGCGCCTGGCGGAAAAGAAGGTCGGTGTGGTTGGCTTGGGCTCCGGCGGCGGCTTCGTCGCGCTGAGCCTGGCGATGAGCGGAATCAGCAATTTCACGCTGGTGGACAATGATGTGCTGGAAGCCGGCAACGTCGCGCGCCATGTGGCGGACCTGCGCTATGTCGGGCGCAACAAGGCGGCGGCCGTCGCCGATTTGATCCGCCAGCGCAACCCGGAGGCGAAGATTGATATTCACGAAGGGCTGATCGAGGACAATTGGGATTGCCTGGATGATGTTGACATCCTGGTGGCAGCCGTCGATAACGAAGGGGTGAAATACGCCATCAATGAGCAGTGCATGAAAAAACGCCTCAGCGCGTCATACGCCGGCGTCTATGAGCGCGGCGAAGGCGGCGATCATGTCATCATCAAGCCGCTTGAAGGTCCCTGTTACGCCTGCTGGTCGGAGGCGACGCGCGAAGGCGTGAAGATTTCCACCGATCCGCAAGGCGACCTGGATTATGGCATGATCGGCGCGCTGGGGACGCTGGACGCTGAACCGGGGCTTTGGGTCAACGTCACCAAGGTGGCGGGCATACAGACCGATCTGATCATCAACGAATTGCTGCGCGGGACCAGCGCGCATGAAGCGATGCCGGCCAATACGCTGATCGTCGCCAACAGCTTCATGGAAATCATAGAAGGGCAGGAGAGCGAACCGCATACGGGCTTGTGGATCCAGATCGAGCGCGATGCGGATTGTCTGGTCTGTGGCGAGCGGCTGAAGCAGGGCGTCGACAAGCTGGCGCGGCCGGACCGGGGGCGCATATCGCTGGATGACTTGGCGGCTTCCGGCTTGACGACCGATATCGTCTTCGAAGAAGAGGAAGATTAGCCGGCTTCAATATCCCGCCGCCATCGCTCCAGTATTTCGCTGAGCGCCTGTCGATGAGTCAGGCGCTTTTTCAATTCGAAGGGCGCGCGGTACAGGAGGCGGTCCCTATCAGCGGGTGGAAGCCCATCGTCTTCGTAATAAAGCCGAAAGTTGTTCTGGATGGCGACGCGATAAACGCCGGGATCGTACACCGGGGCGCGATAGGGCAACTTACGGATGCCGATGCTGATTGTGATCCGGCCTTGCTGGTAATGCGCCCAGACGCCGAGCAGATTCAGCGTTTGATAACCGTGATAGCCGCGGCTGTGATACCAGATGACCACGCCCGACCAGGCGGGTCCATGCAGCGCCTTGGGACCATAACAGAGGATGCTGTTGTAGCTGCGCTGCGCAAGCTCCGCGAGCGCGTCAAAGGCGTTTAGTAGATCAAGAACGCGGTCGGCCGGTTTCAGTGGCTTTTCTTCTTGCGGCCCGCTGCCGAAGGGGCGGCGCTTCGCGATTCTCCTCTGAATGTCAGCGTAACGCCGGGCTTTCTTGTCGGCGGACATATTGGCCCAATTCGAAATCCAGCTATCCCGAGTTTAGCAGTTGCCGAGAAAGTCGCGCAGGGCGTCTTGAAATAACGCGGGATGCTCCATATTCGGCAGGTGGCCGGCATTCGGTATCACTACTTTGGCGGTGTTTGGGATGCTTGCGGCCATGAAATCAGCGGCCAATTTCAGGTAAGGCAGGTCGTTTTCGCCAATTACGATCAGCGCCGGCATTAGAAGCTCGCGCAGTCGCCTAGCGGCTGGAATCGCCGCTTGCTTGCGGACATGCGTGCCGATGCCCTTGAGCTCATGTTCAGTGACGAGACGCGCCATATCGAATGCCACCTGACGGGCGCGGGCATCAACATCCTGCGGCGAGCGTCCGACGCCATCAAACCAGATTCGCATATCCAACTCGGCGACCCGGTCAACATCGCCGGCTTCGAAAGCGGCTTCGGATTGAGCCAAGAGTTCATCAGGCCAGTCAGCGTCAAGCTCCAGCCCGGCGGGGTCGCTCCCCACAAGAATCAGCGCGGCCACCGCCTCCGGATGGCTCAAGGCAAAGTCGATCGCCAGCCCGCCACCCATTGAACATCCCATCAGGATAATCGGGTCTGTGATGCCCAGTGAACTGAGCAAGGCTTCGCAATCATCTTGAATATTAAACTCGCCATCCACCGGCAGGCTGCGGCCATAGCCGCGCATATCGAAGCGCAAGACCCGGTGACTTCTTTCGAAGGCGTCAAACTCGCCCTCCCACATGCGGCAGTCGGCGATGCCGGCATGAATCATCACGAAGGGCGCGCCGCCCCCGGCCAGCTCGTAATAGAGGCGGGCGCCCTTGACCTGGGCGTAGCCGGATTCGACTTTTGGCACGCTTTTCTCTTTCTGCTGATGTTGGCATTCACTGGCGGGTTGCCGTATCTGGCGCAAGTTTTGGCTCGGCCTTGCCTCACTCCAGCGCCACCTTCGCCAGCTCGACGCCGTCGCGCAGCAGCTTCTCGTAGATGGCATAGCGCCGAAACACGTGCATGCCCACACGCTCGTACAAGGCCACCGCGTTGGTCAGGCTCTCGCCGTCTACATCCAGATTGACCCGCTTTGTGCCCCGATCCCAAAACATCGAGAGGCTGCGCTGCAGCATCGCGGTTGCCAGGCCGCGACGCCTGTAGCGCTGCCGCACGCCCACAGTATCAATATAGCCGGCCACTGGATTGCGCGGGTCCTGCGTCAACCCGAGCAGGCAGCCAGCGACTTCCCCTGTGTCTTCCGCAACCGGGAATACGACAAGGTCCGGATCAAAGTGCGGGTCATTGTCCAGCCAGTGGCGGAACAGTTCCAAGTCCTTCTCGAAAGGCTCATCAACATGGCCGAAGTGGTCGGAAAAAGACGCCCGTACGACATCGACGAGCAGGGGCAGGTCGGCATCATGGCGATAGGGACGGGTTGTGATGCCTTCCGGAAACTGCGGAGCGCCTGGCTTGGCCGAGAGCTCGATGCCCATATCGAAGTAGACGCGGCTTTTTGCGTAGCCGGCCTTTTCCAGCGCGCTCTCGGCGAAGGCAAAACCTTCATGGACGCCGCAGCGCAGGCTGACGCGCGCATCGGGCGGGCAGCGATCGATTACCGCGCCGCACTTCCCGTCCGCCCAGTTGAATAGCTGCGCCTCAAGCCCGCTGTCGTGGTATTGCGGGTGCAGGCCCCAACCGAAGCCGGGATGCACGGGCGTCTGCGATGTCGCCCAGAATGTCCCGTAACCAGCGAGCCGCCCGCTGAAATCGAAGATTCCCAGGCTTGAGCTGGCGAGGTCGAAACCCGGTTCCCGCCATTCCAAGGCGACGGCGCTCGCTTGAATTCGATCGTCAAGGCCGAGAAAGGCGTAAATCGCGTTGCTGGTTTCGGCATAGCGCGGGGCGTCTGCCATGGATAGCGGTCTTGTTTCAAAATTCGCCGAGGTCATTGAAGACTGTTCCTTGTGTTCCTTCGCGCCCGGCGAATGCCGCTCGTTGCGCCGGGTCAGGCTGGGCGCCAGAATATCCAGGCGCGCATTATAAGGAGAAAAAGTGTTGCTTAACAGCCTTTCCCTTTTGCTGTATGATAGCGGCGTCCTTGGCTGGCCGCGCGGAGATAAATTTGATGGGTAAGACGACAAAGACCTTCACCTATATCATTGGGATAGTCATGACCGTTGCCATGGTTGGCAGCTTGATCCTCCCGATGATTTCGAGCCAGGTGGGGACAGGGGACAGCTATCTGGAGACGCCGCAGCCGACGCCCTTTCCCGAGCCGACTCTGCCGCCGCCGCCCGATATCTCCGCCATCGATTTTGACAGCCGCTATTTGCATCGCTCCGGCCTGTTCACGGTAGGCGTGCCCCAAGGGTGGAGCCCGGCAACCGACAGCAATACCGCGGACGAACTGCGTGCTGGCTTGAACAATAGCGATGCGCTCAGCGTCCTGGAAGTTCGCATTAGCAAGAACCACGCCGGCCTGGCGGATGCCGAAGCGCTCAGCGCATATCTCGACAAGACCTGGCTGGGGCAGACCTGGAGCGGTTACACCGGCTGGGATGAAACAGGCCGCAAGACCGTTGGCGACAGCGTGCAGATCGATTTCAACCTCCGGCGCGGGCGCTCCCATCTCATCGCGCGTCAAGAGTCCTGGATTATGAACGGCGACATTTTCAGCGCGCGCGCCATCACCGCTGAGAACGCGGCGCAGGAACTCAAATATCTGCTGCGCGGTGTGGCGGAGAGCGTAGAACCCCTGCCCATTTACGCCGACGCGCCTTTTGATCAGGATGCCTATTTCGACCCGCTGGACCGGCACATGACGCGCTTTCCTTCCCATTGGGAAGTGACCGACGCGGCCGCGGGCTTGCCGGCCACTATCGTCGGCGATTCAGCCGTCCTGGTCCTCAGTACGCTGGATGTAGCGCTGGCCAGCGGAGAAGAAGCACAAGAATGGATCGAGAATTGGCGCACTGGTGTCAAGGCGCGCGGGGTGGAAGCGGTGGAAGTCGCCGGCGCTCCCGGCTTCAGAGTTTCGTATCGGATCAATACATTGGATGGCGCTGTGGCGAGCGGCCTGGCCGTCATGCTGCATGGAACGGACAATCGACTGCACGTTGCGAATGTCCGCATGCCGGATCTGGATGTAGATCTGCTGGCTGCTGATGCGGCGGAGTATCCCTGGTTGAGCGCGGCGACGAGCTTCCGCCTCGTGCCGGATCTCGAAGTGAGCATCCAATAGGGCCGACATTGCCGAGCAATTGCTGCGGGCGCTGCTGGCACTGCAACGACGGGCCGGTGAACCCTCTGGGCGTGAAGGATGCGGCTTCAAGAAGTCATTCCCAATTTGTGGTTACTCGATGTGTCTACCGCGCATGTGCAGACGCGCGCCGTGCTCGTGGTCGGCGAGGAACGAGCGGTCGTCTGGGACAGCTTGACGCGGCCCGAAGATGCCGCCCCGCTCGTCGAGTTGATCGGCGAAAAACCCTATTTCCTGGTCTATAGCCACGCCGATTGGGATCATATCTGGGGCAGTGCCGGTTTGCCTGATGGCGGACTGGGCGTCATCGGCCACGCCGATTGCCTTCGTCGCTTTGGCGATGACGTACCGCGTACTTTGCAGCGGATGCAGTTGGCGGAGTTGGGCGAGTGGTTGAGTGTCCGCCTCGTACCGCCAAACATCACCTTTACCCGGCGCCTGTCCCTTGATCTTGGCGGCGTCACGCTGGACTTGCATCACGCGCCCGGGCATACAGCGGACAGCATCGTCGGCTGGATTCCGGAATGGGGTGTTTTGCTCGGCGGCGACGCGATTGAGACGCCGCTGCCCGTCGTCAACAATGCCCAGCTATTGGCAGGCTGGCAGGCGGCGCTGGAGTCCTGGCAGCAGGTAGACCGCCTGGCTCGCGCGATTCCTTCACACGGCAGCCTGACCGGTCGCGAAAGCCTCGATGGCACCGTGGCTTATCTGCGGGCGCTGGCCGGCGACCGGCAATTCAACCTGCCGGCCAAGTTGGACGACTTCTATCGGGAAACGCATCAGAAGAATCTGATTGTCGTCGATAGCGGGCTCGCCTTGCATGAGTGAAGTCCTGCCGGATCTGCTTGATCATGGTCTTGTCGTCGTCTTTTGCGGCACAGCGGCGAGCGACATCTCCGCGCGCCTCGACGCCTATTATGCCAATCCAACAAACGCATTCTGGCGCACGCTGCATACAGTTAAAATGACCGCGCGCCTTCTGCGCCCGGACGAGTTTCGCGACCTGCTCGCCCTTAGAATCGGCCTGACTGATTTGGCCAAATTCGCGTCAGGCGCAGATCGCGGACTGAAGAGCGGCGACTTCAATCGAGCGCGTTTGCGGGAAAGCCTGTGCCGCTACCAGCCACAGATTGTCGCCTTCACCAGCAAGACCGCTTGGCGCGCCTGGCGGGGATTGTCAGCGCGCGATGCCGTCAACTACGGTTGGCAGGAGGGCGCGCTTGGGGCGACGCGTTTTTTTGTGCTGCCCTCGCCCTCGGCGGCGGCCCGCGGCGCTTGGGATCTGAAACCCTGGCGATCGCTGGCTGAGATCTACGAGCGGCGGATGAGCGTTGATTGAGCATGCGCGTCTATCGCAACGACAAGCTTCGCGCCCTGGATGTCGAGTTTTCCGCCCCGCGAGCGGGCGACGCTGGTTATGATCTCTACGCCGTGGAAGGCTGCCGCATCGCGCCGGGCCAGCGCGCCCTGTTGGAAACGGGTTTGCATCTGGAGATTCCCGCCGGCTATGTCGGGCTGGTAAAGGACCGTTCAAGCGTGGCGGCGGCGGGCTTGCATACAATTGCCGGCGTCATCGACAGCGCCTACCGAGGCGAGCTGAAGATCCTGCTGGTCAATCTGGCGGAAGAAGTTTTTCAAGTCAGCGCCGGGCAGAAGATCGCGCAGCTGCTCGTCCTGCCCGTTTCCAACGCGGCCCTCGAATTTGTGGACTCGCTTGACGATCTAAGCGGCACGGAGCGCGGCGCGGGTGGCTTCGGCTCGACGGGCGAATGACGCAAAGACCGAATCTGGAGGCGCCTGCCGAGCGCTAGGCCTGGAGCGGGCTTCCGCTATCGAGGGCGATCACTTGGCCCGATATGGACTTGGCGGCAGCGGAACAAAGGAACAGGGCCGCGCCGGCGACGCTTGATTCCGCTCCTTCAGTCGCCCTTGCGGCGATGCAGTTGGCTCTGATGTGATACGGCGCCAATTCGCGGGCCGCCTGTCTGGTCATGCCGATGATCGCCGCTTTGCTGGCGATATAGCCGATGCCTTCCGGCAGGGATGCCCGGTAAGCCTCGACAGCTGACAGGTTGATGATGCTGCCTCCGCCTTCATCGGCCATGACCCGCCCGACCAACTGAATACAAAAAAATGCGCCGGTGATATTCACTTCGATCTGGCGGCGCCAGTTCCATTCGTCGACCGTCAACATCGGTTCGGGATGAAAAATGCCGGCGGCGTTGACGAGAATATCCAACCCGCCGAAAGCGTCGCGCGCGCGCTCGATCATGTTGGCCGTCTGAAATCGATTGGATATATCGGCGCCTAGCGGGATTGCGCTGCCGCCTTCCGCCCGTATGGCTTCAGCGACGGCGTCGGCGCGCTCTATATTGAGATCGTTGACAGCAACGGAGGCGCCATTAGCGGCGAGGGCCAGCGCAATTGCTCGCCCGCTGCCAGCCCCGGCGCCAGTGACCAGCGCCGTCCGCCCGCCTAGATCAACCTGGAAGTTGGACACGTTTTGCCGGGCAAGAAGAACAACCTGACCCTCGTGGCCGCCGCCTAGAAGGGAATGTCATCGACCGAGGTCGGCGCGTCCGGATAATTCGAGGCGCGGTCATCGCGACGCTGGCTCTGCTGCCCGCCGCCGCGTTGTCCACCGCCGCTCCAGCCGCCTTGTTGCTCGCCGCCGTCTTCTTGTCGGCTGCTAAGGAAGCGCACGTCACGCGCTCGCAGGTCTAGCGAGGCCGCAGCTTCGCCATTGTTGTTAACGTAACCTCTTGCCGAAACATTGCCGGTCACGAGAACTCGCCTGCCTTTTGCCAGATATGTGTTGCAGCTTTCCGCCTGAGCGCCCCAAACTGCGACGCGATACCAGGTCGTGCGTTCCTGTTGTTCACCGGTCTGCCGGTTTCGCCAGCGATCAGTTACAGCGACGCTGAAGTTGCAGACTGCGTCTCCACTCTGCATATACCTGAGTTCGGGGTCTCCGCCCAGATTGCCGACAATAATCGTTTGATGCCAAGACATTTTGTTCCGCTCCTGATAATCATTTAGTCCTGTTTCATGCGCTCAAGTTTCTGCAGCAAGACGCGCCGCAGGACAGCCGGGTCGCCTTTGCCGCGCATCTGGCCCATGATCTTGCCGAAGAGCGCGTTCAGCACTTTTTCGTTGCCGGCGAGATAACGCAGCGCCATGTCGCGGTTGTCCGCGAGGGCCTTGTCGACCGCCGCCTCGATGACTGCCGGGTCGGAAACTTGCGCCAGCCCCTGCTCCTCGACGATAGCGCGCGCGCTGGCCCCGGTCGACCACATCGCCGGCAGCACTTTCTTGCGCGCCGTGTTCTGATTGATGGTACCTTGCTGCACGAGGCTCAACAAGCCGGCAAAAGCCTCCGCGGCAATGGGAATGCGGTCGATGGCTTCGCGTTCGATTTCTTCCGCGTTCATCAGGCGAAACAGATCCGTGATCAGCCAGTTGGCCGCTAATTTGGGTTCGACGCCGGCATCCACGATAGCCTCAAAGTATTCGGCGACAGCGCGCTCCGCCGTCAATACGCCGGCATCATAATTGCTCAATCCCAGGTCGCCGACGAATTGCTTCTGCAGCTCGTCCGGCAGCGCGGGCAACCCCGCGGCGATATCCGCCACCATTTCTCGGCTGACCTCGACTGCGGGCAGGTCCGGCTCCGGGAAGTAGCGATATTCGTCGGCGCGTTCCTTGTAGCGCTGGACGGTGATCCGTCCCCCCGCCTCGTCCCAGCCGAGCGTGGCCGGTTTTACCGCATCGCCATCACGATAGAGTTTGATTTGCCGCTTCACTTCATAGTCGATGGCTTTGACCATGTTGCGGATGCTGTTGAGATTCTTGATTTCGGTGCGCTCGCGCAGTTCTTTATCGCGCTCATGCATCACGCTGACGTTCGCCTCATAACGGAGCACGCCCTTGGACATGTCGCCGCTGTTGACGCCGAGATAGCGCAGAATCGAGCGCAATTTGCGCGCGTATGCTTCGGCTTCTGCGGCACTGTGGATATCGGGTTCGGAGACGATTTCCAACAGGGGAACGCCGGCGCGATTGTAATCGACCAGGCTGCCGCCCGCGATATGTGAAAGTTTGCCGGTGTCCTCTTCCATGTGGGCGCGGCGTACGCGGATGCGTTTGCTTGTGCCGTCTTCAAGCTCAATGTTGATGTAGCCATTGATGGCTAGCGGCCGGTCGTATTGGCTGATCTGATAGCCTTTGGGCAGGTCGGGGTAGAAGTAATTCTTGCGCGCGAACTGGTTGACCGGCGGGATCTCGCAATTGAGCGCCAGGCCGACCATGATGCCGTATTCCATCGCCTGCATGTTGATGACTGGCAGCGTACCGGGCATGCCCAATGAGAGCGCGTCGACCGCCGTGTTGGGCTCCGCTTCGACGCTGTCGACGACCGGGCAGCTGCTGAACATCTTGCTTTCGGTTTCCATCTCGGCGTGGACTTCCAGGCCGATCACCGTTTTCCATTCGCTCATCAAAGCGTCCCTGGCCCGCGCTCGGTACAGTCGACTAATCTGACACAAAAGCGCAGTTTTGAAAAGGTGCGCCAGTCTGATTCTGGCAATTGCCCGATGTCACAGCGGGCGATAGACACCCCGGCGCGAGAACCGGCGCAAACTTGCATCGCAGTCAGGACGGCGCAATCAGGCGGCGAATTCGCTTGCCTGGGCTCGCTCTGTGCAACCATGCGCCGTCAGGAACCGCTCCAGCCGCGCGAGCGCCTCGCGAATGTTCGCTTCGCTGGTGGCGTAGCTGGCGCGGACGAAACCGCGGCCGCTTTCGCCAAAGGCGCTGCCGGGGATCAGCGCGAGCCGCTCCTCCCGCAGCAGTTCTTCGCAGAAGGTCTCATCGTCCATGCCGGTTATGCCAATGCTGGGGAAGGCGTAGAAAGCGCCGCGCGGCTCGAAGCAAGTGAGGCCGAGCCGGTTGAAACCGTCGACGATGAGCCGGCGCCGCCGATCGTATTCCTGACGCATGGATTCGACATCGTCCTCACCATGCAGGATCGCCTGCAGCGCAGCCACCTGGCCCGTGGTTGGCGCCGACATGATCAGGTATTGGTGTATCTTGTACATCGCTTCGGTGAAGGGCGCCGGCGCGCTGACATAGCCGATGCGCCAACCGGTCATGGCGTAGGATTTGCTCATGCCGCTCAGCACGATGGTGCGCTCATACATATTGGGCAGCGAAGCGAAATTGATATGCTCAATGCCGTAGACGAGCCGTTCGTAGATCTCATCGGAAATGACGACGAGGTCGTGCTTCTCGGCTATTTCAGCGACCTGCAGCAGATGTTCTCGCGTCAGCGCCGCGCCGGTCGGGTTGCTGGGATAACTGAGCAGGATCGCTTTTGTCCGCGGCGTGATTCTCGCTTCGAGCGCGGGTCCGGTTGCCTGGAAGTCATTGCTCACCGATGTCGGCGCCATAACCGCGACGCCGCCGGCCGTCTCAACCAGCGCGGGATTGGCCACGAAGCAAGGCTCAACCACCAGCACCTCATCGCCGGGGTCCAGCAAGACTTTGAGCGCGAGATACAGCGCTTCGCTGACGCCGACCGTAACCAGCACTTCGTCTTCGGGCGAATACCGCAGTCCGTAGCGCCGCTGTATATGCGCCGCGATCGCCGCTCGCAATTCGTAAATGCCCGCGTTTGAGGTATACCCTGTGAAACCATCATGCAGACTCTGTACGCCGGCTTCAATAATATGGGGCGGTGTCAGAAAATCCGGCTCGCCGATGCCGAGCGTGACGACATCGTCCATGGTGGCGGCGATATCAAAGTAGCGGCGGATGCCCGACGGGCGCAGGTTTTGTACGCTGCTGGAAAGGTAGCGACTCATCAATGCTGTCTCCTTTAGAAAGGTAGCCCCAATCTTTGTATCACAGTTTCGCGCGGGAAGCATTGCACAGCTATATTCAATTGCGACGGCCGTTTTACGACACAGTGTACGATGTATACGGCGGTAATCGGTTGCTTCAGCGCTGTATTCGCCCAAAATGTAGGATAAGACATGACGAAATCGCGAGGGTCTGCTGCTTAGATGTTATAATAGAAGTTAAGTGGACAATCGTTTCGTGGATAGGAGCGCAATCATGGCCTTGCCCTCGTTCGCGTCCGCGGCAAACTGGGAAAAGACGCGCGACAGCTTGCATCAGATTGCGCAGGCGCTCGGGGCGATAGGCGCCGTCTGCGCAGATCCCCTGCCGAACGAACTTCACTTCAGTTTGGATGTTGCGGCCCAGGGCGTTTCGACGAGGATAATGCGATGTGGCGGCGAACTGTGTTTCGACTTTGATGCGCTTCAGCTTTCTTTTGTTCGTGGGGGCTGTAAGGTTTTCACGCTGGATGCGGCTGGTCAATCGCAGTTGTCGCTCATGCGCCGATTGCTGGCGATCTTTGATGATTGCGGTTACGGCATTCAGCCATCGATGAAGCATATCAGCGCCGAGCAGACCTTTGAGATCGACCGCGGGCTGGTGGCAGCATACTTCTCGGCGCTCAATGGCGTATACACCGCCTTGGCAAGATTCCGCGCCAAGCTGAGCGGTACGATGACGCCGCTGGTGCTTTGGCCGCATCACTTTGATCTGGCCTTCATCTGGTTTCCGACGCCGCAGGCCGATGAACAGAGCGCTCCACAGATCGCCTACGGATTCTCTCCCTTTAGCCCGGGTTTGGAGAAACCCTATCTCTACGCCTATGCCTGGTCGGCGTCGACCGGCTATCTGCGAATGCCATTGCAGGCGCCGGCGCAGGCTGTTGCCGATGTGTACACGGGCTTGTATGCGGCTTATGATGACCTGCGCGACCGACCGGATTTCAACGGCGTTGTTGAGAAGATGCTCTTGCGCTACCATCAGCAGGCGGCGTCCAAACTGCCGCAGGCGGATTCACATCAAGCCTGACTGACCTGGCGCAACCCTGAGGCATGCTTTCCGGCAAGTGGCAGTTGCGCGATAAAATGGAGCTTGGCAAAGCCTGCTGGAATCGTCTAAACTATGGTATTGTAGTGGCAAGCGCAGAATGTACCTAGGCGCCGCGCAATTGGCCTTACTGCGTCAACACAGAGGGTTGAAATGAGTGAAGAGAGCAGAAATCCCAACGACAGCCTGGATGAAAACCTGAACGATTCGCCGGCGGATGAAATGGGAGACCGGCTGGAACGCCTTGGTGGAGAACCGGCGCCGGCGATCACCCCGGAAGAATTCGAGCGGCTGCAGAAGGCTGGGCAAGTCCATATTGATTCGCGCGGACGCGTTCGGACTGCGCGGCGTACGGGCGCGGAAGCTGGCGTGTCGCTGCGCAAACGGCGCGCCTGGTATGAGAGCGTCTGACTTCATCCAATCGCAGGACTTCTGAGCGCCTCCTTCAACAGCCATTGCGCGCGCAGGCTGGCGTTTGTCTTTGCCTGGCGCCACCTGTTTTTGTCCCAAACGGAAAAGAGAAATGCGCCAATTGGCCGCGTCAGCACGACGTCTGCTCTCGGCTTCTGAGACAGCGCGCCTCGCGCCCGCTTCGGATCTGTCGCATTTCACGTTGAATCAAGGAGACACGCGTTCGCGACCATGGGACGTCTGATTGGTTTCGAGCACGTCAGCCAGGCCGTGGCGCTGACGGACTTTGAGTTTGTGGCCGCCCGGCAAATCATGGCGCCGGCGCCGCGCGGCTGGCAAAAGCGAGACAGAGCGCCGAGCCCGGCGGCCGTCCTGATATTGATAACCGTCTCTGACGACGATCGCCTCCAGACCGTCTTGACCTTGCGCAACGCCGGTCTGCGCGGGCATAGCGGTCAAGTCAGCTTTCCTGGCGGGCGTCAAGATCCGCAGGACAAGAATTTGCAGCAGACCGCCCTGCGCGAAACCTGCGAGGAGATCGGAATCTGTGGCGAGCGAGTGTCGATTCTGGGGCAGCTGCCGCAATTCTATATTCCCGCGTCTCATCATGATGTATGTCCAATAGTTGCCGCTGACGACGGCCTTCTCGAGCTCCGGCCCAATCCGGCGGAAGTGGCGCAAGTCTTCTGCTTCGCGCTGGAGGACCTCCTGCAGCCGCGCTTCAAATCCGTCGAGCAGCGTGTAATCCGAAGCGTCAACGTACGCGTACCCTATTATGAAGTTGCTGGCCACAAAGTCTGGGGCGCAACGGCTATGCTCCTCAGCGAGCTGGAAGGGCGCCTGTGTTATGTATTGCCGAAGCGCGTCCTGCAGGAATTGCGCGAGCGCGTTGACGGCTAGGCCGCCGGCCTGAACATGTCCTCCGTCGGCCCGGTCAGCCGGCCAAATTCTGGCGCCATCGCAACTAATTGATAGCGCATGGGCTGACGAGCAATCGTATCAAATTAAAATTGCGCCGAAATCAACTACTTTTCCCACAACTTTCGTAATCTGTAGGGGTGACTCTGTGAATCGCCCGCAAAATTTAGGCTATCTTCGTGGGCGACGCACAGCCGCGCGTAGACACTGCGGTCCTGTCACCCCACCATTTTCCTTTATTTTCGTGGGGATCGGCACGAAATGATTTTGATGCGATTGCCCTGCTTGCCTTGCCGCTTGTCTACATTGGGCAGGATTGCTATGCTTACATCATCAGAAAACGCGGGCGAAACTTGTATTCGCGGCATTTGCCCGTCAGCAGACTTTCATGGACAGCATCCTCACAGGCATTCCCATATTGGCAGTGGGTCCTGCCGCTGGCGGCGTCGGCGAATGGGGCGCGCTCGGCGCTTATGTCATTATGGCCCTGGGCCTCTCCTTCCTCTGCTCCATTTGGGAGGCGGCGATGCTGTCAACGCCGGTCTCGCATATTGAATTGCTGGTTCAGCAAGGCAAAAAATCGGGCCTCATCATGCAGGGTCTGCGGCAAAATGTTGAGCACCCCATCGCCGCGATTCTGACGCTGAACACAATCGCGCATACGTTCGGAGCGGCCGGCGCCGGCGCGGAGGCGACCGCCATATTCGGCAGTCAATTTCAGGGCCTCATATTTGCCATATTGACGCTGCTGATATTAGTGTTTTCCGAGATCATCCCGAAGACCCTTGGCGCGGTCTATGCCAAAGCGCTCACGCCTTTCACCGCCCACTCCCTGCGCATCCTGCTGCAAATCTTCAAGCCGGCCGTCTTCGCCTTTGACTTCTTCACCCGCGCGATGCGGCCGAGCGAAGAGGCGCCGACGGTGACGCGCTCCGAGCTTCAGGTAATGGCGCGGATCAGCGCCGAAGAGGGCGGCATTCAAGAGCGTGAAAACCGTATCGTCGCTAACTTGCTGCAGCTTGCCGAAGTTCAGGTGGAAACGATCATGACGCCGCGGACGGTTGTGGTGATGTTTCAGGAAGAACAGACCATCGGCGAGGTCATGCAGTCCTATCGCTTTCTGCCCTTTTCGCGCATCCCCATTTATGTCGAATCGGCCGATGACGTTCGGGGTTATGTGCTTCGTCACGAAATTTACCGGCGGGCGGCGGCCGATGAACATGAAGTGAAACTGCGGGACATCGCCCGGCAACTGGATGTGGTGCCGGAGACCAATTCGGTGGCGCAGGTCCTCGATGAATTCATCAAAAAACAAGATCATATTTTTCTGGTCATTGACGAATATGGCGGGACGGCCGGATTGATCACCCTTGAGGACACCGTCGAGACTCTGCTCGGCATCGAAATCCTTGATGAATCGGATCCAGTCGCCGACCTGCGTCAGTTGGCGCGCCGCCGCTATCAAAGCCAGATCGAACTGCTGGAACAAATGGAGCGGGTTCAAGACGCGCAACCGGGCTCGCCCGCCGCGAACGATTCAGGCGGAGAGGAATGAGGAAGCTCCACCTTCCTCTGCCAGCCCACATCTACAAATTCGACTTGCTGCTGGCATTCGTCAGGCGCATTGCGCATCCGGCGCGCCTCGTCGTGCAGGATGGCGCATTGTGGCGTTTCACTGGCGGCCAGCTCTTGTCTTATCGTCAGGCGGGCGGCGCGATAGTAGTCTGCGGTGAAGGCTCGCGCGCTGAAGACGCCGCGTTCCTCAAGCGCAAATCTCGCCATTGCCTGGGGCTATGCGCCGACCTGACGGCGTTTTTCGACTTCGCCCAACGGGACGACCGCTTGTGGCGCGTCATCGAACCCGTCTATGGAACGCCGCTATTTTGCACCGAGACCGTCTTTGAGGCGCTTGTCACGCTGATCATCGAACAGCATATCACCTGGAAGACCGCGATGCGCGCGCAGCAAACCCTGATGCAAATCTTTCACAGCGGCGCCCAGGTCGGCCGGGCGACGGTTTATGATTTTCCCCAGCCGCGGCAGTTGGCCGGCGCCAAGCGGGCGGACCTGAAGCCGCTGAAGATAACCAACCGGCGCATTGACATGATCATCAACATCGCATCGGCGGTATCAAATGGCGAACTCGACCTGGAGTCAATAAGCGCGCTTCAGCCGCGGACGGCTTATGAGCGCTTGCTGACGATCAAGGGCGTCGGCCATTGGACGGCGAATAATACGCTGGGGCGGGCGCTGGGCGCTTATCCCACCATCAGCCAAAATGATGTCGCCCTGCAAGCCGCCGTTGCTCGCTACTTTCACGGCGGCGCGCCGGTGAAAAGCGCGGAGCTTGTTGTGGACACCCTGACTGAGTACGGAGAATTTGCCGGTTTGGCCGGCCATTTCACGCTGCTGCGCTGGGTGTTGGATCGCTATCCGCCGATTTCGCGCTAGCCCGGGCTGAGCCCGCCCTAAGCCGAGAGCTCGTCGTAGAGCAGCTCCTGATTGAGCGATTGCAGCACGGTGTCTTCGCTTTCCAGCGTGAGCGAGGCGGCGGTCACGCCCAGGCGCATCGCCTCATCAATGGGCACATCGTTGAGGATGCCGAAAATCACCGCGCCGGAAAAGGCATCGCCCGCGCCGGCGGTATCGACGACCTCGGTGTGGATCGCCCTGATATAGCCGCCGCCACTGCTGTCAGCATAAGCCAGGCCATGCTCGCCCAGGGTGACGACCGCGATATTGGCGCCCATGTTGACGAGTTGCTGGGCGGTGCCGATGGCAGAATCGCGCTCGGTGGCCGGCTCGCTCAGCGAGCAGAGGGCGGCAGTTTCGCTGGCGTTCGGCACGATCAGATAGAGATTGGGGATGAAACGGCGCAGGCGGCTGGCCATCAGCGGCGATGTCGGGTCGGCGCAGACGCGGGCCCGGTGTCGCATCGCCAACTCAAACAAAGTGTCAAGCGCTTCTTCGGGCAGGGTGGCGTCGATCACAACCAGGGCCGCCTCTTCAAACAGCCCTTCGTGCTCCATCAAATAATCTGAATCGAGCGAACCGGCGATGCTCAAGTCGTCGACGCGCGTGCAACTGTCGTCCGAATGATAGAGCAGCATGGAAGTGGCTGTGCGCGCGCCGCCGACACGGAGCACGCGGCTGCAATCAATGCCGGCAAGCATCGAATGCGTGATGAGATGCTGGCCGATGTCATCGTCGGCGATGGCGGATAGCAGCACGGTATTGATATCGAGCCGCGCCAGATTTTCGGCGATATTGCGGGCGACGCCGCTTACGGAAGCATGGATATGCCCGTATTGGCGCATGCCCGGCCGCAGCGTGTCAACGGTCCTGCCACTGATATCCAACACGGCCGAGCCGATAACCAGGACATATTCGCCATTCATTGCCGCGCTCCTCGCCACCGGCTAACCGGCGGAACTTGATGTGCCGGTCTCATCGGACCGGTTGGCTTCCGGGGGCGGCGGCAGCGTCGGTTGCGCATCGCTCGCCTCCGTGCTTGCCGGCGGTGCGGGCGGCACATCGACGCCCAGATTCGCCGGGTTCAAATTGGCCGAGCCGATGATGGCCGCGTCAGCCGGGTCTTCAACGCAGCGAAAGCCGATCCAACGGCGGAAGGCGTCGGGCCGCTCCGATTGGCGATGCACCGTGCGGCTGAAGAAGGGCACGCCATTCCAGGAGCCGCCCCGCAGCACCTTCTGCTGCCCGTTAATGGGTCCGGTCGGGTTGAGGGCGTTGCCGCCGCGCGCCCGCTCTTCGTAATGCCGCTCGCTGTAGTAATCGCTGACCCACTCGGCGACGTTGCCCGCCATGTCATAGGCGCCGTAGAAGCTCGCGCCCAGCGGTATACTGCCGACCTGCAAGGAACCCGGCGGCGCGTCTAGCGGCCGATTTGTTTTCGCCAGGGCATTGTCCCAGGCGTTGCCCCAGGGATAAATGCGCCCATCATCGGCGCGGGCGGCGCGCTCCCATTCGGCTTCGGTGGGCAGGCGGCGTCCGACCGCTTCACAATACTCGCGGGCGCCGTACCAGGTCACGCCGTAGACGGGATGCTGCGACAAGCCGGTTCCAATTGTGTAGGTCGAGCCGTCAAAGATGATCGGCGCGTCGGCGCTCTCGTTTTGTGTTTGAATGCAGGGAAAGCCGGCGCAGCGATTGATATGGGCATCAGGCCCGCGAACGTTTAGAAAGGCGACATACTGGTCAAATGAGACTTCGGTCGATTCCAGCAGGAAGGAATCGACAGTGACCTGGTGCGCGGGGAATGAGTCTTGCGCATAACGCGCTTCACAAATGCCGGCATCGCGCGTCACGCATTGGCGGACGGCTTCCGTCACTTCGCCCGGCGTCGTGCCCATTACATAGACGCCGCCGGGGATGGTCACCGTCAGGCTGCGGATCAGCCTGAATATCTCCGGAATCTCGCTGGTAGGCGCGAGCGTCGGCGCTGGAATGTCGGTCGGGGCGTCGGTGGGGCTCGCCGTTGGCTGCACTTGCACCGAAATGACTTCGCCGGCTGCGTCCTGGGCGGGCGTCGGCTGCTCGCCAGGCCCTCCCGCCGCGGCGGCGGATGCCGGATCCGGCGTCGCCGTCACGACGATGAATTGCGACACGGGCGTACCCCGGGGCAAACTCGCGTCTTCGGTGGCCGTCATCACGACGTGCACGACGGTCGTGTGGACCTCCGGCGCGACAGTGGGCAGAAAAAAAGCCGGGAGAGTCCCTTCGAGCATGATGCCGATCATGACGCTCAACCCGCAAAATAGACCGGGAATGAAGCCAATCAAAGCCCATTGCCAGGCGGCGCTGCGCTGGCGCCGGCCGCCGATAGGTCTGTAGGACATGCGGTCTCTCCTTCAGGTTGACCTGCTGAGCCTCGCCCGACGATGGAGCCGGCTGGTCTCTAATAGCGTAAAGCACAATTCATCGTTCTGCAATTGTAGGTGGTCTGCGCGGCGCGTCTCGCTTCGCTTGACAGGCGCTGGCCAAAGGTTTAGGCTTGGTTGAAAGTGTCTTGTCGGGACGCCTCATCTTGACCCGAATCAGCCTTCAAACCGCGGCCGCGCCTGCGACGGATGTCGATGGCTTGCGCCCGGTCAATTTGCGCCGGGATTTGCGTCCGCTAGCCGACCTGATCGAATTGGTCTTCGCCGATTCGATGGATAGCAGCGGTCGCTCGGCGATCCGTGAAATGCGCTATCTAAGCCATTTGGGCTATGGGCTCAACCTCATTGCGCGGATGAATGATCTGGCGCTCGGCATCAGCCTGGGCTTCGTGTACGTATGCGACGGCAAACTGGTCGGGAATGTTTCTGTTTATCCGGCCGGTTATCCGAAATCACTGGGCGAGACCTGGATTCTGGCCAATGTCGCCGTGCACCCGGATTATCAGCGGCGCGGCATCGCTCATGATTTGGTCGCCGCCAGCCTGGCCATGATCCGCAAGCGAGCGGGCGCGCGCGTCATCCTCCAGGTAAACTGCGACAACATCCCCGCGCAGCGACTCTATGAAAAGCAGGGCTTCATCCATGAACGCGCCTGGCGCTTATGGCGGCGCAGCGGTTTTCTGCGTTCCCCCATCTCCGCGGATTCCGGCCTGCCTGTCTCAGGTATGCGAGGCGGCGAATGGAGAGCGGAGCTGGCCCTGGCGCAAGTGGCGCGCCCCAACGCCCTGGGCGGGCTCGGCTGGCTGAAGCCGGTGCACCGAGCGGCATTCGCGCCGCCGGCCTGGAAGCGGCTTCTCAACATGATTTCTCTCAGCGGGCTGGAACGGCAGGTCATTCGTGACGAGGTTTCGCGGGAAATTCTGGCCTCATGCTGGCTGGAAAGCGCAATGAGCATCAGCAGCGTCCGCGGCTGGCTGTTTGCGTCGCCTCAGGTTGATGAGCGCCCCTACATGGAAGCCTTGATCAACAACGTCGTGACCCGCCACGAGCGTGCCACGATCCACATTGAACATCCGCGGGACGATGAGGTTGTGAACGGTCTGCTGAAGGATCATCAGTTCACGGTCAAGCGCGAATTGTGTCACATGCGGCTTGATCTCTAAGGCTGGCGCAAGATGGATATGCGCTCAGGCGCTGTCATGATCGCGCCTTTCAGAGCGCAGTCGCTGCGGACGGCGGTCGCGCGCCGGATTTTTGGTCCCGGCATTTGCGCTGGTTTCGCGTCGAGCGGCGGCCATGATTTTGCGCGGCAGTCGCGGCGGCCGGTTTCGGTCCGGGTTGCTCGCCGCCCGTATCGCGCCCTCATTCAATGCGGCCTCATCCGCCGAGACAGCGCCAGCTGAGTGGCCTGCGGCGCCTGAGCTTTGCAGCGCGGCGGCCGCGTTGGCGGTCAGCGTTCCCCCATTCGCCCCTCCCAGATATTCGTCGAGGATCTGTCGCTGCTGGCGGGCGTCGTATTTCGCGCGGCGCTCGCTCTTGTTGTGTTGGCGGCGGGAGATTTCTTGTTGTATCTTCTGCGGGTTGGAAACACGGTGAAACATCTTGGGTTCGTCCGCGCCGACTAGGGACATTCGCACATCGCCATATTTCATCAGCGCGGCGAAGAAGCCGCTGGTCACCGATTCCACATTGTCGATCCGCTCGACCAAGATCTGGTCGCGCAGGCTTTGCAGGAAGAAGGGTCGCTTGTGCACCAGCGTAATGGTGTCGTCCGAGATGATATAGAGATCGTTGCGCCAGTCCCAATCCATCCAGTAATAAGCGAGGCAGCCCACCAGCAGGCCGACAAATGCGACGGGCATGGCGACGATGCGCATATCCGCGCTGATGAAGGCGGCGCTGAGCAGAAGGGCGGCCAGCGAGACGAGAATGACCAGGATGGGCAGGGCAGTGTGCTGAGCCCAAACGCTGACATGTTTGCGAAAGACAATATCGCCGTTGCTCATCAAAATGCGCGAGCTGAGATAACCGTTGCTGCCTCGCAGCGGCCTCGGCGGGCTGTCAGGAGCCGCCGCCGTCGCTGCGGCGTCATCATCGCTGTCGCCGGCCAGCCAGCGCTGCATTTCCGCGCGCATTATCTTGTGATGTCTTTGCGCCCGCCGGCTCTCAAAGTAAGCGCGGTCTTCAATGATTAGCTTTTGAAATTGTTCCGGGTTGGGCATGAAATCCAGCTCGAGGTTGCCCTGGGCGCCGGCTGTCTTGACGATGACCGTGCCATAACGGAAGAGCCGTGCGAAGGGATCAGACGGGGGAAACTCAAAATTGATCTCGTGCACGCTTTCCAAGCCCACCTGGGTGACTTGCCGATACAAGGCCAGGATCGTTCGGTTGATGCGGATGATGCGCTGGTCCGTCACAATGACGGAGTCGTTGCGCCATTCCAGATAAAAGTAAACCAGCGCCAGGCCGGGCAACAAGATGGACAGGCCAAACAAAATCAGCGACAGGGCTTGCGTCTCGAGGCTGAAGGCGCCCAGCCACATCGCCGGCATCAGCATCAGCGGCAGCCAGGCCGTCCGTACAAAGGACCACCAATGGCGATGCGCGCGGATGAGGATTTCTTCGTCTTCGCGCTGTTCCGCGAACTGAAGGCTGACCGGCGCCCCGCTTGCGCTGTCAACTTGGCCGAAAGCGCTGCGAAGCGCCGGCTGTTCATTGAGCAGGCGCTGAAATCCGGCGCGGCTGAGTTTGAGTACGGTAACGGGCTGCGCCGCGCGCAAACTGGCGGATTGAACGGCCTCGCTATACAGGGCTTCATGATTGATGTGCTGACCGGCCGACAGGGTCGCCAAAGCCAGTTGGCTGCCGTCAGCCTCAGTATGAAAAAGCAGCGCCTCGCCCGCTGCCAGGATCAGCATGCCATTGGCGGGCTGGCCTTGCAGAAAAATGTCCTCGCCCGCTCGATAGCTCTCAGGTTCCAGCGCGCCGGCGATTAAGCTCAGTTGCGCCGGGCCCAACCCGGAGAAAAACGGGATGCTCTCCAGCCAGGTGTTGTCCTGCATGACTCGCCGTCCAGTCGCCGGGCTGCCTCGCGTCGAGTATAGCATGGTCAGCATTTTCCTACTCAGCGCCAGTTCGCCGAGGGAGCAATCACATTAGAAACATAATGCGCCGATCGTTTCTGCAAATCTGCTGCAGCCGACACATGAACGGCGGGCGACTCAAAGATTCGGACCGACGGCACAATGGGTCTGCGGGTCAATTTATGCAGCGCGCCAGCCCGCGAGCGGCAAGCTCTCGATATTCTGGCAAAGCGTGTTATAATGACGCTGGATTCTTAGAACGAGAGCAGGGAGCTACCATGCCGAATCTGGGACCAACTGAATTGTTCATCGTGCTGATTATTGTAGTTTTGCTTTTTGGCGTGGGCCGCGTCTCGCGCATCGGCGGCGAATTGGGCTCGGCGGTTGCCAATTTCCGCAAGGGCTTGCAAGAAGGCGCCAAGGGCAAGAGCGAAGAGGCGGACCAGCCCGAAACTGTTTAGCCTTCGCGGCTTAGCGCTTCTTTTCCGCGTCTTGAAGGGCTCGCTCGATGAGCGCCTTCGGGCGCAGGACTTCTTTGTGCGGCAGGCCGGCGGGCAGCGTCAGGTTGTAATCCAGCGCCTCGCGATTGTAACGTTCGACCTGCTTGCGATAGTCTTCAGTAAAGCGATTCCATTTCGATTCGAATTCGGCCGCCAACACTAGCCTGCCGGCAGCTTCCGCCTGGCGCAAATCTTGCAGGTATCGCTGCGCTCGCTCGCTGATCAGGCGGCGCAGCGCGGTCGCCAACTGGTCAAGCCTCTCGCCCGTCTCGATCCATTCCGGCATTACATTGTGATCTTCCATTATTTTGAATGCCGCTCGCCATTCATTCGGCGTGCCGCCGCTGTCTTTGAGCTCCAGCTTCCGGCCCGCGCCGGGCAAATGCGATACATCGCCGTCGCCGATCATATCGGCAATTTGGCTGTCTACGATGCGTTTCCATTTGTTCATCCGTCATCCTCTTTCCGCCGCCTGGTCAGCGCTATTCACCGTCGTTCGCCGGTAACCGCAAGGTGAGCAAGGCGCGGCCCGTTTCGTCGCTTAGGGTCAGCGCTTCGCCCGCCTGCCATATACTCGCGTCTTTGCCCCAGAAGCGGGCGTCAGCGGTGCTGGTTCCGCTGCGCGTATAAATCACGACTTCACCCTGCGGGAATAGCAATGTCACCGGAAAGTTGAAACTGTTGCCATCTTCATCGGACAGACTCCAGTTGCTCATATTGACGCGCTCGCCAATATTTCGCAGGCGTATGGCTTCCGCCGTGATATCGCCCAAGCCTTCGACAGCGACAATCTCAAACTGCGCGTTCACCGGTGTGCTGGTGGCTTCAACCGCCGGCGCTTCGGCGACTTGGGAACCGGCCGCGGGTGAATCGCTCACTTCCTCCAGGCAGCCTTCCAGGGGCACGATGAGAATATCGCCGATCTGCAGATTCAGCGATGTTTCCAGCGTCAGATCATTGGCATCCAGCAGCTCCTGAAAGTCGGCGCCGTAGCGCAGGGCGACGCCGTAGGGCGTATCGCCGCTGAGGACAGCGTGATAGATGCAATGCTGTGGCTGTGGCGGCCCGCTCGCGCTAGACAGCGTCGGTGTGCTGAGCTCAACCTGGCGCGCGCCCAGCTCGACGGGGTCAATCGTCGCAGCCGCCTCGGTTGCCGCCTCCTCCGCGATGCTGAGCGGCAGTTGGACTTGCGTACGTTGGACGCCGGCCGGGGCAGCCGTCACCAGTTTGGGCGGCAGCGGCGTCGCGGTAATGACAATCTCCACGGTAATGATTTGTGGAACGTCCAGTTCTTCCGCGTCATCGCTGAGCAATTGCAGCGCGAAGAAAGTTCCGCTGGCGGCGGCGGCGAAGGTCAAACAGAGGAAGATAATTTGTGGGACGATGTTTCGGCGCCGCGCTGAAGCGGTACGTTCAATCATAGGCTTGCCTGCGCAATTGGGCGGTCACATTCGAATCCTAGCACAGGCGTACTAGGCTGGCAATCAGCAGGCGCCAGTGATTGCTTGAAAAGGGCTGATGTTCAGTTACAATCGCCAAGCGGACGAAGTGGCTGCGGCAAGACGAGGACGGATGAGGGTTCTGCTGGCTAGCGCGGAGGCGGCGCCATTTGCCAAGGTCGGCGGTCTTGCCGATGTCGTCGGATCATTGCCGACCGCTTTGCGCCGGTATGGCGTCGATGCCCGCGTTATCATCCCCTACTACGGTTTCATTGACCCACTCGAATTCAACATCGAGCCATTATTCAGCTTCGACTTTCACCATCGCATGGGCGTCAACGAAGTCAGGCTGGCCTGCTGCCAACAAGATGACATCATCTTTTATCTGCTGCAGTCGGCGCCATACTTTGGAAACGAGGGCGAAGTCTACAGTCGATGGGATTGGGATATGGAGCGCTTCGTTTATCTCAATCAGGCCCTAATGGCGTCCCTGTCACAATTGCATGAGCGGGGGGCTTGGTTTCCGCATGTGCTGCATGTGAACGACTGGCATACCAGTCTGCTGCCATTTCTGATTCGCGCTCATGCTGAAGGCGACCGCTGGACTGAGCTGGCGGCGGTCCTCAGCATTCACAATATCGCCTACCAGGGCAAAGACGCCGGCGGCTTCTTGTGGCAGGCCGGGATACACGGACGGCATGATCCTGACCTGGCGGATTTGGGCCTGACTGACAACCTGCTCGGCATCGGCATCGCATACAGCGACATGATTTCTACCGTGAGCCCGCGCTACGCCGACGAGATACAATATGCCTACGCCGGTTACGAGTTGGCGCCGCTGATCGCCAGGCGAGCGGACAATCTGCGCGGCATCCTGAACGGCCTGGATGTGGAACAGTGGGATCCGGAGAACGACCCGACGCTTGCCGAGAATTTCAGCGCCGAGAATTTCGCCGCAAGGCGCCCCGCCAACAAGCGGCATTTGCAATCCTTCGCGCGCTTGCCCGTGGGTGACGATGTACCGCTGGTCGGCATTGTGAGCCGGCTCGCGGCCCAAAAGGGCTTTGACCTGGCGCTGCCGGCTTTGCGCAATCTCCTGGCGCGGCGCGATATGCAATTGGTCGTCTTGGGCACGGGCGAACCGGATCTGGAGGTCGCCTTTTGGCAGCTCGACCAGGATTTTGGCCACAAGGCAAGAGCCTTTCTCCAGTTTGACGGCGCGCTGGCGCAGCAAATCTACGCCGGCTGTGATATCTTTTTGATGCCGAGCCACTTTGAACCCTGTGGCATGGGCCAGATGATGGCGCTGCGTTATGGCGCGCTGCCGCTGGTGCGGGAAACCGGCGGCCTGGCGGACACTGTCGTAAACTACGACGACGGCAAGGCCGATATGGGAACGGGTTTCGTATTCCAATGGCAAGAGGCGGGGGCGGTTGAAGGGACGCTCAACTGGGCGCTTGACCTCTATTCGCAGCGGCCGAAAGCCTGGCGCCGCATGCAGGAACGCGGCATGCGGGCGGATTTCAGTTGGAGGAAGAGCGCCATGGACTATACTGAGATGTATGAGCAGGCGCGCGCCAGCCGGCGAGCTTAGCTGGCTGAACGATTGGGCGTTGGCGGTAAATAGCTTTGATCATCTACGAGCTTTCGAGCCGAGGAGTGATGTCAGGAGTGGACGGTGAAGATAAAAGCAGTGATCCTCGCGGGTGGCAAGGGGACGCGGCTGGGCGTATTGACGATCAAGCGCGCCAAGCCGGCTGTGCCCTTCGGCGGCAAGTACCGAATTATAGACTTCGCGCTCAGCAATTGCGTTAACTCCAATATATTTGATGTGCTGGTTCTGACGCAATACCGCCCGCACAGCCTGAATGATCACATCGGAAAAGGCCGTCCCTGGGATCTGGATCGGTCATTCACCGGCGGCGTGCGCATGCTGCAGCCTTATCAGGGCAGCTTTGATACCGACTGGTACGCGGGGACGGCGGACGCGGTCGCGCAGAATCTCAATTTTGTGCGCCAGGGCCGGCCGGAGTACGTCCTCATTCTTTCCGGCGACCACATCTACCAGATGGATTATGACATGCTGGTGCAATACCATCGCGATAAAGGCGGGGCCGCCACCGTCTGCACCATCCGCGTGCCGCTGGATGAGGCGAGCCGCTTCGGCATTGTCGATACCGACAGCGATTATCGCGTCACCGGCTTCATCGAGAAACCGGCGACCCCGCCCGGCAATCTGGCGAATATGGGCGTTTATGTCTTCGACTATGACGTGCTGGAACGCGTCCTGCAGGCCGACCATGTCGCGCCGAATTCGGAACATGACTTCGGCAAAGACATTCTGCCCAATATGGTCGCCGACAAAATGGACATTTTCGCCTATCCCTATGGCGGCTACTGGATTGATGTGGGCACGGTGGACGCCTATTGGGAAGCGCACATGGACCTGCTTTCCAGCCCGCCGTCCTTGAATCTGAATGATCGCACTTGGGTGATCCACACACGCAGCGAAGAGCGTCCGCCGGTGCGCGTCGGCGCGGATGCCGCCATCGTCGACAGCATGATCGCCGACGGCTCGGTGATCGGCGCCGGCGCGGTCATTGAACGCTCGATTCTGTCGCCCGGCGTATTTATCGGTCCGGGCGCGGTCATCCGCGAATCAGTCGTATTGAACGACGCCTATATCGAGACCGGCGCGCGCCTTGAAAGGGCGCTGGTGGATAAAATCGCCGTCATCGGCAAGAACGCTCGCGTCGGCTCCTGGCAAGACATGGGCGACCTCAAGATCACCAGCATCGGCAAGAACGCCCGCGTCCCGCCGGACTTCACCATTGGCGAGGGCGCCGTCGTCGGCTCCGATTGCAGTCATCAGAGCTTCGCCCGCTTCAGCGACAGGACGGTGCCGGCCGGCAGCGATATCGAGTATCTGTCCCGCATGGGCTGATAATTTTGATCGGCTTGTGGGGGCTTGCGGCGATGGTGAATGAGGCGGCATGATATTGAAGTCGGTTGAGATTCTTGCATTCTTGCTCTGAATCTCGGCTCTATTTCCCTCACCCGAAATGATGACGATTTGTAGGGGCGACTCTTGAGTCGCCCACTGTCAAATCGCCGACGGGCGACCCAATGGCTCGCCCCTACAGACTGCTAGGTGGATGCAATTTACCTAATTTCAACCGAAAAGGTTACACTACCCTTGGCGTAGACCGCTTGACGAATCCAAGTGGATTCAGGTAAGTTGTGAAGCTCTTGAAACTTAGACCATTGCAGAGGTGTATCGCCGAAGCGCCCAATATGCGTAACTGGAAAAGCGGGCGTCTCAGCGAGACGCCCCTACAACGCGCTTTGTTTTTGCATTACTTTGTTATAGCCAGGTCTTTAGTTTGCTTTTGCTACTTGACGCAATTGCGCTTACTCCATGAGGAATCTAGTTGAAAGGCATCGCAATGAGCAAGATAAAAGTCGGGGTGCAACTGCATCCGCAGCGAGTCAGCTACGCAACCTATGCGCGAGCGGTCGAAGACACCGAGGCGCGCGGCGTCGATTCCATCTGGAACTGGGATCACTTCTTCCCGCTTTATGGCGAAGGCGCGGGGGAGCACTTTGAAGGCTGGACGCTCTTGACCGCCATCGCCATGTTGACCTCCAAAGTCGAAATCGGCACGCTGGTCACCTGCAACAGCTATCGCAATCCGGCGCTGTTGACGCAGATGGCCAACACCGTCGATCATATCAGTGGCGGCCGCCTGATACTCGGCATCGGCGCTGGCTGGTTCGAGAAAGATTATGTCGAGTTCGGTTATGAATTCGGCACGGCCGGCAGCCGCCTGCGGGACCTGGGCGCGGCGCTGCCCATCATCAAGGAGCGCATGAGCAAGGAACTGCCGCCGCCGCTGCGCAATCCCATCCCGATCATGATTGGCGGCGGGGGCGAAAAAGTCACCCTCAAGCTGACCGCCATGCACGCCGACTCATGGAACGGCTTCGGGCCGCCGGAGACCTGGGCGCATAAGAACCGCATCCTCGACGATTGGTGCGCCCAAGTGGGGCGTGATCCGGCCGCCATTGAACGCAGCGTTTCGATCACGCGCGAAGACGACATTGACGATAGCCTGGACGCCTATGCCGAAGCGGGCTGCCGGCATTTCATCCTGATGTCCGCGGCGCCGCCAGATTATGACCGGGTGGAAGCGCTGATAAACTGGCGCGACCGGGCGACTGCTTAGGCCAGGCTGAGCTCTGGCTTAAGGCGACGCATCGACGTTGGTCGTTACAACACAGTTGTCGCTTCCGTATGGGTTTGGCGTGTAACTTTCAGCCGCTGTATCGTTAACCCATTGCGCGCTATCGACCAGGTATCGGAATTCATAGCGCTCGCCGGCTTTTAAGTAACGCATTGTCATAAAGCGGCCATCTTTGAGCCGCCGCATGGGTTGCGCTTGCCAGTCATCAAAACTGCCCACAATTTGAACGGACTCGGCTTCTGGCATCGCCTCGGTGTAGAAGCCGAGCGCAATTCTGCCGTCTTTGGTAAGTGTCTTGGTTATCAAGAGTTGCCTCGATTCTGGAACAGTCTCCGCCATATTTCCCTGGCGCGCGGCCAACTGCGATGAGCAGCGGGCAGGCGTGGTTCCCTTCCATATTAACATATTTCTGCAACGCCAAGAACGATACGATATTCTTGCGATAATTTCAGTCCCCCGCCCTGAAGAGCGCAGCCGCGAATGCGCGGCCCGCGCGCCATAGTCAAGCTTGCGTCATGACGAATAAACGATAGAATAGGCGACTTGTAAATCGGAATTAAGCGCCGTCCGCAAGGGAGCAGGGTCAATGGTGCAACCGGTCGCCCGGGTCAATGTCGCGCCCAAGCTGCCGCCTCAACTGGGGCGCCTGCATGAATTAACCTACAACCTCCGCTGGTCCTGGGACCATGAATCGATCGCCTTGTTCCGCCGCCTCGACCCCGATTTGTGGGAGGAGACGGGGCACAACCCGGAATGGATGCTGGGGCGGATGAGCCAGGAGCGCCTGAACGCCTTGGTCGACGACACATCCTTCATGGCGCATTACGCCCGCGTATGTCGCTCATTTGACGAATACATGCGGGCGGGCCAGACCTGGTTCGCGGCCAAATACGGCCAAATGGAGCGCCAACCGATCATCGCTTATTTTTCGATGGAGTTCGGCTTGACGGAGTGCTTGCAAAATTATTCCGGCGGCCTGGGTGTGCTGAGCGGCGATCATCTAAAGAGCGCCAGCGATTTGGGCGTTCCCCTGGTCGGCGTCGGCATTCTGTATCAGGAAGGTTACTTTCAGCAATACCTCAACGCCGACGGCTTTCAGCAAGAGTCCTACCCGATCAATGATTATGTGAATCAGCCGGTGAAACTAGAGACTGATGCGGCCGGTCGGCCCATCAAAATCTCGGTGCCCATGCCCGGGCGCGAGCTTTTCGCGCGGATATGGAAAGTGCAAGTCGGGCGCGTTTCCATTTATCTGCTCGATACGAATATCGATGACAATACGCTGGAGGAAGACCGCAACCTGACGGATCGACTCTACGGCGGCGACCGGCGCACGCGCATTCGGCAGGAAATACTCATGGGCATCGGCGGCGTGAGGCTGCTGCGCGCGCTTGGCATCGGCGCCGATATCTTTCACATGAATGAGGGGCACTCCGCTTTCCTGCTCCTGGAGCGCGTCCGCAATTATATGTGGGATTATGGGCTTTCATTCGAGCAAGCCAAAGCCATGACGGCGGCGAGCAGCGTCTTCACCGTGCACACGCCGGTGCCGGCTGGGCAGGAACGCTTTGGCTTTGACCTCATCGACGAGCATTTCACAGATCTGATGGGCGAATTGGGCTTGTCGCGCGACCAGTTCATCGATTTGGGGCGCGAGAATATGGGACATTATGAGCTGTTTTCGCTGTCCGTCATGGCGCTGAATCTGTCGTCGGGCACGAATGGCGTGGCCCGGCTCCACGGCGAAGTCTCGCGCGATATGTGGAATTGGGTTTACCCCTATGTGCCGGTGCATGAAGTGCCTATAAGCGCGATCACCAACGGCGTGCATGTGCAGACCTGGGTCAGCCAGGAGATGGCGCAATTGTTCGATCGCTACCTGGACCCCGGCTGGCGCTCGGAAGAATCAAAGCCCGAAGTCTGGGAAGGCGTGGCGACCATCCCCGACGCCGAGCTGTGGCGGACGCATGTGCGGCGGCGCGAACGTCTGGTCGCTTTCGCGCGCGACCGCCTGCGCGAGCAGCTGCAACGCCGCGGCGTCTCGCAAACCGAAATTGAAGAGGCGGACGAGGTGCTGAATCCGGACGCGCTCACCATCGGCTTCGCCAGGCGCTTCGCCACCTACAAACGAGCGACCTTGATCTTCCGCGATTTGGGGCGCCTGCGCAAACTGGTGACCGACGCCGATCGCCCGGTCCAGTTCATCTTCGCCGGCAAAGCCCATCCGCATGACAACGAAGGCAAAGAGTTGATCCGCACGATTGTGAATGTGGCGCGCGACCCCGACTTCCGCAATGCAATCGTCTTCCTGGAAAATTACGATATGAATGTCGCTCGTTATATGGTGCAGGGCGTCGATGTCTGGCTGAACAATCCGCGCCGCCCGAAGGAAGCCAGCGGCACCAGCGGCATGAAAGTCATCTACAACGGCGGCCTGAATTGCAGCATCCCCGATGGCTGGTGGGCCGAGGCTTATCGCGGCGATATCGGCTGGTCCATCGGCCACGGCGAAGAATACCGCGAAGACGAATGGGCGCACCAGGACTACGTCGAGAGCCAGGCGCTCTACAATCTGCTGGAGCAAGACATTGTGCCCCTGTTTTACCGCCAAGCGCGCGATGGCTTGCCGCGCGAATGGATCCGCCGCGTCAAACGCAGCATGCAAGCGCTGGCGCCGCGCTTCAACACGCATCGCGCGGTGCAGCAATATACTGAAGAGTTTTACATGCCGCGCTTTCAAGTGAGCCGAGCGATGTCTCGCTCCAACTTCGCGGGCACGGCCGCCTTTGTCGAATGGCGGCGTCAACTCGACCATGTTTGGCATGAGGTGGCTGTGCTGGATGTCGATATTCGCGATGGCGATGTCGAGATTGGCAGCAGCGCCACCATTCACACCCGCGTGGCCCTTGGGCAGTTGTGTCCGCGCGATGTAAAGGTACAGCTCTACTACGGCATGCTGGACAGCGCCGGCAACATCCGCGAGGGCGAGGGCGTTGACATGCGCATCGAATCAGAAAACGGCAACGGCGCCTACACCTATGCCGCGGACCATATCTTTCACAAGACCGGCAACATCGGTTTCTCGGTGCGCATCCTGCCCCATCACGAGTATTTGCATACCTCGATTCTGCCCGACAAGATCGTCTGGGCTTAGGGTGCGGATGTTGGCGGGCACGGGCGATCCGTTGGCTCGTCCCTGCAGTTTATATTGGCGGCGGGGAGGCGCGCAGCCAATTGACCCGCCTGCCGCCATCGACTAGAATACGCCCGTAAGCGCCAAACAGGTGAAGACTGAGCCATGCAATATTACATTTGGACCCATGGCTGTCAGATGAACGTGGCGGATTCGCAGTTGCTGGCCTCCGAGCTGGAGAAACTGGGACACAGGGCCGCCGCTGACGGCGATGACGCGGACATCATGATTGTGAACACCTGCGTCGTGCGGCAGAGCGCCGAAGACAAAGGGCTGGGGCGCTTGCAGCTGCTGAGCAAAATCAAAGAAGCGCAGCCGCACAAGGTGATCGGTGTCATGGGCTGCATGGTCGGCGTGCGCGATCCGCTCTGGATGCGGCAGCGTCTGCCCTACGTCGATATCTTCATGCCGCCCTCGGATCCGGCGCCGATGGTCAATTTTCTCAGTGAGCGCCGCGACGAAGCCGACGTGCTCGCGCTGGAGGCGGAAGCGCGGACGCAGAGAGACGCGCTGCAAGACGGCGAGCTCCTGCTGCCGCTGCGCGAACGGGGACGCCTGGTCAGCGCGCATGTGCCCGTAGTCTACGGCTGTTCCCACGCTTGCACCTTCTGCATTATCCCCTTCCGGCGCGGTGTAGAGCGCAGCCGGCGCGTCGGCGAAATTCTGGCGCATGTCCGCAGCCTGGCGCTCCAGGGCGTGAAAGAAGTGACGCTGCTCGGGCAAATCGTCGACCGCTACGGCAAAGATATACCCGATGGTCCGGACCTGGCCGATCTTCTCCGCATCGTGCACGAAGCCGCCGAAGAAGTCGGCATTGAGCGCATTCGCTTTCTCACCAGCCATCCCAATTGGATGACGGCAAAACTCTTGCGCGCGGTCGCCGAATTGCCGCGCGTGATGCCGCATATCGAAGTGCCGATTCAGGCCGGCGACGACGATGTTTTGGCGCGGATGCGGCGCGGCTACACGGCCGATCAATACCGCCGGCTCGTGAGCAAGATCCGCAATATTATCCCGCAGGTCGCGATTCATACCGATATCATCGTTGGTTTCCCCGGCGAAACGCGCGCCCAATTCATGGAGACCTACCGCCTCCTGGAAGAGCTTAAGCTCGACAAAGCCCATCTGGCGCGCTACAGCCCGCGGCCGCAGACGGTCAGCCAGCGGCGAATGGAAGATGACGTGCCGGATGAAGAAAAGCGCGAGCGCCTTCGGATGCTGGAAGATTTGCAAGCCCGCGTCGTCGCTGAAATCAACGCCCGGCGTCTGGGCGAAATCGTCGAAGTCCTGGTCGAAGAGGAATACAAGGGCCGCTGGCGCGCGCGGACGCCGCAGAACAAATTGGTCTTCTTTGAAGCCGAGGGCGATTGGAAGGGCAGGCTGGCGCAAGTCGAAATCACCTGGACCGGGCCCTGGAGCATGCAAGCGCGCCTGCCGCTGGAGCGGGCGGAGGCTGTTCCGCCGCTCATCCTCGCCGGTTGATGACCTGTCAAATCGCCCGAAGGCCAAACCTTGAAAACGGGCGACCAGGCCGGCTGCTCCGGCAGTGCTGCGTCTCAATGAAAGCGAGCATTCACCGCCCAGTTTATCTTGCCTTCCTGTGCTTTTCGCTAAGTATCCTTTGCCTCAGTCTGGCCGCCTGTAATCTACAGGGCCGGGCAGCCGAGGGAGCTCGGGAGGAACCGACCAATACCCCGGCGGGACCGCCAACGATTCAAATCGCATCGCCCAATGAAGGCGCCGAATACGTCATCGGCGAAGAGATCCTGGTGTCTGTGCAGGCTGAGGACAGCATCGGTGTCAACAGCGTTCAGCTCTTCGTCGATGACCAGATCGTCCGAACGGTTTCTTCCGAGTCCTTGCAGGGCGACCTGGCTTTGCAGGCAATCCTCAATTATGTGCCCCAGCGCGCCGATATTGGCGTCGTCAATTTGCGCGCGGTGGCCTATCGAGGTCCGGTCGTGAGCGCGCCGGACGAGATCGCCGTAGTCGTGCGCGAATCGCAGTCGCAGATAATCGCCACGCCCGTTCAACAATCCAACGTGCCCTTCATTCCCAATGACGGCGTCTGCCGCGCCTTGATCAATGTCAATCTGAACTTCCGCACCGGACCGAGCACCGGCTTCCAAATCATCACTGTGCTTGGCAGCGGCACCCTGGCGCCGATCACCGGCCGCAACAGCGCCCATAGCTGGTGGCGGCTGACTGTCGACAATCGCGTCGGCTGGGTCAGCGGCGACTTCACATCGGAGTACGGTGATTGCAGCCGGACGCCGGTGGTCGCGGGTTGACGCGCGGTTGATCGACAATTTATCGAACGGGCGCCGCCGCGAAAGGCGCGTTTACGGAGTTTGAAAAAGCCGAGCGAGAATCGCCTCGTTCGTTCGCCGCCCTCAAGCGACTGTGCTAAAATCGGTACTATCGTTCCTCGAATAACACGCGAGCAAGCGCAATGTCTATGGCCATCAAGCGGATCATGTTGGTCACGCGGAATGTTTCTTTTGCCATCGATGTCAAGCGCGCGTTGGAAGCGCTTGGCGAATACAACGTGACCGCCGTCGCCGATGTCCGCAATGCCATCGAGGGCCTGCGCGATCATCCGCAGCATCTCCTGCTGCTCGATACAGCGAATTTGTCCATTTCACCGGAAATCATGATCGAGATGGTCCGCTCGCGGCGGGAGCGGTTGGCGATTGTTCTCGCGCCCGATTCGCCCGATACCCGCGAACTCGCCCGCCTTTATCGCTTGGGTGGCGTCGTCGATATACCGGTGATGGCGCGCAGCTTGATGCCGATCCTGGATGCCGCGTTGCAAGAAAGCGCGGATGCGCTGACGGAGACTCAGGAAACACCGACTGTCGATGTCGGTGAAGACACGATTTACATTGAGTCCCTGGTCGATGACCTGGTTGAAGAAGAGCTGGCGCTGAACTACACGCGGCGCCGGCTGCAAGCCTCGTATGAACTCTTGCACCCGCGCAGCGCAAACGAGGCCGAGCCGGGTGCGAAACCCGCGCTCGAAGTCCTGGTCGAGCCCGACGAAGAAGGCGAAACGGTCCGCTATCAATTCGTCAGGGACGATGATGCGCTCGCTTCGACGACGACCCAGCTGGCGAACGCCGAGATTGATGAAACGCCGATCGCGGCGAGCGGCGCCAATGATACAGTGCGAGACCTGGCAAATTCTATCGCCGGCGATCGCCCGGCCGAGCCGGCCGCTGTCAGCCCGCAGGACGCCACCGAAGACGCGAATCTTGAAGACAGCGCGGCATTTGAAGATATGCTTGGCGCCCTTCTGGACGAAAGCACGGCCCTCGAAAACTTGACGCTGGAATCGCTCTTTGATACGACGCGCGAGTTGCCCGGCGCGCTCGGCACCGGCGTCGTGCCCGCCTGGCTGCGCGAGACCGAAAAGTTCATTGATGAACCGAGCTTCCTGGCCGAGATGGCGGAGGCGCTGCCACCTTTGACTGAACCTGAGGGACTTGGCGAGACGACTTCGCCAGCCGCCTTCAATGAGCCGGCTGATGAAGATGCGGCAACCGAACCCGCCCCCGCGTCCGCTGAGGAGACGGATGTGGCAGCGGGCCGGCCTGAGGCCCATGCCGCGAGCGAGCCATGGCGGAGGCCCATCTCGAGCCGCAATGAAGATCCCGCGCTCGCCCAGCTTGCCGTCACAATGACGCAGATGATGACCGATTTGACGGCGGACGCGACCGTCTTGACGCGCGGGGATCAAATCGTCGCCTTTTCCGGCGAGCTGTCGCTGGACGAATTCCGCGCCCTGCGTCGGGTTGTCGGCGACGACTGGACGGCGGAAAGCAGCGTCTCTCGCATACGCTTCATCACGCCGCCAGCGGCCGGGCGGGATTACATGCTCTACTCGCGAGGGTCGGTAGCCGACTACACATTGACCCTGATATTCAGCGGCGGGCGGCAGCTTCGCGAGATCCGGCGGCAGGGCGACCGCATGCTGCGGGCATTGGACAGCGCCCCGGCCGAAGAGAGGCCGGAAGAGGCTGCCCCGCCTGAGGCAATCCAATCGCGGCAGCCTTTCGCATTCGTCTGGATGGTGAATGATCCAACTCGCCTCCTGGGCAAGCAGGTGGCCGAGCAATTGGTGTTCTGGCTGGAAGTCCAGCTCAACAGCTTAAACTGGAAGATCAAACGGCTTGACGTGCACCATGACTTCATCTATCTGAGCGCCGATGTGCCCGGGCGCGTCTCGCCGGACGCTCTCGTGCGCACAGTGATGGACCGCGCGCGCGCAATCGCCTGCTCGGAAGACAAAGCCCTGCCCCAAGCGCTCTGGGCGGATGCCTACCTCGTGCTGCAACCCGGGCGCGACATGAGTGAACGGGAGCTGCAGCGCTTCCTGCATTTCGCCCGCGCCTGACCCGAGCTCTTTCACCCGCCAGATTCGCCTGTAACATCATCGCGCCATCGGCTATACTCGCCCCAAAGTTCATCGAGTATTTCACCGAGTCACGATCATGGACACTCGCCCCGTTCTCTATCTCATTGACGGTCACGCCCTGGCGTACCGCAGTTACTTCGCGCTGCAGCGCGGCGGCTTTTCCACATCAAGCGGAGAAAGCACGAGCGCGGTCTACGGTTTCAGTCGGACCCTGCTGGATGTTTACGAGCATTATCAGCCGAAATACCTCGCCGTTACCTTTGACGAGGGCTTGAGCGCGCGCGAAGAAATTTACCCCGAATACAAGGCGACGCGCGAGACAATGCCGGAGGATCTGCGCAGTCAATTCGACCGCATTCGCCAACTGGTCTCCGCCTTCAATATCCCGCAGTTGACGATGCCGAACATGGAAGCGGACGATGTGCTGGGCACGATCAGCCGGCAGGCGGTTGACATGGGCCTGGATGTGCATATCGCCACCGGCGACCGCGATATCTTGCAGCTGCTTGGCCCGCATGTACGGGTGCAGCTGCCGCAGCGTGGCGATGACGACAAGGTCTGGGATGTGCCGGCCTTTCGCGAAAAATGGGGAATTGAGCCCAGCCAGCTGGTCGATCTCAAAGCGATGATGGGCGATAGTTCGGACAATATCCCCGGCGTCGCCGGCGTCGGCGAAAAGTCTGCCACCAAGCTGCTGCAAGAATACGGTGATCTGGACGCTATCTACGAGAACCTGGACAGCATCGGCACGCGCGTGCGCAATCGGCTGATAGCAGGCCGCGATATGGCCTATCTCAGCCGTGAGCTGGCCACCATCATGCGCGACCTTGATATCCAGCTGGATCTGGAGTCCTGCGTCGGGCAGGACTTCGCGCTGAAGCCGGTGGATGATGTCTTCTCCGCCCTTGAGTTCAGGACGCTGCGCGATCGGCTGCACAAAGTCTATGGCAGGCTGCACGGCGAAGAGATCGAGACAGGCATCCTCAACGCGCATGAAGTGGTCGAAACGATAATCCTGCGCGACGAGGCGCAGCTGCAGAGCCTGGTCGATGAACTGAATCGCGCCGAGATGATCGCCTTCGATACCGAAACGACGAGCATCGATCAGATGGCGGCCGAGCTGGTGGGCATATCGTTAGCCGTTGACGGCGAGCGCGGCTTCTACTTGCCGGTCGGTCATCGCAACGCCGATGAAGCGGGCCAGACTGAAATGTTCGCCGAACCCGCAGCTGATCTTGATCAGCTTCCGCTCGATACCGTGATTGAAGCGCTGCGTGGGCCAATGGAAAACGCCGACATTCCCAAAACGGCGCATAACGCCGTGTACGATGTGATGATCCTGCGGCGCTACGGCATCCATGTGGCGCCCATCGCCTTTGACACCATGCTGGCGGAATGGGTGAACAATCCGATCAGCAAATTCCTTGGGCTGAAAGCCCTGGTGGCGCAGACATTCAATATACAGATGACGGAAATCTCGGAATTGCTGGGCACGGGCAAAAACCAGAAATCAATGGCCGAGGTCGATATTGAAGACGCGGCGCCTTATGCGGCGGCCGACGCGACGATGACCTGGCGCCTGGTCGAGCCCTTGCAAGCCGAGTTGCAGGGCGCCGGCCTGGATGCGCTTTGCGCCTCGCTCGAAGTGCCGCTTATCCCAATCATTGGGGAGATGCAATACAAAGGCGTCACGCTGGATGTCGACTTTCTCACGAAAATGAGCGGCCGCTTGCAGGGGGATATTGCCGCTCTCGAAGCCTCGATATTCGAAGCGGGCGGCGGCAAATTCAACATCGGCAGTCCCAAGCAACTGAACCAGATCCTCTTCGAGCGGCTTGAATTGCCGGTTGAGGGACTAAAGAAGACCAAGTTGGGATATTCGACCGACGCCGCCACCCTGGACGCTCTGCGCGATGCGCACCCGATCATCGGCATGATTGTCAATTATCGCGAGCTGTCAAAATTGAAAAGCACCTATGTCGACGCGCTGCCCACGTTGGTCAATTCAGGCACCGGGCGCGTCCATACAAGTTACAATCAAGCGGGCTCGGCGACCGGCCGCTTCAGCAGCAGCAGCCCCAATTTGCAGAATATCCCCATCCGCACCGCATCGGGGCGGGAAGTGCGGCGGGCTTTTGTGGCGCCGGCCGGCTACGTCCTGCTGGCCGTCGATTACAACCAGATCGAGCTGCGCGTGATGGCCCATATCAGCGAGGACGCCACCTTGATCGACGCTTTCCACCGAGGGCAGGATATCCACCAGGCGACGGCGGCTGCAGTCAGCGGGATCGCGCCGGAAGACGTCACCTACGAGCAGCGCAATTTCGCCAAGCGCGTCAATTTTGGCCTGATGTATGGCATGGGCGCTTTCCGCCTGGCGCGCGATAGCGACTTGACGCTGGCGGAAGCGGAAGATTTCATCGCGACTTACTTCGAGCGCATGCCCGGCGTCAAAGAGTATATCGATCGCACGAAAGCCTTCGTCTGGGAGAACGGCTATACCGAGACGCTCTACGGGCGGCGGCGGATTTATCCGGCGATCAAAGCGAAGGGCAACCGGCGCAGCACCGCGGCCGAAGAACGCGCTGCCATCAATATGCCGATCCAGGGCACAGCCGCTGATATTCTGAAACAGTCGATGATCAATCTCTACGACCGCCTCAGCCGCGAAAGTTATGACGCGGCGATGATCCTGCAGGTGCATGATGAGCTCGTCCTGGAAGTGAAAGAAGCTGAGCTCGGCCCGGTCAAGGCGCTGGTCATCGAGACGATGGAGTCCGCCTTTCCCGATGGCCAGCCTCTGCGCGTGCCGCTGCGCGCGAACGCCAGCTGCGGCGTCAACTGGCGCGATATGGAGGACATCGCTTAAGCGAGGGGCGGACATGTGTTATACTGCTGGTTCTCTCATATTGAGCGCTCGTATTTGAAAGACAGTGCCCTCACATGAAACATTTTCTGGAATTGGCCAGCTGCTCGACCGGTGAACTGCATGCGCTGTTGGAGTCGGCAATGCGGCTGAAAGCGGATTGGCAGGCGGGCGGAAACGAGCCCGTGCTGCGGGGCAAGACCCTTGGCATGATTTTCCAGAAGCCGTCCCTGCGCACGCGCGTATCTTTCGAAATGGCGATGAAGCATTTGGGCGGCGGCGCCATCATGCTGGGTCCGCAGGAAATCGGCCTGGGCGTCCGCGAGAGCATACCCGATGTGGCGCGCGTGCTCTCCAGCTATGTGGATGGCATCATGGCGCGGGTCTACGATCATGCCGATGTCGTCGAATTGGCGGCGCACTCAAGCGTGCCGGTCATCAACGGCTTGAGCGACGGCTACCATCCCTGCCAGGCTTTGGGCGACATGCTGACGATTCAAGAGCATTTTGGCGCGCTCGATGGCTTGCGCCTGGCTTTTGTCGGCGATGGCAACAACGTGGCGGCTTCCGTTGCCCTGGCCTGCGCCCACTTTGGCGTCAGCTTCAGCATCGCGACGCCGGAAGGCTATGAGATGCAGCGGCCGGTGCGCGAACAGGCTTTTGGCATCGCCGGTCGCAATGGCTCTGTGCTGGAAATGTGCACGCGCCCGCAATTGGCCGTGGCCGAGGCTGATGTCGTCTACACTGATACCTGGGTCAGCATGGGGCAGGAAGCCGAAGCGGCCGAGCGAGCGAGCGAGTTTGACGCCTATCAGGTCAATGAAGAATTGTTAAGCGCCGCCAAACCGAAGGCGATTGTCATGCACTGCTTGCCGGCCCACCGCGGCGATGAGATAACGGACGCGGTCATGGATGGTCCCCAGTCTAGAATCTTCGAGCAAGCGGAAAACCGATTGCACGCCCAAAAAGCGATTCTCGCGCGCTTGCTGAAATAGCGCCGCTCCCCCGCGATTTCGCTGTCTACTTCGAAGTTCCCGCCGGCTGCCGGGGCGGAAGGTCTCGCGCTCCCGATCGGCCGGCCATTCCCTCCCATGCGCCGGCAGACACGTCGCGCCGCTGCAAGTGACTGGCGATTCGTCTGCGCATGACTGTAATAAGTGTTACAGTGTGATAACTAAGACCGTATCAATGGGTTAATAAAAGTACCTAAACTGTCGGCCGGCTGACTTGCCTGCCGATTGGCTTGAGGCGGAAGGTCAGCGGTGGAACAGATTCTCCTCATTTTGGAAAGTGTCGAATTGCGGGATATCGTCGATATCGCCATTGTGACGACTTTGTTTTACAGCATCACTTTCATGTTCCGCGGCACGCAGGCGGTCGCGCTTTTACGCGGCATCGCGCTGGTGGTGATCGGTTTGATATCGGTGGCGGCGCTCTTCCGCCTGGAAGCTTTGAGCTGGCTGCTGGCCAACAGCTTGACCGCGCTGGTCATTGCCATCCCGGTGATCTTCCAGCCGGAGATCCGGCGGGTGCTGGAACGATTGGGGCGCGGGGCCTTTCTGGTCACGCGCCTGGCGCCTCAGGCGGTGCGCGTTTCGGTGATTGACGAGATCTGCGCCGCCGCGGGCAAGCTTTCGGATCGGCGACACGGCGCTCTCATTGTCATGCAGCGCAACAGCAGCTTGCAAGAATACATTCGTACCGGCATTCCATTGGACAGCGTCGTGACGGCTGATCTGCTGGTCACGCTTTTTTGGCCGCGCACCGAACTGCATGATGGCGCCGTAATCATCGACAATGCCGGGCGCATCGCATCCGCTTCCAGCGTCCTGCCAATCACCGCCAGCCGCAACCTGCCCAACCCCAACCTGGGCACACGGCACCGGGCGGCGGTCGGCATCAGCGAAGTTGGCGATTCACTTTGTGTGATCGTTTCGGAGGAGACCGGCAAAATATCCGTCACCAATGCCGGGCGCATGATTCTCGATTTGGACGCGCAGCGACTCAGGCTCATACTCAGCGCCTACTATGGTCCTGCTGAACAAACGGTCGTTTCCTTGAGAGGCCGCCTGCGCGAGATGCTGGACGACTTGCGGCTGCGCGTACAGACGCGCGGCAATCAGCGGGCGCAAACATGATTCAAAAAATATCAAAGTCGGATATGGCGGGCAACCTGCTCTGGCTGGCGGTATCGCTTCTCTTGGCGTCGGGTATATGGTACATCGCGGTGACATCGGCGGATCCCATCGGCAAGAAGAGCTTCCGCAGCATACCGGTGCAGATAGTGCCGAGCAAAACGGCGGAGATGACCAACAGCCGCACGCGCGCAGCGACCGTTACGATACAAGGCTTGCAATCGACCGTCTCCGCTCGCCGCGCCGAAGACATCGTGGTGCGCGCTGACCTTTCGCGCCTGGGGCCGGGAACGCACACGGTTCCGCTCGAAGTGAGCGTGGCGCAGCCGGATGCCGATTCCTCTCGCCGGCTGGTCAAGCTCGTTCAGCCATCTCAGATCATTGTCGAACTGGAACCGCTGGAATCGCACGAAAAGAAGATTGTCATCGAACTGCTGCGGGCGCCGCCAATCGGTTTCAGACATGACGACCCGCTGCCGAATATTACTGAGGTTCTCGTGAGCGGCGCGGCGAGCCGGGTTGGGCAGGTAGTGGCCGCGCGCGGCGACCTCGATCTATCCACCAGCCGCAATCCGATTGAAGCGGACCTGCGTCTGCACGCGGTTGACGCCGACGGGGATCGCATCGGCGATGTCGAGTTGGATCCGCCGACGGTCACCGTATCGGTCAATATCGCGCGGCGCGATGATATCCGTCAGATCGCTGTCCGTCCCAATGTCTTGCTGGATACGCTGCCGGCCGGCTTTACCTTGAAGAACCAGAGTTATGATCCTGAATCGATCTTCGTCAGCGGCGCGCCCGAGCAGCTGGGCAACATTTCCGACACGCTCTTCACCGAGCCGATCAGCCTGGTCGATCGTCAAGAGGGCTTTGACATCACCGTGCCCGTGCATTTGCCCGGCGATGACCTGTTTGTCATGAGCGGAGACAATAATGTAACCGTCTCAATCGAAATCATTCCGATCATTGATTCGCGACAGATCGACAATATCGAGGTCGCGCACATCGGATTGGAAGGCGGTTATTCGGTGTCAATCGTGCCGAAGGCAGTATCAGCTATCGTCACCGGCCCGGTGGTGATGGTCGATGTTTTGACGGTGGAGCACATTCAGGTCGTGGTCGATCTTAACGGGCTCTCGCCGGGCGTATACGACCGCGAGCCGTCGATTTCAATCAACCAGGGCGAACTTGGCGAAGAAAACGTATCCCTCTTGCCGGACGTGGTCAATGTGGAAATCGCGCTGCCCGAAGCCGAATCGGAAGATGCGGACGAGGCGGCAGCGCCGTCACCGGTCAACGGTTAAGCGCTGTGACGGAATCGGCCCAATACGCCGATAGCTGAATGCGCGCGCGGGCGGCGACCATCCGCGCCTTATCCCTATCTAAACCGATGGCGGCCGACTACAATGCTGCGGCATTCTCTTTATAGGCGGCGGGGCGAGTTTGAACCGTGTCTCGTAAACCAATTGTCGCCCTCGTTGGGCGTCCGAATGTCGGCAAGAGCACACTATTTAACCGACTCGTGGGTGAGCGGCTTGCCGTCACGCATGATATTCCCGGCACAACGCGGGATCGATTGCATGGCGAGTCCTTTTGGAACGGCGTCAGTTTTCAGGTGGTCGATACCGGTGGGATCGAGGTCTACCAGCCTCGCGGGTCACGCGATGAATCGCCCTTGGCCGAGGGCAGCAGAGACTTTGTCAAAGAGATCATTGAACAGGCGCTGATTGCCATCGCCGACGCGGATGTCATCATTCTGTTGGTCGACGCGCAATCCGGTGTGACGGCCGCGGATGAAGCGATCGCCGAGATTCTGCGCCGATCCGCCAAGCCGGTCCTGGTCGCCGCTAACAAGATTGACGACAAGGCACATGAAATCGAAGTCTTTGACTTTTACGTGCTCGGCCTGAACGTTATCGGCATCAGCGCCATTCACGGGCTGGGCGTGGGTGATCTGCTGGATGTATTGGTGCAGGCATTCGGCAGCTTGGCGCCTGAACCCGGTGAAGACGAAGCCGACGATCATTTGAAGATTGCCATCGTCGGGCGCCCCAACGCGGGCAAGAGCACGCTGCTGAACAAGCTCATCGGCGAAGACCGCGCCATCGTCAGCGAGGTCGCCGGCACGACGCGCGACGCCATCGACACGGAGATCAGTTACTTCGCTGAGAAGGTGACACTGATCGACACAGCTGGCATACGCCGCCGCGGTCGCATTGAAGCCGGCGTGGAGCGATACAGCATCATCCGCGCCATGAAAGCGATCGGGCGAGCCGATGTCGCGCTGCTGGTCATCGATGCCAAACTGGGCGTGACCGAACAAGATGAACACATTGCCGGTTACGTCATAGAAGCCTACAAGAGCCTGGTCATTGTGGTGAACAAATGGGACGCGGTCGACAAGGACGCCTTCACCATGAACGCCTTTACAGACAATATCCGCGAGCGGCTGCATTTCGTGCGTTACGCGCCCATCATCTATATCAGCGCATTGGGGGGGCAGCGCATCCATCAGGTGCTGGAGGCGGCTTGCCGCGTCTGGGAAGCGCGTTTTTTGCGTATGCCCACGTCCGATGTGAATCGATTGCTGCGTGAAGCGGTCAAACGACACCCGCCCCATGCCAAGGGCACAAAACGGCTGAAGTTCTTATACGCGTCGCAGGTGCGCACCGATCCGCCGCTGATCCTCTTTCATGTTAACGACCCGACCCAGGTGCATTTCACCTACAAGCGCTACCTGGAGAATCAGTTCCGCGCCGCCTATGAATTTGAAGGCACACCGATCCGCATGAGTTTCCGCGCCAGAGAGAGCAGGCGCATGCCCGCAGGCGAGCGCCCGGGGGGCGAATGACGCGGCCAGAGATTGCATGCCGGCGCGGGCCGATTTCATGCGAGCGCAGACTCTATTGCGCTGCCAGCGGCATAACTTTATAATTTGTCCTGCTGTCAGATTTTGGACCCGCGGGGCGCGACGTAAGCTGACGGCGCGGGAGGAGACGGGATGTTTAGCAGTCATACGGGTGAGTTGCCGCGGCCAAAGCTGAGGACGCCGGGTTTGCTGCTGGAGATCGTCAGCACATTGCTCTTCATCGTCGCCGTAACCGCGCTCTTCGACTTGGCGATACCGCGGTCGCTGGTCGATGGGCACAGCATGGAACCGACATTTTTTGGCGAAGATCGATTGGTCGTCAGCCGGGTTCATTATCTGCTGGGGCAGCCGCAGCGGGGCGACATTCTCGTCTTCAACTCGCTGAACCAGAGGGAGCTGGAGCGCGGCGTTATGCTGATCAAACGCGTCATCGGCGCCCCCGGCGACACCGTGGAATTCCGCGATCAGAAAATCCATATCAACGGCGAGACGCTCGCAGAGCCCTACATCAAGGATGAGATTTGCCGCAGACGATGTCAAGACAGGGCTTGGCAGCTGGCGGAGAATGAATACTTCATGATGGGCGACAACCGCAACAACAGCAACGATTCGCGCGCGTTTGGCCCGGTGCCGCTTGCGAGCATCGTTGGCAGGGTTGTTCTGCGCTATTGGCCCGTCAATTCGATCGGAATTATCCCGAGTTAGGGCGGCGCGATGAAAGATGCCAAAACGAAGGGTTACGCCTGCCCGCGCTGCACAGTCGGGCGCTGCAGCCCGCAGACGACCACATTTGCCGATGTCTACCACGGCCACCTGCTTTGCCTGCCTAATGTCAGAGCCTACCGATGCGATGTTTGCCACTTCGCTGAATTCGAGAGTGAAACGCTTGAGGCGCTGTGGGAAGAACTCTATGGCGAAGGGCCGACAGATGATTATCAGTCCATCGCGGGCCAGAAACGCAGTTCGACTTACGGCGGCGGCTCAACCTAAGCGGCGGCGCTCCCGCCTTCCGCGGCGAGTGGAGCGAAACCTGGCGAAACAAATCTTGACTTCGCGTCCAAAGCGGTGTACCCTGCCTGCGCTGGATGGCCCCTTCGTCTAGCGGCCTAGGATGCCACCCTTTCAAGGTGGAGACACGGGTTCGAGTCCCGTAGGGGCTACTGCAGATCAGATTGCAGCTGGGCCTTTCGCCATGCCGGTGGAAGGCTCGTTCTTTATGGGCGGGTGGTAGTGTATCGAATTCGGTTGAAATTCTTTGAGCCAGTCTTTGAATTATATTATCAACCCCAAATACGTAAGATTTTGTAGGGGTGACTCTTGAGTCGCCCACTGTCAAATCGCCGACGGGCGAGCCAAGGCTCGCCCCTACAGACTGCTAGGTGGATGCAATTTACCTAATTTCAACCGCAAAGGATACACTGCCCACTCCCCGCTTTTCTTGACAGAAAATGACGCTGGGTTATACTCTCAACGTGCAAGAGTTCAAGGTTCTTGACCCGCTTGACTAATGGAAGGACAAGTTGAAATGAATAAGAAAAGAATCATTTTGCTCGCGCTTTTGGCTTTGCTGGCTTCGCTTTTTGCCGGCGCAGCAGTGGCGCAAGAAACGGTCACTGTGTGGGCGGCCGATGATGAAACGGGCAGCTGCTGGGCGCGGCTGCTGGTGGATACATTCCCGCGCGACGACATCGAGATTGAAGTGGTGCTGCAGCCGGGCAGCAGCTTGGTTGACGCCCAGCGCACAGCCCTGCAGGGTGGCGCCGGTCCCGATATTACGTTCTCGCATGGCCCGTCGTTCATGCTGGAATTGGCGAACGCCGGTCTGCTGCTCTCGCTGGATCATTATGCCGACGAATACGGCTGGGGCGATCGCTTTGCGCCCTGGGCCTTGGATCTCGGCCGCGTCGAAGGTTCGCTGTACAGCCTGTCCGAAGAGCTTGAGACGGTCATTCTGTATTACAACAAGACCGTCTTTGAAGAACAGGGCTGGGAGATCCCGACGACGATGGATGGCCTGTACGCCCTGGCTGACGCTATTCGCGAGGCGGGTCTGGTCGTGATGGGCCCGGCCTTCGGTGAATGCGCGCCCTGCTTCGAATGGGCGGTGAGCGTCTTCTTCACTCACCACGCGGGTCCCGAAAAGACTTACGAGGCCTTGACGGGACAGCGCCCCTGGACCGACCCAGCCTTCGTCGAGGCGATAACGGCGCTGAAAGACATCGTGCAAGACGGTTGGTACATGGGCGGCCTTGACCTTTTCTTCTCCGATACCTTCCAGCAGGCGCATTCACTCTTCGGCGCCGGCGAGATCGCCATGAGCTTTGAAGGCACCTGGATGCTCGACAATTACCAGCGCGATTACTTCGGCGAACCCGGCGGCAACGAGAATGAGTGGGACTGGTTTGCTTTCCCGACGACCTTCTCTGAAGAGCCGCACTTCGTCATCGGCGTCGGCTCAAGCTGGGGCATCAGCCAATGGTCGCAAAACCCGGACGCGGCGGCCGCCGTGCTCGACTTCTATTACAGCACAAGCTATCAGGCCGAATCGCACAGCGTCTGCGGCAATGCGCCAGCGCCCCTGCTTTACGAGGGCGATGTCTTCGCAAATGCCGACCCGCGTGAAGCGCGTCTGTACCAGGAATTCGGCCAGGCTTCGGCCGCCGGCAACTATGGCTATACCAGTTGGAGCTTCTGGCCGGCGCGGACCAACGTCTGGCTCTGGGAGCAGATCACGCGCGTCTACGATGATCAGATCTCAGTGGAGGATTATCTGGCCGGCATGCAGAAGGAATTTGAAGAGGAATTCGCCGAGGGGCTGATTCCACCGATTCCACCGCGTTAGCTTTATTTCAGTCCGGTGTTCCAGTTCCAAATCCGTCTGGAACACCGGCTGTTCTCGCAATCGCCACGCTGCGCTTGCATTCAGTTCGACAGCATCAATCCTTGAGTTTTCCAACCTCGGCACTATTGAGGTAAATCTTTATGGCGCGGGATCTGTCCATGCCCGATGACAGCCAATATGCGAAGACGCCTGGCCTGCCGCGCAGTAAGTCAAAGCGGGGAGGGCAATGGACGCGCTATCGTCTGATGCGCTATTACATCGTGCCCTGGCTTTTTCTCATTCCGATTCTGGGATTGCACGCCTTTGTTGTCGTAATCCCGGCGATGCAGGGCGTCTACTACTCGTTCACTGATTGGTCCGGCATTGGCGAGGCCAAATTCATCGGTCTGCGCAATTTCGAGGAGATGTTCTTCGAAGATCAGAGTTATATCGATGCCTTGTCCCGAAACGTACAATGGATGATTTTTCGCATGATCGTTCCCTTTACCTTTGCCCTTTTTGGCGCCAGCTTGCTGGCAAAGGTAAAGCGCGGGGCGATGATATATCGGACGGCGCTCTTCATGCCGTTTATTCTGCCCAGCATCGTGACGGCGACGATCTGGCGATATCTATACAATCCCCGATTTGGCCTGCCCACCCTGGTCGGCTATGACAAGGCGCTGCTTGGTCAGTCTGATACCGCGCTCTGGGCGATCGCCTTCGCTGACAATTGGCAGTTTTGGGGATTCCTAATGGTCTTGTTCCTGACCGCCATGCAAGGAATCGACCCGGTGCTGTATGACGCGGCCAAGGTCGATGGCGCTAACCGCTGGCAGGAATTCTGGCATGTGACCTTGCCGGGCATTCGGCCGGTCGTGCTCTTCATGATGATGATGGTGATGATCTGGGCGTTCCTCGTCTTTGATTATGTCTTCATTTTGACGGGAGGCGGCCCCGCAGGCGCCACTGAGGTGATCGCAATTGACATCTACAAGAACGCATTTCAACGATTTGAAGCCGGTTACGCCGCCGCGCAGGGCATGACCATCTGCCTCTTCGCGAGTCTGGTCGTCAGCGCCTTTGCTTTTCTGCGCAAGAGAGGGTGGGATATATGATTGCCCAGCGCGAGTTTTTCCTCTTCCGCAAACAGCGCGAGAGCACCGTCTTCAATCACATTTTCCTGTCCGTCTTGGTGCTATTCTCGCTGGGTCCGGTGGTCTTGCTTGGCGTCAACTCATTCAAATCCAATGCTGAAATGGGCTTGAATCCGCTCGGCCTGCCGCAAGAATGGCGTTTGGAAAACTTCGGCCGCGCTTGGGAAAAAGGTGAATTTGAGCGCACCTTCAAAAACAGCGTCATTTATGTCGTTGGCACTGTCTCTCTGGCGCTGGTCTTATGCGGTTTGGCAGCGTACAGCCTGGCGCGCAAAAATCCGCCCGGCGCCAATTTCGTCATGATTTACTTGCTGGTGGCCTCGACAGTGCCGATATGGCTTTACCTCGTTCCCCTATTTTTTATGTGGCGGCAGTTGGGGTTCCTGAATACCTATCACGGACTCATTCTTATCTATACGGCGTTCAACGCGCCCTTCTCGATATTCTTGCTCCGCTCATATCTAATCGGCCTGCCAGTGGAATTGGAAGACGCGGCCCGGGTCGACGGCGCCAATGAGCTGCAAGTGCTTCTGAAGGTCATTGTGCCGCTGGCCTGGCCCGGCTTCCTTACTGTCGGTCTGGTGGTGGGATTGGGCGTCTGGAGCGAATTCCAGGTGGCCGTTATCTTCACGCACAACCCGGAAATGTTCCCGGTCACGACGAGTTATTTCAAATTCACCGACCGCTTCGGGCGCGATTGGTCGCTGACGAACGCGGGCGCTTTCATGATGGTCGCGCCGGTTCTGGTGCTGTTCCTGGCGCTGCAGCGCCGCTTTGTCGAAGGCTTGACGCAGGGCGGCGTCAAGTTTTAGGGCTTTCCTTATTGGCGCAAATCGACCGCGAACTTGATGAGGTCGTCGGGCGCTTCAATGATGTGCTGGAAGACCCCCGTCGCGTCGTCCAGCCCTTCATACACGCGGTTGATGACGCCGCGCGCCTTCAGCCGATCCTGGCGCATCATGGACAAGATGGTATCGCCGACGCGACGGTTGTTCCAATGCGGATAACCCCGCGTTTCGTGCCAGCCGCCGCAGCCATTTGGTACGATCATTGACAGATTATTCATGTGCCATTCTCTGCCCAGGAACAGGGAGTGCGCCTCGCCTTGATAGAAGCCGGCCGAGCAGATCGTCCCGTTGAATCGCACGCTGGAAATGGCGGAATTCAAGCCCGGGTAGACGCCGGTCAACTCGATGCAGACATCGACGCCCATGCCGTCGGTTAAATCGCGGATGGCCAAGGCGACATCGCCGTCGCTTGGGTCAAGACTATGGTCAGCCCCAAACTCCTCGGCCAGGGCCCGCCGCTTGGGCAGGAAGTCTACGGCGACCAGGGTCTCCGCGCCCGCCGCTTTGGCGATGCTCACCGCCAGCAGCCCCAGCGCGCCCAGCCCGATGACGGCGACGCGATCGCCATAACGAATGTTGGAATCGCGGACGCAATGAATGGACACTTGGGCCGGCTCCATGCACAGCGCGATCAAAGGATCAAGCTCGCCGGGGTCCCAGAGCCAGTCTTCATGCACAACATTGGTTTCGCGGATATCCATCACCCCGACCACGCGATCACCGACCGCGAAGCGACTTACGCCCGCGCCCACCGCTTCGACCAGGCCATAGCCGCTGGTGCCCGTCCCCCAAGGGTTTTCCGGGCTGGGGCGCCGCCCCCAGGCATCGTCATCGGAGTCAATGAATAGCCGGCGTTCACTGTCATAGCGCTTGCCCTCGAAATTGCGTCCATCAAACATGGCGAAGGTCGTGCCGTGCTTGCCGGAGGCGATTTCCGTGCGCACCAGCACATCGTTGTTGCCCAGCGCGCCATCCTCATATTTGAGTACGCTGGCCTCGTGCATTCCCGTTACCGCGAGTCGACGTGGCATGTCAGTCTTCTTTCTTCCAATATCGCAAACCTTGCGCGAGATTATAAACGCGAGCCAGAGAAATGACAAAAACTGTCAGCTGATATCGCCGATTGCAATGCCAAGTCCCACCAGGTGCGCCGTGTCGGCTATATCGCCCCAATTCGTGTAATCCACCAGATAAATGCCCCCGTCCTCCCGCTGTATCCAGGAGCTGTAACCGTGGTCGGGCCAGGGCAATTGCGCCGGATGGTTGCCGTGAAGCTGGATCAGCCGCTCGCGCTGATATTGGTCCGGATACCCGTCTGCGTCCGCGCGCCAGCCCCAGGCGAAATCATCGAGAGTCGGATTGCCCAGGTGATATGAGACGCGCCGCCAATGACTGCTGCCGCTTTCGCCCCAACTCCCGAACTGTGTTCGCCGCATGGGGTCGCCACCGTGGAAGTCATTCGCCGGCCTCTCTTCGCGGAAGATGCAGCTGTGCAAGATGGCGTCCCCATCCAGTTTAACTTGCAGCCAGCCGCGCCGATGATGAAGCCCGACCCGGCGAAAACGCGTCATATCGACCGCGCAGCAGGCATCATGTCTCCCGCGCCTGATAGCAATATGATCCGGCGCGATTTTCAGAAGTTGGCCCAAGCGAGATATCGACATGAAAGCGACCGCGGCCTGCCCGGCCGACGCGTCGACCCGGAGCTCGGCTTCAAAGTCGACTGCGCTGAAGGGCGATTCGGGCGGCAGCAGGCTGTAGCGGCATTCATGCTCCGGCCGATTTTGGATGGCCAGCGCGCCCACACTGAGCTTCGCTGCATATTTGCGCCGCGGACCGCCGAGGGCGTAATGGCCGGCCGCATCTTCCAAATCGCCCAGCCAGGCATAGGCGCCCAGCCCGCCGTTGACATTTCGCCCGGTTACCATGACGCGCCCATCCTGCAGCTGCTTGGCATAGGGCCGATGAAAAGCGAAGGGCAGCATTTGCGGCGCCGTCCAGCTATGCCCGCAGTCGTCGGAAAACGCGACGAAGGAGGGGATGCCGCCGGAATGATTCTCGCGCATGACGCAGGCGAGCCGACGCCCGCCATCCAGCAGGGCAACCGCGCCTTCGCAGAAGCGATGATAGCCGTCGTGGGCGATCGTGCTGCGCTCGCTCCAAGTGCGCCCGCCATCGCTGGATGTCCACAGGACCTGGGCGAATTCCTGGCTCTCGCCGCGCATCAAATGGGATGTGACGCCGAGCGACCCGTCCGGCAGGTCCACGATGCGATCCGGCTCAAATCCGCCGATGCCGACATCCGTCTGCGCCGCCGACCAAGTGTCTCCAAGATCATCGCTCCAGTAAAGCCAGTTGCCCGGTGTTTGCTCTTCGTGAAAATGACCGTCGTCATCATGGTCAACGATTAGGACCAGGCGGCCGTTATTGAGCAAGCTGAGACGCGGCGTGACCAGTCGCTCGTCGCCGGCGCTCAGATCGGCTCGGTCAATTTCGCAATGCTTGTACCATGAAGCGCCGCCATCGTCGCTCGCCAGCAAGGTCAAGACTTGGTCTTTCAGCGACCAGTGCGCGTCGACATCGCTGTATATCAGCAGATAGCGCCCCGTCGGCAGGGCGACGATATCGGGATTCTTCGTGAAGCGACCCGGGCTGCGCCAGATCTCGCGGATCTTGTGAGACAGCGATCGGCTGTGAATGTACATCGGATTATCCTCTGACTGTAGAACGCCATGTCATATTATTTTGCATGAGGGTGGACTTTCGGATATAGTTTCTACAGTTGAAATCCGGCTTGTCGTTGCTTCGGTTGTGGCTGGATAGAAACGGACGACAAGGCCGAATGAAGCCGTTAAAGCGCGCGTCCGCGCTTCTGCGCTTGTAGGAGATTTCCATGACTAGCGAATTTGTCACAGGTCATGCGCCTGTGCCGCTCAAGCAGGTGAATATCACAAGCGGCTTCTGGGGCGAGCGGCAGCGTGTAAACCGTGAGGTGACCATCCCGGCTATCTATCAGAAGTTGGAAGAGACGGGGCGCGTGGCTTCCTGGGCGATGGAAGGACCGGCGGATCCCCCGCCGTCACATGAGCGAATCGGCGTGCGCGTGTTTTGGGATTCGGATTCGGGCAAGTGGCTGGAGTCCGCTGCGTACAGCCTCGCGGCACATCCCGATGAAGCACTGGAAGCGACCGCCGACGCGCTGATCGACGCCATTGCAAGCGCGCAGTTTGATGACGGCTACCTCAATACGTATTTCCCCGTGCATTTCCCTGAAGGACAGTGGGCCAACCTGCGCGACAATCACGAGATGTACAACGCCGGGCACCTGATGGAGGCGGCCGTCGCCTATCATCAAGCCACCGGAAAACGCAAGCTGCTTGATGTGCTCGCCCGATTCTCCGATCATATCGCCGCGACTTTCGGGGCGGAAGAAGGCAAACGGCGCGGTTACGGCGGCCACCCCGAAATCGAACTGGCCCTGGTCAAGATGTACCGCGAGACCGGCGAGCAACGCTTTCTGGACTTGGCGTCTTACTTCGTCGACGAACGCGGACAAGCGCCGCACTATTATGACTACGAGGCGGAGAAACGGAGCGAGAGCCCGGAAACCTATTGGGCGCGGACGTATCGCTATTGCCAGGCGCATTTGCCCCTGCGCGAACATACCGAGGCGAACGGTCACTCGGTGCGCGCCTGTTATCTCTACGCCGGCATCGCCGATGTGGCGCTGGAGACCGGCGACGAAGACTTGCTTCGGCTCTCGCGCGTGCTCTGGGGCGATTTGACGCGGCATCAGATGTATGTGCATGGCGGGGTGGGTCCCTCGCATCATAACGAAGGCTTCACCTTCGCCTACGACATGCCGACCGAGACCGCCTACTGCGAGACTTGCGCCGCCATTGCGTTGGCTTTTTGGGCGCATCGCATGTTTCACCTCGATCCCGACAGCCGCTATATTGATGTCATGGAGCTCGCTATTTACAACTCTTCTCTGAGCGGGCTTTCGTATGCCGGCGACGAGTTCTTTTACGCCAATCCGCTGGCGGCTTATCCGGGCGTAAACCCGCAGGGTCGCTGGCACGAAAACATGGAAGACGGGCATCATCGCCGTAGGCCCTGGTTTCATTGCCCTTGCTGCCCGCCGAATATCTCGCGCTTGATCGCGAGCATCGGCGAGTATTCTTACTCGCAGGCGGGCGATCGCGTCTATGTGCAGATGTATCATGACAACTCGGTGACGCTGGATGTTGGTGGACGCGAACTGCGGCTTGCCCAAGAGACGCAATACCCCTGGGACGGGTCAGTCCAAATCACTGTCAATGCGCCGCAAAGCGTCGAATTTGAATTGGCGCTGCGCATTCCCGATTGGTGCTACGATTATCAGCTTTCGGTCAACGGCGAGGCGCAGACGGCTTCAACCGAGCGGGGTTACGTGATCCTGTCGCGCCAATGGGCTGATGGCGACAGTGTGGAATTGACGCTGGCGATGCCGGTCGAGCGCGTCATGCCGCATCCGAGCATCCGGCAGACCGCCGGCCAAATTGCCCTGCAGCGCGGGCCCTTGGTGTACTGTCTCGAAGAAGCCGACAATGGTCCGCGCTTGGCGAATGTATGTATTCCCGAGCATGCCGCTTTGGACGCGTCGTTGGACAGCGAGCTCTTCGGCGGCGTCTCAGTGATTACTGGAAGCGCGCTTCGGATTGAGCCGGCGGAAGAAAGCCCGGCGCTCTATCGTCACCACAGTCAGACGGGCTATAATGAGACGCCGTTCACATTCAAGGCAATTCCCTATTACCTGTGGGCGAATCGCGACTTGGGCGAGATGCGCGTTTGGATTCGCTCAAGCTAGCTGATATTAACAGTTTACCGCCGAGGCACAGAGCACAAAGATGGTGCTGTAGGGGCGACTCGGTGAGTCGCCCACAAAATATGCCAGCAATTGATTGATGGGCCTAGTTCAAAGAAGGAGCAGAGTCATGAGTATCTCACGTAGAGAATTCTTAAAGTTGACTGGCGGGTCGGCGACTGCGGCGGCTATGCTGGCGCAGCTGGGCTATCTCCCGCCGGCGTTGGCGCAAGATGTGACCACAATCAGCTTCGGCGGTTGGGGCGGCGTCGCCGAGGACGAGGGCGTCAAAGCCGCGATTGAAGTCTTCGAGGCGGAAAATGATGATATTACGGTGAATTGGCTGCACACGCCGAGCGCCGGCGAGTACGGGCGCATCCTGCTTTCGAGCATCGCGGCGGGTACGGCGCCGGACACCGGCTTCATCTTGTCCGACAACTACGAGACGCTGGCTGTCGGCGGCGCCTTGATGGACATCACTGATCTGGTGAAGAATGATCCGCTATTGGGCCAGCCGGGTTACTTCCTGGAGCCGCAGGAAGCCAACCGCTGCGAGGTCAACGGACGCTGGTATGGCATCGGTTCAACCTGGGTCGCCCATCACTTTTACTACAATGCCGAAATGTTCGAGGCCGAGGGCATCACGCCGCCCGGTTTCCAGGACGATGAAATCTGGGAATGGGACGAATTCCTCGAAGTCTGCAAAGCGTTCACCAAAGACAGCGCCGGAAGACATCCGGGCGATGCCGGCTTCGACAGCGACGACATCGTGCAATGGGGCGTCGATTGGCCCTTCTGGTGGATGCCGCTGGGCTTGGCCGCCCACGCCAATGGCGGCGAATTCCTCACCGAAGACGGCTTGATCGGTCTTGATTCGCCGGAAGCGATGGAAGGCTTGCAGCGCATCACGGACTTGGTGTACGAGCATCATGTCGCGCCGCGTAGCGCGGCTCTTGCCAGCCTGGGCATGAACAATGTGCAGATGGTCGACAGCGGCCGCCTGGCGATGGCGGTGGATGGTTCCTGGGCCCTGTCCTGGATGAATCCATCTCTGATGAATGTGGCGATGGGAACGGGCGCGCTGCCCAAGATGCAGAAGCCGGCCAGCATCATGCAGGCGCATTTCCATTCGGTGCTCGCCGGCACCGATCATCCGGAAGAAGCCTGGCGCTGGGTGCGCTTCCTGGCGACGCCCTTCTATCAGGAGCATTTCTGCAAAATCGGTCTCTGGATCCCCAACCAGACCGCCATGCTGACGGAAGAGGGCTTGAAGGGTTGGATCCGCGAAGGCATACATCCGCCGAATTATTCGCAGTTCGCGACCGATTATCTGCCGAAGCATGGCGTCGCCGTGGCGATTCCGCCGGGTTATATTGAGGCCGCTAACGACTACATCAACCCGGCTTTCGAAGGGCTGGCCAACGGCGAACGGGCTGAGGACATCATGCCCGATGCGGTTCGCGGCGCCAACGAAGTCTTGCTGGCGGCCAAGGAAGATATGTAGCGTCGGCACATTTTCACCACAGAGGACACAGAGGTTTCATGGCTTGTCTCCGGAGTCTCTGTGCCTCTGTCGCGGTTAAGCCAACTTATCCCATTTACGGCGGCGAAATGCGAGCAACAAGTAATCCATGACGACGCATCTGGCTAACCCGTCGCCAACTGAAGGCTTCTGGCTCACGCGGCAATACAATCGATTGACGCTCAGGCAGCGCCGTACGCTGATGGGTTATGTATTCATCGCGCCTTTTATCTTGGGTTTTCTGTTTTGGTGGCTGGGTCCGGCGGCGGTGGCCGGCTACCTCACGTTCCACAAGTGGAATTTTCTCGCGGCGCCGAAGTTCGTCGGCATGGCCAACTTCAGCAAAATGCTCGGCGATCCCATTCTGGCGCAAAGCCTGAAAGTCACGATTGTTTTTTCAGTCATATCGGTGCCGCTGGGCTTGGTCTTCGCCTTCTTCCTGGCCAACTTGATCAACGCCAAGTTCCGCTTCATCGCCATATTTCGCACCATTTACTTTCTGCCCAGCATTGTGCCGGCGGTGGCGAACGCCATTCTGTGGGCTTGGCTCTTCAATACCGAGTTCGGCTTAATCAATTATGTCATCCGCGCCTTTGGCGGTCCCAAGATCGGCTGGCTGCAAGACCCCAATTGGGTAATGCTGGCTTTTGTCATCTTGACCGTTTGGGGCGTCGGCGGCTCGATGATCATCTTCCTGGCCGGCTTGCAAGGCATCCCGCAGATCTTTTATGAGGCGGCGGAAATTGATGGCGCTGGTCGCTGGCAGCGCCTGCTATATGTGACCTTGCCGATGATGTCGCCGATAATTTTCTTCAATCTTGTCATCGGCTTCATTAATTCATTTCAGGTTTTCGTCAGCGCCCTATTGATCACCAATGGCGGGCCGCAGCGCGCGACGCTGTTTCTCGTGCTGCATATCTGGCGCACCGCCTTCAGCAGTCAAAAGATGGGATATGCGGCCGTGCTCTCCTGGCTGCTCTTCGCGATCCTGATGCTGCTGTCCTTTCTCGTATTCCGCTATATTGGGTCTCGCGTCTATTATGAGAATCCGGGCGATTAGGAGGAGCGCGCGTGGGCTTTAACGAAAAGCCAGCCGAATATGTTGAATCAAGGCGCCGGCCCAAGTCATACGGCGATATCTTCTTTCATTGGCTGACGGTGTTTCTGCTGGTGTTCTTCGCCGTTGTTATGATTACGCCCTTCATCTGGCTGCTTTCCAGCTCGCTGAAAACGCAGATCAACATCTTCCAGTATCCGCCGCAATTGATTCCCGATCCGATCGTGCCGGAGAATTATGTGTACGCGCTAACCTACAAGCCCTTCGGCATCTACTTTCGAAACACGGTTCTTGTCGCCGGCCTGAATGTCATCGCTGTTGTATTCACATCATCATTCTGCGCTTACGGATTCGCGCGCATGCGGTTTCCCGGCCGCGACTTTTGGTTCGGCATCGTGATGGCGACGCTCTTTCTGCCTTACGCCGTGCTGCTGGTTCCGAGTTTCATCGTGTTTTCACGGCTGGGCTGGGTCGATACCTTCTTGCCGCTGGTCGTCCCGCCGTTTTTCGGCGGCGGCGCCTTCAACATCTTTCTCATGCGGCAATTCTTCCGGACGATACCGGAGGAGATCGCCGATGCCGCGCGCATCGACGGCTGCAGCGAATTCGGCGTCTATTGGCGAATCATGCTGCCCCTGTCCAAGCCGGCGCTGATCACGATTGGCATCTTCACTTTCCTCTTCGCCTGGAACGATCTCATCGGCCCCATCACCTATCTGAGATCGCCGGACAACTTCACCATCGCTGCCGGCCTGGCTTCGTTCCGAAGTCAGACGGATATCAGCTGGGATCTGCAGTTGGCGGCATCCACAGCGGTAACACTGCCAGTGATCCTGCTCTTCTTCCTGGCGCAGCGCTACTTCATTCAGGGTGTGGTGATGACGGGGCTGAAGGGCTGAGGGGGCGCGCGAATTTACGCCCAGAAGGCCTTTTCGAGATCGTCAAATTCAGCAGGCGGCCCCTCGAATTTGTTGCGGCCCAGCTCCAGCACATAAACGTAATCGGCAATTTTGAGGGCTTCGCGGATTTCTTGATCGACCAGCATAATCGTAAGCCCCTCTTGGTCTCGCAGGGCGACCAGCATCTCATACACCTCTTCGCTGAGCAGCTTGGCCAGGCCGGCCGTCGGCTCGTCCACCAGAATCACTTCGGGGTCGGTCATTAATGTGCGGCCAATTTCCACCATGCGCTGCTGCCCGCCGGAGAGGCTGCCGGCATGGTCGTGCTGTTTCTCTTGCAAGATGGGAAAGCGCTGGTAATTTTCTTCGATTTTGCGCTCGATGCGCTCTTTGTCCTTTTGGAAAGTCCAGGCGCCCATCATGAGGTTTTCGCGCACGGTCATGTGTTTGAATACGCCGGGCTGCTGGGGGATGTAACTGATGCCGAGATTGATCAATTCATGCGTGGCCGTGCCGGTGACATCGGTACCGTTCAACAAGACGTTTCCGCTATGTGGCTTGAGGAAACCGTAGACCGCCTTCAGCAGCGTAGATTTGCCGACGCCGTTCGCGCCCAGGATCGCCGTCAGCTTGCCGGTCTGCGCGGTCAAGCTCAGCCCGCGCAGAATGTGCAGATCTTCGTAGTAGCCGACGTATAGGTCTTGAATCTCGAGCATTTAGTCGTCCTCGTCGTGGCCCAGGTAGGCGTCGATCACGGCGGGATCGTTTCTGACGACTTGCGGTTCGCCGTCGGCGATTAGGGCGCCATTGTGCAATACGATCAGACGTTGGCTCAATTCGAAAACGGCGCCCATATTGTGGCTGATAAAGATAATCGCCTTGCCGTTCTCATGAACGCGATAGATGTAGTTGGTAATCGTGTCTTGCAAGCGCGGATGCACACCGGCGAAAGGTTCATCCAGGATGATCACCGACGGGTCAAGCATCAGGAGCCGGCCCAGTTCCAGCAATTTTCGCTGACCGCCGCTTAAGGCGCGGCTGAGTTCATTCGTCAAATGGTTGATGGTCAACAGGGACAATATCTCATGAGCGCGCGCTTCCAGCTCGCTTCGGCGAGCGCTCGGATTGTGCGCCAGGCCGGGCACCATCATATTTTCCATGACCGTCATGCGGCCGAGGGCCCGCGTTATCTGAAAGGTGCGCCCCAGCCCCGCGCGCGTCACATCATAGGCCGGGTGACCGTCGATTCTGCGCCCGTTGAGGTAGATGGTGCCGCTGCTGGGTTTTAGCATGCCGCTCATCAAATTGGTCAGTGTGGTTTTGCCGGCGCCGTTCGGGCCGATCATGCCGATGAGCTCGGGCTGGGTCACCGCGAAGGATACATGATCCACCGCCTGGTTGCCGCCGAATCGTTTGGAGACTTTGTTCAGCGCAAGGTTGATCTCACTCATCATCCTGCTCCAGGCGGGCGGCGAACTCGTCATCGCTTTCGCGTATGGCCACGGTCTCCTTCATCGCAATGTCGCGACCGCTGAACCAGGTGATGATCGGGTAGAGCAGGCCGTTGCGCATGTAGCGCAGGGTGAAGACCATAACGACGCCGAATAAAGCGAAGCGCCAGAAACCCGTATCCCAGACGAAAGCATCCGAACCGTCGGCGGTCGTCAAGCCAAAAGGAAGCGTTATCACAACCTGTCGCATCGCCTCCAGCAAGTAGCGCGAGATGAATGCGCCGGCCGCCGCCCCGATCAGACTTTCCATGCCGCCGATGACCGCGTAGGCGATGATCAGCGACATTTGCAGGATTTCAAGTTGCTCCGGGATGATGCGCTCGGAGCCAACATCGCTGTAGAAGACGGCGCCGGCGAAGCCGACGATCATACTGGTGAAGACAAAGACGAGAATCTTGTAGCGCACGACATTGACGCCCAGGGCGGAGGCGGCATCTTCATCCTCGCGCATGGCGCGCAGGAAGAGGCCGATGGGGGAGTTCGCCACCCAATACAGCGCCAGCAGGCAGACGATGAGCAAGCCGAACATCAGATAATACTCGACTTGCCGCGCGAAATTGACATCGGCGATTTCCAGCAGCGGGCGCAGCGACAAGCCGTTGGAACCGCCGGTGTAGTCGTATTCGGTTAACATCATAATGCGGAACAATTCGGAGAATGCGATGGTGAAGAGCGCCAGATAGGCGGCGCGCAGGCGCAGCAGCAGCCAGCCGATAATGAGCCCGACCAGGCCAGCGAAAACTGTGCCGACAATGATCGAGCCCAGCGCGGAGATCGATTCCGGCGTGACGCTGATGCCGAGCAAGGCGAAGCTGATGCCATCCCGCGCGATCAGACCGGCTACATAAGCGCCTATCCCCATAAAGGCCATGTGACCGAAAGAGAATTGCCCGGCGATCCCCGCCAGCAGCGCCCAGCTGGAGGACAAGATGGCGTAGAAAAACCCGCTGATGAAGACGGTCTTGGCGTAATTTGATTGCGAAGCGTCATTGGGAAACCAAAGGAAAAAGAGAATAACTAGCGCGATGAGCAAATAGCCCAGCTTGCGGCGGCCTATGCCATTGTCGATTGCGGACTCAAAACGCTTGAAGAGAGCCATGATCAATGCTGCTCCCTTCCGAAGAGACCGGTCGGTTTCAATAGCAGGACCAGCGCGAAGATGACCAAGGGGAAGGCTTCCTTATAGGCGGCGCCACGGCTGGGATCCGGATGACAGCCCGCGCCGAGCGCTTCCACTATGCCGACGATCACGCCGCCCACCAGCGCGCCAGGCACCGAGCCCAAGCCGCCAAGCACAACGATGACGTAGGAGCGGCCTACCATCTCCGCGCCAACCCAGGGCACCCAGTTGAAAATCGGAATCAAAGCCGCGCCGGACATGGCCGCCAGCATTGAGCCCATCGCAAATGACAAGGTATTCATATTGGTCGGGTTGATGCCGGTGACGGCGGCCGCCTGCCTGTCCTGGCTGGTGGCGCGCAGGGCGCGGCCGGTCCAGGAGCGCTGCAAGAAATACAGTAAGGCGAAAATGAGCGCGATGCCCACGAACATGGCGAAGGCGCGGTCGCCAATTATATGGATAGGCCCGAAGAAGAATTCGTCGGAAAAATGAATTCGATCCAGCGTGAATCGGCGAATTTCGATGAAGCGATCCGTTCTCTGTGGAAAGGGCCCGGCAATAGCCAATGTCGTGTATTCCAGGAAGAAGCCGAAACCAAAGGTGATCAGGATGGCATATTCCGAGACGCGCTCAATCAGCCCTTCGTGCATGGGCTTCAGAAAGATGCGTTCGAAAATCGCGCCCATGACGAAGACGATAATGGCGGCGACCGGGATCCCCCAGATGGGGTTGACGCTGATTTCTGAGTTGGTCAAGTTACTTAGAAACTCGCCCGCGTATTGCAAAAAGTAAAAGGAGAAATAACCGCCGACCATGTAAAGCTGGCCGTGGGCAAAGCTGACGACGCCTTGCACCGAATAGATCAACGTGAGCCCAACCGCCATCAAGGAATATATGCTGCCGATGACCACGCCGTTGGCCGTCTGCTGCGTCAGGTAGGTGATGTGGTAAGGCGCGGCCACGCAGGGATTGCTCACGTTGTGGAGGGCGAAGAGCGTGTAGATCTGCCAGGCGCCGAGCGAGCCCAGGGCGATCATCCATTCCCGACTTATTCTGGGCGTGCGTTTCCACATCAATCCGATAATCAGCGGGCCGATGGCGAAGCCGCCCAGCGCGGCCGCGGTCAGCGCGTTCGTGTCAATCGCTTCGACTTCGCGGTAACGCCGTGGAATGAAATAGCTGGCGATGCCGGCCCAAAGCGGGCCCGCGAGGATGAGCCAGAGCGCCGATGGCAAGTTCGGATCGTTGACGCGCACCAAAACCTGTGACGAAATGAATACGGCGATGGTGATGCCGGCGGCCAATGTGATGCGTCTAATCAGCCGAGGTTCCCAATAAAACAGGCCGATGCCAAGGGGACCCAGCGCGAAGCCGCCAACGACGCCGGCCGCCTGCAGATCAGATTCGCTGATCGCCGCGTCTCGTTTTCGCTTGGGGGACATCCGCGGCAGAAAATAAAGACCGATGGCCGCCCAAAGCGGACCGGCGAGGAGAAGCCATTGTACGAATGAATCATTCATAATGCCGCTCCGGTGTTCGGCAAGCTGTCATAAGAAGCCAGCGGGCGGGGCTTTTTCCCACCCACTGGCCCGACGGTCTCGTGGTTTAAGCGGGACCGTCGCTCAATCTGTTGACAGGGCTAGGGCGAAGTCCCGGGCATGATATAACCGGAACCGTGCGTCTGATAGACCTGCGGGAAAATGACGGCAGCGTCCAGCGAGCTTTGACCCTGCTCAAAATACTGCATCATCGTCACGACCGGGTCCGGCCACTGATGCCACATGAAGGCGGGCGTGCCTTCCGGCAAATCCGGATTGTGATTGCCGTATTCGAAGTAGTAGCGCCCCTGCGACAGATCCAAATCAGTGGTTTCGATCGCCGCCACAATGGCCGCGCCATCGCTCATCGAGCCGGCTTGTTCCATGCCTTTCGCGATGATCCACACGGCGTCGTACGTCGCCATGGCATAGCTGGGCACGATATCCTCGAACTCTTCAAAGTAGCTGGCGTTCAACTCAACCGCCAGGTCGCTGAAGAGGCTCGGGATGATGCCGACGCGGTTGAAGGCGCAGAAATTGCCATCGGGAACATTCTGCCAATACTGCTCCGACTGGAAGGCGACCTGGTTGGTGACGCAGATGGTGTCTTCCGTCGGCGCGATGCCCAGCTCCGCCATCTGCTGCGTGAGATTGAAAGAGGTTTCGCCGGTCACGAGGACGCGCACGACATCCGGCGTGTCCGCGCTTGCCTGGATGCGGCTGAGAATGGGGACGAAGTCTTCCGTGCCCAGCTCGACATTGATCTGCGTCACGGTGGCGCCGGCGGCTTCAAAGCGCGCCTTTTCATCGGCTGCGGCCGGCTGACCGTAATCCGTGTTCTCGGCGATGATGACCACATTGTCCACGCCCAGGTCATTCAGCCAATCGACAACGACGCCGCCAACCATTGAACTGGCGGGGGAAACGCGGAATACGTAATCGACGCCATCGGCGTTGCGCGGCGGTCTGCCATCGTATTCCATGATGCCGTTGGCGCTGACGTTATCGTTCCAGGGCTCGGAGAAGACGGTCGGCACGCCATTCTCATCCAAAATGCCCATGGTCGCCAAACCAACCGCGCTGTGATAAACGCCGGTGACGGCATCGACCTCGTCCTCGAGGATGAAGCGTTCGACGACGGCTTGGCCGCGTTCGGGGCTGCCTTCCGAATCGCCAATGACAACTTCAATCGCGTAGTTGGCGCCGTCAATCTCAACGCCACAGTCAGCGTTGATATCGTCCGCCGCTCGATTGATAGCCCATGACATGGCGATCCCGCCTGCGACCGCGCCCGGCGCCGAGAGCGGCACGAGCCCGCCGATCTTGATGCTGTCATCGGCGAATTCGCAGTGCCCGTCCGCCTGCACGACGCCGAGCGGCAGCATGGCCGTCAGCGCGAGAAGCGCCGCGATACTGATGAACAAAGTGATGCGTTTCATAGCGTATTCCTCCATCTACTATCATTGACTGGTTAAGATGCGGCATTGCGTTGCCGGGCGATACCGCTTCGTCGCCAAAGCACTCATGTATTCGCCGCCTCAAGCTGAGGGCATCGCAGGGTGCGGCCGAACTTGCGTTCATTGACTTCGAGTCGATGCTTCCGCCGTCGGCTTGAGCATGCGCGAGCGACTGGCTCGAATAAAGGTTAACTTGCAGTTGGGCTAATGTCAAGCAGGGGGCATTATGAGCAGGGCAATCGCTTCAAATTTGAGAGAGTAGTTGCAATAAGAAAGAATCATCAA
>JAPPEU010000008.1 GCA_028875245.1 Chloroflexota bacterium
TTTTTGTGTAATTTCAGTTGTTGTTGCGTAAGAAATGCAGTACCGGACAAGCCTTACAAAATCTTACGTATTTGGGGTTGATGAAATAATTCGAGGACTGGCTGAAGGAATTTCAACCGAAAAGGTTACACTACCGGTTCGCGGGAAGTGTATCCCTTTCGGTGGAAACAAAAAAACTTTACCACCGAGGACACCGAGAAACGTAGACTATATGCAATTTCTTTGTGTCCTTCTTTCCTTTGTGGTAAAAATGAATTTCCACCGACTTCAATACACTACCGGTTCGCGGCTTGTTTGCCATGTCCCCCGAAATGAATTACCATCTGAGTTGGAATCCCGCCGCAACCCAGCAGCAAGGTCCCCAGCCATGCAGAAACGAATGATCGACTTCATCCGCGCCTTGCGCGCTGCTGGCGTCCGCATCTCGCTGGCGGAGAGCCAGGATGCGATGTTCGGCGTGGACGAGACCGGCGTGCGCCATGCGGACACCTTCAAAAGCACGATGAAAGCGACCCTGGTCAAGAATCAGCGCGACCAGCCCGTCTTTGATTACTTCTTCCCGCTTTTCTTCAAGAACAACAAACCGCCGCTTCAGAACATCCTTGAGCAAATGGCGGAAGATGAGCAGGCGCTTCTGCGCGACGCGATGGATTCGCTCATGGGCGATCTTGATGCGCTGCGGGAGCTTTTGCAACGACTGCTGGAAGGGCGTGAATTCAGCGATGAAGAATTGCAGCAACTGGGCGACGCCTCGGGTTTGCCGGGTGGCGATGAGATGTACATGCGCTCCTGGTTTGAGCGGCGCATGAACCGGCAGGCCGGCATCAGTCAACTGGAGCGCCTGCTGGACGACATGCTGGAGGAGCTGGCGGCGCTGGGCATGAGCGAGGAGGCGCTGGCGGAATTGGAGGAAATGCTGCGGGAAAATATGCAGGGCTTGTCAGAGCAAATCTCGCAGCATGTCGGCGCCGCATTGGCCGACCAAATGGCGGAGCGGGAGCCGCGCGAGCGCCCCGACCTGCTTGATGTGCCCTTGCAGCGGCTCAGCAGCGGCGATATTGAAGATGTGCGCGACGAAGTGCGGCGGCTGGCGGCGCGCTTGCGGACGCGGGCGGCCCTGCGGCAGAAGCGGGCGAAATCGGGTCAATTCGACCCGCGCAAAACCATCCGTAAAAACATGCGTTATGGCGGCGTGCCGATGGAGGTGCAATTTCGGAAGCGTCACAAGAAACCCAGCCTGGTCCTCATCTGCGACTTGAGCACATCGATGCGCTACGCCGTCGAGTTCTTGTTGACGCTGGTTTATGAATTGTCTGACCAGGTGCGGCGCACACACAGCTTCATCTTCATTCACGACCTGGTCGATGTCAGCACGGCGCTGGCGGAGCTGCCGCCGCGAGAGGCGGTCGCCCGCATCATGGCCGAGAACCCGCCCGGCTACTACAGCACCGATCTCGGCAACAGCCTGGGCAGCTTTCACAAGGAACACATGCACCTGATCGACAGCCGCAGCACCGTCATCTTCTTCGGCGACGGGCGCAACAACTACAACGACCCGCGTCTGGACATCGCGCAAGAGATGCAGCGCAAGGGCCGCCGGTTGATCTGGTTCTGCCCGGAGCCGCGCCGTCAATGGGGCAGCGGCGACAGCGATATGTGGGAATACAGCATGTTCGCCGACCGGGTCTTCATGGTAAACAACCTGCGCCAACTGGCCGACGCCGTCGATCGCATTCTGGCCGATGGCTAGGGCTGGCGCTGTGATACACTGAGGGCTAGAGTCAGGATTCAAAGCGAGGCGTCTCACATGGCTGATTCGACGACGATACGCAGCCTGGACGACATCCGCCGGCTGCGCCCGGAGATTATGGAGTTGGCCCGCCGATACCGCGGCAAACAGGTGTCAGTGTTTGGTTCCTGTGCGCGCGGGGAGATGCGAGAAGAAAGTGATATCGATTTTCTGGTTGACTTCGAGGACAAATACACACTGCTTGACATTGCCGGCATGATGAATGGATTAGAGGATTTGCTTGGCCGCAAAGTTGACGTGATAGACCGTCCGGGCCTGCGCAAGGAGTTGCGGGAAACCGTATTTCGGGAAGCACAAGCGCTTTGAATGCAGAACAGCGTCTCTATTGCCAGGATATCCTGGAGCGTATCGAGCGTATCGAGAACTCCATAGCAAAAGGGAAAGAAGCATATACCCGATCCTACGAGATTCGGGATTCGATCATCCTCAATTTCATTGTGATTGGCGAAGCAACCAAGAATCTGGATCCGGCGTTGACAATGCAACATCCGCACATCAATTGGAAAGGCGTAGCCGGATTTCGCGATATCCTGATTCACCAGTATCGAAGAACTCGGCTGGAACTGGTCTGGCGGACAGCCGAAGAAGAATTACCCGCCTTGAAAGCGGCAGTCACCTCCCTGCTCTCCTCGCTGGACGATAGCCAAGCAGGGTAAGCCAGGCGCTGTGATACACTGATGGACAGAGACAGGATTCAAAGCGAGGCGACTCGCATGGCTGATTCGACGACGATACGCAGCCTGGATGACATCCGCCGGCTGCGCCCGGAGATTATGGAGCTGGCCCGCCGATACCGCGGCAAACAGGTGTCGGTGTTTGGCTCCTGCGTACGCGGGGAGATGCGCGAGGATAGCGATATCGACTTCCTTGTTGACTTTGAAGACAACTACAGACTGCTTGACATTGCCGGCATGATGAATGGATTAGAGGACTTGCTTGGCTGCAAAGTGGACGTGGTGCCTCGTCGCTCGCTGCGTGAGGAGTTGAAACCTTATGTTCTCAAGGAAGCGCAGCCACTGTGACAAGAACACAGAGACTATACTGCAAACGACATTCTCGATCGCATCCATCGCATTGAAGCGTATACAGCAGCCGGCCGCGAAGCCTTTGACCAGTCGCGCGAAAAGCAGGATGCAGTCATTTTCTGCTTCATTGTCATTGGCGAAGCGATAAAGCATTTGAATAAGGACCTGTTAGCCCAAGAGCCCCATATTGATTGGGGTGGCTTTGCGCGCTTTCGCGACTTTCTGGTTCATCAGTATCACAATACCGAGATCGAGATTGCATGGCGGGCGGCACAAGAAGACATGCCCGCCTTGAAAGCGGCAGTCACCTCCCTGCTCGCCTCGCTGGACGACAGCGAAGCAGAGTCTTGAATTTAGACCAATCCTCCGCGTGTTATACTGATTTGAAATATAGAGTGGTCGAGGTTTGAAATGGCTATCCAAACCGAGCGAACGATGACCGTCGCCGAGTATCTCGCATGGGAAGCGCGCCAGGAAGTCAAGCATGATTACATTGATGGAGAAATCATCGAAATGAGTGGAGGATCGGGTGCTCATAGCAAAATCGCAATGAATATAGCGCTTGCGCTTGGCGGTCTAGTCAATCTGTTGAATTATGTATTTCATAGCAGCAATATGCGCATCCGCGTCAGCGAGAATCGGTACGTCTATCCTGATTTGAGTCTTGCCCGCAACGACGAAGTTTACGAGGACGAAAGCGAGCTCACGCTGCTCAATCCGATGTTTGTGGTCGAGGTGACATCGCCGACAAGCCTTATGCGTGACCGAGTCGACAAGCTTGACTTGTATTTCGCCGTGCCATCAATCGAAGCCTACCTGATCGTCGAGCAGGACCGCCCCCGCGCCGATTTGTACACGCGCTCCGAAGATGGCTGGCGCCTGCGCGTGTTCAATCGAAGGGACGATGTGATTCCGCTGCCGATGTTGGAATGCGAACTGCTGCTGGCGCAGGTTTATCGCGGCATTGAATTCGCCGATGAATAGAAGCCAGCAGAGAAATTAGAAGCCCCGCCCTCATTTTGGGGGAGGGATTATGGGTGGGGGCGCGCTTTACTTCAAATCCCGCCGGTGCCAGTCATCGCTGAACAGATTAAAATCGACTTCGCGCTGCGGGTGCTCGGCGATGATGTCCTCATCGATGTCGACGCCCAGCCCCGGTTTCTCCGGCAGCGAGAAGAAGCCGTCGACCACTTGCGGCATCCCGACGCCAACCGCCTTCACCGGCGGGTCGGCGAAGTCGTTGAAGTATTCCTGAATCTTGAAATTGGGCGTGGTCGCCGCCAGCGCCAGCGACGCCATCGTCGAGCAGGGCCCGCCAACGTTGTGGGGCGCCACCAGCACGTAATACATCTCCGCCGTTCCCGCCAATTTCTTCATATTCATGATGCCGCCGAAATGCGTGATATCGGTCTGGATGATGTCGGCCGCGCCCAACTCGAACAATTCGCGATATTCGTAAGGCGTGTGGATGCGCTCGCCGGTCGCCACGGGGATGCCCAGCCCCAGCGCCACCTCGCGCACATCCCGCAGCGCCTTCATGTTCTCGGGCGGCACCGGCTCTTCCACCCAGCCGGGCCGGAATTCCGCCAGGTCGCGGATGATCTCGACCGCGGTGACCGGGTTAAAGCGGCCGTGCATCTCGATCAGAAGTTCGACATCCGGCCCCACAGCATCGTAAACCGCCTCGACCAGCGCGATCGAAAGCAGCTTTTCTTCGCGCGTGAATTCATAGAAGCCGCTGCCGAAGGGGTCGAATTTCAGCGCGCGGTAGCCCATGTCGACCACCTCTTTCGCCGCCGCGCGCCAGGCTTCCGGCGTCCGCTCCACGCGGTACCAACCGTTGGCGTAGGCTTTGATTTTCTCGCGCATGGCGCCACCCAGCAGCCGATAGACCGGTTGATCGAGCGCCTTGCCGACGATATCCCAGCAGGCGATCTCAATCAGCGCGATGCCGGTCATGGCGATCTCGCCGGCACGCCCGTATGTCTCGCGCAGCATGCGGTAGGCCATCAGCTCGGTATTGAAGGGGTCTTGCCCGAGGACGAAATCCGGCACGCTTTCGTTGAGATAGCCGATCACCGGACCGACGCCGCCGACGGGCCGCGCCTCCGCCCAGCCGACCAAGCCATCGTCCGTCTCCACCTTGACGAAGAGGAGATTGCGCCAGGGCGTGCCCATCACCATTGTGCTGACATTGCTGATTTTCATGACCCCCCCCTCGGTCCCCCCATCCTGATGGGGGGAGGCTGCCTCACGGACTCTCGCTCGGCAAGTGCTCCGCAATTGTATTCAAGACTGAGTCCGTTTCATAGATTACCTCTTCGTTGCTAAGCGCAACAAAGATAACCCGAGCTCGTTGAGGAATCGAGTTCGCTGTTCATCGTATTCGGCTGCTTCTGTCGAGTGGTGGCTAGGACCGTCGACTTCCACGACAAGCTGCGCCTGACGACAATAGAAATCGACGATGAAGCGGTCTATCGGCTGCTGACGTCGGAATCTAAAGCCCCGCATTCGCTTGCCTCGCAAGTATTGCCACAGCGCGTTTTCGGCGCGAGTAGGCCGCCTGCGCATAGCAAGCGCCTTTGACTTGATGTCGCCGTAAATTGCGCTGTCGGTATGTGTAGATGTCCATTTCTTTTTTTCGGACAAGACATTCACCTCACGCACCCAACTGGCTTCCCCCCATCCCGATGGGGGGACTGAGGGGAGTTAACCGACCGGAATCCCCAAATCGGCCGCGCCCAGCTCGCCCATGACCGCATCGCCGGCGTAGCGCTCAATGATGTTCATCACCAGCGCCGTCCGATGCACCCGCTCCTGCGACTGCTTGATCGCCAGGTCTTCGATGTGAAGCCCGCTGGGATAGATATTGGCCGCGTTGCGCAAACCCAGCTTGACATAAACCGGCGCCGCCACGCGGATCAGCTCGGGCGTCTCATAATGGCGAACGAAGCCGCCGAAATCATCCGGCGCCTCGACATAGACATCCAGCGGTATGTCAATGGCCGCGCGGATCGCCGCCATCTGCGGCAGCGTCATATCGGTCGGCGTATTGTAGGTGCCCGCGCCCATGCTCTCCAGCAGCTTGATCGAGATTGGGTTGGCCGCGCCCATCTGCACCGAAATCTTGACCACCAGGTCTTCCGGCAGCTCGCCCGCCTTTTTCATCTCATTGACCAGCCAAAGCTGCCCTTCATCGGCGACGAGGACCGAACGCAAGCCCAGCTCGCAGCCGCGCATGATGTCTTCGGTGGCGTAGACGACCTCGTCCATGCCCCGCAGGCGCGCTCCCAAGTTTTTGCCCCCGCTCGATCGCACCTGCGCGCTCGTCCCCCAAGCCGCCCGCGGGCCCACAAACAGGCTGACCTCGATGCCGGCGTCCGCGCCCAGGCGGCACATCTCGCGGATCTCCTCGTCCGTGAGCATCCAAATGCCGCTGCCCTGCGAGACGCGGTGGATGGTCAGGCCGCAGCGCTCGGCCGCTTCCAGCACCGCCGCCAAAGCCCGCGGACCTTCCGTGCTGGGGATCTCGATGCGGTATTGGGCGCCATCGGGGAAGCGCTTCTCAGAGGTCGGCAGGTCGTAGAGCTCGCCGGGCAGGTAGCCCCTGCTTCGCAAGAAGTCGCGTACTTGGTTCATGGACAGTCCGTTTGCGCTATAATCAAATGGTACGCGCAGTCTAGCGTAAATTGTCTTTATTCGCTACAGGTCGGTCGAGAGCCATCATGGACACGGTGCTTTCAACAGATGGCTTGATTGTGGCAGGCGTTCGCTGTATAGTCTGATACAGAGAGGTTGAGAATTTGCATGGAGCAAAACGTGGCAGAATCAAGCGCGAGCTTGTCACAGCGAGTGGAGGCTTTGGAGCAGATTTCGCATGCCCGCGTCGTGGAACGCGTTGGACAAATTGAACAGCGAGTTTCGCGGATTGAAAGCGCGCGTGAAGCCGAAGAGCCGCATGTGGCGACCAAAGCCGATGTTGCGCGTCTGGAAAAGTTGGTAATCGAGACTCGATCTGATTTGATGCAGCGGATAGGTGATAATCACTCCGAGCTTGATGAAAAGTTGAACGCGGCCAACACCGCTGCAGAAAAACGGCTGAGGCATTTCTTGATGTGGCTGATCGGCGCGGCGATTGCCTTGGCTGGCGTGGTCATCGCGGCGGCGGCGTTCATCGTCGCGCAATTGCCCTAAATTGAATGTTAGGGCTACGATCGAAGTGCGACATCGGTCATAATTCAGTAGGGGCAGACATAAATGACCAAACGCCCCAACGTCATCGTCTTCTTCACCGACCAGCAGCGCTGGGATACCACCGGCCTGCACGGCAACCCGCTCGACCTGACACCCAACTTCGACCGCCTCGCCCGCGCCGGCGCCGACGTCCACACTTCCATCACCTGCCAGCCCGTCTGCGGTCCGGCGCGCGCCTGCTTGCAAACGGGCATGTACGCCACCGAAACCGGCTGCTTCCGCAATGGCATCCCGCTGCCGGGCGACAGCCGCACGCTGGCGCATTGCTTCAAAGAAGCCGATTACGACACCGCTTACATCGGCAAGTGGCATCTGGCCGATAGCGGCCGCGGTCCTGTCCCGAGGGAGCAGCGCGGCGGCTACGACACTTGGCTGGCATCCAACCTGCTGGAATTCACCTCGGACGCTTACGATACGGTGATGTATGACGAAGATGGCGCGCCGGTGAAGCTGCCGGGTTACCGCGTCGACGCCCAGACCGACGCCGCCATACGCTACATCGACGCGCATCAGAAATCGCCCTTCTTCCTTTTCCTGTCCTACATTGAGCCGCATCATCAAAACCACCGCGATGATTATCCGGCGCCGCCCGGTTATGCCGAGCGCTATCGCGGGCGCTGGCTGCCGCCCGATCTGGCGGCCCTCGGCGGCTCAAGCCACCAGCACCTGGCCGGCTATCTCGGCATGATCAAGCGGCTGGACGAAGCGCTCGGCCGTCTTGCCGACGCGCTGATCAGCCTTGACCTGCTTGAGGACACCATCATCCTCTTCACCTCCGATCATGGCAACCACTTCAAAACGCGCAACCCCGAGTACAAGCGCTCCTGCCATGACGCCTCGGTGCGCGTGCCGACGATGTTGCATGGCGGGCCTTTCAGCGGTGGCGGGCGGGTCTCGCAGCTGGTCAGCTTGATTGACCTGCCGCCGACGCTTCTGGACGCCGCCGGAATACCCGTGCCCGAGGGCATGAGCGGGCGCTCGATCCTGCCGCTGCTGCGGGGCGAAGCGGTCGATTGGCCAGACGAAGTTTTCATTCAAATCAGCGAGTCGCAGGTGGGGCGCGCGCTCCGCAGCAAGCGCTGGAAATACGCCGTGACCGCGCCGGATAAAGAGGGCTGGAATGACCCTGCCAGCGATCATTATATCGAAACAGAGCTCTATGACCTGCTGGCCGACCCGGAAGAGCTGCACAACCGCGCCGGGCTCGAATCTCATCGCGCTGTCAGCGATGTGCTGCGCGCGCGCCTGATACGGCGCATGATCGAAGCGAACGAAGACGAGCCGATTATCGAGCCGGCGCCCCTGGTCCCCGGCGGGGGACAGCTCCAGGTTGATTCTGAAGAGGGGTGGCTCTAGCCCTGTCCCGCTTCGCCGTCATCGTATGCTACCCGTATGATTTGCATTGTCCAAACTGTGTATAATCAGTTTGACTGATGATTGAATCCCAAGGAAAGCATCCAATATGGTGAAGCGACGCCTTTTGCTTCTGCTACTCATTCTAAGCCTCATCTGCGTCGGGGCGCTGGCGCAAAGCAGCGAAGACAGCGCCAACTTGCCCGATTATTTTCGCATGGATTTGCTCGGAGGCGAGTATCAGGGCTGGAACAACTGCGCGCCGGCCACCCTCACCAATGCCCTCGCCCACTTCGGTTACAGCGACGATCAATACCGCGCCGCCAAATGGCTGAAGCCCAATAACGAAGACAAGAACGTCAGCGCCTGGCAGATGGCCGAATTCGTTAACAAGCAGATCCCCGAGTTGCCCGTTTATGCCTTGGTGCGGGATGGCGGTACGCTGGAACTGTTGAAGACATTGATGGTCAATGATTTTCCTGTGGTGATCGAGTTTGGCTTCGAGCCGCCCGGTTACACCTGGATGGGGCATTATTTGCTGCTGGCCGGCTACAATGAGCCGCTCGAAATATTCTACACCATGGACAGCTTCAAGGGACCCGACACCCGCTACAGCTATGATGAGATCGAGAAATACTGGCAGCACTTCAATTACAAATACATCGTGCTCTACACTGTCAACCGCCAAGAGGAACTGATGGCGCTGCTGGGCGAGGATGCCGACGAATGGCAGAATCAGATCAACGCGCTGGAGCTGGCGCGCGCCGAAGCCATCGCCGATCAAGAAGACCCCCACGCCTGGTTCAATATGGGCAGCAGCTTCGTCGCGCTCGGCATGTACGACGCGGCGGCGCAGGCTTATGACAAGGCGATTTCGCTCGGCCTGCCCTGGCGCATGTTCTGGTATCAGTTCGGCGCTTGGGAAGCCTATTACCACACCGGGCGCTACGATGACATGATCCGCATCGCGCGGCAGAACCAGAATGACGGCGGCGGCCACTACGTCGAAGAGACTTACTATTACCTCGGCATGGCGCGCGAAGGACGGGGCGAGATCCAGAAGGCGTTGGAAAACTACGATGTGACGCTGAGCTTCAACCCCAATTTCAGCCCGGCGCGCGAGGCGAAAGAGCGGCTTCTGGCGGGGCTCGGTTGATGACGCCTCAATTCGAGCTTCAATACGATTAAGCCAGGGTTTGCTCGCGAGACTTCAGGTAACTCGCCGAAGCGTCGCGAATATAGCGGCCGGCGGCGTAGAGGCTCATCAAGCCGATCGCCACATGCTTGGCGACGCTCAGAAGGAGCAGCAGCGCCATCCAGGGCTCATAGCTGGCAAAACGAATCAACTCGCTGAAAGCTCCCAGTTCGTCCAGCAAAAATGACAAATGGAAAGGCGGCTGGACCAGCAGCAGCGATACCGCTGTACCGAGGATGACGAGCGCGAAGCGGAACAAGACCGGCTTAACAACCGTGCGATGCAAGAGGCCGGCGTAGACCGCAAACGAGATTCCCAGCGCAAGCCCCAACGTCAGTCCCTCTTTCAGGGCCGGCAATCCGTCGGCCGGGAACAGGCTCGCCGCCGGATAACCGAACCAGGGCAGTTGCGTCTTCAGCAGGAATTCTACCGAGCCCATCAGGAGCCCAAAGACGGTCAACCGCAGCGCCATCTTCGCTAGGGGAATCAATCGCCACATCGTACTTTGCCTTTCTGCTGGCTCCGGGCAGTCTCGGGCGCCCGCCGCCGATGCCAAGTTCATTCGCGCATCGCAATGCTCCCATTGTAACACGGTTGCGGCACGCTCGCCCAAATGGGTAGTGTATCGAAGTCGGTGGAAATTCATTTTCACCACAAAGGAAAGAAG
>JAPPEU010000049.1 GCA_028875245.1 Chloroflexota bacterium
GCCAGCCCAGGGCTTGAATCGTCACGCGCAGGTCCTGCTCGAAGCGGATCGGATCCGGGATATGCCAGCGATACATGCCAAAGCGCTGCTGGCTTTGATAGAAACCGTCGGGCTTGATCACCTGTGGCAGACCAAGATAGGGCGTGCTGAAAGTGGCGTATTCGCGGTCCTGCCGGCCAAAGCACCAGGCGCCGCCGAAGTAGTCTTCGGTGCCCGTGCCGCAGATTGTGGGGAAGTCGCTGTCGCCGTCCATGTAGAATTTAATCTCGCCCTCGCCCCACCAGCCGCGGTTATTGCTGCCCCAGGCCATGTAGACACCCACATAATGCCCCATGCCCTTGACATTGTCCAAAACAGTATGCACATCCTTATAGGGCAGCGGGTTGCTGCGCCGCCATTGCGCGTGCAAGTAGCCGACATCCTCCGGCACATCCGTGAGCGTGTAATCGAACTGATAGAACAGGGGCTGCACCGGCTTGTCCAGCAAGTTCTCGATGGTGACGCGGGCGCGCTTGCGGAAGGGCATTTCCCAATAGCTATTTAAGGCGCTGTCAGGGTTGGCCGATATGGGCATTGAATTCACATGGCAGTATTCCGTCCAGCCGTTGCAGAAGAAGTCCCCCATTGGCGCCTCGATAGACGGGCTCTCTTCATCATCCCAATAGAAACGCAGGATCAGCGAGCGCCAATACTTGGAAAAAGTGGTGATCCAAATATGCTGAATGGCGCCCGGGCCGTCAATCTCGGCCAGGGTGGCGACGCTGTTGGCTTCCAGGTGGATGCAGGGGGAGACCTTCCAGCCCTGCCCTAAATCTTGCGCGGCTGACCAGGAGACGCCATCGGTGGACATGCCGCCCGCCCCTTTTTCGCCGCGGAAATTCTCCGCGCTGATGGAGCGTGTCTTCGCCCTGGAAAGGCGCGATATATTGCCCATGTTCAAGTGCAAACCGTTGAAGTATTCCATGCCTTCACCTCGTCAATCGTCTCGTTTTCGTGAACCTGCTCGCAATAATAACGGTAAGGGCGTCTGACGGTCAGTGTCTACACAGCTCTCTGTGTTTCCTTGATTCCTCTTATTTGATAATCCTATTAAATTCCGTCTTCAGTCATAGCGAAATCTGTAGGGACGAGACGGTGGCTCGCCCTACGAGCGCGCGCAATCGCAAGGACGGGCGTTTCAGCGCCGCGCGTAGACACTGCGGGTCAAACGCGCCTACACCGATTCATCAGAAACTGGGTGACTAGGACTGCAGGACCTCCGCATGCTTGCCGGTCGCTTGCGGATCGAAGTCGACGGGCTTGTAGCAGAGCGCCTGACGCTCGGCCGACACCTGAACGAGCGGTGGAATGCTGCGCTCGCAGATCGCTTCGACATAGCGGCAGCGTTTGGCGAATTTGCAGGCCTGCGCCTGAAACTCCTTGACTTCAAGATCGGGCAGCGCCAGGTCCCTTTCCCACTTGTGATCGACGGTCGGCACGGAATCGAGCAGCAGTTCGGTGTATGGATGCGCGGAATCGGTCAGGATTTGCTCTGAGGGCCCATATTCCACGACGCTGCCGCGGTACATGATGCCGATATAATCGCTGACGTAGTAGGCGGTCGAAAGATCATGCGTGATGTAAACAAAGCTGACCTTGTATTGTTCTTTGAGCTCGAGGAACAGGTTGACGATGTTCATGCGCAGCGAGGCGTCGATCATGCTCACCGGTTCATCGGCGACGATCAGCTTGGGGCGCGGAATCAGGCTGCGGGCGACTGAGATGCGCTGCAGCTCCCCGCCTGAGAACTGATTGGCGTATTTGCCTTCCACGCGCGAAAGATCCAGCCCGACCGATTCCAGGACTTCGGCGACGATCTCCCGCGCTTCTTTGCGGTTCCGCGCGATGTTCAGGCGCAGGGCGGCATTATAAAGATAGCGGTCGACCTTTTTCCGCGCGCTGAACGCCTCGAAGGGATTCTGAAAGATGGGCTGGACGGAACGATAATAGTCTTTCCCTTTCAGGCCGGCGCCGCCCTTTTCAAAGAGGGGATGCCCGTCTATGAGCACGTCGCCGGAGGTGGGGCGTTCCAGTTCCAGGATGATGCGGGCCAGCGTCGTTTTGCCGCTGCCCGATTCGCCGACGATGCTGAGGATAGACGGCGCGGCGGCGGGCAAACTCAGGCTGACATCGTCGACCGCCACCAAGCGCGTGCCGAAGACCAGGCCGCCGATGCGGAAGGCTTTGCTGACGTTGCGCAGTTCCAGCAGGTTCTCGCTCAAGAGGCGCGCTCTCCGTAAAGATGGCAGGCGACGAAGTGATCGGGCTCAATTTGAAGCAACTGGGGCTCCAGGTGACGGCAATGCTCCATCACTTTGGGGCAGCGGGCGGCGAAACGACAGCCGGAGGGCGGCTCAATCAGGTTCGGCGGGCGGCCGGAGATGCCCGTCCGCTGGCTGCGATCACCCACGCGCGGCAGCGATTGAATCAACATCTGCGTATAAGGATGCGCCGGACTGCGGAAGATGGCGTCGGTGGGGCCGTATTCAACCAGCTTGCCGGCGTACATGATGGCGAGCCGGTCGCTGATCTGATAATGCACGCCCATATCGTGGGAGACGACGACCAGCGTGTTTTCCATCTGCCGCTGCAATTCGGTCAGCATCAGCAGGATGCCCTTTTGCACGACGACATCAAGCGCTGTGGTCGGCTCGTCAGCCAGGACGATTTGGGGATGGAGGAAGGTGCCCAGGGCGACCAGCACACGCTGTTTCATGCCGCCGCTCAGCTGATGCGGGTAAGATTTCAGCACCTCGATCGGCAATTCCAATTCTTTCAGATAAGCCGCCACCCGCTCGCGAATCGCCGTTTTGCCGACGGCCTTCAAGGGATGGTCTTTCGGCACAGCGTCAAAGAACTGGCTCTCAATGCGAATTACCGGATTGAGCACACTCATTGAGCCCTGCGGAATATAGGAGATGAACTCCCACCAATGCTTGCGGATTTCGCCCGGACCGATCGTTTTCACCTTGCCGGCGCCATCCGGGAAGTCGGCTTCGTAGCGGCCGGAGACGATCTGCAGGGGCGGTTGAATGTAGTCGTAAAGCACTTTCAGCAAGGTGGACTTGCCGCAGCCGGATTCGCCGGCGATGCCGACGACCTCGTTGGGGCGAATCTCAAAGGACAGGCCATCCACCGCCTGCACGACGCCGCGCGGCGTATGGTAATGGCATTTTAGCGCCTGCAGCCTAAGCATCGCCGTGCCCTCGCCGTTCCGCCGACAGGCTGGAAATGCCGGTGGAAATCAAGAAGAGGCCGACGAACAAGACGATAATGGCGACCACCGGCGAGCCGATCCACCACCAGCGCTGCCCGAGCAGAGCCTGATGCTGCAGCGCCCAATAAATCGTGGTGCCCAGCGTCGCTTCTTCCAGGCTGGATAAGCCGATCACCGCCAGGCCCGATTCGGTGGCGATGGCGACAAGCACCGTGTTCACAAAATTGGCCATCGACCAACTGAAGATGTGGGGGACGATCTCTTCGGCCAGAATGGAAAAGGTGCTGGAGCCGGAGAAACGCGCCGTGTTGACAAATTGACGCTCGCGCATGCTCAGGGCGATCGAACGCATCTGGCGGGCGGGCCAGGGCCAGTTGAAGAGAATCAAGATGATGCTGATCAGCAAGAGGGAGGCGCGGCCCTGCAAAAGCGACGACATCAATATCAGGATGGGCAAGGATGGCACGACGATGAAGACATCCGCCAGGAGTGTGATGACCCGGTCCGGGATGCCGCCGAGAAAGCCGGCCGCCAGCCCGGCGAAGACGCCGATCAGCGTGGCGAAGAAGGCGACAAACAGGCCGATGAAGAGCGAGTTTTGCGTCGCATAAGAGAGCAGCCAGAAGGTATCCTGCCCCAGATTGGTCGTGCCCAGCAGATGTTCGGCGCTGGGCTGGAGGTTGCGCGGGTGCCTGATCCAGCTGCGCGGGTCTTCCGGCGATGCAAAGGGCAAGATGCCGCCAAGAATGATGAAGGCGGCCAGGATTATCAGGCCGACCGTGAGTCGCGGGCTCCTTAGGCGCATCGTTATCGCTGCCTGATTCGTGGATCAAAGAAGGGGTAGAGCAGGTCGATGATCAGGGTCGCCGACGCGACGGCGATGATGGAAATCGATATCGTGCCCATCAGCAGGTTGTAATCAGCCTGCAAGACGGCGTTATAGGTGATGGTGCCCAGGCCGGGATAACCGAAGAGGATTTCGGTAATGAGCGCGCCGTTGAAGATCGCGCCGATCTGCAGCGCCAAGACCGTGACCTGCGGCAGGATGGCGTTGCGCATGACGTAGGCGGTCATGATCCTGCCTTCGCCCGCGCCCTTCAGCTTGGCGAAATAGACAAAATCTTCTTCCGAGATGCTTGAGGCGAGCGCCTTCATGCTCAGCACCCACCAGCCGAAGCCGACGATGACGATGGACAGCGCCGGCAAGACCGAGTTGTAAATCACGCTGGATATGAATTGGGGCGACCAGGCCTGGCCGCGGATGGAGAAGAAGAGCGGGAAAATGGGGTTGATATGGATGAACAGGATAATCAAGATGAGGGCGGTGATGTAATAAGGAATAGGATAGACCAGGATGGCGATGACTTCCAGCGCGCGCGAGGAGAGCCAGCGGCTCCGGTAACCGGCCAGCAGGCCAATCGCGTTGCCCAGGATCCAGGCGATGATGGTCGATGTCAGCAGCAGGCCGAGCGTCCAGGGCAGCGCCCGCCCGATCACTTCGTTGACCGGCGTAGGAAAGAGTGACAGTGAAGGACCGAAGTCACGCGTCAGGAAGGTGCGCTGGAAGAAGCCGAAATACTGCTCCGCCAAGGTCCCTTCCAGGCCGAAAGCCTGCGTCAATGTGGCGCGCATCGCCTCGACCTGTTCCGCTTCCATATAGGCGCCTTGGCTCATGATACGGCCCAGCATCGACTCAACCGGATCCGACGGCAGGAAGCGCGGCACGAAGAAGACGACGGTGATGCCGATCCAGATCACCAGCACATAGGCGATGATTCGCGTGATCACGAACTTGGCGAATTGCATCTTGTGACCTGATTTGACTGTTCTGGGGCGATACAAGTATCGCCCCTACATTGCGAAAGAACCAGAGCGGGCTAGCCGTCGGATTTGGGCTGGATGAAGGGCATGTGGTACTTGAACAGCGACCACCACCACCAGGGTCCTTCGTAGAAGTTGTCGGCGGTGGGCATGCCGTCCCAGTAGGTCGTGACGACCGGCACGAATTTCGAGGTGCCGAACATCGGCAGCCAGGGCCGCTCGACGATGAACTGCTTTTCGAATTCCGTCAGCAGCGGGATGGTGTCCGGATGGTCGCTGGGCAGCGGCGCGATCTGATCGAGGATGCCGCTCAGCGCATCGCTATCATAGCGCTGGTTGTTGCCTGGCGCAGGCTGACCGATCGGCACGATGTGGCGCTTGTGCCAAAAGGCGTCCAGCAGATCCCAGCTATCGGGCAGGGCGCCGCAACCGGGCCAATACGAACCGGCGTCGAAAGTGCCGTTGCTGTAATTGCTCCAGAACGTGCCGCCGTCCATCTGCTGCACGGTGGCGTCGATGCCGAAGGCGCGCCAGTTGTCGGCGACGGCGAAAGCCAGACGCTGCGACTGCACCTCGAAGTTGGAGGGCGAGTTGATGGTGATCTGCCAGGGCGAGCCGTCGGGTTTATGCCAGGCGCCATCTTGCAGCGTGAAGCCCTCGGCTTCCAGCATCTCGGTTGCTTTGTCCGGATCATGCTTCCACCAGCCGACGCCGAAGAGATCCACCAGCGCCTCTTCACTGTCAGGCAAGCCTTCGACGCCTTGCTCGGCGAGGATCGCGGCGATGTCGACGGCATAATTCGGATCGAATGGCTGATAGCCGTCTTCGAAAGCGAACTCGGTCATCCAATCGCGCATGGGTTTATGGAAGGCGTCATGAATAACCTGAACCGGCGGGACAGCCAGCGGCGATACGCGCAGGATGCCGGCGAATGTGGCAAGACCGACGCTCTTGATGTCGGTTGCCAGCGCCATCGCCCAGCGCACGTTCTGGTTGTCCCAGGGTGCCTGCGTGTTGGAGAAGACGATGCCGCGCTCGCAGGGGTCGTCGAAGTTGGCATAGGGGAAGTTTTCGTGCCAGGCGCGCGCGTTCGGATTGCCTTCGCGCAAGATATCCCAAGCCTCGGGCGAGATATCGGTGAAGATATCCAGTTGGTTTTGGATGCCGGCGATGATGCGGCGCTCTTCCGTGCCATAAAAGCGGAAGAGCACGTATTCAGGACCGGGCTCGCCGAAGATCTGGCCGACATCGGTATGCTGCCAGTCTTCGCGCTTGGTATAGAGGAACCAGTTGCCGTTGGGATCGACATCGGTCATGGTGTAGGGTCCGCTGGCAACCGGCGGATAATTCTGGAAGGTGGCCGGGTCTTCGTTCTCCCAGATGTGCTTGGGCACCATGCGGAAGTTGTCGCCCCAGATGTGGACGCCGAGCGTATAAGCCAGGCGCGGCTCCGAACGCTTCAAATTGAGAATTATCGTCAAGTCGTCAACCACTTCATAGTTGTCGATAACTTGCGACAGAAAGCCGCTGTAGGGAAACTCCGGCGTATTCAAAATCATGTCGATGTTGAATGCCATATCGGCGGTCGTGATCGGCTCGCCATCGCTCCAGCGCAAGTTGTCGCGCAGGCTAACGCGGAAGCTGGTGAAATCGTCGTTGAGCGCTTCGGGCATTTCCGCCGCCAAAGCCGGGAACTGCTCGCCGGTGGCCGTGTTGATCTCCCACAATGTCGAGTAAATCAACTGGTGCAAGCCCGCGCTCATGTGGGTGCCCGCTTGATAGGGGTTGGTCTGCGTCGGATTATTGATCCGGCCGCCAAGCTGGTCGACGATCAAGGTCGTCGCCCGGGGCGTGCCCACTTCGGTCTGCTCTTGCGCCGAGACGAGGGCGGCGGGCAGCATGATGAATAGCGACAGCAGAAGCGGCAAAATGACGAGCCGCGTGTATTTCCTGGTCATGGAAAATCTCCTGAAATCTTATCTTTGCTAAGGGCCTTTCACTTGCAACGTGTACTGATAAGCTGTCACGCTCCTTTCCTCTGGTTCCGGCTCTGAATTTTGTGGGCTGCGGCAAGGGCATAATGTCGCATGTACAATAACACATTTGAACTGACGAACCAACAAATTGCCGCGCAGCAATCCGGCGCGTCCTGACAGCTTGCGTATCAGGCGCCGTCCAATTTTTCGCCCGCCCACCCCCGCTGAACTGTATCGGAGCGGAACTGAATTATCCACTCGTTCATGCTATAGTCGAATTCAACGCTAGAAGGAAGGCGCAATTCATTGATGATCTCATTGTCGGACATCCACGAAGCAGCGGCAAACGTGAAGCAATACACGCTCCGCACGCCGCAGCGGCCGTCGCCGAAGCTCAGCGCGCGCTTGGGAACCCATGTCGAGCTCAAGCTGGAGATGGCGCAGCACAGCGGCTCCTTCAAGACGCGCGGCGCTTTTCATCAGATGACGGCGTTGGGCGAGGCGGCGCTGGCGGACGGCGTGGTGGCGGTGAGCGGGGGCAACTTCGCGCGGGCGGTCGGCTATTGCAGCGGCGCGCTCGGCGTCGACGCGGTCGTCTGCATGCCGGAGAATGCGCCGCAAGGCTCGATCGCGGCCACGCGCGATTATGGCGCCAGCGTCGAGTTGTTGCCGGATGCGGTCGCCGCCTTCGCCCGGGCGGAGGAATATGCCGCGGACGGGCGCAGCAATCTGCATCCATTCGATAATGCGCAGCAGGTGGCCGGCAATGGCATCGTCGGCTTGGAGATCATGAAAGATTGCCCGGATTTGACCGATATCATCGTCAGCATCGGTGGCGGCGGGCTCATCGCCGGCATCATATCGGCGATCAAAGCGGTCATGCCGGCAGCGCGCGTTTGGGGCGTCGAGCCGGAATTGGCGCCGACGATGCAGCGATCGCTGGCGGCGGACGAACTCGTCAATATCCAGCCGGCGTCGCTCACCAAGACCCTGGGCGCGCCTTTTGTCAGCCAGACGGCCTTCGAGCTATGCCGCCGGCATTTGGAAGATTTGATCCTCGTCAGCGACTTGGAGATGATCGCCGCGCAGCAATTCTTCATCAAAGAGGCGGGCATCATGCCGGAGTTGGCGGCGGCCAGCACCTTGGCGGCGGCTGACAAGATCCGGGCAAGGTTGACGCCGCAGGATCGGCTCGTGCTGCTGATTTGCGGCTGCAACGACTCGCCTGCCGAGGCAGCAAGATACGCGGCCATGCTCGCTGGCGGCGCTTGATTGCAGCCGAGCGCGAGTCACGATTTGGCTCATAAAAATTACCAACCCGCAAATATAGGAGTCTGTAGGGCTTGTCCGGTACGCTAGCGAAATTGTCGCTTTTTCTACCCCATCCCCCGGCCCCTTCCCCGAATCATCAGGGAAGGGGAGCTTTTCTTGGCGAATTAAGTAGAAATCTGTCGCCCTTCGCAAGTTACGCTCGCATTTCAGTTTCGTTTTGGTGTAATTTCAGTTGTTGTTGCATAAGAAATGCAGTACCGGACAAGCCTTGTAGGGGCGTTTGACCCGCAGTGTCGGCGGTCAGTGTCTACGCGACCTATGTCGCGGCGGCGAAAGGCCCGCGCATGTGAAAGTGCGCGCCTTAGGGCGAGCCACCGTCTCACCCCTACCGATTTCAGTAAAACCAAGTAAGTAATTGAAATCTTACAATTAGAAGAACTGTAGGGGCGTTTCGCTGAAACGCCCGAAAAATGAAAACACCTTATTTGGCTTTCTCCGCGCTCTCTGCGTTCTCTGTAGTTCATTTTTTGCGTGACTTACTTGCACTTACTGCGAGCGCGGAGGATGGGCGAGCCTGCGCGAGTTCGATTGCCTTTGCGCCTTCACCACCAATCAGCTGTAGAGGCGTCGGTAAAGATCGATTTGTCGTTCGCGAGCCGCCCGCAGCCTGCGGACGCGATCGGGCTCAGGCCGGATGACAGTGCTGAGCGCCGGCGGGTCGGCTGCCAGCGGGACGCCGTCGAGCTTGTGGCGCATCATCATAGCGACGCCGCGCGCGGTGATCTCGGCTTCGGCCAGCAAGTGAATCGGCGTATTGAAGGCATCAGCCATCATGCGCGCCCAAGCCGGCGACGCCCCCAAAGCGCCCCCGCCCGCCATCACCTCAGCCCCTTCAACCCCGAGCATGTCGTAAATCAATGACAGGCGCAGCGCGACCGCTTCCAAATGCGCCTGCAAGATATCGAGCCGGCTCGTATGGCGGCCAATGCCATGGATCGTGCCGGCAGCGTCGGGCCGCCAGCCCGGGGCGCGTTCACCGGCCAGCAGCGGCAGCACGGTCAAACCGTGGGCGTCAGGGAGGCGGGCAGCAAGCTGCGTTTCAAGCGTCTCGTCCGCCAGCAGCAGGTCTTCCATCACCCACTGATAGACATTGCCGCCCTCGCTGGTGGCGCCGCCGACGAGCGGCATATCCGCCGAGACGAGGTAGCGCCAGAGGCCGGCCGGCACGCGATCGACCGCTTTGACGACGCGCAAAGCCGAGGTGGTGCCGATTGTCAAGGCGATGCGGCCGGCATCAACCGCGCCCGAGCCGATGTTGGCAGCGGCGCCATCGCCGAGCGCCAGAAAGAAGGGGCAGGCGCGCAGCTGGGGCCAACAGCGGGCATAATCCGCCGCCAAGCCAACCTGGACGTCATCAAAGTCCGACAGGCCTGGCAGTTTATCCGCCAGGCGGTCGCCGACCAGCAGACGGGCGTACTCCCGATGCCAGCCGCGCCGCGCGGTCGACAGCAGGCCGGACCAGCTCGCCATCGACAGGCTCATCGGCATCTCGCGCCCGAACCAGGCTTGATAGAGATAGCCGCCGATATCGGCGATGCGCTGGATCCGCCCTTCGGCCGCTGGATTCGCCGCTAACAAATGCGCATATTGCAGCGGCAGATAAGCCGGGTGCAGCCGGCAGCCGGTCGCCTGGTGATAGGGATCGGCATCGCCCGCCAGTTTGTCAAGCAGGGTTGGAATCTCGCTGCGCCCGCGGGTATCGGCGTAGGTGAACAGAGGCGTGCAAGCCGCGCCGACGCCGTCCAGGCCGAGCCAGTTGCCGGCGAAACTCGCCATGCCGACCGCGCGGATCGAGCGGGCCGCCGGCTGCGCCAGCGCCTCATTGATGCAGGCTTCCACCTGGGCGCGCAAGGCAGGCGCGTCGGCGACAGCGAGGCCGACGCTGTCGGTTTTGAAGTCGTGGCGGCGGCTGCGGATTGAGCCGTCAATCAGGCGGGCGTCGTCGTCAAAGAGCAGTGTTCTTACGGATGAACTGCCGAGGTCAATGACGAGCAGGGTCATCGAATGCGACCCCCGCGCAAACTGCAGGCAAGACGTTTCGGGCGACTCACAGAGTTGCCCCTACATTTTCGCGCTGCGGCGGGCGACTTGACATATTGGTCAGTCGCTGAGAATCGCGTCGATGCGGGCCAATTCCTCCGCGCTGAATTCCAGGTTTTCCAGGGCGCCGACCGCGTCTTCAATCTGTTCAGGTTTGCTGGCGCCGATGAGGGCCGAGCTCATTTCGGCGTGGCGCAGGTTCCAGGCGATGGCCATTTGCGCCATGTTCGTGCCGCGTTCCCGCGCGATCACGTTGAGCTTGCTGACTTTGGACAATTTCTCCTGCGCCAGGCGGTCGCCCCATGCGTGCTTGGCGGCGCGCGAATCGCCCGGGACCGCGCTGATGTACTTGTCCGTCAATATGCCTTGATCGAGCGGCGAGAAGCTGATGCAGCCGATGCCTTCGTCGCCGAGCGCATCGAGCAGGCCGCCCTCCTCTATCCGGCGGTCGAACATGTTGTAGCGCGGTTGATGGATCAGGCAGGGCGTGCCGAGGTCCTTCAATATTCGCGAGGCGGCGCGCGTCTGCTCCGCCGTATAACTGGAGATGCCGATGTAGAGGGCGCGTCCGCTGCGGACGATGTGGTCGAGTGCGCCCATCGTCTCTTCCAGCGGCGTATCGGGGTCGGGCCGGTGGCTGTAGAAGATGTCGAAATAATCAAGACCGCAGCGCTTCAGGCTTTGGTCGCAGCTGGCGATCAGGTACTTGCGCGAGCCCCACTCGCCATAAGGGCCGGGCCACATGCGGTAACCGGCTTTGTTGGACACGATCAGCTCATCACGATAAGGGGCCAGGTCAGTTCGGAATATCTGAGCGAAGGTCTCCTCGGCCGAGCCGGGCGGCGGCCCATAATTATTGGCGATGTCGATGTGGCTGATGCCGAGATCAAAGGCTTTGCGCAGCATGGCGCGCGCGTTTTCGACTTTATCGACCCCGCCGAAATTCCACCAAATGCCCAGCGAGACCGCCGGCAGCAGCAAGCCGCTGCGTCCCGTGCGCCGATATTTCATTGCGTCATAGCGCGCTTCCGCCGCCTGATAAACCATCGTTCGCTCCTTTGCGCTCGTTTCAGTTGGATAGCAGCGAATACTATAGCGCAACGGCAACGAGTTCCCAAGTGGCTGTGGGCGCGGGCAAGCGCGAATTCCCTATTCACGCAAACGAGTCCTGTAGGGGCGTTTTGCTGAAAGGCCCGCTGGCGAGTGCGGTGGCGGGAGGGCGACGCAAGGTGCGAGCCACCGGCTCGCCCGTACTCACAGAATCTTGAATTTGCCGCGCCCTGGCCCATGAAGCCACACATGACAAGGGAGCGCGGCGTGATACAATAGGCGGCAGTTCAGGCCCTTGTATCAGGATTCGCCATGGCTCGATGGTTGGCGCGCTTCATCCCTATTACGATCCTTCTGCTTCTCACGGGCCCGCCCCCGCCATTCGCGGCGCAAGGCGACTTCCGCGATGTCATCGAAATGTCGGTCGAGGTCGGCTTTGATTCTTATTTTCGGCCGGAGCAGTGGACGCCCGTTCGCATTGAGTTGAAGAACAACGGCGAATCGCTGACCGGGCGGCTGGTGGTGCGCCCGGAGACATCGGGCACGGTGGTAGGCAACCCCTTCAGCACGCCGATAGACCTGCCGAGCGGCGCGGCGAAATCGGCCCTGCTCAATATTCAGGCGCGCAGTTTCCCCGATCGGATACGCGTCGAGTTGATCGACGATGAGGGCATCGTGCATGCCTCGCGCGAAGCCGGTCTGTTTGACCTGAGCCCGCAAGACAAACTTTATGCGGTGGTGAGCGGACCGAATACGGCGCCGCCCAATCTGGCCGGCTTGCGCATCGGCGGCCTCAGAGCCGAGCAGGCGCTTTGGGGCGCGCATGAGATCCCGGAGAAGGGCTGGTCGCTCGAATCGCTCGATATGATGATGCTGGTCAATATCGACAGCGAAGGCCTTTCCAACGCTCAGCGTCGCGCGCTGCGGTATTGGGTCGAGGGCGGCGGACATCTCATCGTCAGCGGCGGTCCGGCGGCCCTGAACAACTTGGCGGCCCTGGCCGAGCTGCTGCCCATGACGCCCGGCGGGAGCCAATCAATAGACGACCTGGGCGCGCTCGCCCGCTTCAGCGGCGACAATGCCCGTCTTGCGCGGCGCGCCATCATCACCGTCGGGGCGCCGCTCGCCGAGGCGGATGTGCTGGTCGAGCAGGATGGCGTCCCGCTGCTGCTGCGCCGGGAGTTGGGGGCCGGCCTGGTTGATTATCTGGCGGCCGACCCGACGCTGGAGCCGCTGGCGAGCTGGGACAATCTTGAGGGATTGTGGCTGAAGCTGCTGGCGACGCGGGCGCCGCATCCCACCTGGCGCGAGGGCTTCACGCGGCCGGAATGGGGCGCCGCCGCGATCGCCAATCTGCCGGGCGTGGACCTCCTGCCGCCGATGCAGACGCTCTGCCTGTTCTTGAGCGCCTACATTCTCCTGATTGGACCGCTCAACTATTTCGTGCTTTCCCGGCTGCGGCGCAACGGCTGGGGCTGGTTCACCATTCCGATTTTCATCATCTGCTTCACCGGCATCGCCTGGACGGTCGGCTTCAGTTTGCGCGGCGCTGAAATTATCGTCAGCCGCAGCACCTTGGTGCAATCCTTCAACGATCGCGACGAAGCGCAAGTGCGGCAATTTATCGGCTTGCTCTCGCCGAGGCGCGCCACATATTCGCTGGCATTGCCGGCCGGGCATGCGCTGGCGGTGGCCGGCGCGACCTCGCCGAGCAGCATCTTCGCCAGCAACACCATTCAAACATCCACCGAGATCGCGCAAGGGGCGGCCTTCAGCGCGCCGGATTTCACAATTGACGGCGGCATCTTCGCCAATTTCAGCGCCAGCGGGCGGATCGCGCGGCCGGCGATCGGCGGCGCCTTCACGCTCAGCTTCGATACGTTGGAAAGCGGCCGGATGGCCGGCGTCTACCAAGGCGCGATCCAAAACGAAAGCGATATCCGCTTGCGCGATGCGGTCATTTTGGGGCCGGGCCTGGCGCATCGGCTGGAAGGCGACTTCGCGCCCGGCGATATTGTGACGCTGGGCGGCGGCGAGCTGCGCAGCGAGATCACCGACCGGCCGGCGCAGCCCAATCCGCTTGAGCTGTACGTCTCGGCCCGCGCCGTGGGGCAATCGCCCTTTTCCGGCAGCGGACGCAATATCACGATCAAGGATCTGCAAGGGGCGCGCTATATGCGATCGCGGGCTTTCGCGCGCGCGGAATCGACCGCTGAAAGGCAGGCGGCGCGCGAACAGTCATTTCTAGCCAGCTTCATGGTCGATCAATTCAACGCTGACGCCCGCGGCACGGGCCTCTACCTGGCCGGCTGGAGCGACGAATGGGAACGTGATCTGGAGATCAGCGGCGCCGGCTGGAGCGCCATCGATTCGACACTGTACCTGATCGAACTGGCGGTCGAGCTCGAGCTGCCGACCGGGACCGCCACCTTGACATCGGATTATTTCAGTTGGATGGCGCTGGATCGCATCGGCATCACCGACAACGGAACTGACAATTTCAGCCTGTATGAAGCGCAGGGCGTCGAGTTCCTGTTTCATCCGCTGCCGGGCATGGCGATGGATGAAGTGGTCCACCTGCACATCGAGGTGGATCGCGGCGGCGGTTACGCTCAATCGCTGGATGCCGAGCTCTATAACTGGCTCAGCCGTGAATACGATGTTTATGGTTATCGCGATGGCGAGGAGCTGGAGTTCCCCAATCCGCGGGCTTACCTGGGCCCGGGGCAGGCGGTGCGGCTGCGTTTGCAATTCGAAAGCGGCCTGGGCACGGCGCGCGTGCGCAAGATTCGCATTGAGCAGACGGGGCGCTACCGCCAAGCGAATGTCTAGGGGCGATTCGCTGAATCACCCGCAAATGCTAATCGAATGCGCAGACAACTCGCGAGACGCGCCTACATTGAATTAGATGAAGAGATTCCAAAAACATGGAAGAGGCGATGGACCTAATCATCCAAACGCAGGACTTGCATAAATCCTTCGGGGGTTTCGAAGCCCTGCGCGGCATCTCGCTGGAAGTCCCGGCCGGCTCCATCTACGGTTTCGTTGGGCCCAACGGCGCCGGCAAAACGACTACGATGCGCATCCTGACAACCTTGACGCGGCCGTCTCAGGGGCAGGCCTGGGTCGCCGGCCATTCGGTGCTGGAGGATCGGCGGGCCGTGCGCCGCGCCATCGGTTACATGCCGGATGAATTCGGTGTTTATGAGGACTTGCGCGTCTGGGAATATCTCGATTTCTTCGCCGCCTGTTACGACATCGCGGAGAATCAACGCAAATCGCTGGTGGCGGACCTGCTGGAGCTGGTGGACCTGCATCACCGGCGCGAGGAAATGGTCGACAAGCTCAGCCGCGGCATGAAGCAGCGCCTGTCGCTGGCGCGCACGCTGGCGCATGATCCGCAGGTGCTCATCCTCGATGAGCCGGCCTCCGGGCTGGACCCGCGGGCGCGGGTCGAAATCCGCGAGCTGCTGGGCGAGCTGGCCAAGATGGGCAAGACCATCTTCTTCTCTTCGCATATCCTGGCGGATGTCGAAGATGTCTGCTCGCACATCGGCATCCTCGAGGCCGGCGAAATAATCATGCAGGGCAGCATCGACGAGTTGAAGCTCCAGCTGATGGCGCATCGCGAGATCATCGTCACCGTGATGGACCATGAAAAGGCGGAGGCGGTGACGAGCCTCGTGAGCGCCAACGGGCAGGTGGTCGCCGCCGAGATCATCACGCCGAAGAACGGGCGGGCGCGCGTCCGCGTCGATTTCGCCGGCAATGACGAAGAACTCGGCGCCTTGAGCCATCAGCTTTTCGCCGGCGATATCCTGCTGCTCGGCTTCAATGAAGAAGAGAAAGACCTTGAGCACATGTTCATGCGCGTCACCCGCGGTCTGGTCACCTAAGCTGTAGGGGCGGCACGCTGCGCCGCCCGCGCAGTCGAACTCGTATTTGCGGGCGTTTCGGCGAAACGCCACTAGACATAATCGCCGAGGAGACATCATGGCGAACTTGACAGCCGAGGCATTGCATGTCCCGGCCGCCGACGCGGGGCGGGCGGGCGCTTTTGCCGCGCTCGACGCCAAGCGGGCCGGCTGGGATACGATGAACTTCGCCGCCGTGCGCCTGGGCAAGGGCCGCACATTTGAGATCGCCATTGACGCCTTTGAGTATGTCGCTGTCGTCTTGAGCGGCCGCTGCAATATCCGCACGAACCGCGGCGACTTTGAAGGCGTTGGGCGGCGGGACAATGTCTTTTGCGGCATGCCCTACGCGCTCTATCTGCCGCCTCAGACCGAATTCGAGATTGAAGCGATCACCGAGGACTTTGAATTCGCCTCCTGCTGGGCGCCGACGGAAAAAGAACACCCGGCCCGCTTGATTAAGCCAGGCGATGTGGAGATGCTGCTGCTGGGCGGCGGCAACTGCTCGCGCCAGATGAGCCGCTTGATCGGCGGCGATTTCCCGGCGGACAGGCTGCTGGTTTATGAGCTTTACACGCCAGGCGGGAATTGGTCCAGCTATCCGCCGCACAAGCACGACCGGCACCGGACCGACGAGAAGGGGGTGGTGCTGGAGGCCCAGCTCAATCGCTTCAGCTTTTACAAGTTCGACCGGCCGACGGGCTACGCCTACCAGCGCGTCTACAGCCCGGACAAGCGTTCGGATGTGACCATGATGGCGCGCCAGCACGATATCATTCTGATGCCGGAAGGCTACTATATGATGGTGAGCGCGCCGGGCACGACGACCTACACGCTGAATTTTCTGGCCGGCTCTACGCGCGACTTCGCCTACAGCGATGACCCCGATTATGCCTGGGCGCGCGCTGCGCTGGCCGGCATGGATCCGCGCCTGCCGCTCGTGGACCCGGGCATGGAAGTGGGCTATTAGGTCGGGCTGCTTCGGTTTGCTGGCGTGAAATCACAGCCGGCTGCAAGTCGCAACATAGCTGACACAAAATAACGCACCCACAAAAACAAGGATTTGGTGGGCGGGGATTGTCTCGCCCGCAGGCCTATGGTGAATTACTTCGGGCCTCTCAGCGAGACGCTCCTACATTTGCATGTGGATGGAAATCGGGCGACCTGGTAGATCGCCCCTACATTGTTGGATATGGCGGGCGGGCTGACAGGGCGCCCGTTACAGTTTTCGCCGTCGTAGAGAATGCGCGGCTTGCCTTCAGCGTGTTTCCGCGACTCATGCTAGACTGATTTTCGAATTGGCAAGCAAATTGCGAAACTGTGCAGGCAAGGAGCCAAGATGCGCCGTTTAACCCTATTTCTATTGACAGCAGTCCTATTGATTTCGGTCAGTTCCATCGCGGTCATGGCCCAGCAGGTTCATGTCGTGCAGCGGGGCGAGAACCTGTTTCAGATTGCGCGGCGTTATGACCGCTCGATTGAAGAGATCGCGCAGGCAAACGGCATGGCGCCACCCTACATCATCCATGCGGGCAACCAATTAACAATTCCGGCGCCGGGTGGCGCCACGCAAGCGCCGGCGCCAGCCCCGGCAGCGCCGCAGCCGACCACCGGCACCTATACGGTTCAGCGGGGCGATTCGCTGTCGATCATCGCCGCCAAGTTCAACACGACCTATATCGAATTGGCGCGTTTGAATGGCATCGCCAATCCCGATGTGCTGTCTGTCGGCCAGGTATTGCAAGTGCCGGGCGCGCCGCCCCCGCCACCAGCGCCGGAGCAGCCTGCGCCGCCGCAGCCGACCGGCCCGACGACGCCGACCACCGGCCCGCCGCCACCCAGCACCGCCAACACAAGCGGCTTCGAATTAGGCGGTCAGGCGCTGAGCTTCGCGCATCCGGGGCACATGAAGAACGCCCGCATGACCTGGGTCAAGCGTCAGGTCAAATGGCATGGCGAGCCGGCCGGCAACTTCCAGCATCTGATAAACAGCGCGCATGGCAACGGCTTCAAGGTGCTGCTGAGCGTCATCGGCGACAAGAACCAGATCGCGGCCAATCCGGGCGGCTTCTACCAAAGTTTCGCCGGCTTCCTGGCTGGGCTGGCAAGTGGCGGCGCTGATGCCATTGAAGTCTGGAACGAGATGAATATCGACCGTGAATGGCCGTCGGGGCAGATCAGCGGGCACAACTACACGCAGATGCTCTCGGCAGCCTACCACGCAATCAAAGCCGCCAACCCGGGCACGATGGTCATCAGTGGCGCGCCGGCGCCCACCGGCTTCTTCCAGGGTTGCGGCCCCGGCGGCGCCGATGACGACTGCTTCCTGCAGCAGATGGCGGCGGCGGGCGCGGCCAATGTGATGGATTGCGTCGGCGTTCACTATAACGCTGGCATCGTTCCGCCGGATGTGACGAGTGGCGCGCCGGTCGGCAGCAGCGGGCATTACTCTTGGTATCTGCCGCGCATGATGCAGCTCTATCGCAGCTTCTTCCCGACGAAGCCGCTCTGCTTCACCGAGCTGGGTTATCTGACCGGCGAGGGGATCGGCGGGCTGCCTGGCGGCTTCGCCTGGGCATCCGGCAACACGCTGGCGGAACAAGCGGCCTGGCTGGCGGGCGCGGTTCATCGGCTGCGCGGTTCCGGCTACGTGCGCTTGTACATCGTTTGGAATGTCGATTCGACTTATTGGGCTGACGATCCGCAGGCCGGCTACGCGATTGTGCGGCCCGGCGGCGGCTGCCCGGCATGTGATTCACTGCGCATAGCCATGGGTGGCTAGGGCGAGCTGCCAGTGAACGAATAGTGCGTGGGGGCGGCTCGGCGAGTCGCCCGCCACTTGCAAATCAATTGCACCAACGTGAACTACGTGGGCGACAATGCCGCCGCCCACGCAAAACACCTTGCATCTCGGCGCGTTTCGCTCCCCTCCCTGACTCGTCGTGGAGGGGGCCGGGGTGGGGTTGGCTGACCGCAACGCAAATAGGGGCATTTCGCCGAAACGCCCGTCCATGCGCCAGCGCGAGCTTTAGGCCCGTCCCTACAGGCCAGGTCTCTGTAGGCGAATTTGGCAGTGGCGTGCCCCCGGCAGGCTCGTCCCTAGAGCTGATAATCGCCGGTGACGCGCACGATCTTGTGGCTGTAGTTCTCGACGTATTCCATCAATTTGGCTTGCAGGTCCGCCCAATCGGTGCTGGTGATAATCTGGCGCATGGAGTCTTCATCATCGGCGATAGCGCCCGCCATGATGGTGGGGATATCGGCGCGGGCGTAGACGTTGTACCAGGCTTCGATCGGCGTGAGGCCCAGCTTGGTGGTATTGGGCACCCACTCCCGCATGACAAACTCGAAGTATTCTTGATCCAAACCGGGTTTGATATCCCAGTTCATCAGTATCTTGACATTTCCATTCGGCATGAGACCGCACCCGCGTCGTAAATGATCAAGTATCTCTAATATACCGCAAAACTATGCGCAGCGGGTTTGAATGGGCTCAGCTTGAATGGTGGCTGGGGCGCAGGAAAATGACCTGGGTCCCGTCGGGCAGGTTCGAGGGCGTCATGCGCAGCGCGTCGAGGGCCTCGGCGTTATTGACGCCCATCACCTTCAGGAAGCCCTCGGCCGCTGCTTCGTAGTCGGCGTCGCCCAGCCGTTTGGGCCGCATCGGCAGGACGAAGTTCGGCTCGATGACGCTGATCAAATCGGCCAGTTGATTGCCGGCCAAGAGGGAGGCCTCAAGCGGCAGCAATAAGGCGTTGACCTGGTTCAGCCCTTCGAAGATGGACTGCTCCGGCACCTGATGCAGAGCCCCCAAATGCAGGACATTGAGACCGTTCGGATACTCAAAGTGATAGGCGACATTCTCGTGCAGGATGTCTTTTTCGGCTTCATGCTGGCGCAAGGCGATGCCGGTGACGAAGAGCTCGCCCACTTCGTATTCGCCGGGGCCGGCGATGACGTATTTGTGATCGCGGATATGATTCACCTGGTGGCCGGCGTGGTCGTGACTGAGGGTGACTAGATCCGCTTTCATGTGCCAGGCCGTCAGATCCCGCGATGGGTGAAAGGGGTCGGTCACCACAGATGTATGGCCGCGCTCGGTGATGCGAAAGCAACTGTATCCATGCCAAGTAATGTCCAAGACGACGCTCCCTCGTGTTTGCAACGGTTTCAAGTCAGCCAGGCAAAAGATGATTGAAAATCTATAGCTGGGATCAGCAAGCCGCCGCCCCTTTTAGCATACACCGGCCAAGGACCCAGGCGCAGGGTAAACTGGCGCGGGCCCGCGCTAATCAACGAACTTGCCCCACTCTTCCAGCGCCGCTTCCAGTTCCGCTTCGGCGCGGGAATAAGCCAGGCCCAACTGGCGCACGCTGGCGGCGTCGCCGGCCCGGCTGGCATCATCCAGCTGCAGGCTGATATCACGCAAGTTCAGCTCCAGTTTTTCTATATTGGTTTCAAGCTCGGCCGCGCGCCGGGCGGCTTCGAAGGGATTGAGTCCCTGTATCTTTTCGCTGTAATCGGCGGGCTGCTTGCGCTCTCGTCCCCCTGCGTTCGTCTTCGTCACGGGCGGCTTCAGAGCGCGCCGCTTGCGCTCGCGCAGATAGGCCTGATAGCCGCCGTCGGTCACTTGCAGCTGGCCGGGGGTCAGCTCCCAGATTTGTGTCGCCAGGGCGTCGATGAGGTAGCGATCGTGGCTTACCAGGAGGATCGTCCCGCTGAAGCCCGCCAGAACCGCTTGCAAGACCTCCTGGCTGTCATTATCGAGATGATTGGTCGGCTCGTCCAACAGGAGCAGGCTGGCGCCCTGCAATGCCAGTTTGGCCAGCGCCACCCGCCCGCGTTCGCCGCCGGAAAGCGACGATACCGGGCGAAAGACATCATCGCCGCTGAAAAGGAAGCGGCCGAGCCAGTCGCGCGCCTGCGACAGCGGCAGCGGCTTCACAGCGCGGATCTCGTCGATGAGCGTATTATCGGCGTTCAACGTCTCATGGGCTTGGGCGAAGAAGCCGACCTTCACCTTGGCGCCCAGCCGAACTTCGCCGTGCAGGGCGGGCAGAGCGCCGCTGAGGGTCTTGAGCAAGGTGGACTTGCCGACGCCGTTGGCGCCGATGATGGCGACGGTCTCGCCGCGGGCGACCAGCAGATCGGGCGCGCGCAGCAGCGGAGCCCCGCTGTCGTAACCGATTTGCAAATCGCGCGTGATAATCGCTTGGTCGCCGCTGCGCAGATGATCGCTCATTTCCAGGAAGATTTTCTTGCGCTTTCGCGGGCCGCCCGCCAGGATGGCGCCGCGCTTGGCCATCGTCGCGAGTTTTTTCTGGCGTCCTTTGGCTTGGGCGGTGCGGCGGCTGCCCATGTGGCGGCGGATGAATTCCCCCTCCTTTTGGATGAATTCTTGCTGGGCGGCATACTCGCGGCGCAGGGTTTCGCGCCGGGCCGCGCGCTGCTCGATGTAATCGCTGTAACTGCCGCGATAGGTGAGCAGCCGTCCATACTCAAGTTCCCAGACCGCGCTGGCGAAATGATCGATGAAGTAGCGGTCATGGCTGACGGCCAGCACCGCGCCGGCGAAGGAGGCGAGATAATTCTCCAGCCATTCGATCGCGCCGATATCCAGGTGATTTGTCGGTTCGTCCAGGATCAGCAGGTCGGGGGCTTCCAACAGCAGGCGCGCGAGAGCCGCTCGCGTTTTTTGGCCGCCGGATAACTGTGGCAAGGGCATATCGTATTCGGCTGATTTGAAGCCGAGACCGCTGAGCACCCGCTTGATGCGCGTCTCGTAATCGTAGCCGCCGAGACCTTCGAACTCGGCTTGCAGCTGTCCATAGCGTTCGAGCGTACTGTCGTCGGCCAGTTCCCGCTCCAGCTCGGCCAGGCGCTTTTCCATCTCCTGCAGGGCGGCGAAGGCCTTCAACTGTTCCTGCCAGAGGCTGTGCCCTCCTGCCAACTCGGGGCGCTGGGGCAGGAAGGACAAACGACTATTGCGCGCGAGGCTGACGGAACCGCTGGTCGGCGAATCCAAGCCGGCGAGAATATTGATCAGGGTCGTTTTGCCGGCGCCGTTGGGGCCGACGAGGGCAATGCGCGCCCGCGCGGGAATCCGTACGCTGATATCGCTGAAGACCTCGTCAGCGCCGTAGAACTTGCTTAAATTGCTGGCGGTGAGGATGGACATGGGCTGGAATTGAACCGGGCTGGGTAGCGCGAAACCGCAACAGTATAGCACGGCTTGGGCGCAGAAGCAGTTCCAAGAATATAATGAGGTTTCGAAAATGCCGCGCCGCACTGCCGAGCAAACTAGGGCTGGTCCGTGACTGATAGACATGTACGATACGCAGCCGATTTCTACAACTTCACCACAGAGGACGCGAGGAAACACAGAGGGCACAGAGGGATGTAGAGATTTCCCACAACCGGCGCTGTAGGGGCGAGACTTGTCTCGCCCGGCCACCAACCCTTAGGACAGCGGCCGATTCGACCAAACGCCCGTACAGACTCCTTCTTTGCGGGATCATAACCTTGTGTGAGCCAAGACTTGACTTGCGAGGGACTGCATAAGTGTTCAGCAAGCTGTGTCAAGATAATGAGGCCGCCTAATCGTGGAATCCAATCGGGGCGCTTGGCGCAAGGCAGGCCGCTGGTTCAAGACGCTGGTCGCGGGCTGCTTTCCGCTGATTTTGCTGGCGGCCCTGCTGCTGCACGGGCTCGCGCGCCCTCGTCATAAGACGCTTACGCTGCCGCAGGGGCGCAGCGAGACGCCGACCGCGTTTAGGGAAGCGCATTTCCAGTTCGGCCGCGGTTACATCGGCGATGGCTGGCGCGTCTATTTTAACGAGCCGGACGCCGCCGCGGAGCAAGAGCGCTACACCGGCGGCATCGAGATGGCGCTGGCAGATGCGATCAATGCGGCGCGGGTCAGCCTCGATATTGCCGCCTTCGAGTTGAACAGCGAGGCGCTAACGCAGGCGATCCTGGATGCGCAAGGTCGGGGCTTGGCAGTTCGAATCGTTACGGATGATGAACACGGCTTGCACGACGACAAGAATGACGCGCTGCGGCGCTTGCAGGCGGCGGGTGTCCCGGTCGTCGATGACGGGCGCAGCGGGTTAATGCACAACAAATTCCTGATTGTGGATGGCCAGACGGTATGGACCGGCTCCATGAATTTCACGGTCAACGGCAGCTATCGCAACAACAACAATCTCTTCGTCATGGAGAGCGCGGCGGCGGCCGAAACGTATCAGGCGGAATTCGACGAAATGTTCCAGGGGGCTGAATTCGGCGTGACATCGACCGATGACGGCGTCAACACCTTCACCGTATCGGGAGGAGAAGCCAGCATTATATTCGCGCCTGAGGCGGAAGAAATCAGCGCATTAAAGGCGGAGATTGAGGCGGCCGCGCGCTCGATACGCATAATGACCTTCGTGTTTTCGCTGGAAGAATTGGCCGAGGCGATACTCATGCAAGCGGCGCGACATGGCGTCAGCGTGGAGGGCGTCTTTGAGAAACGCAACAGCACGGCGAGCTGGAGCCAGCTGCCCGCCTTGCACTGCGCCGGCGCGGCCATGCGGCAGGATGGCAGCCGCTATACGCTGCATCACAAGGTCATCATCATTGATGATCATACGGTGATCACCGGCTCCTTCAATTATTCCAGGAGCGCGGCGGAGCGCAATGACGAGAATATCGTGATCATTCGCGACGAAACGGTCGCCGGGCTGTACCTCGCCGAGTGGCGGCGCATCTGGAACAGCGCTCAGCCGCTGGCGCCGGGCGCAGTGGATTGCGCTTAGGCGGAATCAGCCCGCAGCCGCAGATGCAGCGGGGATTTTTTGGGCTGGCGCTCGATTTCGCCGCGCGCTTCCAAATCCAACTGGACGGCTTTGCAATACCAGCGGACGGAGCCGGGCTTGGGGAATAGCGCCGCCGGCACGTCATGCGCTTCAAGATAGGCGCGTACTTTGTCTTCCAATTCGCTGAAGGGCATCCAATCGCTCGCTGGCAAGCTGGCCAGCATGGCTTCGCGAATGACGCTGTATTTCTCGGTTTTCAGGTTTTCGCGGTGCTCTGGATGGTTGACGTTGCGGGCGCGGATGGTGGTCATTTGTCTTGCTCACTTTGCTTATCGGGCTCGGAATAGGACGGAAACGAACTCAAGCGTGTGCGAGCCACCGACTCGCCTGTATACGCAGTTCTTAAAGAGTTCTGGCTCCACTAAAGAAAACAAAAATAAGGAGCCTTGTAGGGGCGTCTCGCTGAGACGCCCACATTACAGTCAAATCTTTTGGGCGTTTCGGCGAAACGCCCCTACAGATCTCATCTGCATGGCTTGCTTGGATTCCATGAGCGCTAACGGCTCGTCCGCCAAGGCTACGATAATTGCGGCAGATTTCTTCTTTGACTAATGTTTCCATCACATGCCTGGTTTGACTGAAACTCTAGGCTGACGAAATTTCGTCGTAGAGCCGCCAGGCATCTTCCGCGCGGCACAGCTGGGTGCCCGCTGTCATGACGGCAGCGCTGCCCGCCGCCACGCCCAGGCGCGCCGCGTCCGCCAGTTTGAAGCCGCGCGCCAAACCCAGGACGATGCCGGCGACCATGCTGTCGCCCGCGCCGACCTTGCTTTGGATGGGCACGATCGGGGCGCGAATATTATGGCAGTCGGCCGCTGTGATCAAGACGGCGCCGGCCACGCCCATCGAGACCACCAGCACATCGGTCAAGCCTTCCGCGATCAGGCGCTGCCCCGCTTGACGTATCTGCCTTTCACCGCGGATGCTTTCACCGGCGAAGCGCTCCAGCTCGCGCAGGTTGGGCTTGAGCAGGAAGACGCCTTTGCCGATGGCGCGGTTGAGCGCGTCGCCGGCCGTATCCAGGATGACGCGGATCCCGCACTCGCGGGCGTAGCGCGTTATCTCGCCGTAGAATTCGGTGGGGACGCCCGGCGGCAAGCTGCCGCTGGCGACGATGTAGGCCGGGTTCAGATCAAAGAGCGCCTCCAGGCAGGCGACCCATTCGTCGGCGCCCAGGGCGGGTCCGGGCATAGTGAAACGGTATTGCAGCGCGGTGCTCTCTTCATAGACGACAACATTTTCGCGGGTGATGCCGTCAATCGGCACCGGATGATTGTCGATGCGCTCTTCATTCAGCAGGCGCGCGAGCATCGTCCCGTTATGCCCGCCAGCGGCGTAGACCGCGCTCGATTCGCCGCCGAGGAAGGAAATCGCCCGTGACACATTGATGCCGCCGCCACCGGGATGAAAGACGGGCTCGGCGCAGCGCAGCTTAATCTCGGGCGCGACCGAGCGGATGCGGGTCGCGACATCCAGGGCCGGGTTCAGCGTGAGCGTTGCGATCTTTTGCATGACAGCGCCAGACAGTCCATGAGATGCGTCGCCGCCACAGTGTAACCTTCGAGCGAAGGCGCGCAAAGTGCGAGCATGCCCCACTGTCTTTCGGCGCGTCTTGCCCTATAATCGCTATCTGACTATCGCGCCTGGACAAAGGACAGTTGATGCGACTCTATCTCATCCGCCATGCGGAATCGGAAAACAATGCGCTTACACCAGAGACGCTGCGCCAGCGCAAGGTCGATCCCGATTTGACGGCGCGGGGTTATCAGCAGCGAGACCTGCTGGCGCGCCATATCGAGACGGCGACGGATGCCGTCGGCAAAGCTTACGCCATCAGCCATCTCTACACCAGCGCTATGCACCGATCGCTGTTGACGACGCAGCCGCTCAGCGACGCCTTGGGCTTGACGCCGCTGGTCTGGCCGGATCTGCATGAGAAAGGCGGCATGTACCTGGAGCAAGATGGCTGCGTACGCGGATGCAGCGGCATGACGCGGGCCGAGATTCAAGACGCCTTCCCCGGCTTCCGGCTGCCGGCCGAGGTGGGCGAGCGCGGCTGGTATGACCCGGGGCTGGGACGGGAGCCGGAGACGCACAGCCATTACCGCGCCCTCAAGGTCGCCCGGGCATTGCGCGAGCGAGGCGACAGCGATGATGTGATCGCGCTTGTTTCCCATGCCGGTTTTCTCGATATTTTGCTCAAGGCGATTTTCGGCGAGCTGCCATCCCGCCCTTATATCCTGCATTATTATCACGACAACACCGCTGTTACGCGGCTGAACTTCGGCGCTGGCGGGACGTCGCTGCATTATATGAACCGCGTCGATCATCTGCCGGCGGCGTTGCGATCGTTTTAGGATTGAAGGCGACGGCAGGAAGGCGGACGACGGCATGACGGAATTGCAGGGGCAGGCGGCTCTGGTGACGGGCGGCGGCGGCGGCATCGGACGGGCGATCTGCCGTCGTTTGGCGGCGGCCGGCGCGCAGATCATCATCACCTACAGCCGCGACCAAGGCAAGGCGCGGGCGGCGGCCAATGCGCTGGCGGGCGGCGATCACCTGATCATCCGCGCGCCCGTCGATGACAGCGAGGCGCAGACCCGGCTCGCGGCCATTATCGCCGAAAAGTACGGCCGGCTTGACATCCTGGTCAACAACGCGGGCATCACCAAAGCGGTGCCGCACGCCGACCTGGCGAGCCTGGACGACGAGACCATCGACCAGATCTTTCGCATCAATTGGCGCGGCGCCTTCGCGTCGATCCGCGCGCTGCAGCCGCTGTTGGCGGAGGGCGCTGGCGGCGTGGTGGTCAATATCTCGTCGATCGCCGGGCGCACGGGCGTCGGCAGCAACGTCGCCTACTGCGCCAGCAAGGCGGCGATGGACAGCATGACGCGTTCGCTGGCGAGGGCGCTGGCGCCGCGTATTCGCGTGCTGTCGGTGTCACCGGGCTGGGTCAATGGCGAATACGCGCAGCGGATGCCGCGGGCGCTCATCGCCGAGCAGGAGGACAAGACGCCGCTGGGGCGCATCGCCGAGGCGGAAGATGTGGCGGAGGCGGTTTACGCGGCGGTGACGCATCTGCGCTTCAGCACGGGGGACATTATCCCGGTCGATGGCGGCCGGCCGCTGGGCTAGCGGCGGTATCAAATCATACCGTGTAGGGGCGAGCCATTGCGTCGCCCGTGCACGTAATAGTGCGCGCTTTAGGGCGTTTCAGCGAAACGCCCCTACAGAGTCGCCGGTGGCACGCCGTTAGAGCTCGTTATGCCCTGCAGCGGCGCACTTGAGGCTCACCTGGCCGGGTCGATTTGGACTTCCTCCGCCAGGGCATATTCGGCTGACTGCTCAGTGGGCACGTTCACGAAGCCGTCGCCTTCTATGGTGTAGACCTGTACGATTAGGCGGTACGTCCCAGCCGGGATCGGGGCCAAGGTCTTCATCTCCTGCGGGGAATAGACGAACTCGCCAAGACCCCAGCCGCTTGTAGGCCGCTGATTGAGCTGCGGCCCGCTGTCGCGCTGGGCGACCAGGACGCCGTTCGCGTCGAGCAGCTTCGCCGACAGGATGTAATCGCGTTCCAGCGGGCGGGTTGTTTCCCAGAGTGTGTCCAGGCGCAGGTCCGCCAGATCAAAGCGGGCTGAATGCAAAATCATGCCGTTGGCGAAGCGCGCCGCCGGCTCGCCTTCATTGGATCGATCAAAGCGGAAAATGCGCATCAGCGTTTCGCCGTTTGCGCCGCCATCATGGCGATGCACAAAGTCAGCCGATTGTTTGAAGCCCAGCTCATCCAGCCAATTGAAGGCGCTCTTGTCGCTCGACCAGTACATCAGCCAGACGGTCTCCTGCGCATCCAGCAGTTGAGGCAGCCAGGCTTCGTAAGTATCGGCGGCGAAGAGGCGCTGATAATGCAGGGCTTCGTAGGCGATGCCTTCTTCAAGCGCGGGGACGCCAGCCTCTTCGCGGACGAGATAGTAGCGCAAGGCAAAATCGCCGCTGGCGACATCGGTCAAAATCAGATCGCCCGGGACGGCGTAGCGCGCGGTCAGGCGGGCGATGCGGCGCCAATCGGGCTGGCCGCGCCCGAATTCAACCTGCGTAACGCCGTAGACGACAAGCACGGCGATCAGAAGCGCGCGAATCGGCTGGCGGATGTTGCACAAACCGCAGGCGGCCAGCATGGCGATGGCGGGCGTCCACTGGATCAAGCGGTGCGGCTGCAAGAAGGGAAGAAATTCATTGACCAGGACGGTCAGGCAAAATGGCACTGTCAGCCAGAGCAGCAGGAGTGGCGTGACGCGGTCGAAGCGCAGGTCAACACTCGAATCGCGCCGGTAGACAAGCGCGACGCAGCCCAGCGCGAGCAGGCCGATCATCAGCGCCCACTGCCCGCTGAAATAATTCACCGCGATTTCATGCAGCAGTTCAAGGCTGAGATCGTTCGCCCAGACGTCATAGGCGTTGCGGTTTCCCACTTGATGCCGGCCGACGGCGAGCAGCCAGGGCGCCAGGGCCAATGCGCTGAGGAATAAGGCGGATAGCGCCTGAGGCCGCTTCTTCCCCCGCGCCCAGAACAGTAGGTAAAGGCCCTGCGCGGCTAGCCCGAACGAGGCCATATAATGCGCGTGAAGCACGAGGATGGAGGAGAGCAGCCAGGCGCTGAAATCAACCCGCCGGGCACGGCGCAGCCAGCGCAGGAGGAAGAGCATGCTGATAAGCACGAGCAGCGTCAGCCAGGTATAATGCCGCGCTTCCTGCGCCAGGTAACTTTCGGCATCCGCCAGCGCCAGCATCAGCATCGCCAGCATGGGAAGGGCTTCACCCGCCCACTGTGGCGCGCGCGCTCGTAAAATCTCTCGCGCCAGTTGATAGATGAACGCCAGGCCGCACATCGATGGCAGCACTGAAAACCAGCGCAGCGCCAATTCGCTGTGGCCGGTCAGCTCGCTCCAGAGGCGCAGGGCGGCATAATAGAGCGGCGGATGTATGTCGCTGGCCAGCGCTGTCACCAGGTCGGGGGCATAGGCGTAAAAAAAGGAGAAGCCCTCATCAATCCAGAAGCTCTGCGAGGTGATGTGCAAAGCGCGGGAGAGCGCGCCGAGCAGCAAAATGACAACAAGCAGTAACCAGCGCCGTAGAGACATGTTTGTCGATGTACCGCCGAAATGCCTGATTTCGGACCCGAGAATGTTATATGCACGGACTAATAGATTATAATGATTCTAATGCAGGTTCAGCTTTTGTTCCGTTGATTGCCCGAAGAATATGCCGCGGCGGGAGATTGATTATGCGAGTTAGTTTAGTCATTGCGCTCCTTTGGTTCAGCGCCTTCGCCGCTTTGGCGCACGGCGATGCAGAACACGATGACGACGCCGAATCCATTGACGTCAGCAGCGTCAGCGTCCCGGCGCATGTCAGCTATCATGAGCATGTGCGCCCGATTGTGGAAGCCAACTGCGTCGCCTGCCATGCGGAGGGGCAGATCGCCGGTTACGCCCCCTTCACAATTGCCGAGGATGTGGTTTGGGCAGCGAGAGACATCAAATTCCATGTCGTGAACGGGCTCATGCCCCCGTGGCCGCCTTCGCGGGAGAACTTGCCGCTGAAGAACGACCGCAGCCTCTCCGACGAAGAAATCGCGATCATCGCCGCCTGGGTCGATGATGGCGCCCCGCTGGGCGACAGCCACGATTATGCGCCCGCGGCGACTGATGGATTTGAGTTCGCCGAATTGCGGGAGGACCTGGTTTTGCAGCTCGACGAAGCCTACAGGCCGGCTGAGGATGCGCTCGACGACTACCGCTGCTTCGCCTTCGAGTTGGACATCGACGCGCCCCAATTCATCACCGGTTTTGAGTTCATCCCCGATGTGGCGGAGATGGCGCATCACGCCATTCTATATTTGATCGACAGCGAGATGAAACCCGAGGCGGAAGAGCGCGATGGCGCGGATGGCTCGCCCGGTTGGAGCTGTTATGGCACGACCGGACTATCAGAAAGCGGCAGCATCCTGGCTGCTTGGACGCCGGGCACCTTTGGGGTCGCTTTCCCGTCGGGTACCGGTTTTTTGATCAAGCCGGGACAGCTCATCGTGCTGCAAATGCATTACAACCTGTCGTCGACGCGACAGCCGGACCGGACACGTGTCCACATGCAGCTCGAGCCAGGCGCATCGACGCTTGACGAATTGTGGACCATCCCTTTGAATGCGCCCGTTGAGATTCCCTGCCCGGCTGGCGTTGAAGGACCGCAATGCGAGCGCGAGGGGGCGCTTGACCGCGTCGCGAAACTCTACGGGGAAGCCGCGCGCGCCGTAGCGGACCGTCGCTTGCGCCGCTGCCGCAAGACGCTGGAAGACTATGCCGACAACACTGGCGAGAACGCCCGCAGCTTCTGCGACTACCCCTCGCCATTTTCGCAGCCCTTGACCGTCTATGGCGTGTATGGGCACATGCACGAATTGGGACGCAGCTTCCGTCTGGAGCTGAACCCCGGCAAGGAGAATTCGCGGCTGCTGCTGGATATCCCTAATTGGGATTTCCATTGGCAGGACCAGTATTTTTTCGTCGAGCCGCTGACATTGTCCAGAGGCGACAGCCTGCGTATGACTTGCGTCTGGGATAATTCGTTGTCGGATGATCCGCGTTATGTGGTCTGGGGCGCGGGGACGAGCGACGAGATGTGCTTCGGCGCGCTGCTGGCGCTGAAGCCCTAGCGCCTCAATTCCCGAACAGGTTCATCATATAGTCGGTGGAGATGCCCTGGGCTTCGAGGTGGGTTTTGAGCTTGCGGCGGGCATCGTGGATGAGCTTGTAGAGGGCATTGCGGTTGCTGCCCATGCGCTCGGCCAGGATGTCCATGGGGATGCCCTTGATGGCGACGGCGACGAGGGCTTGATACTGCCGCTCGGTCAGCGCCTCTTTCAGCGCCAGCTCGATCTTTTCCAGCACATCATCGCGCTCGGCCACCTTCTCCGGCGTTGGCGAGGCAGCGCTTGCCAGGCGGGTCGGCATCGGCAGCAGATCGCCATCGGCGGTCAATTCATCCAGGCTGAAATCTTTATAGCGCGAGCGGCGCAAATCGCTGATGGCCAGGCGGATGGCAATTTTGGTCGCCCAGGTGGTGAAGCGGCTCTCGCCCCGGAATTTGCCCAGGTTGTCGATGACGCGCAGGGTGGCGTCTTGCGCCAGGTCCTCGGCCATCTGCGCCAATTCCTGCGCTGCCAGCCCACGCAGGTCGCTGCGGTCCTGGCTGAGGTAAAAGTAGATGCTGCGCTGCAAGCGCCGGCGCAAATCGGCCAGGGCGTCGCTCTGGGCCGTCTCTCCGTTTTCGCTCAGCGCGGCGATCCACTGCTCGTTTGTTCGATCCGTCATTTTTGCGGTTGTCATGCCTTGCTCGTGATGAATCGCGCGTCGCCTTTAATGATAATGGAATTGGGTCGAATAATCACCGGTGAAGGCTTAAGATCTGTGATGAATTACCTGGATATAAGCCGGATTTCCGTTGCAGTGTAAGGGCGATGTATGGTGTCTTCCGATTTTCATGAAGCGGCTGTTTCGGGTCGCCAAAGGTTAAAATTATCACCATTTGCGCCGCGGCTGGGTCTTTATCACTGAGGCGAAATGACAATACGCGCTATCTCCCTATGTATCCAATGACGGAGTAGACTCAATGAACAACCGTTCCGAGCCCCCCAAGCATGTGACCGAGGGGGGAAAAGATGGCAAGAAAAACAGCGACGGCTGGAAGTCGCCTTTTGGGAACCCCAATTCGCAGCGAATGTGGATCGTGCTGGGCATCATTGTGCTGGCGATGTTTCTGCTGGTTTTCAATGGGCGCGCGGGCTTTCAGGCGGGCGCCGGCCTGCCGATCAATGAGCTGGCGGCGGAGATCAGCCGCGGGCGGGTGGACCGGGTGGAAGAGCGCGGCGGCACCGAGCTCAAGGTCATCTTCACCGACCAGACGAGCAAGACCGCCTACAAGAGCCAGTACTCTGACTTCTACGAGTTGATGGGCGCGCTCAATGTTTCGCAATCGGCGCTGGCGAATGTGAACTTTGTGCCGCATCCCACCGATGACACGCCGAGTATCATCTTCCAGATTGTGCTCGGTGTGGTGCCGATTTTGATCATCGTCTGGTTTTTATGGCGGATGATGCGTTCAATGCGCGCCGGCCAGGACCAGGCGCTGAGCTTCGGCCGCAGCAAGCCACGCGTCTCCCGCGATATGGAACGCCCGCAGGTGACTTTCAAAGATGTCGCCGGCGCGGAAGAAGCGAAGGAAGACCTGAAAGAGATTGTCGAATTCCTCAAGGAGCCGGAGAAGTTCATCCGCCTGGGCGCGCGCGTGCCCAAGGGCGTGTTGATGGTGGGGCCGCCGGGCACGGGCAAAACCTTGATGGCGCGCGCGGTGGCCGGGGAAGCGGGCGTGCCCTTCTTCAGCATTTCCGGTTCAGAATTCGTTGAGATGTTCGTCGGCGTGGGCGCCAGCCGGGTGCGCGATTTGTTCGAGCGCGCCAAAGCGGAAGCGCCCGCCATCGTCTTCGTCGACGAGATTGACGCGGTCGGGCGGCATCGCGGCGCCGGCTTGGGCGGCGGGCATGACGAGCGCGAGCAGACGCTGAATCAGATTCTGGTGGAGATGGACGGCTTCGACAATGACACCAACATCATCATCGTCGCCGCCACCAACCGGCCCGACATCCTCGATCCGGCGCTGCTGCGCCCCGGCCGCTTCGATCGCAAAGTGGTGATGGACAACCCCGATGTCCGCGGACGGCAGGAAATTCTCAAGGTGCATTCGCGCGGAAAGCCGCTGGCGGGCGATGTCGATGTGGAAGCGCTGGCGAAGATCACGGCTGGTTTCAGCGGCGCTGACCTGGAAAATCTCGTGAACGAGGCGGCTATTCTGGCGGCGCGCCGCAACAAGAAATCCATCGGCATGACCGAGATGCAAGAAGCGATGGAACGCGTGGTGATGGGGCCGGAACGCCGCAGCCGCGTCATCACGCCGGAGGAGAAAGAAAAGGTCGCTTATCACGAAGCGGGGCACGCCCTGCTCTTTCACCTGCTGGAAAATACCAGCCCGGTGCACAAAATCACGATCGTCTCGCGCGGGCGGGCCGGCGGTTACGTCATGCCCCTGCCGGACGGCGATGACATGCTGATCACGCGCGAAAAATTCGAAGATGATATCGTGGCGGCGATGGGCGGCCGGGCGGCGGAGGAGATCATCTACGATCAGTTCACGACCGGCGCCAGCAACGATTTGCAGCAGGCGACGCGAATGGCGCGGGCGATGGTGACGCAATTCGGCATGAGCGACCTGCTGGGTCCGCGGTCCTATGGCAATGGCGGCGGCGCGGTCTTTCTGGGGCGGGAGATCGCCGAGCAGCGCGATTACAGCGAGCACTATGCCCAGCAGATCGATGACGAGGTCAAGCGGATCCTGCAAGCCGCTTACGAGCGCGCCAAAGGCCTGCTGCTGGAGCAGAAAGACAAGATGGACGAGTTGGTGCGGATCCTCATCGAGCGCGAGACGCTCAACGCCGAGGAGTTCGTCGAGATCGTGGATGGGGCGGCTCCCGCGCCGGCGACTTGATTCGCGTCAGATAGCGTGTTTGCAGGGGCGGGCCGGTGGCTCGCCCTTCTTATTTTATACAGACTCTAAACACGGAGCCCTATAGATGATACGATTCGCGCTCGGTCTCTATTCAACGATCGAATCTATGTAGTCAAGTACTGAAACGCAGGGTCAGTATATGGCGCGACACATTCTCAGCAAAGACAAATATGAATATGATGTCTTTCTCTCTCACGCCTCCGAAGACAAGGATGAAGTGGCGCGACCGCTGGCAATAGCGCTTCAAAAGCACGGCCTGAGAGTTTGGTATGATGAGTTTGAGCTTCGAATCGGTGACAATTTGGTCGCAAAACTGAACGCGGGAATCAGCACAAGTCGTTTCGGGATCCTTGTACTATCCAAAGCGTTCTTTGCCAAACAGTGGACGATTCATGAACTAAACATGCTGGAAAACCTTTGGGTCTCGGAAGATCGTATTCTGTTCCCTGTCTGGCATAAGATCACCGTAGAGGAACTTAGCTCCTACCGCGCTTGGTTAGCAATCATCATTGGACTGAGCACGGATACTTACGAGATTAAGGAAATCGCTGACGAGATTTGTGAAGTCATAATAAAGTACGACCCGCAGGATCTGGCAACAAAAGGACATGAGGATTGAGCGTCTCCAAACACTGAGCTACCACAACATCCGGGTACGGATTGCCTAAGTCAAGAAAGCTCAAACCGTGTTAGACTTGTCTCAGCAGAAGAGAAAGGGCGTGTTGCGATGCAATTCATAAAGCATGACCTGGGGCAATTGTCCGGCGGCGAAACCGCCGAAGTTACAATTACGAACGCGGCCAATGTTCGCTTGCTGGATAGTCATAACTTTATCATGTATCGAAGTGGACGCCGGTTCGAGTATACAGGCGGGCATTATGAGCAGTCGCCAGTACGATTTGTCATACCTCGCTTCGGCCACTGGTATGTCGTTGTGGACTTAGGCGGCTACGCTGGAGAAGTCGGTTCGTCGATTCGCGTTCTGTCTGAGCAGACTGTGTCCGGTTGAGCAAAACAAAGGGCTGACAGTACTTTGTACAGTAGAAAAAAAACGGCTCAGTCTTTACCTAAGCACTTTTGGCGGACGGATAATCACCAGTCGCATCTTGGTGAAATACGATCCGCTTTGCATGGTAATCCGCCACGACGGACAGTAGCCCGACTTGAGCTCCGATCGAGGACCCAAAGATTATTCCAAAGAAGACACCAGAAAGTGCGCCCCCGCCTAGCGAAGCAGCTGCCAAAGCTGCGAAATCGTTAGGAGATTATCTTGCGTTATCAAGCGACGCGATTACCAAACCAGAGGAACCTGCCAGCGCAACGACAACGGCTGCTACCAATCCGACAATTATTAGACCCCAAGACGGCGCCCGCCAACATTCCAATCACACCGGCATAGACCGCCTTTGCGATGAGCTTGAAGAATCCCTTTGGCAACATCAGATTGTTCACCGACGATTGCAAAACTCAGGTTACCGTTAGGCTGCGCTTCCCTCAAGTCACCCGGTGACAACTCACGTAGTGATCCGGGCGCACCTCGATCAGCGGCGGATCGGGCTCCTCGAAGCAGAGATCGAAGCGCACGGGACAGCGCGTGTTGAAGTTGCAGCCGGTCGGCGGGCTGGCCGGGCTGGGCAGATCGCCCGCGATGATGATCCGCTGGCGATTCTCCTCAACCTGTGGATCGGGCACGGGCACGGCGGAGAGCAGGGCCTGGGTGTAGGGATGCTGCGGGTTGTCGTAGACTTCATCGACGGGGCCGAGCTCGACGATTTTGCCGAGGTACATGACGGCGACGCGATCGCAGATATGGCGCACCATGCTGAGGTCATGGGCGATGAAGAGATAGGTCAGGCCAAGCTCGTCTTGCAGCTCTTCCATCAAGTTGACGACCTGCGCCTGAATTGAAACATCAAGCGCCGAGATCGGCTCGTCGGCGACGATGAAACTCGGCTCAAGCGCAAGCGCCCGGGCGATGCCGATGCGCTGCCGCTGACCGCCGGAGAATTCATGCGGGTAGCGGTTGATGAAGTAGGGATTCAAGCCCACTTTCTCCATCAAGGCTTCCACATACTGCTGGCGCTCTTGCTTGTTGGAATAAATCCTGTGGATTTGCAGCGGTTCGCTGACGATGCTGCCGACGGTCATGCGCGGGTTCAAAGAGGCGAAGGGGTCTTGAAAGATGATCTGCATCCGCCGCCGCATCTGCCGCAAATCATTCCCGCTCATTGTCGAGAGTTCCTGCCCCTCAAACCTGACGCTGCCTTCGGTCGGGCGATAGAGCTGCAGGATGGTGCGGCCGGTTGTGCTCTTGCCACAGCCGGATTCGCCGACCAGGCCCAGCGTTTCGCCGCGGATTACCTGAAAGCTGACGCCGTCGACCGCGCGCACCGCCCCGACCTGCCGCTGAAAGACAATGCCGGCCGAGATCGGAAAATGCTTTTTCAGGTCGGTAACTTCGAGGATGACGTCATTCGGGTCCAGGTTTTTGCGCGTTTCAACCGCCATGGCTTGACTAGACATATTACGCTACCCCCTCGCGGATATCGGCCCAACAAGACATGACATGCGTTTCATCGCCGCCCGCGTTCGGCACGGTTTCCAGCGGCGGACGTTCATCCCAGCATCTTTCGAGATTGAGGTGTTCGCGGACGTCGCAGCGCGGCGCAAAGGGACAGCCGGCCGGCTCGTTGCGCATATCGGGCGGCGAGCCTTCGATTTGCGTCAGTTTTTCTTCGCCGCTGGAATCCAGGCGCGGCAAGGAACCGAGCAGCCCCTCGGTATAGGGATGGCGGCTGTCGCCAAAGACCTCGTGCGATGAGCCGGACTCCATAATCCGCCCGCCGTACATCACCTGGATGCGATCGGCGATGCCGGCGACCACGCCCAGATCATGCGTGATCCAAATCATCGCCATGTTGAATTCATCTTTGAGCTGTTTGACCAGTTCGATAATCTGCGCCTGAATGGTCACATCCAGCGCGGTGGTCGGCTCATCGGCGATCAGCAGTTTGGGGTTGCAGGACAGGCCCATCGCGATCATCACGCGTTGGCGCATGCCGCCGGAGAACTGATGCGGGTAATCATCCAGCCGGCGGTAGGCGTCGGGAATGCCGACCATATCGAGCAGGTCCGCCGCTCGCTTGCGCGATTGCGATGTGTTCATGCCTTCGTGCAGCTTCAGCGATTCCGTGATCTGCGTGCCGATGGTGAGGACCGGATTCAGCGAGGTCATGGGATCCTGAAAGATCATGGCGATTTCTTTGCCGCGGATGAGCCTCATCTGATCCGGCTTGAGGGTGAGCAGGTCGCGCCCTTCAAAGGTGACAGTGCCGGATTCAACTTTGCCGGGCGGACTGGGGATCAAGCCCATGAGCGCCAGGGAGCTCACGCTCTTGCCGCTGCCGCTTTCGCCCACGATGCCCAGCGTCTCGCCCTCTTCCAGCTCGAAGGATACGCCATTGACCGCGTAGACGGTGCCTTCTTGCGTGTAGAACCTGACGATCAGGTCTTTGACATCCAGTAGTACGCTCAAGGTGCTATCCTCCTCAACCAGCAAAGCTTTTTTCAATTAGTTCAACGACAGGAGATTTTGTCCATTGGCCGCGCTCCTTCTCAAGAAAAGGGTATTGCGGAAGTCCGCCAATTCTGCGCGCCGCTAAGGATTTACCTCGTGTCCACATAAAATTAACGCTTGGCAAGATATTTGCCAACTGGCCTAAGACAGTGATTATGTTACCAAAGAACGCGCAAGTTTACCAACAAGTCAAGAAAACCGGGTAGTGTATCGAAGTCGGTGGAAATTCATTTTCACCACAAAGGAAAGAAGGACACAAAGAAATTGCATATAGTCTACGTTTCTCGGTGTCCTCGATTTTCTCGGTGTCCTCGGTGGTAAAGTTTTTTTGTTTCCACCGAAAGGGATACACTCCCAGAAAACCGGGACGCGGTGAAATGATATGCGCTGCGCGGCAGCGGGCGATTCCCAACAGATGCAGCAGTTTCAGCAAAACAGCCCGCCGCCGGATGCGCGCGGCTGAATCCGGCGGATTCTATTCGACCGTGACGCGCGCCAATTCCAATTCCCGCTCAAACCCGGCCTGACTGTCGGCGTCAAACCCGGAAATACTGTCGCCGGTGCTGTAGTTATAGAGGATCAATTTCACGCTGTAGTCGCCCGGGCTCAAGGCGCGCAGGTCCAATTGGCGATGCTCCAATGGATTGTGCCCAATGACATGGTCGGCCTGTTGCGGCTTTTGACCGGCGGCATCAAAGACCTGGATCGAATAGGCATGCGTGCCATCGCGTTCATATCGATAACGCCAGAAAAAGTATAGATCGAGCCAGGCATCCTGCGACTCGTCCGCCAGGTAGGCGAGTTCGATGCCGTTGCTGTATTGGATGTTTTTCCGCTGCTCGGGGCGCAGGATTTCGCAGGGAAAGGCGGAGTCAATGAAATACTCGGCGAATGAATCCGGCGTCCTCATCAGCGGGAAGCAGGGCTGGAATTCGCGCGAGAGCCGGTCGTTCATGGGCTTGTACAAAGCGGTCTCGTCCTGGCGCGGGTCAGTCAAGCGCAGAATCAGTTGATTGTCTTCGAGGACGCTGTTCAAATCGCTATGCCGCGCGTTGGATGATTGGATCGCGATCTCGCCATCGCTGATGTAGACATGAACAAAATCGGCCCAATCGTCGAATATCGAGGCGTAAAAGCCGAAGAGATCGTCCTCAATTGAATGGGCCGGAAAAACGCTCAGCAGGGCGACATCGGGGTCGGGGAGGATTTCAGTTGAGAGCGCCAGGTCGCGCCAATGCGGGAGCGAGCCGTGGCCGAGCATGGCGCTGTTTTCGCAGCTGCGGCGAAGGTCCCCAAGGCGATAAATCGAGAGATAATCATCGCTGTATGCCGCTGGCACGCTGGCGAAGCTATGGGGTTCCGCCTGGGTAAAGTACCTGCCGCTGTGCATGAGCAGGTGGGTGAATCCGTCATTGAGAAGCTGGTCCAGGGCGGGCTCGAAGGCGGCGCGAGTTGCCGGGGTGCAATGGGCGGCGGCGCCCGTTTTCCAGGCGCTCAAAAGATAATTGCTCCAGATGTAATTGTTGGCTTCAGGAAATACGCGGTTGAGCGCGCCCTCCACTTGCGGATAACCGGTCAGCATTTGAATGTAGTTGTAATAGCGGCGCACGACGGCCGTGTTCATGGGCAGGTTTATGAGGCGAGGGGCGGCTTCGTCTTCCCCCTCGAACCAATCTACAAAGGCAGTCCGCTCCTCTTTGACGACCTGGCCGGTGATCGGCCCATAGCTGTATTCGAGCGCCATGAGCGCGATCAAGGCGAGCAGGACCGCGGAGCGCTTGTTTGCGGTTTTTGCGCCCAGCAGGGTCTGCAAGCCGTAGCAAGACAGAATTGCCCAGGGCAGCAGGGCGCCCAGCACCCAATGGTGATTGCCGGTAAAGCCGCGGAAAATCTCGGGGAAAATGTAATTGAGATAATGTTTCGGCAGCAAAATATCGGGGAATTCCAAGCCAGCAACCGTGAGAAATGTGCCGGCGCGCAGAATCATGAAGACGAGCAGCAGCAAGAGCCAGGGCAGCAGCTTCCGCCGCCGGGCATGGCGGACCAGGCCGACGCCGACGAGCACGGTGGGCACGAAGCCGAGATAACCGGGTTCAAAGCTCACATCGCCGGTCCATAAAGGATGCCTGAGGAAATCCAGCAGGTCTTTGGAGCGATTCTGCCAATTTGTGCGGTAAGCGAGAACGGCGTCAACTTGTTCGCCATCGGCTAACATCGGCGCCAGGCGCGGCAGGCTGACCAAGGCGCAGATGACGATGGCGAAGGCAGCCACCGCCCAAAAGCGAGGATCCCGCCAGCGCGACCAGGCCAGATACAAGCCGTATATCCCAACCGATATGACAAGACAGACGAGCACGTAAAAGCCGATGTAGACCGTGATCCCCACGGCGACGCCACAGAGGAACGCGAAAGTGCGCCTGTTTTCGACCACGGCGCGATGCATGAAATAGATCGACAGCGGAATGCTGTAATAGGTCCAGAATTGCGCGTCGGATTTTATCCGGAGCGCCACGCTAATCCCGACCACCGCGGCGGCGAACAAGCTAATCCATTTATCTTTGATGAAATAATTGGCGCAGGCGTAGGTCGCAAGCGCGTTGGCGAAGAGCGTCAGCAGGAAGGCGAGATTGTAGGCGTTGGATACCGGCAGCAGGGCCCGCAGCAGGGCATAGATGAGCATGTGCGGCAGGGTGTACTGGTGGTAAGCGAGGGATACGCCTTGCGGATAATAGAGCAAATTCGTATAGAACAAGTCGGCTTTGCCTTGAAGGATCTGCCCGCCATACCAGCCCTCCCACAATTCAAACCAAACATCTTCGCCGCTGCCGGGCAGCCAGACTGTATCCGTTTCCAGCACGTGGTAGAATGTCGGCCATGTCATCACGATGATCAAGACCGGGATGATCAGAATGAAATGTCGATGTTCTTGAAGCTGCTTGCGCAATGCGCTCCTCCGGGCATTCCGATTGCCGAGCGTGGCGGCTCGCCGAACCCGGTCAGACGCGCTCGGCCGCCGCGTGCTCTGTTCGCCTCTCGGCGCGATACCAGCGGATCGTCTCGCGCAGGCCGGCGCGGAAATCAGTGCGCGAGACAAAGCCGAATTCGCGCTCGGCGCGGGAGACGTCAAGCTTGCGCCGCGGCTGTCCATTGGGCTTGCTCGTATCCCAGCGCAGCGCACCGCTGAAGCCGACCTCTTCGGCGATGATCTCAACCAATTCGCGGATGCTGATTTCGAAGGCGCTGCCGAGATTGACCGGTTCGGCCCCGTCATAACGCTCGGCGGCGAGCAGGATGCCTTCAGCGGCATCGCGCACGAACAGGAATTCACGCGTGGGCGAGCCGTCGCCGAAGAGTGTGACATGCGGGGCGCCGCTCTCTTGCGCGTCCACCATTTTGCGAATTACCGCCGGGATGACGTGTGAAGATTTCAGGTCAAATTTGTCATGCGGGCCATAAAGGTTGACCGGCAGCAGATGGACGGCGTTATAGCCGTATTCCTGGCGATAAGCCTGGCTCTGCACCAGCAGCATCTTCTTGGCCAAGCCATAGGGCGCGTTGGTCTCTTCCGGGTAGCCGGCCCAGAGGTCCGCTTCCTTGAAGGGCACAGGCGCGAATTTGGGATAGCTGCAAACGGTGCCGATGCCGACGAATTTGGGGACGCCGGCGCGGCGCGCGTACTCCAGCATGAGCGTGCCCATCATGAGATTCTCGTAGAAGAACAAACCGGGATGCTCGCGGTTGATGCCGATCCCGCCGACATTGGCCGCCAGGTGGATGACCAGGGTGGCGTCGGGATGGTCCGCATACAGGCGCGCAACCGCCTCTTGCTGGCGCAAGTCATAGTCAGCGCGGCGCGGCGCGATGATTCGCCCGGCTGAACGCGCCTTCAATGCCTCGACGACATGGCGCCCGAGGAAGCCGGCGGCGCCGGTTACGATTACCGCCTGTTCATGCCAGAAAGCTCTGCTCATTTTCGTCCCGCTCCCTAAGCTGCTCGTATCATAGCAGAAAATCTTCCGCTCCATGCCCGATTTACACTTGGGAAGGGCCGCTGGCTCACTGTCATCTGCGCCTTGGCCGCAGACGAGCCGCTGATGCGCATACACAATTCTGCGGCGCGGCTGTATGATAAGCGTCAATAGCTGGCGAGGAGCATGACAGAAAGGCAATCTCTTGGAACGAACATTGATCATCGTGAAACCGGATGCGGTCCAGCGGGGCTTGACCGGCGAAATCATCAAGCGCTTCGAAGCGCGCGGCTTGAAGATCATCGGCCTGAAGCTGCTGCAAGTCGAGCGCGCATTGGCGGAGAAGCACTACGATGTGCACCGCGAGCGTCCCTTCTTCGCCAGTCTGGTCGCGTACATCACTTCGGCGCCAGTAGTGGTGATGGCGCTGGAGGGTACGGACGCCATTGCAGCGGCGCGCGCCACGATCGGCGCGACCACGCCATCCGAGGCGGCGCCGGGCAGCATCCGCGGCGACTTCGGCCTGGAGATCGGGCGGAACCTGGCGCATGGGTCGGACAGCGTCGAGAATGGTGAAATCGAGGTGGCGAATTTTTTCAGCGATGCGGAGCTGCTGAGTGGTTGGCCGCGGGCTGTGGACGGGTGGGTGTTTGAGTAGGATGTAGGGTGCGCTCAAGCTAGCTTGACAGGGATTGCATGCAACGTTACAGTGATTGCAATTTTGACAAGGGTGTACGGTGATGGCTGCTGAACGGATGCCGATTACGCCAGAAGTGTTGACTTGGGCGCGGGAAAGGCTGGGATACTCGCTTGAGGCATTGGCACAGAAGCGTCCAGAATTCAAGAGGGTTGCCGAGTGGGAGAGTGGTGGTTCAAAGCCAACGTATCGGCAACTTGAGACTCTCGCCAAAATATTATCGGTGCCAGTGGCAGTTTTCTTTTTTCCCGAACCGCCCGATCTGCCAAACATTAACGAATCTTTTCGCACACTAAGCCCGGATCAATTCGCTGAAATCCCACCCCGAATCCGCCTTCTTATGCATAGAGCACGTGCATTTCAAGTCGGACTAGCTGAACTGAATGACGGGCGAAACCCGGCGCGCAAAATCATAACTCGAGACATGAGTTTCAGTGTCGACGACCCAGTTTCATTCACAGCCAGACAAGTGCGCGGTTTCCTCGGGGTCAGCTTGGCTGACCAGATCCAATGGCCTGATTCCGGCACTGCGCTTAAATCGTGGCGAACGGCATTCTACGACGCTGGCGTCACAGTATTCAAAGACGCTTTTCGCGCCAGAGGCTACGCTGGATTCAGTCTCTTCGATGAAGAGTTTCCTGTCATCTACTTGAACAACTCAAACGCAAAAGCGAAGCAGATATCGACGCTCTTCTACGAATTGGCGCATCTACTCTTTCATACCAGTGGGATAGATAAAGACGTGCCGTTTCGGCAGCCGTTCCCGGCAGACATGCACCGTATTGAGACAATATGCGATTGCTTGGCATCGGCCATTCTATTGCCGGAGGAACCGTTGAGTAGGGAAATCTCAACCTGTCCAGCAGACAAGACTCTTGCGGAAAATCTGGCCCAAAAGTTCAGCGTAAGTAAAGTAATGGTCTTCCGTCGATTTCGGTACCTTGGCCTAGTCACGGACGCAGCTTTTGACGACGCATTGCATAAATGGGACAGCCAGATTGTAAATGATAAAGGGGGAGTTGGCGGCAACTATTACCATACCAAGATTGCGTATCTTGGAAAGGAATACACTACGCTGGCATTCAAGAGATTTTATCAGGACCGCATTGACGAAGAGGAACTTGCAGACTATTTGGCAATCAAGCCTAAGCATCTTGACAAACTGGAAGACACGCTACACGAGGTGTCGAGGTGAAGTATGTGATTGACACGAGTAGCTGGCAGCAGTTATTTGGATGTTACCGGTACGAGCGGTTTCCGTCTCTATGGAAGCGATTTGATGACCTAGTCTCAAGCGGCGCGATAACCTCAATACGCCATGTCTTGCGCGAAATTGAAAACAGAGACAAGAAGAATGGTGAACTCGAATGGGCGAATTCTCACTTGGAACTCTTTCCTAGAATCAACGACATAGAGTCACAGTTTCTTCGGGATATTTATGACGTTCCCCGATTTCGTCACGTTGTTCCGACAGATATTCGCGATGACGATGAGTATGACGATCTGGACGCAGACTCGGATGAGATAGCAGATCCATTCTTGATAGCAAAAGCCAGAGCAATTGATGGAATGGTTATAACGCAAGAACGCGAGCGAGGCAACAGAGTCAGGATTCCGGGCATCTGTAAACACTTCGACATTCAATGTGGAACGCTCGACGACTTGATGCGAATGGAAGACTGGCGCTTTTGAGCCCGTAGTCAACCCACCGAATTTATCATGAGTGAAGACAATGACAAGCTCGCCGAGATTACGGCAGACTCGTCGGAGGGCAAGGACCGCGCCAACCCCTCCCCCACCCTGCTCATCCTGCTCATCCTGCCGCTTTTCGGCATCTTCGTCGCCCTGCTGATGCTCGCCCTGGAAACCCGCCAGCAGCCGGCAGCCGCATCGGCCTTCGCGCCGGCGCCGCCACGCGTCATCACAAACTTTGAAGCGCCCGATTTCGAGCTGCCCATGCTGGATGGCGTCACGCTTGCGTCGCCGGCGGATTATGCCGGGCGCCCGCTCTTCCTCAACTTTTGGGCGACCTGGTGCCAGCCCTGCGTGCGGGAGCTGCCCGCCTTTGAAGAATTCGTCGCCGAACACAGCGCCAACCCCGACGGCCCCGCCCTGCTGGCGATCAACCTGGGGGAAGGGGCGGCCGAGATCAGCGGATTTCTGGATAAGATCGGCCTGCGGGATTTGCCGGTGGCGCTGGACATCAACGAAGTGGTCAAGCTGGATTACGGCGTGCAGAACCTGCCGACCACCTTCGTGATCGATGGCGCGGGCACGGTGCGCCATGTTAAATTGGGCGAGATGAAATACGAAGAGATGGGCGTCTATCTCAAGGCGTTGGAAGATGAGACGGCGTAGCAGCGAGGAAACGGATTTGTGCGCATTGAATTGAGGGGGCGGGTCGCGCTGGTGACGGGCTCGGCGCGCCGGGTCGGCCGCGTCATCGCGCTGGAGCTGGCGAAACAGGGCGTCAACATCCTCGCCCATTACAACAGCGCGGCGTCGTCCCGGGTCCGCGAGACGCTGCAAGAGATCAAATCCCACGGCGTTGATGCCCATGGCATTCAGGCGGACCTCAGCAGCGCCGATGGCGTCGAGTCGCTGATGGCCGCGGCCGCGGAACGCTGCGACCGATTGGACATTGTCGTCAACAGCGCGTCGGTTTTTCAAGCGCGGGACCTGCTGGAGGTGTCGCTGGCGGATTGGGATCTGACGATGGCGGTGAATTTGCGCGCGCCTTTCCTCATCACGCAGCGAGCGGCGCGCATGATGGCGGACAATCCCGCCCCGGGCGGCGTCATCGTCAACATCTGCGACGCCGGCGCCGATGGTCCATGGGAAAAATATCCCCATCATGGCATCAGCAAGTCCGGCTTGTGGATGCTGACGCAGGTCAGCGCTTTGGCCTTGGGGCCGGATATTCGCGTGAACGCCATTGTGCCCGGCCCGGTGATGAAATCAGCGGGCGTGGAAATGTCTGACGACAATTGGGCGAAGGTCGGCGCTCGCACGGTGCTTGGGCGAACGGGCGCGCCTGAAGATGTGGCGCGGGCGGTCCTGTATTTGTGCCGAGAAGATTACATCACCGGCGCGTTGCTGCACGTCAACGCCGGCGAGCATCTGCGCTAGTTCAGTTTCGCGGGCGGCGGACGCGGCGGAAGCCGGAGCCGTAAGCGGCGTGCCCCATGCCAATCACGATAAAGGCGTTGGGGTCCTCCTGCGAGACTTCATCTTTCAAGTTGCGCACTTGCGAGCGCGCGATAGTGACATAAAGCATGGTGCGCGTTGCCCCGCTGTACTCGCCTTTGACCGTCCAGCTGGTAGCGCCGCGCTGCAGGTTGGCGAAGATGCGCTGGGTGATGGCCGCCGGTTTGTCCGTGATGATCATGGCGGTGCGGATGACGCTGGGCCCCTCCAGCACATAATCGCTGGCGAGGCCGGTGATGAAGAGCGCGACCGCCGCATAAAGGGCGCCCTCCCACTGATAAACAAGCCCGGCGGCGACGATGATGAGCGCGTCTGTGCAGAGGAATGTCGTACTCATCGGGAAGCCGAAGCGCCGCTGCAGGATCAGCGCCAGCGTTGAGGTCCCGCCGAAGGTGGCGCCGGCGCGATAGATGAGGCCGACGCCGATGCCGCCGGTGACGCCGCCGAAAAGGGCGTTGAGCATGCGGTCATCGCTGATGCCGCTCTCCGGCAGCAGGGGACCGAGATTGTCGACCACCAGCGAGAATATCACGATGATGACGACGCTGCGCAGGATCACGCGGGCGCCATCCGGCAGCATGACGTATGCCAGCAGTTGGATCGGTATGTTCAGCAGAAAAATCATCAAGCCGATTGGGGTATCAAACAGCTCGTTGAGCAGCGTGGAGGCGCCGGCGACGCCGGCCGGGGCGATATCCTGGGGCTGCAAGAAAACGATTAGCGATATCGCGCCGATGACGATGCCAAGGGCGATGAGCGCATAGCGCAGCAGGGCAGCGTGAATCTGAGCCAGCATCTTGTTTACTCCCTCAAGCGGCAAATGGCGACCAGCAAGGTCCGCAACGTTTCGATGCCTTTATTATAATGCACGGGCGCTGCCCAAGGTCAGGCTGCGGCATTGTCGGCATGGTCTGCGGTGATATACTGTTGTGCCGAAAGAGGGGACGATTATCGACCGGACGGGGAGCCAAGCGTAAATGCCATTAGTCGCCCACACAGATTTGCCCAGTTTCGATCGTTTGCGGCAGCGCGGCCAGGAAGTCCTGACGCTCAACCGCGCCTTGTCGCAGGACATCCGCGAGCTGCATATCGGCTTGCTCAATATGATGCCGGATGCCGCGCTCGAAATCACTGAGCGCCAGTTCATGCGGCTTGTCGGCAACAGCAACCAGATCGCGCAATTCTTTGTGCATGTCTTTTCCGTGCCCGGCCTCGAGCGCAGCGCGGCGACCCAAGCCTATATCGACCAGTACTACACGACCTTCGAGCGCGTCAAGGAAGAGGGGCTGGACGCGTTGATCATCACTGGCGCCAACGTCGCCAACCCCAGCCTCGACCAGGAAGATTTCTGGCAGCCCCTGACCAGCGTGATCGAGTGGGCGCGGGTCAACGTAACCTCGACTTTATGTTCCTGCCTGGCGACGCACGCGTTGATGAAATACTTCTACCGGATAGAGCGCGTCAAAAGAGACTTGAAAAAGTGGGGCGTTTTTGAGCACCGCGTCACACAGCCCCAGCACCCGCTGCTGCGCGAGATAAACACCCGCTTTGATGTGCCGCATTCGCGCTGGAATTCGATCACGCGCGAGCATTTCGAGAAGGCCGGTCTGACCGTGCTGATTCAGAGCTTCGATGGCGAAGTCCACATGGCCGTCAGCCCTGATCAACTCCGGATGGTCTATTTTCAGGGGCATCCCGAATATGACATCAACAGCCTGCTGAAGGAATACAAGCGAGATCTGCTCGGTTATTTCAACGGGCGGAACACACAGCCGCCCTACCCGGAGAATTACTTCCCAATTGAAGCGCGCGAGCTGGCCGAGCGATACGCGCGGGAAGCGCAGATGGCGCTGGAACAGGGCGCCGACCTGCCCGATTTCCCCGAAGATTGTTTCATGCCCTATTTGGACAACACCTGGGGCGACACCGCCCGGGCGATTTTCAACAACTGGCTCGGCTCCGTCTACCAGGTTACGAATCTCGACCGGCATATCCCGTTTGACGAGGGCGTTGATCCGCAAGATCCACTGGGGATTTTGCGGATGGCGTGATGTCGCCGCTCCGGTTTCTTCAAGCTGGAGCAGCGAGGAGGGTATCCAAATGACGCTGTTGACCGCGGAAGATTATCAGCGTTTCCCGGCCGTCGCGCCCGACTGCCGCTACGCTTACGGATCGCACAATCAGCAATTCGGCGAATTGACGCTGCCGAGCGCGGCGCCGCCCCATCCGGTCATCATCTTGATCCATGGCGGCGGCTACCGCGAGATCTATGACATCGTCCCGCTGGGAACGGTTGTGGCCGCGCTGGCGGATGCCGGTTTCGCCGTCTGGAATATCGAGTATCGCCGTTTTGGCAACGGCGGCGATTATCCGCAGATGTTTCACGATGTCGGCGCCGCGGCCGATTATCTGCCGCAAGTCGCGCAAGCCCACAAGCTCGACTTTAGCCGGGTCATCAGCGTGGGACATTCGGCCGGCGGTCATCTGGCGCTCTGGCTGGCGGGCCGGCACAAAATCGCGGCATCCAGCCCGCTCTTCGTCAGCGATCCGCTTTCGATTCATGGCGTGCTGGCCCTGGCGCCCCTCGCTGATGTCAGCGCTGGAAGCGTCGGCGAATTGTCCAGCGACGCTCTGCTGGCCGTCATGGGCGGCACAGCGAGGACAGCGCCCGAAGCCTATCGCAACGGCTGCCCCGCCAAATTGCTGCCGCTGGGCGCGCGGCAGCGCATCATCGTCGGCTCGGAAGACAAGTCAATGCTGGCCAATGCCAGACGATACAGCGATGCTGCGCAAGAAGCTGGCGACGAAGTAGCGCTCCAGGTCATCGCCGGCGCCGGCCATTTTGAGATTGTCGCCGTCGAGACCGCCGCCTGGACGGAAACGCGCGCCGCCCTGCTCCAATTGAGCGCGGACCTCGGCTAAAGTTGCGATGACCAAGCAGCCAAGTTAGCATTGTTCTTGACTTTGGCAGTGGCCTAGTGGAAGAGCGGCGCGCAATGATGATAAAGTGACTGGCGCATGTCTGCATCGGCGCAACCGATCTGGCGGAGACGGAGCGCTTTTATGTGGAATCGCTGGGCATGGAGAAGGCTTTCGATTTTTTCCGAGCGGGCCACCGCGTCGGCTTTTACCTCAGGGCGGGCCGCTCCACGTTCATCGAAGTCTTCACCGAGAATGAAGCGCCCGACCTTGAGCGAGCGATCATCAGGCATTTCTGCCTGGAAGTGGAAAACCTGGACGCCGTCTGCGCCGCGCTTGCGGCCAAAGGCGTCGCCGTCAGCGCAAAGAAGCTGGGTGGCGACGGCGCCTGGCAAGCCTGGATTACGGACCCCAGCGGCGTCCGCATTGAGCTGATGCAATACAACGACGGCAGCAGTCAGTTCAGCGGCAGGCCGGTGACATTGGATTAGACAATGTGGCTGGCGCGGCTGTGGGCCGGCCGGGCAAGCTGCCGAGGTACGCTGACTATTCGCGCGAGCCATGAGTTCACCAAATTCCTCAAGCCCCGGTCAAGAAGGCCACGATGAGTATTATGCCAGGACCGTGGTCGTGCCGATGGGCCGGCCGGATACCGCTGCGGACATGCTGCGCATCGCCGGCGGGCTGGCGCACCCGAAAGAAGGTCTGGTGACTGCCCTGGTCATCTCTCTGGGCGATGCCGAACAGACGAACAAAATCAGCAATCAGATCAATGATGTGATTGAGGCCTTCCGCCAAACGGACGCCGGCCACCAGGTCGAGGTCCTGACGGAAATCGCGGCCAGCGTGTCGCGGGGCATCCTGGATGTGGCGCGCGAACGCAACGCCGATGTCATACTGCTCGGTGTACATCGCTCGACGCAGCGCAGCGTGAAACTGGGCACGGTGGTGGAAAATGTCATCGCCGCCGCGCCTTGCAGCGTGCTGATCTACCGCAGCGCCGAATCCACGGCTTTCCAACGCGTCGTCGTGCCAGTCGACGGGACGTTGCCATCAGCGATGGCGATGAAACTGGGGGTCAGTTTCGCCTTGCAGCATGGGATTCCGCTGCGGCAAATGAGCATTCAATTCGATTATCATTATGATCCCGAACATGAAGAAGCGATCAAGCGCACTGCCTCGCAGCTGCCGGGGAAGCAGAACCTGCCAAAGAAGCTGATCCGCGGCCGCCAGCCGGGGCGCGAAATCGTCAATGAGATGACTGCGGCGGACCTTCTGGTGATGGGCTTCGCGCAGAAAACGGACCTGGAACGGCACATCATCAATGACTTGAGCAATCAACTGCTGAATCAGGCGCCGGGGCCGGTCATCCTCATTTCACAGCATGAGTGGCATCGGGGCATCCGCGGCTCTATCGAGCACGGGATCGCGCGGCTCAACCCGCAGCTGACGCTGGTCGAGCAGAATGAGCTGATTTGGAGCGCGGAGAAGAGCGCCGGCGCCAACCTGGATTACATCGTCATGATTGTGCTGTCGGCGGCGCTGGCCACGCTTGGCCTGTTGACCAACAGCGTTGCGGTGATCATCGGCGCCATGTTGGTCGCGCCTTTGATGTCGCCCATTTCCGGCTTTTCCACCGGCATGGCGACCGGCATCCTGCGCTTGACGCGGCGGGCCAGCCTGACGCTTTTCAGCGGGGTGACCCTGGCCCTGCTGATCTCGATCGTGATGGGCGTCCTGCTGCCGATCGACAGCCCCACCGACGAGATGCTGGCGCGCGGTAGCCCGAATCTGCTTGATGCCGCCATCGCGCTGGTCTCGGGTTGGGTGGCCGCCTACGCGACGGCGCGCAAAGGCATCCCGGCCGCGCTGGCTGGCGTGGCAATCGCCGCCGCGTTGATGCCGCCCATCAGCACCGTCGGGCTGGGCATCGCCCTGCGCGATATGGACCTGGCCATCGGCGCCAACTTGCTGTTTCTGGCAAATATCGCCTTCATCATCGCGGCGCAATACAGCACCTTCTTGTGGATGGGCATGCGTCCTACGGAAGAACGGGAGGGCGTCACGCTCAATCGATCGCGCGCCTGGTGGATTGTGCTCTTCCTCATCACGCTCGTCGTGCTGGTGGTCTTCGCCCGGCTCGGTTCGCAGGCGATTGACGAGGCGCATATTCGTGAACGGCTGGAGGCGGAGGCTTTTCATGGCGCGCAGGTCGTGGACTATCAGGTCATTTCGTCGGTGCCGCTGAGTGTGCAGTTTAGCGTACAGTCCGACCATCAAATTACGCCGGAAGAGGTCGAAGCGGCGCAGATGCTGATCAACGATTTGTACCGGCAAGCGGTGCACCTGACGGTCGTTGCGCGGCAAGTGGTGCGCCCGTTGGACCCGGTCATGGCGGCGGTTCGCAAGGAATTGCGCGCTGTATTCCCCCGGGCCCAATTCGCTGACCTGTGGATCGAGGAGGGCGACGGCATCGTTCTGCATGCGATTCTGCAAGATTTCGAAGCGCCAACGCGCAACCAGCTTGAGCAAGCCAGAAGGCGCGTCAGCCAGGTGGTGGATGCCGACGCGCGCCTCGAAGTGGTCTATCAGCAGAAGCTCGCGGTTGGCTTGCCGGCGGCCATAACCGACGGCGGGGCATGAGGGAAAGAACTCCCCGAGGCGTGACAAACTTATGGGGCTTCACCACAGACCCGCTACCCCCCTCAGTCCCCCCATAGCAATGGGGGGAAGCGATCTCGGACTGTAGCTCCAGCATATCGGGCTCTGTAGGGGCAAGTCATAGGGTCGCCCGACTCCTGATAGCAGAGCTTTCGAGCGACTTGATAAGCCGCCCCTACGGATTTCGCTATGATTGCAGATGGAATTTGGTAGGTTCATTAAATAAGAGGAAATGAGGGACGCACTGCTCCAGCATATCGGACTCTGTAGGGGCGTTTCGCTGAAACGCCCACGCGTGTGGCAGTGCGTGCTCGTAGGGCGAGACAAGGATCGCGTAGACACTGACCGTCTCTCGCCCCTACAGATTTAGATTAGATTGAAGACAGGATTTAATAGGTAAACCAAAAATTAGGACAAGCCGTACAAGGCTGCGCGATTATGCTTCGCCGCCGGCCGCGATGCCAGCGCGCAGGACAGCGTCAACCGCCGCATCGCCCGTCGGCAGCCACTCGGCTTTGACTTCCGAACCCGCCTCGACCAGCAGCTGCATACTGGCGGGAAAATCGCCATCGGCCCGCCAGCTGTGCCGCCGTCCGTACATGCAGGTCCCCAGCGGCGTGCCGCCATAGCCGTTGCGCCAATCCAGGGGCGGGTCATCATCGGCAGCCAGCAGCACTCTGATGACATCGGCGAAACCGTGAAAGGCGGCCGCGTGCAGGGGCGTCATCAGATCATCGTCTCGAATATGCAGGTCGAAGCCGAGCGCGGCCATCAGGTCAACAACGTCGGCTTTGGCCGTCCAGGCGGCGTGGATCAACTGCCGCCGATCGCTTTCCGGCAGCTGTGGCACGATCTGCGGATCCGCCGCGGCCACGCCTTCAGCCGCTTCGCGATCGCCAGCGGCGCAATAAGCCAGAAGCTGGACATCCGGCGGGCTCCGCTCTATCAGTCCCGCGAATATGTCCGTATGCTCAAATTCCAGGGCGGCTTGATGGGGCGACAGGCCGGCCGCGTTAAAGGTGTAGACGTATTGATGCGAGCCGTCGGCGGGCGGCGCCAGGTCGTAGCCGGGCTGGTTCACACGCGCGCGGATCGCCTCCGGATGCGCCGCCAGCGCCCCCGCCACAAGCGCCTGCTCGCCCAGCATGACGGCGGCGAAAATATCAACCTGCGCGCCTCGCTTGACAAATTCGCGCGCGGCATCCAAATTACGCTCGCCCAGCATCCACTGCAACGGCGTCGAGGCATGGTCCAGGTCGCGCGCTTCGGGGTCGGCGCCCCGCTCCAGCAGCCAATCCATCACAGCCGGATCGCGGGCATAATGCAGCGGGGTCTTGCCATCACCGCCGCGCTGATTGACGATGGACGGGTCCTGTGCGACGGCGTCTTCGAGCCAATCGAGCCAGCCTTGTTCGGCCGCCGCGTGTACGGTGATCTGGGCGCCGCGCTCGATTAGCTGGCGAGCCGCTTGGGTTGATGTCACTTCGAGGATGTGGAAATCGCCCGCCCACCACTGCGACCTGGCATTGATATCGGCGCCGTGCTTGAGCAGGACATCCACGACATCGATATGCTCCTTGACAATGATGAGGGCGGTAGAGCCAAACCAGAAGTGGGGATCGTCCAGCGTCGATTTCAGCGCGGGCTGCGCCGTCAACAAGGCGTCGAGTTTCCCGGCGTCCTTGGCGTGAACCAGTCCCTTGAACTGTTCGAGGGCATCGCCGTAATCGCGGTCTTGCAGCTTGAATCGCAGGCGCATCTCGCCCCAGCTTTGGGCGCCGTTCTCGCGGGCGATGACTGTTTGCGCCTCGCTGAGGGTGAGCGGAAAGGCAGCCGCTTCAGCGCGCGCGCCGTACTTGACCTGCGGCAGCTGCTGATGGATGCGGTCGATGGCGGCGCTGTCGCCGGCGTGGAAGGCTTCAAGGAGAGTCAAAGCTAATTCATTCATCACAGGTAATCGTCAATGATAACTTGCAGTTGCTCTTCGAGGGTGGGCAACTTCGACTGTGACTGCGCGCCACAGCACGTCAAGATTAATATCGAAGTATGCGTGGGCGAGACGATTGCGCATTCCCTTTATCTGAGCCCAAGCCACATGAGGGTGCTGCCCCTGCAATTCGTCAGTGACATTGCTAGCGGCTTCACCAACGATTACGACCGCTCGCGCCAAGGCGTATTGTCGCAGTATATCCCGTTCAAACGCTGAGCGAGTCAGTCCGTCCGCAAACTCGCCAGCATGCTGTGCCGCCTCAAGCATGTGCAGCAATCGCGCGCGGTCATTTTCCTTACTTTTTCTCATAGATCAACATGGCGCTATCGACAACTTCCTGCCGAAAATAGCGGCTGAGATCCTGAGCTGTGCGCAAATCAACTTGTTTGCCCAGGATTTCGCTTAACGCTATCTCCTGCCCAGCCATTGTGAGCAGCCCCACCGGCGCGCCCGGGACGTACTCCACCAACAAGTCGACATCGCTATCCGGGCATGCGTCGCCGCGCAAAAACGAGCCGAACAAAGACAGACGCTTGATTGGCTGCCGTTCGCAATATCTGCGGATTGCCGTTATAGGCAGTTCAATTGAGATTGCATCGCGCATAGGTCAACCTCACTTGTCCTAATTGTATTCAACCGCCGGTCTCAAGACAACACCCGCCGCAGCACACTCAGATCCACATTGCCGCCGCTGACGACGAGCGCCGTCGTCAGCCCATCGCGCGGCAGGGCATTATGCAGCGCCGCCGCCAGCGCGACCGCCCCGCCGCCTTCGACCACCCAGCCCTGTTTCTCCAGCAGGAAGCGCATCGCCGCCGCGATCTGCGCCTCGGAGACCAGCAGCATATCATCGAGAAGACGCCGGCAAATCGGCAAGGTGAGCGAGCCCGCTTCGATGTCGCCGGAGAGGGCGTCGGCCAGCGTGTCCCAGACCTGCGGCAGGCTTACGCCGTGGAAGGCGTTGTACATGGCCGGCGCTGACTCCGCGTTCACGCCGATGACTTCGATCGCGGGATTGAGTTCCTTGACGGCAATGGCGACGCCGGCGATCAAACCACCCCCGCTGACGGGCGCGACGACGCGCTGGACATCGGGCAGCAGCTGCAGGATCTCGACCCCGATTGTGCCGGCGCCGGCGATCACCTGAGCGTCGTTGTAGGGCGAGATCCAGGTCCCTCCCTCGCGGGCGCGGCGCAGGGCTTCCGCTTCGGCTTCGTCGTAGGTATCGCCGAATAGAACCGCCTCCGCGCCATAACGTTTGACATTGCCAACTTTTTTCTTGGGCGTGCCACGCGGCATCAGGATTTGGGCCGAGGCGCCGGTCAGATGCGCGGCATAGGCGACCGCGCCGGCGTGATTGCCCGACGAGGCGGCGATGATGCCCCGCGCGCGCGCTTCCTCGCTCAGTGACAGGATCGCGTTTAATGCGCCGCGAATTTTGAATGAATGCGTTTTGTTGGCGTTCTCCAGCTTGAGCCAGACCTTGTCGCCCAGTTCCGGCGCGTCTTCCAGCGGGGTCGGGGGGAGATAGGGCGCCAGGCCTTGACCGGCGCGGATAATATCGCCCAGGGTCACCATCGGCTAGAGACCGATGCTCCGCAAGTACTCACGGTTGCGCGTTGCCGATTCGAGCGGCGCGCCCATACCCGGCAAGACATCCTGTTCAACCACGATCCAACTGTCGTATCCAATCTCTTCAAGCTCGGCAAGCACGCCGGGGAAATCGACATCGCCCCGCCCCAACTCGGGGAAGATGCCCTGCCCCACCGATTGCGGGCCATCCCATTCATGCAGCCGCGACTGCTCGTGCACGGCCGGGTCATGATCTTTGAAATGCACGTACCAGATGCGCCCGGCAAATTGCCGGATGCCGTTCAGTGGATCGCCGCCGCCGAAAGCCCAGTGGCCGGTATCAAAAACAAGCCCGACGACTTCGTCGTCAGTCATTTCCAGAATGCGCTCGGTTTCGGCCGGGGTTTCGATCCAGGTGCCGGTGTGATGATGCAGGACGGAACGCAAGCCGGTTTCGTCCATCACGCGGCGGGCCGCATGATCCGCGCCCGCGGCGAAAACGCGCCAGCCCTCGGCGTCCAGGCTCATCGCCGGTGTGATGCGCCCGGAATTCAAGCTGCGCATGGGATTGGTGTAGGGGTCGGGCCCCAGCACCACCAGCGCCTCCGTTCCGCCGACGGCGGCCAGCAGTTCCGCCGTTCGCAGGCAGGCTTCGGTGCTCTCATCATGCCGGTTCGCGTCCTGAAAATTCACGTTGACCCAAGACCCCAACAACTTCAAGTCGCGCGCTTTCAGCTCCGCGCACAGCTTCCCCGGGTCGGTCGGCATGAAGCCCCAGTCGCCCAGCTCGGTACCGGCGTAACCGCTGGCGGCGATCTCGTCCAGGACGCGGGAGTAATCGTAGCGCTCGCCTTCGATGTTTTCGATCACACCCCAGGAGCAGGGCGCGTTGGCCACCTGTATCATGGATTCCTCCGCCGCTGATAAGCGCGAGACCAGCAGAACTTGCGCCAGAGTATAGCACTTATCATTAGCGCGGCAAGCATTGCAAAGGCCCCAGGGAGCGGTAAATCGCATCAACTTGAAATGGCGCTGAAATCAACTACTTTCCCCACAACTTTCGTAATCTGTAGGGGCGATTCTGTGAATCGCCCAAAGTTATGGTCGTGGATGTTCGGGCGACACACAGCCGCGCGTAGACACTGCGGTCCTGTCGCCCCTACAGAAACCGATTGACGTGTCCAAATGCGTTAGCGCCAAGTCTCGATATGCACGCAGCCATGGTGAAAATGCCATGATAAGTTCGCAGCAGGCAATAGCGCCGCGATAGTCTGCATTTTCGCAGCCGCTCGCCACAGCGATTTCGCCCTGTGAATCATGCGGCCGCAGGGCTAAAATCCGCCTGTTTGCAGGACGCATTCGGAACAGGAAGGAGGGCGTCGCCCCGATGAGTCAAGTCGACCACAAACGCTTGTTTCTGCCTGGCCCAGTGGAGGTGCGCCGCGAGATCCTCGAAGCGCAAACCGCCTGGATGATTGGACACCGCGGCGGCGACTTCGCCGAGCTTTTCGCGCGCTTGCAAGGCAAGCTCAAACGCGCCTTTTTCACCGACAGCCGCGTCATCGTCAGCGGCTCCTCGGGCAGCGGCTTGTGGGAAGGCGCGATACGCTGCGGCGTGCGCGACGAGCGCAAAGTCCTGCATTTGACCGGCGGCGCTTTCAGTGAACGCTGGGCCGATGTCAGCCGCGCCAACGGGGTGCAGGTCGAAAGCATTCAGGTGGAATGGGGGCGGGCGCACAGCCCGGAGATGGTGGCTGAGGCGCTGGACAAGGCGAGTTATGACGCCGTCTGCGCCGTGCACAACGAAACCAGCACCGGCGTCACCAATCCGATTCAAGCCATCGGCGAGGTAGTCAAACAGCATGAAGACACGCTTTTCTTCGTTGATACTGTCAGCGGCTTCTTGGGAACAGAATTGCGCGTGGACGACTGGGGCATCGACATCGCGCTGACATCAAGCCAGAAAGCCTTCGCCCTGCCGCCGGGGATCGCCTTTGCCGCCGTCAGCGACCGGCTGCTGGAGCGGGCGAAAAGCATCCCGCAGCGCGGTTATTATTTTGATCTGCTGACGCTGGAGAAATCGCTGCGCAAGAACAACACGCCCTCTACACCGCCGATCGCGCTGATGGTCGCGGCGGATATGCAAATGGACGCGATCTTGCGCGAAGGCATCAAGGCGCGCTGGGCGCGGCATCGGGCGATGCGCGATGCGACTCACAAGTGGGCCCTGGCGCGCGGCTTCGGCTTGTACGCGCAAGCGGGTTATCGCAGCGACACGGTGACCACGATTGAGAACAGGCTCGGGATTGATGTCGACGCGATGGCGGACTACATGCTGAATGAAGCCGGCTTCGTCATGGACAAGGGCTACGGGGCCATCAAAGGAAAAACCATCCGCCTGCCGCACATGGGCGATGTGACGATGGACATGCTGAACGAAGTGCTCTGCGGGCTCGACGGCTTCATCTCGCAAGCGAATTGAGAGAGCGCCCGATGACCTTTCACGTGCTCGTACCCGACAATGTGCATCAGAAAGCGATCGGCATCCTGGAAGACCGCGACGGGATTCGCGTGAAGGCGCCCGGGGTGATGGAGCGCTCGGCCCTGGTGGAAGCGGTCGGCGCGGCCGACGCGCTGATCATTCGCAGCGGCGTGACCGCCGACGCGGAATTGATGGCAAAAGCGCCGCAGCTGAAGGCGATAGCGCGGGCCGGCGTCGGCGTCGACAATGTTGATCTGGCGGCGGCGACGGCGCATGGCATCGTCGTGATGAATACGCCGGGCGGCAACACCATATCCACCGCCGAGCACAGCTTCGGCTTGATGCTCGCGCTCTCGCGCCATATCGCGCCGGGCCATCTGTCGCTGGCGGCGGGCCGCTGGGAGCGCAAAGCATATACCGGCGTCGAGCTCAAGGGCAAGACGCTGGGCATCATCGGCTTGGGGAGGATTGGACAGGCGATCGCCACGCGCGCTCGGGCTTTTGAAATGGATGTCATCGCCCATGACCCCTACCTGCCGCCGGCGGTCGCCGAAGCGATCGACGTGCCCTTGCTCGCGCTGGACGCCGTGTACGCGCGTTCCGATTATCTGACGCTGCACGCCATGGTTACGGATGAGACCCGCGGCATGATCAACAGAGATACAATCGCGCAGATGAAGGAGGGTGTGCGAATCATTAACGCGGCGCGCGGCGCGCTGATCAACTCGGCGGACCTAGCGGAGGCGCTGCGGAGCGGGAAAGTGGCGGGCGCGGCCCTGGATGTTTACGAGACCGAGCCGCCACCGGCCGATCATCCTTTGATCGGGCTGCCCAATGTCCTGCACACGCCCCACCTGGCCGCGAGCACATCAGACGCGCAGGTGACAGTGGCGGTCGAGGCGGCGCAATTGATCGTCGACTTTCTGCTGGAGGGGACGGCGGCGAATGTGTGCAATCCGGATGCCCTCGAAAACCAGCGCTATTCGAAAACGATATCGCGATAGACTTGGTCGAGCGGGAGTTCACACTCCAGCATTTTGAGCGAGATCACATCAGTTGAGTCGGCAAACTCCTCGGAGAGCCAGCCGCTTTCGCCACGCGTATGCAACTCGGCGAAAAGACGGTGCTGGTCGACGATGAGATAGGCATCAATGGACGGCACTTCGTAATAGTATTCGAGTTTTTCCTGGCGATCGCGATCCATGCTGGTAGGCGAAGTTACTTCGACCACAAAGAAGGGATTCATCAAGTTATATTCGCTGGGGTCGGCAAAATCAGATGCGCCTCGCACCAGTGTAAGATCGGGATATACGTAGCGAGTCGGGCTAATCTGAACGCGTAGTTCAGACATGTGCAGTGTATATCGCAATCGGTCTAGTGCTGCGACAAAGAGATAGATCAGGTTGGTTGTGATTAGACTGTGCTTGTTGCTTACTCCCGGCATTTCGATAACGACTCCGTCAATGTACTCGTGTTTGCGCTCTTGGAGCTGTTCCCATTCAAAGTATTCGTCCACCGACATGGCAGTTCTTGTCTGGATTGCCATTTTCAACCTCAGCCCAATTATTGTGTCCACATAATACCGCGAAGCCGCCCAGATGTCATCAGCAGCCCAGACAATCCAATTTATGGTCTTGCCGGACTTCCATCGGGCAGGCGCGTCTGCGTCCATTCCTCGACGATCTCTTGGGGCGGGTATTGGGCCGCCAGGGCCTCATTGATGTCGATGCCCAGGCCGGGCTTGTCGTTGGGATAGAGATAGCCCTCCTCGACGACTGCCAAACCGGGAAAGATCTCGTAATCCAGTTCTGACGGGCGATACCATTCCTGCACGCCGAAGTTGGGATGCCAGAGATCCAGCTGCAAGTTGGCGGCGTGGCCGACCGGCGAGGTATCGCTGGGGCCGTGCCAGGCGGTGCGAATCCCGTACATAGCCGCGAAGATGGCGACGTTGCGCGCCGGCGTGATCCCGCCCATCTGGCTGATGTGCATGCGGATGAAATCGATCAAGCGCTCCTGGATCAGCAGCTGCCATTCGTGTGGATTGTTGAAGAGCTCGCCCATGGCCAGCGGCGTCGCGCATTGCCCCCGAATGTGGCGGAACCAGGCGATGTCCTCCGGCGCCAGGGCATCTTCCAGGAAGAACAGTTTGAAGCGCTCGACATCTTTGGCGAATTCGACCGCGTGGATCGGGGCGAGGCGCTCGTGGATATCATGCAGCAGCTCGATGGCTTCCCCGACTTCTTCCCGGACGTATGCAATCATATCGAGCATCCGGCGGCAATAATCGCGCGGGTCGAAATAGGCGCCGGGCGGCGCGTTCCTGGGCTTGACCATCGGGCTGCCCCGCCCGCCGTAGCCGCCCATTTGCACGCGAACGTAGCGATAGCCCTGCTCCATATAGGCGCGAACGCTTTCGGCGACCTCCTGCTTGTCCCGCCCGTCGGCGTGCACATAGACATGGGCCGCCTCGCGCGATTTGCCGCCCAGCAGGTCGCAGACGCTCATGCCGGCGCGTTTGCCCTTGATATCCCAGAGCGCCTGGTCGACGCCGGAGATAGCGTTGTTGAGCACGGGCCCGTTGCGCCAGTAGCCGTGCGCCATTGACATATTCCAGATTTCTTCGATGCGGTCGACATCGCGCCCGAGCAGGAAGGGACGCAGGTGGCCTTCAATGGCGGCGGCCACGGCGAAGACGCGCTGGGTGAAGGTGGCGCAGCCCAGGCCATACAGCCCCGGCTCCGAGGTGATGACCTTGACGATGCAAAGGCGCGATTTGCCCGGCTGGGTCAGGATGACTTTTACGTCCTCAATCGTGATTGGATTTGGCATGGGGTGATTTAACCACAGAGGACACAGAGGACACAGAGGAAAATATCACAAGCCCAGCATCGCGCCGCGCCGTTTGTAGCCGTAAAGCGGCAAATCGAGTTGGCCGTCGCTCAACAGGCTTTCGACGCTGAATCCTTGGACCACAGGGTAACTGCCCCAGGCGTCGCTGAAGGTCGCTTTCACGCGCTGGTTCTCGACCGTGCCAAGCTGATCGGCAAAACAAACCATAACGCCCGCCGTCGCTTCGTAGCGGCGCACGGTTTCATGCAGCGCCTTCACCGCGTCCGGGCTGACGTTGCCGCCTTTGACCTGCACAATTGCATATTCCGGCTTGACCTTTTTTCCCTCGCGCACAGGGAAGAACTTCAAAACGCCATCGACGCCGCCATCCGCGCCCTTTTCGCCCGGCTCGCGGAACATGCCTTCCGCGCCAATATAACCGCAGACCCACTTCTCGAACTCAAACGGGTCCTGCCGCGCCAGTTTACGCGCTTCGGCGACCGAATCGGGCGTGCCGCGCAGGTCGATGTCATCGGTGTTGAGGTACTTGAAATTGTGCAGGATGCGGTCGCGGATGAGCCCGGTGGAGAACTTGGAGATGTCGATGCCGATCCACTTGCGATGCAGCGATTCGGCGGCGTGGACAGTCGTGCCGCAGCCGCAGAAGGGATCGAGCACGGTGTCGCCTTCGTTGGAGCTGGCGCGGATGATGCGCTCAAGCAGGGCGAGGGGCTTTTGCGTCGGGTAGCCCATTTTTTCCGTTCTTATTCGTCCTACAGGTGTAAAGTTGGGCCACCATGTTTCGGGAATTTTACCTTTTTCCAAGTAAGCATCCCGTAGTTCTTCCGTTAAAGCATCTCCTATCATTGCACCAGAACGGTTCAGGTTGAGCCTCTTATGAGGAATGCGTATGTCGTCACGATTGAACTTCCAAATCTTCCCAAAGTTGTACCAAAATATAATGTCATGTTTTCGATTGAATTGGCGCATACCTGGTGACCCAGGACCCGTGTAACACCAAACAATCTCATTCCTGAAATTCTTGCGGCCGAAAATCGCGTCCATCAGCAGCTTCAAATAATGACTCGCGGTCGGGTCACAATGCAGATAGATGCTGCCCGTGTCCTTCAGTACGCGCCGCATGGCACGCAGCCGCAGCGCCATATTCAACAAGTATGAACCTAGACTTGTGCTGCCCCCCCCCCCCCCGCCTGCTTAACGTCGATTCTATATCAAGGGAGAACTTGATGATCGTCGCCAGCGGGCGCGTTCGCGGGTCGCGGCTCAAGTCGTCGAGGGTCTCGGCGTCCTGGTCGCTCCACTTCCAGATGTCGACGAAGGCTTCCACTGGCTTGTGCGTTTTGTCGCGGCCTTTGAAGGGCAGGTTGTACTTCGAGTTGGAGTTAAAGGGCGGGTCGAGGTAGATGAGGTCGATGGAGGCGTCGGGGATGGCGACGCTGTCGTTGAGGACATCGAGGCAGTCGGCGGCGAAGAGGATGCGGTTCATAGGTCGATTCACCACAGAGGCACAGAGGGTCGTGTGTAGGGGCGAGGCGGCGACTCGCCCGCATCTAGTGTATCAACTTTGCGAACAAGCCGCCAAAAAGCGCAAGCATAACCAGCGCGAAAATTGCCTGCGTTACGACAATCCAATAAACAATTGTGCGCGTTTGGCGCTGAACATCGGCTGTTGTCATATAGGCTGAGTAGTCGGTTTTCATGGCGCAAGCCTCGTCAACTCGCAGCAGTATATCACATGTTCATAGATTTCTTTTGCGGGCGACTTGGTAGATTGCCCCTGTGCTTCTCTCTGTGCCCTCTGTGTCTCTGTGGTGAATCAAAGCATCACAAGACCCGACACCGATTCGTCAATTTGCCGATGCCGGCTATCTCCACGCTGACGACGCTGCCGTCGCCGAGGAATTGCGGCGGCTTCCGCGCTTTGCCGACGCCCGCCGGCGTCCCGGTCAGGATGACATCGCCCGGGTTCAGCGTGAAGGCGCGCGAGAGATGCGCGATCAGAAAGCGCACATCGAAGATCATGTCGGCGGTCGATCCATTCTGCATTTCGACGCCGTCCACCGTCGTGACGATGCGCAGGTTCTGCGGGTCGGGGATGGCGTCGGCGCTGACGATGACAGGGCCCAGCGGGCAGAACGTATCCAGCCCTTTGGCGCGCGTCCATTGTTTGTCGCGGGATTGCAAGTCGCGCGCGGATATGTCGTTGGCGATTGTGTAGCCGAAGACAGCGTCGAGGGCGTCGGCGGCTGAAACCTTGCGCGCTGTTTTGCCGATGATGACCGCCAGCTCGCCTTCCCAATCCACCTGCGCGGTCATTTCGGCTTCCCATTCGATGATGTCGCCGTCGCCGATAAGCGCGCTCGGCATGATGGCGAAGACCAGCGGCTCGCTCGGCGCCTCGTTATTCAGCTCGCGGGCGTGCTCGGCGTAGTTGCGGCCGATGGCGAGGATCTTGCCCGGCAGCAGCGGCGGCATGATGCGCGCGTCTGCCAGTTTGTCAAGCTGGCCCGTCTCCACGAAGGCGGCGTCGGGGGACATCAGCGCCCTTAAATCGGGAAGGCCCAAGCGCATGATTTCCTCGCCGTTCAATACGCCGCAATAGGTCTGTTCGTTGATGGCATAGCGCAGCAGTTTCATCGCCCATCCATTCGCTTTTCGCCTTTCGAGTACCTGATTTTACCACCGAGTACAGCGAGTGCAGCGAGAAAAAACTCTGGGTCTCTTGTGCCTCTTGTTCAATGAACCTGCTGAAGTCCGTCTTCGATCATAGCGAAATCTGTAGACACACGCGCTGCACGGCAGCCGCTCACGCAAAAAACCTTGCGTCCGGCTGTGTTTAGCTCCCCTCCCTGACTCGTCGGATGCCCGCCATAGAAATGGCGGGAGGGGCCGGGGGTGGGGTTGTAGTGGCCCTATCGCTCGCCCCTACAGATTCATGATTTGAGGAGTTCGCTGTTTTGAGTGAGCCTGTATCTCTTATGCGAGCGGCTGTGCTGAATGCCTGCTAGAATGTTTGGCGAACCAAGCGATTGTTTGAGGCGCTCCAACTTGAATTTTCTGCGACCCCTCGCCCTGCTGCTATTGCTGCTGCCGTTGCTTGCGGCCTGCGGCGATACCGGCAACGAAGCGGACGACGCCAAGTCGGCCCAGCGTCTGCTGCCCAATCTCGCCGGCTACACCGCCACGGATGTGGACACCTCCATCGACAGCGCCTTCGCCGCCTTGGGCGGGGCGGCCTTGATGGGCGGCCAATTCGGCATCACCGCGGCCATCGCCAAAGCGGAACAGATCTTGCAGTGCTTTCAGGATCGGGGCGCCCTGGCGGCGCGCTGGTATCAACAGAGCGATTCGACGCTGATGGCGCCCAAAGTCGGCGCGGCGCTGGTCATCAACCAGTCGCGCGTCAGCCAGGAACTCATCAATTGCGCCTTGGGCGGGCAAGAAGACAATGCCAGCGCGCAGACCTTCGCCATCGAACCCTGCGCCAGCGCGGGCACGCTGAACTATCAAGGCGATACGATCAGCTATGTCTACGTCGGCTCGCATCCGGATGTCTGCGGCGTCTTCCAGCTGCACTACGACAACCTGGCGGCCGCGAGCGCCGAGTCAGTCACGGCCGGACCCAGCAAATAGACAGATGAACCTACTCACAGACGGAGGAAACGATGGCTGGCTTCAACGGATTGGGCATGCATCTTGGCAACTTGTCGCGCTTGTCGGGCGCCAAATCGCGTTCGATCAGCGCGGAGAATTTCGACGGCGCGGCCGGGGCGGGCGGCATGGCGACCGACGGCACCGGCGGCATCCCCGCGCGCGACCTGGGCCGGGGCTGGAAGGTGTCGCCATCGGTGCGCATCGCCGCGGGCGAGACTTTCACCGTCGCTGATATCGCCGGGCCCGGCGCGATCCAGCAGATCTGGCTGACGCCGACCGGCAATTGGCGTTACTCGATCCTGCGCATCTATTGGGACGGGAGCGAGCAGCCGGCGGTCGAATGCCCCGTAGGCGATTTCTTCGGCGTCGGCTGGGGCGAATACGCCCAGCTGACCTCGCTGCCGATCTGCGTCAACCCGGGCAGCGCCTTCAACGCTTATTGGGAGATGCCCTTCCGCGGGCATTGCCGCATCACCATGAGCAATATCGCGGAAGAAGAGATGACGCTCTACTACCAGGTCAACTACACGCTGACCGATGTGCCCGAAGACGCCGCTTATTTCCACGCCCAGTTCCGGCGCGTCAATCCCCTGCCCTACAAGGATATCTACACCATCGTGGACGGCATTGAAGGGCGCGGGCATTACGTCGGCACTTATATGGCCTGGGGCTCGAACAACAACGGCTGGTGGGGCGAGGGCGAAATCAAATTCTACATGGACGGCGATGAATATCCGACGATCTGCGGCACCGGCACGGAAGATTATTTCTGCGGCTCCTACAACTTCGACCCCAGCCCGCGGCATGACCAGGGCTATGTCACATTTACCACGCCCTATGCCGGCTTCCACCAGGTGATACGCCCCGATAACGATTATCGCTCCCAGCTGCGCATGGGCATGTATCGCTGGCATATCATGGATCCGATTCGCTTTGAGGCCGACCTGCGCGTGACGATGCAGGCCCTGGGCTGGGGCTACAACCGCCGCTACCTGCCGCTGCAGGATGACATCGCTTCGGTGGCATATTGGTATCAGACGCCGCCGGCGGCGCCCTTCCCGCCTTTGCCCGCGCGCGATCAACTCATGATCATCTGAGTCCGCAGATTTCGTCGTAGAGCCGTTCATAGCTGGAAGCCGTCTTCTCCCAGCTGTATTCGGCTTCGATCACCGCCCTGCCCTCGAGCGAGAGCCGATAGCGCAGCCCTTCATCAGCCAGCAGGCGCGCCGCCTCCGCCGCGAATTGTTCAACGGGCGCGATGATGGCGGATTCGCCGTTGACCACGTTGATCCCATCGACGCTGAGCGGCGTCGCCAGGACGGGGATGCCCATGGCCAGCGCCTCCAGCACCTTGTTCTTCAAGCCGGCGCCGATGCGCAGGGGGCAGGCGAAGACGGTCGCTCGCGCCAGGTAGGGCGACACATCCGGCACCGGTCCGGTCACTTCGATATGATCATTCGCCAGCGCGCGCATCCAGGCCGGCGGGTTGAAGCCCACCAACTGCAGCGTTGCCCCGGGGATTCGCGCGCGGACTTGGGGCAGCACGGCGTCGACCAAAACGCGGACGGCATCTTGATTGGGCGCGTAGTCGAAATTGCCGACGAATAGCAATCTATGGGCATCGCGTTCCTGATGGCGCGGCTGAAAACGCTCGAGCTCAATGCCGTTGGGGATCACATCGACGCGCGGCGCCGCCCCCAACCGAAGCAGCGACGCCCGGTCGGCTTCGGCGATCACAACTGTGCGATCATAAGGCTTGAACATGAAGCTTTCGAAGCGGCGGGCGATGGGCAGGCGCAAGCGCGCGCCAAGCTGACCGCGCCGGGCGGCTGAAGCCAGATAGAGCGAATGCGATTCGTAGGGGGTGATCAGATTCGGCAAACGGGCAATCAGCGGATGAAACTCATACACGCTGACCGAGCCGAAGCAGTGAACCAGGTCATAATCATGGCGCTTTAGCCCCTCGGCGATGGCGCGCCAAAGCTGCGGGCAAAAGCTCGCCGCCGCCGAATGCGCGAAGCGGGCTGATGGGGTAGCCAGCCGCCGCAGCATCGACAAGGGGCTGCGCCGCGCTTCCGGAATCAGCTGGATATGGCGGAAAAAGGCCGCGTATTCAGCTTGCTGCCCCGGATCGTCTGCGCGGTCATAAAGCGCCAACAGGTCAATGGTATAACCGCGGCGCGACAATTCGCGCGCCAGATGCCAGAGTATGAGCCGATCGCCCAGGTGGATGGGAGCAGGCGGGCAGCGCGATATGAGCAGGATGGTCTTCATAATCAGCTCAATTCTCGCGGACTGCGCTTAATCCTACCAGCGCAATATGGCAGAGGTAGCTCCAATAAAGTGATGCAGTCAATAAGGAACTTTGTAGGGGCGGGAGGGCGAGACAAGTCTCGCCCCTACAGATTTCGCTATGATGGCAAACGGAATTTGACAGGTTCACAAAATAGAGGCAAGTCTATGACAGAGGCGGCGCCAGAAGAAAAAACTCACCGCGATGGTGAGTTGACTTGTGCCGAGACCCAGACTTGAACTGGGGACACCCGCATTTTCAGTGCGACGCTCTACCAACTGAGCTATCTCGGCGTAAGATAGCCGAGTTTAGAGCGAGGGGCGGCGGATGTCAAGCATCAAGTGGGCTGGGCATTGGTGAAAGCGGCAAATGCTTTTTCACCACAGCCGCTCGCCCGAATTCGCCCGCATCGGACCTCCCTACAGCCCTTTCGTTCTCAGCCAATCCATGATCAGCCGCGCCGTCTCATCAGGCGCCGCCAACGGGAAAAGATGCCCCTGCCCCGCCAGCTCAATACTGTCAAGCGCCGGCGCCAGCGCTTGAACGCGCGCGAATACCTCAGCAGTGAAGGTGTCGCTCTCGCCCCCGCGGACGATCAAGGCGGGTGGCGTTTCGCGCAGCTTTGGCAAGTCCTCCCAAATCCTGAGATAGACAGTTGAAAAATAATGCGCCTCCCAATCTGCGCTCCAGATCAGCTCGACGCCGTCATCAGCCGCGCGCGGGCGCAGGCCATGCTCGACATAATGCCAGAGCGAAGCAGCGGACCAACCGGCGAAGAGCGGCTTCTGACGGAAGCGCTCAAAGGCGTCTTCGCGGCTGGCGAAGGTCTGGCGGCGGCGGCGCGCCCCTTGAACCGGCGGCATCCGCTTGATGGTCCCGCCGGCCCAGGAGGCGCGGATCATCTCCAGCATCGCGGGCATGAAGATTGGCGGGTCGAGCATGATCAAGGCTTTGAATCGCGCCGGCGCTTTGAGCAGGGCCAGCATGGAGACGACGCCGCCCAGCGAATGCCCGACGGCCACGACATCCTCCAGGTTGTAAGCCGCCAATCCCGCGAGCAGGTCTTCCGCGTCCGCCCCCCAATCGCGATAATCCGCCGGTGGCGCTTGATCGCCCCAGAGGGCGCGCGGCGGCAGGCAGACGCAGCGATAAGCGCTCAAGCGGCTCAACAGGGGCAGGTAGGTCATTGGCGGGAAACCGTTGGCCGGCGCCAGATGCAAAATCGGATCGCCCGCGCCGCCGGCGAGTTCAATCAATGGCGGCGTCATGCGCGTTCCGTTTCCGTGCTATTTTAGGGAGGGACATAGCCGCGTCCGGTTGTATTAGCAGCGGGGAATCAAGGAGGGTCTTAATGATTGATCGCTCGACAATCTTCATGGTGGGCGCCTCGATACTCGCCTTGCTGATCGTGCTTGAATTGGTGCGGCGGCGTCACTTGAGCGAGGAGTATTCGCTGCTTTGGCTGGGTACGGCCGTCGCGATGCTTGTGGTCGGCATTTGGCGCGATCTTCTGCACAGCCTGGCGGCGCTGGTCAACATTTACCATCCGCCCAATCTGCTCTTTCTCTTGGCGGTCCTGTTTTTGCTATTCATGCAGCTTTATTTTTCCACGGTCATCACGCGGCTCACGCGAGAAAGCAAAGAAGCCGCCCAACAGATCGCCCTGCTGCGCTATGAATTGTCACAGCTGCGCGGCGAGCAGGTTGATAGCGAGGACGACCAGGGCGATTAATGCGCCAATATAAATCACCAGCTCGGGCAAATGCAGCGACAGAGGATTGCTGTCGGTTTTGGCGAATTCGCGCCAACTGCGGACCGGCGCCGTCGGTCGGCTAAGGCGCGGGCCAATGCGCCAGGCGAGCAGCAGCCCGGCCAGCATGCCGCCAATATGCCCCCAATTGTCGATGCGGGAGCCGGGGGCGAAGCCTATCACCAGATTGAGCACGATGAGAAAGAGCATGTGCTGCAGGCGCGCCCGAATGTTGGGGTAGAGGCCGCGATGCTGGTAGAGATGCCAGGCTTCGGCCGCGAAGATGGCGAAGACCGCGCCGGACGCCCCGACCGAAGCGCCTTGCAGCCCGCCCAGCGCCAGGCTGGCGGCTGAGCCCGTGAGCCCGCCCAAGAGGTAGATGAGCAGAAAGCGCAGGCGACCGAAAATCGGCTCCACCGTCCTGCCGATGATGTACAAGGCGTAGACGTTGAAGAAGATATGGCCCAGGCTCCCGTGCAGGAACATGGCGGTCAACAGCCGATAGACTTGCCCTTCGGCAACGACAAGCTCGGCGATGAGGGCGCCCCGCAAAAAGAGCCCCCACTCCAAATCGGGCGAAAAAAACCCGGCAAAGAAGATCAGCGCGATGACCGCCATCAGCGCGTAGGTCAATATCGGCTGATCCGCGGGCGCGCGGGGCGCTGGTTTGCGCCGCTCGCTAATGACGCGCCCTCCTTGCTTGCGCTGGTCCTGCTGCTCGTATAGCGGGTGGCTGCGATCTTCCTGGCTTTGCATGGCGGGTTTCTCGGTAGTTCCAAGTTAATCGTGAATCATCAAATATCGGACGGATTGCAGGGACGTCCCGCTGAGACGCCCGCACTTCCCGGTCACATCATTTGGGCGAGTCACCGCCTCGCCCCTACACGTTTCGACTTTTAGTTACTGCTATCATAGTCGATAAGCTGGGAAATTCCATGACAAAGCTTGCACGCCGTCGTGACGAAGAAAAGCATTGTGAATCGGTTTATCTAATCTCGCCAATTTATGATATGTTTATGCAAATTCATAGAATTGTGCATATAATTGGGCTATTGCAAGTGGTTGTGCCAGGAAGCGCGAGCCGATGTCCGCCAATTCGATAGCCGAACTGTTGATTGTCCCGGAAGAGATTCTCTGTGAGATGCACGAAGAGGGCGATGCCTGCGATGTGATCGTGCGGATGGATGATGGCACGGTATTCACTGCCCTTTTCGCCACGCTGTCCTATATTCATCGGCAATTGTCCTTGACCTGGATGGTGACGGAATCAATACCGGAGACGCCCCCGGTGCGTTACGCCGTTTTGGACACGCCGCATATCATTGTGGAACAGCTGCAACGCAAGACTATTGAAGACAGCATCGACAATATGGTGGCGCAAGATGTCTTTGAAAGCCTCTTCACCCGCGTGACCGAAGACGAAGAGGTCGACGCCAAACTCGCCAAAAAGACAAAACAGCACACCACTCAGGAAATCGCCCAAGCCGTGATTGAAGAAGTGCTCGTGCTGATTGAGAGCTGAGCGCCGCCGCCCGCAAGCCCCTTATCGAATCCCGCATTCTCTCATATAATCCGCCTGCAGCGCGCTGGCCCCGACGCCGGCCTGTCGCGCTCTCCGGCAAGACTGACCGAGGAAAGAGAATGCCTGAAGAAATCTACGAAGAGAGCCAACTCTACAAAATTCGGCATTCAGCCGCCCACGTAATGGCGGAGGCGATGCTGGAACGCTTCCCCGAGGCCAAGGTCGCCATCGGTCCGCCGATTGAAGATGGCTTCTATTACGACTTTGATCTGCCGACCGCGATCAACGATGACGACATTAGATGGGTAGAGAAGCGGATGAAGAAGATTCTCTCCCAAAAACACGATTTTAGCATGCGCGAGGTGACGGCGGCGGAAGCGCGCGAGATTTTCCAGGATCAGCCCTACAAACTGGAGCTCATCGACGAGCTGGTCAACGAGCGGCTTGATGAGGACGGCGCGCCAATTGCCGCCCCGGCCGACCGCTTGACCATCTACCGGCAAAACAACTTTAGCGATCTCTGTCGTGGGCCCCATGTTGCAAGCACCCGCGACATCAACCCCAAAGCTGTTAGCATTTCGCTGCGTCCGCCGGCCGGCGCTTATTGGCGGGGGGATGAAAAGCGCCAGCAGCTCACGCGCATTTATGGCACCGCCTGGGAAACGGCCGAGGACCTGCGCGCGTATCGCCAGCGGCTGGAGGAAGCGATCAAACGCGATCATCGTGTCCTGGGCGAAAAGCTGGATCTATTCATCATCGATAGCATGGTGGGCAAAGGTTTGCCGCTGTGGCTGCCGGATGGCGCGACCCTGCGCGATACGCTCGAGCGCTGGCTGCGCGATATTCAAATCGAACGCGGTTACCTGCCGGTGGTCACGCCGCATCTGGGCAATATCGAGCTCTACAAAACATCGGGCCACTACCCCTATTACGCCGACAGCCAATATACGCCCATTGATGTCGATGGCGACGAGTTTTTGCTGCGGCCGATGAATTGCCCGCACCACTGCCGCATTTACACCAGCCAGCCCCGTTCTTATCGTGATCTGCCGCTGCGCTACGCCGAATTCGGCACGGTCTATCGCTACGAGCAATCGGGCGAATTGCGCGGTCTGACGCGCGTCCGCGGCTTCACCGTCGATGACGCCCACCTCTTCGTCCGGCCCGATCAACTGCTGGAAGAGTTCCAAGGCGTCGTCAAGCTGATCCAGCATGTTTTCAACGCCCTGGGCATGACCGATTTCCGCGCTCGGCTGGGCACGCGCGATCCTGACAGCGACAAATACGTCGGCGACAACAGCCTGTGGGAAGAGGCGACGGTCGCCATCATCAATGCCTGCGAAGACCTGGGCATGGATTATCATATCGAGCCGGGGGAGGCCGCCTTTTACGGGCCCAAGCTGGATTTCATCGTCCGCGACGTGCTCAAGCGGGAGTGGCAGCTGGGCACGGTGCAGGTCGATTACAACCTGCCGCAGCGCTTTGACCTGGAATACGTCGACCGCGACAACGAGCGCAAACGGCCGGTCATGATCCACCGCGCGCCCTTCGGCAGCCTGGAGCGCTTCATCGGCATTTTGATCGAGCATTTCGCCGGCGCCTTCCCGCCCTGGCTGGCGCCGACGCAGGCTGTCATCATCCCCATCCGCGAAAGCCACAACCCCTACGCCCGCGAGGTCGAGGCGCTGCTGAAGGAGCGCGGCATGCGCGTCAAGGCGGACTTGCAGGATCGCAATATGCGCTCGAAGATCAAGCAGCACCGGCGCATGAACATCCCCTGGCTGCTGATCGTCGGCGACCGCGATATGGCGGATCGCACGGTCAGCGTTCGGCTGCGGACCGATGAGAACCTGGGGGCGCTGCCGCTGGATGGATTTGCCGACGCGGCCGCGGCGAACATCGAGTCACAGTCGCAGGGGATTGGGCTTTAAGGTACTCAGATTATAAGGACCCATGTAGGGGCCGCCCGCATAGATGTGTTTCGCAGCGCGGGGCGACTTGATAGACAGTGTTGAAAAACTGGATCGACATATAATGACATTGTAT
>JAPPEU010000002.1 GCA_028875245.1 Chloroflexota bacterium
TGTGATTGACATACAATGTCATTATATGTCGATCCAGTTTTTCAACACTGTCCGGTGGGCAGCCCAGACACTAACCGTCGCTCGTCCCTGCATTCGTTTATTCGGTGGGCGAGAGAAGTCTCGCCCCGACAATTCTCGCTTGGCAGCTGTCTCTCATTCCATTTCGAAGCGCGTGCCCAGGGCCTTTGGCGGGTCGGATCGCAAGAAGGCGCGCAGCCGATGCTGCACTCCGCGCGGCATGTAGGCCAGCAGGCGCTCGGTCAGTCCGCCGCTGACGATCAGAAGCGTCACGATCATCAACAGCCAGGGCAGCGCATTCAGCAGCACAAAGGGGAAGTTGATTTCCTGGCCGAAGATGACCAGGCCATTGGTCTGAATATGGCTTGACACCGCGCGCAGGGCAGCGAAGAGATAAGCGCCCAGAACGACGCGAAAGGGGTGCCAGCCGCCGAAGATGACGATGGCGAGCGCGATCCAGCCGTCGCCTTGCATCGCTGGCGGGCTCGACCAGCCGGGTTTGACGTTGAGCGAGTAGGCAGCGCCGGCCAGGCCGACCAGTGCGCCCCCGACGAAGGTATACCAGTAACGCAGACGCTGCACGCGAGCGCCGCGGGCATAAGCCGCTTCCGGCCGTTCGCCGATGGCGCGCAGGGTCAAACCGCCGCTGCTGCGAAAGAGCCAGAACCAGATGCCGAACATCAGTATGTAGCTGAAATAGACGAGCAGATTCTGCTGGAAAAATATCGGACCCAGGATGGGCGCCTGCTCGAGAAGCGGGATGTTGAAGCGTGTGATTTGTGGCCCGGGGATGCGGGTGAAGTCCGCGCCGAGGAAGCGCGCCAGCTCGGCCGCCAGCAGTGTCAGCACGAAACCAACCGCTACCTGATCGCGCCGCAGCTTGATGCTGGAAAAGCCCACCAGCAGGGCAATCAGGGCGCCGACCAGCATAGCGACGGCGATGCCCAGGGCGATCTGCATAGGCGCGTCGAGCAGGCCGGCATCCTGCGCGGTCCAGGCGGCGGCGAAGCCCAGCACGGCCGCCAGCGCCAGGCTGCCATCCAGCGACAGATTGACGACGCCGGCGCGTTCGGTGATCGTCTCGCCGAGGCTGGCGATCACGAGCGGCGTGGCGGTGCCGACGATGCTGCCGAGCGTGTTGAGCAGTTCTTCGTTCATTTGTACCTATTCGCAATGTTGGCGACGTCGGGGCGGTTAGCTGAAACGCCCGCTTCTTTATTTATTTGATTGCGGGCGTCGCGGCGAGACGCCCCTACAGGGTTCGATATTGCGCTGAAAGTCAATCTGACGCGACCTCCGGTAATTGTTCGTCGTCATCGCCCAATGTCCCCGGGAAGAAGACCTCCTGCACGCCATGAAAGAGAATCACAAACAAGACGAGCATGCCCTGCAAGACGCCGGCCAGCGACGAATCCAGCTTGAGGGCGATCTGCAGGCGGGTGCTGCCGGTCAGAATTGCGGCGAAGGCGAAGGCGATCAGCGGCACCCAAAGCAGCCGGATGCTCAAAAGCAGCACAACCAGCAGCCCCAGGAAGCCGATGCCGCCCGACGCCAGCGGGCGCAGGTTGTCAAAGGTGAAGAGCACGCGGTAGGAGCCGGCGATGCCCGCCAGCGCGCCGCAGACGAGAAAAGCGCTCAACGATGTGCGCTCAGTGGCGACGCCGAGCAGCAGCGCCGAGCGCATATTCGCCCCGACGGCCTTGAGATTCAGCCCCCAGCGCGTGGCGTTGAGCAGGATCATGACGATGAGAAAGGCGGCGATGACAACGGCGATCATGAAGAGATTGGTGGGAAACCTTGCGGAGAACTCGGGCAGCAGGGCGGGCGCCGGGAAGGGCTCTGTGCCTTGCGCCGAGCCGCCGATGCGCGGCTGCCAGGGGCCGGAGATCAGGTAGATCGAGATGACGTTGACCAGGGCGTTGAGGGCGACGCCGCCGAAGATCTCATTCACACCGAGGCGAATCTTCAAGATCCCGACTATGAAAGCCCAGAACATGCCGCCCAGCGCCGCCAGCGCGATCAAAACGATGTTGAGCAGGGGCGAGAGGCTCTCGTCCAGCAGGATGTATTGCGCCCCCCAGCTGGCGAAGAGCGCGCCCATCATCATCTGGCCCTCGACGCCGATGTTCCACAAGCCGGCGCGGAAGGTGACGACCAGACCGATGCTGACCAGCGTGAGCGGGATCCAGAAGTTGACGACGCCGCCCAGCTTGCGGCTGTCTTTGAAGGCGCCTTTCCAAAGGGCGTCAACGACTTCGAGCGGGTCCCGCCCCACGGCGATGACCAGCGCGGCGCCGACCGCCAGCGAGATGGCGATGGGCAGGAGCAGGAAGGCGATTTGGATGGCGATGGCGCGTGGGGGGTTCATTGGCACAATTACTGTTCTTTAAGCGCGCCGTCGCTGTCTTCTAAACCCATCCCTAGCAACTCGTTTTGGACCGGCTTCGGGCGCTCGTAAGCATATATTGATTCTTCTATGACTTTCAATTTCCCCTCACGATAGACGATTGACTTATTGTCAATGGCTGGCGCCGGCTGAGGCACCTCAAAGTAGTGTTGCAATTCAGCCCAGTCCTCGTCACGAATGGTGGCGACCTGATCCAAATACAAGCTAACCCAAGAATCGCCAATCTTGGACGTAGGCTCTATTGCCGCTACATGGTCGCTTGAAATCTTTACATAGTTCTCGTCAATATCCGTGCCCATGAAGTCTCTGCCCAATCGTCTGGCGGCAACGGCAGTTGTGCCCGTACCCATAAATGGATCAAGCACTGTATCGCCTTCATCGGTGCTCATGAGTATAACGCGTTCCAGCAATGGAATGGGCAATTGGCAGGGGTGCCTGTCGCGGCGCTTGTTGTGTCGGATGCGGTGAAGGTCAGTCCACACATCAGAAACGAGGGGGCCGAAGGGATGCAGACGCTTTTTCTTGCCGCCATAGTCTTTGCGCAGCGTATTGCATTTGCGGCAGCGGTGATGTGGGTAACGCACATCATAGAATTTCAACTGGCTGTAATCTTTCGCATAGAACAAAATGCCATAATGGGTTGGCAAAAGTGTCTTGCCAAGCGGCGTACCAATCGCTTCCCATGAAATCCAATGGCGGAAGTCCGCAATCTCATTCAGGGCTTGACAATAGTAACTCAGCCATTTGGGTATGTTGTGTATAAATATGCTGCCGCTTGGTTTGGTAACGCGCACCAGTTCTCGCAGCCATTTGTGACACCATTCGACATATTGCGCGACGTCCAGGTTATCCCAATATGTGCTATATCTCTTTTTCAAATTGAAGGGCGGATCGGCAAATGTGACGTCGACGCTTTCGTCGGGAATTTCACGCAGGAAGTCGAGGCAGTCGGCGTGTTCGATGGTGTTGAGTTTCATCGCTGTAAGATTTTCTCCAGCAACGACTGAAATCTGATCAACTCGTCGTGTCGAAATGTAAATATGTCGTCAAACGCGGAAACCATGGTTTCCAAGTCATTCTTTCGTACATACCATCCTATTCCATCGACGAATCCGATGAACAAAGCACTGGGATACAGGACACGAATCCGGCTCTTGATGTTTACCATTGCCTTGGCTTTATCGCCCATGCTTGAGCTTGTAGTCGAAAGGAAGGAACTCTCCACAATTACCCTTGGTTCGTCCAAGTCCGGAATGATTAAATCCATTGTGCGGTTTGATAGGTCGTTCAAAGGCATTAGCCGGTTAAGCTTTACGCCAGACCTGTATGAAATCTTCGCAGCATCCAGCAGTTGCCGGAGTTCTTCTTCAGGGTTGTTTTCCCGCTTGCCCGTGTATGAACCTTTTTCTTTGTATCGAACCACTGTGTCAAGGAAAGCCGGAACCTCGAAATTGAATTTCTCCGAGCTAAGTTTGACAAGTTCAAATGGCGGCAGATATTGTATGAGGCAGGGATTTGTTGCGCCCTCGAAAAATAAGTCGACAAATCCGGCGCGAAACGCGTCGTTGGTATTTAAGTAATCGATTATTGTCTTGTCTCCCCACTCGGTGATATTTGAAGGATCAGATTCATCGTCAATATTCCACTTATCGCGGTTGAGTAACTTGTTCAGCGAATCGTCATCCAGGATTCGCGCCATCGTTGTAATGCGCTTCAAGAATTCGTTGGAAAAGCCGTTCAAAGACAGCACGGCTCGAAGCCCGTTGTGCTTTTGCAGGATTTCGTCGAGATGATGCTTCTTTATTGGCGGGTCGCTTTGTACAGCAAGATAAAGATTGTAAAGAAGCAATCTCAGGGAGTGCAGTTGCTGCGCTTCATAGCGTTCTTCAAATTCATGATTGAAATAGAAGAGCGTGTTTTTGTCCAACACACGCTGGTAGAAGTCATCCACCCTTGCCACGCTCGCGCCCCCATTCACCATCTCATCGAAACGATGATAGCGGCGCCAAACGTGGTGCCAAGACTGGCGCCAAGACCGCTACTTCAACGTAATCTTCACCCGATGCCAGGCATTATTCACATAGCCCTTGAAATTCCAGACGCTGGCGATCGTCTCCGGCTGACTGTTCGCCGCGCTGTCCCAGGCGCGCACGACGATTTCATGCTGGCCCCGCGGCAGATCGAATTCCGTCCGCCAGAGCTGCCAGGTCCAAAGCTGCGGCTCATTGAGGAATTCGGCGCGCTGCCAGGTTCGCCCACCATCGGGCGAGACCGTCACCCAGGTGATCTCGTGCTCGCCGTCGCTCATGGCGTAGCCCTCGACTTCGACTACCCCGGCGGACATCAAGCTGCGGTCTTCCGGGCGCACGATGACCGAGTTGACCGGCAGCTTGGTCAGCTGCATGCCCTCATGATAATCGACATTGTACATATTGATATGGGGCGGGAAGAGCTTGTAGCCGACCTGCTGAAAATGGTTCTCGGACGGTTCCGCTCTGACGCTGATCTCGCTTAGCCATTTGACGCTGCGGGCGCCGATATAACCGGGCACGATGACGCGCAGCGGGCAGCCATGAACCAGCGGCAGGTCTTCATCATTCATTTCATACGCGAGCAGGACTTCGTAATCGAGCGCTTTTTCCAGCGATATGGAGCTGCCGAAGGCTTCGCGCTGGCCATCGCGCATGAGGGTGTCCAGGCCGAGGAAGGCCACATGAGCCGCTTCCGCGCAGCTGATGCCGGCTGAGGTGAGAATGTCGCCCAGGCGGACGCCCGTCCATTTGGCGGTGCCAATCGCCTCAATGCCCCAGGCCAGGCCGTCGTCGATCGGCTTGTGGCTGACCAATTCCTTGCGCCGGTTGCCCGCGCATTGCAGCGTTGCGATCAAGGTGTGGCGCTCATAATTGTTCTTGATGTCAGCCAGGCTCAGCGACAATTCCTGCGAGACCAGCCCGCGCACGCGCAAGCGGTAGCTGTCGAGTTGCAGATGCGGGATCTGGCTGTGGTTGCGCACGAAGAAGAGCTCGGTGGGCGTCACGAATGCCTTGGCCAGTTGATTGAGCGGCGGGCCGGCGTTGAGGATATCGTCATAAGTTTTGGTGTCGTCGTGCTTTTCGCTCAGGGGCATTCGCCACTCCTTTCGTTGATAGACATTTTAACCGCGGTCCGCCCATTACGCGAAGCATTTGACAAGGCGCTTGGCCAACTCAACCATGCTCTCTTGACTATCTTGTATCTCTCGGCGGGCGATGCGCTGGCGACGCATGTTATGGATGAAGCCGCAACCGCCCTTGGCGTCGCCATCGCCTGGTGTGTCAACCTGTTCAATCCCAGGCATATCATCTTGGGTGGCGGTCTGCTTTAAGCGAGCTGGCGCCTGCTGGAAAGCGCGACGTTCGATGTCATGCGCAGCCGCTGTCTGCCGGCCAACTACCAGTCCCTGATAATAACGCTGTCATCTTTTGCCAATGGGGCCCTCGGCGCCTCGGGCTTAGTCAGGTACCACAGGGATTTGGCGAAGAACAATCGCAGCCCGTGATTCCAGACATACCTGCAGTGGGCAGGTCAATGAGCTTCAGGGAAGCCCCTTCCCTGCGTCACTCTCTGGATCTGACGCCCGGGCGCAAGTAAAAGATACGATTGTGTTCGTGAAGACAAACACGGCAAAGGTAAAGGCAGGCTTGCAATTGCCTTACGCCTTGGGCTTGTAGCGATAGGCGGGATCGACGTTCTCTTTTGCCGCGAGGGTGCTGCGCAAAACGCCTATCCCCTCGACCTCCAGCTCCACCACATCGCCGGGCTGCAAGTAGCGGGCGCCAGCGATACCTAATGCGATCGCTTCGGGGATTGAGCCGCCCGAGACTGTGCCGCTTCCCAGCACGTCGCCGGGCACAATGCGGCTGTCTTTTGAGGCGCGTTCAACAAAGTCGCCCCAGCTGTGATGCGCCGCGCCGCCGTCACCTCGATCCAGCCAGACATCGCCGTTGACCCGCACCGTGCATTTAACATGCAACCTGCCATCGCGCAGATAGGGCGTCATTTCATCGGTCGTCACCAGCCAGGGACCCAGGCAAGTGGCGGCGTCCTTGCCTTTGGCGGGGCCAAGCCCGACCGCCATTTCGTCAAACTGCAAATCGCGGGCGCTGAAGTCGTTGAAAATGCAGAAACCGGCGATATAGTCCAGCGCGTCGGCGGCCGCGATATCGCTTCCCTCGCGCCCGATGACGCAGCCCAGCTCTATTTCATAATCAAGTTGATTCGTCGCCGAAGGGAAGGGCAGCTCGTCTTCATGCCCGAAGATGCGCAGCGAATTGGAAAAGTAGAAGACAGGCAGCCGGTACCAAGCCTCGTGCAAGGTCCGCGCGCCTTGACCGCTGGCGTGCCCCTCATAGCTGAAGAAGTCGCGCACGGTCGGTGGCTGCAGCACCGGCGCGCGCAGCCGCACCATGGGCAGCGGCACAGCCGGCGCGGCGATATCACTCGCCAGCGCTTCCCGCACGCGCTCAATCGGCGAGTCGCCCAACTCCAGCAGCGCGCGCACATCGCGCAGGCTCCGCTCGACGCCGAGCAAGGCAGTCACGTCAATCACCAGGTTTTCTTGCAGAACGCCGCAGCGCGGTCCGCTTCCAGAATCGTATGTGAGCAGCTTCATCAGTCCCGAGCTCTCCTTTTCGCCTCATATTGGGTTGTTTTCGGGCGACTCAAAGAGCCGCCCCTACGATGCGAGTTGGCGTCGTCAATCCAGCTTCTCAAGCGGCGGGTGATCGCCGAAGACAAGCTCGGGACCGCCGGACGGCGCCGCCCAGCGCACGGCGTTGCTGATGACCGTGAGCGCCTCGGGCTGGTAATAGATCGGCAGGGTTTCATGGCCGGGACGAAAATAGAAGACTTTGCCGCGCCCGCGATGATAGCAGCAGCCGCTGCGGAAGATCTCGCCGCCCTGGAACCAACTGACGAAGACCAGCGTATCGGGCGCCGGCACGTCAAAAGGCTCGCCGTACATCTCGGTTTGCGGAATCTCGAAGTATTCGGGCAAGCCGGCGGCGATGGGGTGGCCCTGCTCAATCACCCAAATACGTTCTTTTTCGTCCGCCTCGCGCGTCTTCAACATGCAAGAGGTGCCCATCAATTTCTTGAAGATCTTTGAATAATGCGCCGAATGCAATGCTATCAGACCCATGCCGCCCATGTTCACCCGCTCATGCACCCGCTCAACGATCTCGTCGCTGACCTGGTCGTGAGCGGCGTGGCCCCACCAGGTCAAGACATCGGTCTCGTCCAGCACCGTTTCCGTCAGGCCATGCTCCGGTTCATCCAGCGTCGCCGTGCGGACGGCGAAGCCCTGCGCGCGCAAATGATCGGCGATGACCTTGTGCATGCCATCTGGGTAGACACTTTGCACGCCCTCGGTCGCGTTTAACAGTCTCTCTCCACTGAATCCGTAATTCGCCAGGCGCGCTTTCACATCGGCGTGGCGCTCCGGGTTCTCATGCCAGAACTCGTTCCATACCGTCACGCGAATGGGCTTGGCCATGTGCTATGCTCCTTCCTGAAGGGCTTCACCAAAAACAGCGCGCACCTCGTCGCGCATTTCGTCGACGCGCGCCCAGACTTCGCGCGTGCGCTGGAAGACATCCACCGGGTAGCCGCTCTGCAGCATGATGGGACCATCAAAGCCCTTGTCGCGGGCTATCGTCAAGCAGCGCTGGAAGTCTTCGCTGATGAGGTCCCCGTCGTCGTCAACCTCGGCCCAAGCGTGGATCGAGGTGGCGCGCGGCATGATCGCCTCAAGAGTCTCATATTTGTTTGGCCCGCGGGCGTTGCCAAAGTCTGCGATCACGCCATAGTTACGCTCACTGACTTCGAGGACAGCCAGCAGATCACCGGCCTTCATATTGAAATGCCGATAATTCTCGGTGGCTGGTCTCAGGCCGCATTCGACCGCGTAATCAGCTAGCTCGCGGAAGGCGTCGCCACTGGCGCGAATCGTCTCTGGAGTCGGTTCGCCATCGCCCGGGACGTAGCGCACGCCGGACGCGCCCAGCTCGACCGCGATATCCATCCAACGCTTGATATGCGCGACCCCCGCGCCGCGCGCATCAGGGTCGGTGCTGTCCACATCACCGGTGTCGATCAGCAGCTGAAACAGCTCCACCTTCGCTTCTTCGAATGCGGCGCGCAAGTCAGCCAAGTAACCGCGCTCAATGCTCGGCAGGTGATAGACGCTGAGATCAAAGCTGTGGAAACCATGTGAAGCGGCTTTGGCCGGCACATCCAGCAAATCGATCGACGTCGGCTCGACCGGAGCGCCTGTTTGCCGCCCACTGGCCGCGTCCAACTCGTACATCGGATTGCCCAGCGACTTCATCAAAGTAACTGTTGATACGGCTGCGCTTACCATAAGAGTCCTCCCTATTTCTCAAAAGCGCATTCAAAAGCGAATGCCAAACTTTAGCACTTCGGCCGCTGAAAGCCAGCTTGCGCGGCATGAGCGGTCCTCTAGCTTGATCGCGCCGCCCATGCGACCGAATTGGCGATGACCTGCTGGACTTCGCTCTGATAATAGATCGGGTAGGTTTCATGCCCGGGGCGGAAGAAGAAGACGCGCCCCCGCCCGCGCTGAAAACAGCAGCCGCTGCGGCAGACCTCGCCGCTGGGCCAGGAACTGATGAAGACGATTGTATCGGGCGCGGGAATGTCAAAGGGCTCGCCGTAGATTTCGGTTTGTGGCACCAAGAAGGACGCCTCCAGTCCGTGGGCAATTGGGTGCGCCGGCTCGATCACCCAGAGCCGTTCCGGTGTGCCGCTCACCAACGGCGTCACGCTGCAGGTGGCGTCCATCAGCTTGCGGAAGACCTTGGAACCGGCGCCCCAGTGCAGCGCGATGAAGCCCATGCCGCCGTCTACGATGCGCTTGTAGACCCGCTCGGCAATCATATCGTCGACCTTGTCATGGACCATGTGCCCCCACCAGATAATCACATCGGTCTCGTCCAAGGCCGTTTCCGTCAAGCCATGCTCCGGCTCATCAAGAATTGCGGTTTGCACGGAGAAGCCCTGCTCGCGCAAAGGCGCGGCGATGGCTTCGTGGATGCCGTCAGGATAAATCTTGCGGACGCCTTCGGTTTCTTCGATAGCGCTTTCTTCGCTGTAGCCGTGGCTCATCCAGGAGCGCCGCACGGCGTCCCAATGGATGGGATTCTCATGCCAAAATTCGTTCCAGACAGTAACGCGGATGGGAGCTGTCATGCGCTGTCTTCACCGAATACCGCATGGACTGCCGC
>JAPPEU010000063.1 GCA_028875245.1 Chloroflexota bacterium
GCAACTAACTTCATTTAAGGCTGTTTTTCAACAGACACTGATAAGTCGCCCCTACGGTTTCGCCCCGCATCGCCCTAGTCATTTTCGGCTTCGTCATTATCGCCCTCGGTTTCGTCAGCCTCTTCCGGCGTTTCAGACTCCCCCGCTTCCTCCGGTTCGACGCCGACAAGTTTGAGCGTGAAGGTCTCCAGGTCGGTGGCATTCTTGACGCGCGCTTCGAAAATGAAGGCGCCGGCCTGAGCGCCGATCTCCAGCTCGGTCCAGGCGGAGCTGAGCGTGTCGTCATCGGCGTCATCGTTTTCGCCCAATAGCCGCGACCCCTCACTGTCGTAGATGCCCAGGACGGTATCGACTGTATCGTCTTCGCCGCTGAGATAGACGCTGACGCTGCGGTTGGCGGGCAGGGTCACGCGGTAGCGCACGCGCTGACCGGGGCCGACGTTGCCGTTCGCCTGCACCTCCGTGCTGCCGATGCCGAGCGAGAGTTCGCCGCCGTCGATCAACTCGCCGAGGATGGTATCCGTCAAGTGCCGCTCGGCCGCTTCCAGCAGCTGGTCGCCCTCTTCAAAGAGCCCTTCGTAGGTCACCGGCACGAGCACGGTCGGCGCGACGCCCTGCCCTTCAATGTGTATATTCTTGTCAGCGTCCAGCGCGCGCGTCACCGTGAAGCGCACCTCGATGTCGTCGGGCATGAGGAAATCATCTACGGCGCCGCCCAAGCCGCCGGTGGGATAATGGCCGACGATGGCCGCGCGCTCGTCGATGGTCAAATTGTAGGAGAAGAATTCGCAGGCGCTGAAGCAGCCCGGCGCAACGATCACGGCGAGCTCGCCGCCGTAGCGCGGATGTTCCTGATCTTCCGGCAGGCAGAATTGTTCTTTGAAGCGCGGATCGAGGTAAAAGCCGCCGATGGCTTCATTGTAGGCGCTGCTATAGCCCAGAATGCGCTCCTCATCAAAGAAATAAGCGCCCAGCTGGTCGGCCAGGTAACCGCTGCCGCCGCTGTTCCGCCGCATGTCAATGATCACGCCGGGAACCTCTTCGGCGTTGAAGGTGTCGATCATGCGCTCCCAAAGCTCGACGGTCAGCCGTTCCTTGTCGCTGAAGGAATAGATGGCGACATAGCCATAACCGCTGGGCAGAATGTCAAACTCGACCGGGTATTCCCAGCCGTCGATGCCGGCGAAGAAAGAGGAGCGGGTGAAGCTGGCGCGCTCGCTGATGACGCCGAGGCTGGCGGATTGCTCCTCCTCGCTCTCCGGGTTGCGGAAGGTCAGGTCGACATTTGTGCCCAAGGGGAAGCGCGTGATGTAGCGCAGCTGCTGCAGGCGCAGCGTATGCTCTGTGGCCAGCGCTTGTTTCGCCCAGACGAATTCACGGTCCAGCGCCTCCTGCACGCTCCCGCCATCCCAAGCCAGGATCTCAGCGCCGAGCTCGATGCCGGCCTCCGCGGCCGGACCGCCCGCCAGCAGATAACTGACGATGATGCGGCCGTCGTCCAGCTCGCTGAGCGACAAGCCGAGCCCGCCGTCAGTCTCGTCGCGAAACAGTTCGCTGACAGCGCCCAGCGGCATGCCAACGTGCCCGTCAGGGATTTCCCAGAGGAAGTCCCGCATCGCCAGCGCGTAGGCCACGGGGTCCTCCGTTTCATCCGCCTCGAGAAAGCGCGGCGCATAGGTTTCTTGCAGGGCGTCCCAGTCCAGACGGTAAAACTCGGAATAGGCGTATTCACGGCGGAAGAGATCGACCATCGCGCTGAAAGCGTCGCTGTAACTGAGCGCGGAAAAGTCGTTGATGGCGGCTTCTTCCGGTTCGAGGAGATCGATAACCGGGCGGGCGGCGCGGTCAAAGACGAAGGGCGTTTCGTCCATATCCACCACCGAGTAGCCCGGCGGCACGGCTACGATGGGGTCATCTTCGGTGAAGAGCAGGCCATCCGCGCCAAAGCCGGCCGGGAAGCCCTGCCCCGCTTCGGGCGCGTAGATGACGAATTTGCCGCCGATGATCTCAAAGCGCGTCTCGGGATCGGCGCTGGCGCGCGTCGAGGCGTAAGATGTTGACCAGCCGCCGCCATGGAGATCGCATTTATCAAGCAGCGGGCCGCCAAATTTGTTGGTCCAGTGCGCGATGGCGAAGACCATGACGCCGGCGTCGTCTTCGCCGTCGTTATCGACATCGCGCGGGCTGCCGCCGGGAATCTGGGGCAGAGCCAGGCTGTATGTGAATGGCGAAGTCTGGTAATCGGATGTGATCTGCCCGAGCGCCTGGGACGCGAGCGGAAAGATATAATGCAGGTCCCGATCGATGAAACCGGCCTGGTCTTCCAGGACGATGAGCGGTTCGTCCACGCCGTCGGTGAAGAAGGCATTGGTATAAAGCAACTGCCCGTGGATGAGGACGGGGCCGCCTTCTTCGTTGATGATCCTGGCTTGGCCGGCGGGATTTATCAAGCTGGGGTCTGCGTCGTCTTCGTCCTTTTCGCCGATGCCGAGCGCGGGCGACGCCGCGAGAATCAAGAGAAGGCCGAGACAACAGAGGCCCTTGAGCAAATTAGCGGGCATACGAAGCCCCTCCTTGGCGGGACGACAGGGCAAACAGCGCAGTGATTGAAAGTGTCATATCAGATAATTAGGATATAGTAGGATGAGGCTGCGGACAAGCCGCGAGGGCATGCGCCGCAGGGCAATCGCAGCGAAATCATTTCGCGCCGATCGCCATGAACATAAAGGAAAATGGTGGGGTGACAGGACCGCAGTGTCTACGCGCGGCTGTGCGTCGCCCACGAAGATAGCCTAAATTATGCGGGCGATTCACAGAATCACCCCTACAGATTACGAAAGTTGTGGGGAAAGTAGTTGATTTCAGCGCCATTTCAATTTGATGCGATTGCCCTGGTATTGCCGGGAAAGGGAGTCATGCTGACGCTGCGCCGCGCGCTGCGCGAACACCGCCACTTCATCATTGTCGTCACCCTGCTGACGCTGGTGATGACATACCCGACCATCGAGTATGTGTTTCGGACGGATGTCTTCGCGCTGCCGACAGACCACGGCGTCGATGTATACGTTAAGTTATGGGACATTTGGTACAGCAAGCAAGTCATCACGGGCAAGGCGGATCGATTCTATACGCATCTGATCTTTTACCCCGAAGGCGTCTCGCTCGCGCGCCACCCGTTATTCCTGTTCTATGGCATCGCGGTGAGCGCCATGCAACTGTTGATGCCGCTTTCCAACGCCTATAATCTGGCTTATCTGCTGGGCATCTTTTCTTGCGCTCTGGCTGCCTACGTCTATTTCCGCTGGCTTTTCACAGACAAGTGGATCGCGTTGTTCGGGGCGGTGGTGTTTGGTCTTTGCCCGCATATAACCAACCACACTTCCTGGCCCGAGATCACATGGATAGCCCCGCTGCCGCTGGCGATCTACTGCGTTCATCGCGGTATTTTGGAGAAGCGCTCCTTTCTCATTCTGCTCGGCGGTCTCGTCGCCGGATTGACCGCTGAGGTCACCATGTACTTCTGCGTTGTCGTTTTGCTCACGCTGGGGCTGGTCCTTGGCGGCCTGGCTGTGTCCCGGTGGCGCGAAAGCGAATTTTGGCGCCAGGCTCTGTTAGCGCTTATTGCTGTCGCCTTATCCAGCGCCCCGCGGGTGATTCCCTTGCTGCAAGATTTGGCCGCGCTTGAGGCGGTTATGCAGCATTACGGTGATGAAGACCGCTCACATGACCTGATGTCCTTTATTGTGAATCTGCGCCATCCGACCCTTGGTCCGCTTGCTGAGGGGATTTTTCCGACTTTGGACAGGTATCTTGTTGGCAAGACAATGTATGTGGGCATCTTGCCACTCATGTTGATTGCGATCGGGCTATACGGCAATGCCTCTCGGCGAAGAATGCTTCCCTGGCTGCTGCTGTGTCTGGTATTTGGCACGTTGGCTCTGGGATCCTCTCTCACTGTGAACGGCATAAGGTATGACGATATCAGGCTTCCAAAGCATTATCTTAACCAAATGCTGCCTTTGGTGTTTGAGGCCTTTCACTTTACATCCTTTTTCATGCCGGGCGTCGTCTTGCCGCTTGCGATTCTCGCTTGTTTTGGGCTTGAACGCTTGCAGCGCCGCTACCCCGCCGCCGCGCGCCCTGGATTTATTTTGCTGCTCATCGCACTTGTCGCCTTCGAATACTACAGTCCGACGCCCGTGGCCTTTGCTGATCCAATTACCGGGAATCCCGTCAGCAAAGAACGCTTGGCATTCGTCGATTGGCTGAAACAGGAAGAGGCGCAAGACATAGGGCTCATTAATCTTCCGTTTGACCGAAGCAACTCGAAGCTCTACCTCTTCTATCAGTCGCTCCATGGCTTCCCGCAAACCGAAGGGGGAATCAGCCGGCCGCCGGACAGCGGGTTTGATTATTACCGAGCCAACCCGGTGCTGAGCATCTGGCTTGAGCAGCACCCGACAAACTGCGTCATCCAAGACCGCGCCGAGTATCTCGAAGGATTGACCCAACTCGCGGAAGACGGCTTCACCCACGTCATTCATCATTATGGCTTTTACTTCTGGCAGCGGCACATTGAGAATTTCCGCTATGTTGAGCCGGCCTATCGCGATGACTACGTGGCATATACCGTCTGGACGACATGTTAAAGAGCTGTCCTGGCTGAGCCGGCCGGCGAAAAGAAAAGGGAGATTCATGCGAGGCTTGCGCGCCGCGCTGAAGGAACACCGCCACTTTCTTATTGTCGTCACGCTGCTGACGCTGGTGATGACATACCCGACCATCGAGTATGTGTTTCGGACGGATGTCTTCGCGCTGCCGGCCGAAGGCAGCAAAGATGTCTACGTCAAGCTTTGGGATATCTGGTACGGCGAAAAAATCATCACAGGCAAGGCGGACCGCAACTATACGGATCTGATCTTTTATCCCGAAGGCGTCTCGCTCGCGCGTCACACTATATTCCTGCTGCATGGCGTCGTGGCGAGCGGCCTAAAACTGCTGATGCCGCTGGCTAACGCCTTCAACCTGGCGCGTTTGCTGCTCGTCTTTTCCTGCGCGCTTGCCGCCTATATTTATTTCAGTTGGCTGTTCAAAGACAAGTGGATCGCGCTATTTGGAGCGGTCATCTTCGGGCTCAGCCCATTTGCAACGAGCCAGGGCAACTGGCCCAATGTCGGTTGGATCGCGCCCTTGCCGCTGGTCATCTATTGCCTCCACCGGGGCCTGCGGGAACGACGCGCCGGTTTGACTGTCGTTGGCGGGCTCCTGGCTGGCTTGAGCCATGACGCAAGCTGGTACTTTTACGTTGTGGTAATGATCACGCTCGTTCTCGTTCTTGCCGGCCTGGCTTTGTCTCGCTGGCGCGACCGCGGCTTTTGGCGTCTGCTTGGCCTGTTAATTGCCGCCGTCGCACTTTCGACAGCCATAGGCGCGGTTCCGCTATTGCAAGAAGTCGAGGACTTGGAATCGGCAATGCAATTCTATGAACGGGGCGAAGGCAAGTTCGACCTGGTCTGGTTTATTGCGAATCCGGACCATCCTGTCCTCGGCGGGCCAGCCAAGTCCTTATTCGAGGCAGCCAGGGCCGTGAATTACAGCGCGGTCCACTACTTGGGAATCTTGCCGCTCATGTTGGCTGTCGGCGCGCCATTCAGCAGCGCTTCCCGGCGAAATGCGCTGGCCTGGCTCTGCCTGGGTCTGGCATTTGCCGCGCTGGCTTTGGGGTCGACTCTCATGGTTGACGGCATCGAATACGAAAACATCAAGCTGCCAAAGCACTATCTGAATAAAGCGCTGCCGTTCGCGTTTGAGGCATTCCAGGCAACGGGCTTATTCATGCCGGGCGTCATCTTGCCGCTTGCGATTCTCGCCAGTTTTGGGCTTAGAAACCTGCAGCGCCGTTACCCCGCTGCCGCGCGTCCCGGGTTTATTTTGCTGTTCATCGCATTTGTCGCGTTCGAATATTATGTGCCGAAGCAGATGGGTTTTTCTGATCCGATAACTGGAAATCCATTTCACAAAGAACGGCTCGCCTTCGTCGATTGGCTCAAGCAAGAAGAAGAGCAAGCGATACGACTCATCAATTTGCCGACGGAATTCGTCAACTCGAAAGTATATCTGTTTTACCAGTCGCTCCACGGCTTCCCGCAGACTGAAGGGGGAATCAGCCGGCCGCCCGACAGCGTATATGATTATTTCCGAGCCAACCCGGTGTTTAGCATCTGGCTTGAGCAGAGGCCGACAAACTGCGTCATCCAGGACCGCGCCGAGTATCTCGCAGGCATGACCCAACTCGCGGAAGACGGCTTCACGCATGTCATTCATCATTATGGCTTTTACTTCTGGCAGCGGCATATTGAGAATTTCCGCTACGTTGATCCAGCTTATAGCGATGACTACGTGGGCATATACCGTCTGGACGACATGTTAAAGAGCTGTCCTGGCTGAGCCGGCCGACCGGCGGAAAGAAACGAGAGATTGATGCGAGGCTTGCGCGCCGCGCTGAAGGAACACCGACAGGTTTTGATTGTCGTCACGCTGCTGACGCTGGTGATGACCTTCCCTTTGATCGTGTACGTGTTCAGGGTCGGCGAATTCTGGCATCCAGCCGGCGGCGACTTCGACATTCTCATTAAGTTCTGGGATATCTGGTATGGCAAGCTGGTCCTGACGGGCCAAGCCGACCGCTTCTACACCGATTTAATCTACTATCCTGAGGGCGCTTCCCTAGCCTTCCACCCCATATTCATGCTGCACAGCCTGGTTGTCAACTTGCTGCATTTGCTCATGCCATTGTCCAACGCCGTCTCTCTGGCCCATTTGCTGATCATCTGGTCGTCCGCTCTTTCCGCCTATGTTTATTTGCACTGGCTGTTAGAAGACAGATGGACGGCGACCTTTGGGGCTGTCATCTTCGGCTTCAGTCCAATGATAACGGCGCATGCGGAATGGCCTGAGGTCGCCTGGATCGCGCCTATGCCAATCATCATTTATGGCTTTCACCGCGGCCTGCGAGAAGGGCGCGCCGGCTTCGTGCTCATGGCGGGGCTGGCCGTGGTTTTAACCGCTGAAGTCACCGTCTATTTTTTCGTGGTGGTCCTCATGACGCTCGGGCTTTTCGCGGGCGCAATGGCGGCGTCAAGGTGGCGCGAAGGCGCATTCTGGCGACAGATGGCGCTGTTGATCGCTGTCATCGCCTTGGCCAGCGCCTGGCGAGTGATCCCCATGCTCCAGGACACGCAGGCGATCGACAGCATTCGCTATTACGGACCTGACGAGCGATTGCATGACATCGCGTCCTTCTTCGTCAACCCGCAGAATCCGATACTTCATCCGCTCTCAAACGCCATTCTTCAGACGCCGATAGAAGCCTTCAAGAGCCAGATCAGCAAGACCAGCTATCTTGGGTTTCTGCCGCTCGCATTGGTTATTGTCGGCCTCGTCAAGAGCGATACGCGCCGAAAGACGCTGCCCTGGCTGGGCCTGCTGCTGGTATTCGTTGTATTGCATCTGGGCTCTAACCTCAGCATCAACGGGGTCGAGTTCCAGAGCATCAAACTTCCAAAGTATTATCTAAATCAATTGCTGCCCAGCGTATTCTTGGCATTCAGCCGGACGAACCACTTTATGGCGGGCGTTTGCCTGCCCCTCGCTGTGCTTTCATGCTTCGGGCTGCTGGCGCTTAAGGACCGCTTTGCCGCGGCGGCGCGCCCCGGGTTCATCTTGCTGCTGATCGCAATCGTCGCCATTGAATACTTCGTTCCGATAGAGATGGCGTCGGATGAACCCATTACGGGCAACCCTATCAATGAGGAACGTCTGGCATTCATCGACTGGCTGGCGGGCGAAGACGACGCCGATATCCGGCTCATCAATTTACCCTTTGACCGCGCCAACTCAAAAATATACCTCTTCTACCAGTCGCTCCACGGCTTCCCGCAGACCGAAGGCGGAATCAGCCGGCCGCCCGACAGCCTGTATGATTATTTCCGAGCCAACCCGGTGCTGAGCATCTGGCTTGAGCAGCGGCCGACAAACTGCGTCATCCAAGACCGCGCCGAGTATCTCGCAGGCATGACCCAACTCGCGGAAGACGGCTTCACCCACGTCATTCATCATTATGGCTTTTACTTCTGGCAGCGGCACATTGAGAATTTCCGCTATGTTGAGCCGGCCTATCGCGATGACTACGTAGGCATATATCGGCTGGACGACATGTTCAAGAGCTGTCCGGGCTGAGCCGGCCGGCCGGCGAAAAGAAAAGAGCGATTCATGCAAGGCTTGCGCGCCGCGCTGAAAGAACACCTTCACGCCATCATTGTCATCACGCTGCTGACGTTGGCGATGACCTTCCCGACGATCGTATACGTGTTTCGGACGGATGTCTTCGCCCTGCCCACCACCGACAGCACCGATGTCTTTATCAAACTGTGGGACATCTGGTATGGAAGACAGATTCTCTTTGGCAAAGCCGATAGATTCTATACGGACTTGCTCTGTTATCCCGCCGGCGCGTCATTGGCATATCACCCGCTGTTCTTCTTGCACAGCATCGTTGTCAGCGCTCTTCAACTGCTGCTGCCGCTGGCGAATGCGTACAGCGCGGCCTATTTGATCAGCGTATCGTCTTGCGCGCTCGCCGCCTGGGTTTACCTGCGCTGGCTGTTCACGGATAAATGGGTGGCGCTGTTTGGAGCGGTCGTCTTCGGATTCAGCCCCCTTGCAGTCTCAATCCCAATGCAGCCCGAAATCATCTGGATAGCGCCGCTGCCCCTAGTCATTTATTTTGCGCATCGCGGTTTTCGGGAGAGGCGAAGCGGGCTGATTATGCTTGCCGGCATTTTGGGCGGCTTGACCTGCGAAGTTACGTTGTACTTCTATGTCGTCGTGCTCATGTCAATCGGCTTAGTGCTTGCGGCATTCGCTGCGATGCAATGGAGAGACCGAGCCTTCTGGGGGCGCGCCGCCCTGTTGATGGCGCTTTTCGCTTTGTTCAGTGCTTGGCGAATCCTCCCAATGCTTCAGAATTCAGCGGATTTTGATTCTGCTCTGAGCTACTATGGAGGACATGAGATCAAGATAGACTTGCTTTCGCTGGTATTCAGCAGAGGCAACCCAATCCTGGGATCAGTTTTTGATGCGATGCTCCAGTCGGCGGACGCTGTAAATCTCAGCTCTATCAGTTATCTCGGCGTGCTGCCGGTGATGCTGGTTGCAGCCGGGTTAGCCAAGAGGCGGCTCAGGCGCAGGATGCTGCCCTGGTTGGGCTTTGGTCTGGTATTCCTTCTGCCGAGTCTCGGTTCGACCCTTACAATTAATGGCATCGAATACGCTGGCCTAAAACTGCCGAAGCATTATCTCAATCAGCTGGCGCCAACGGTATTTGAGTCATTTGTCCACCCAACATTTTTTATGCCGGGCGCGTATCTGGCGCTGGCCGTTCTCGCTTGTTTCGGGCTGCAGGCGCTAAATGACCGCGCGCGCGCGCGACCTGCATTCATTTTGCTGCTGGTCGCAGTCGTCGCATTCGAATACTACAGCCCGATACGCATGCAATTTACCGATCAGATTACGGGGAATCCACTCACGGAAGAACGTCTCGCCTTCGTCAATTGGCTCAAGCGGGAAGAGATGGAAGACATAGGGCTCATCAATTTGCCGTTTGGGCGCGATAATGCCAAGGTATACAACTTCTATCA
>JAPPEU010000035.1:0-1922 GCA_028875245.1 Chloroflexota bacterium
ATTTGACGTTGACCGCGATCCGTCAGACTGTCAGTGCTGCGGCGAGTCCGACTGACGTTCCTGCGACACCCTTGCCGACGGAAGTTGCAGCAACACTTGAGCCGACTGAAGTTGCAGTGACAGCGACTTCAGTTTCCGAGGCGACGAAGATAGCCCCGGCCAACCTGACGTTGACTGTCATTCGCGAGACAATGGTCGCTGCGGCAAGTCCGACTGACGTTCTCGCGACACCAGAGCCGACGGAGATTGCTGCGACAGCGACTTCCATTTCAGAAGCGACGCGGATTGCGCCGGCCAATCTGACTTTGACTGCAATTCGCCAGACTGTAATCGCTGCAGCGAGTCCGACTGAAGTTGCAACAACACCTGGGCCGGCGGAAGTTATTGCGACAGCGACTTCGATTCCGGATGCGACGCGGATAGCGCCGGCCAATCTGACGTTGACCGCGCTGCGCCAGACTGTCAGTGATGCGGCGAGTCCGACTGATGTTGCCGCGACATCAGAGCCGACAGAAGTTATTGCGACAGCAACTTCCATTTCAGAAGCGACAAGGATAGCGCCCGCCAATTTGACGTTGACCGCGATCCGTCAGACTGTCAGCGCTGCGGCGAGTCCGACAGAAATGACTGCGACAGCGACTTCGATTCCAGAAGCGACGCGGATTGCGCCCGCCAATCTGACGTTGACCGCAATTCGCCAGACTGTCAGCGCTGTTGCAAGTCCGACGAAGATTGCTGCGACAGCGACTTCGATTCCAGAAGCGACGCGGATTGCGCCCGCCAATCTGACGTTGACCGCAATTCGCCAGACAGTCAGCGCCGTTGCAAGTCCGACTGATGTTGTTGCCACAGCGACTTCGATTCCGGATGCGACGCGGATAGCGCCGGCCAATCTGACGTTGACCGCGATCCGTCAGACTGTCAGCGTTGCGGCGAGTCCGACTGAAGTTGCCGCGACGCCGGAGCCGACGGAAGGCATAGCGACCGCGACTTCCATTTCAGAATCGACAAGGATAGCGCCCGCCAATTTGACGTTGACCGCGATCCGTGAGACTGTCAGCGCTGTTGCAAGTCCGACTGCTGTTCTCACGACACCAGAACCGACTCAAGTTATTGCGACAGCGACTTCGATTCCAGAAGCGACAAGGATAGCCCCGGCCAATCTGACGTTGACCGCGATCCGCGAGACAGTCAGCACTGTTGCAAGTCCGACTGAAGTTGTTGCGACAGCAACTTCGATCCCAGATGCAACGCGGATAGCGCCGGCCAATCTGACGTTGACTGCGATCCGCCAGACAGTCAGCGCCGTTGCAAGTCCGACTGAAGTTGCTGCGACAGCGACTTCGATTCCAGAGTCGACGCGGATTGCGCCCGCCAACCTGACATTGACGGCGATCCGTGAGACTGTCAGCGCTGCGGCGAGTCCGACTGAAGTTGTTGCGACAGCAACTTCGATTCCAGAAGCGACGCGGATTGCGCCTGCCAACCTGACATTGACCGCGATCCGCCAGACTGTCAGCGTTGCGGCGAGTCCGACTGAAGTTGCAGCAACACCTGGGCAGGCGGAAGTTATTGCGACAGCGACTTTGATTCCCGAGTCGACGCGGATAGCGCCGGCCAACCTGACATTGACTGCGATCCGCGAGACGGTCAGCGCTGTGGGGAGTCCAACCGATGTCCTTGCATCACGCGAACCGATGGAAGTTCTTGCGACCGCGATTTCGATTCCGGATGCGACGCGGATTGCGCCCGCCAACCTGACATTGACGACGCTCCGCGAGACTGAAATCGCTGCGGCGAGTTCGACCGACGTTCTCGCAACACCAGAGCCGACGGAAGGCGTAGCGGCATCTACTTCGATTGCAACGTCAACAAGGATAGCTCCTGCCAATCTGACATTGACTGCGATCCGCGAGACAGTC
>JAPPEU010000035.1:2022-215454 GCA_028875245.1 Chloroflexota bacterium
AGCGCTACTGCCAGCCCGACTGAAGTTGTTGCGACAGCGGCTTCAATTCCAGAAGCGACAAGGATAGCGCCCGCCAATCTGACATTGACCGCGATCCGTGAGACAGTCAGCGCTACTGCCAGCCCGACTGAAGTTGTTGCGACAGCGGCTTCAATTCCAGAAGTGACAAGGATAGCGCCCGCCAACCTGACATTGACCGTGATCCGCGAGACTGTTAGCGCTGCGGCGAGTCCGACTGACGTTGCTGCGACAGCGACTTCGATCCCGGATGCGACGCGGATAGCGCCGGCCAATCTGACGTTGACTGTCATTCGCGAGACAATGGTCGCTGCGGCGAGTCCGACTGAAGTTGCCGCGACGCCGGAGCCGACGGAAGGCATAGCGACCGCGACTTCCATTTCAGAATCGACAAGGATAGCGCCCGCCAATTTGACGTTGACCGCGATCCGCCAGACGATCAGCGCCCGCTTGGACATCGCGACGGCAAGTGCGCTGATAACGTTGAATCGGACGCCGCAGGCAATCATGACACCGCCGGCGGCCTCGCCGACTGCTATCGCCAGTCAATTGACTGCAACAGCGGCCGCCACCGATTCACCCACTCATGTGAAAACGCAGCCGCCGACCCCAAGCCGCACAGCCGCTGTGACGCCGACGGAGACGCCGCTTCCGTTCTACTTTGCCTATCTGATTCCGACGCCGACTGCCTATGGAACCAGCGAAGATGCCTTCCGCTTGGACTGCGAGGTCGAAGAAGACTGGTTATCCTATGAAGTACAGGCGGGCGACACCTTGCTTGCCCTGGCGCTTGCCAGCGACATCAGCCTGATTGAATTGCGGGAAGGCAATTGCTTTGAGCCAATTCGTGGCATATTTGCTGAGGCGGCGCTGCGCGTGCCACGATTGCCGGCAATGCCTGTAGAAACGCCTGCGCCCGTATTTTTGCCGCCGGAAATGGCGAGCGCTGCCGTCGGCTGTGAGCATTCTTTGGCGGAGATTCTTTCGCCGCAGCCGTTGGATCAAGTGCAAGATATATTCGCAATAATTGGTAACGTTCAACTTCCGGAAGAGGGCAAGTATCAAATAGCTATAAAGCCTGGCTGGTCCGATGTTTACTACCCATACCTGGAATCTGGCAAGACCGTCCAGCGCGATGTGATTGGTCTCATCAATACCGAGATTTTCGGCGCTGGTTCGCACCGGCTCAGGTTGACCGTCACCAATAGCGCAGGTGAAGCTTTGGACGGCGGCCTTTGTGATATACCGCTCGTTTTCGGTACGCTTTAAGCTGGGCTCGGTCATGGCTATTATAGGAAGCTGAGATACGCACAGCGTGCCGGGAGTAAAGACGAGACGCTTATGATTATCCGCGGACTCAGCTGCCTGTTGACGCTCGCCGTCGCCGCCGCCACGCTTCTATTGGCGCTTGCCTTGGGCTGGACGGTCACTGAGGTCGGCTCGTTGAATGAACTGAACCAGTCCATCGCCGGCACGACCGAGGCGCGCCGCGGCGCCTATCGCGCGACTGCCACCGCGCTCGCCAGCAATGAACACTCGAGTTTACGCGCTGCTTCTTTGATCATTCTGCTTCAGGACAGCGGCGACAGCCCCACAGCGGAATTAGCAACGCCGGAACCAGCAACGGACTCAGCGCCACCGGCGGAAACGCCCGCGCCCGATGACTTTAACCTGCCCAAGCTGCTGCTGCCGCGCGAGCCGGCGGAAGGCAAGTGGCTCTCCGGTACGCGTGTGCCCCGTCGCGCGCCGGAGACATATCGTGCGCATCGGCTCATCAATATCATGCTGCTTGGCAGCGACGCGCAGGCCGCCGACAATTTCATCCGGACCGACACGATGCTCATCGTCTCGTTGAATGTGGAAACCGGCGCCGTCGCCATGTTGAGCCTGCCGCGCGATCTCTTTGTCTACATTCCGCATGGCAATATGGGCCGCCTGAATACGGCTTTCGGCATAGGCGAGAATCTGGAATGGGATCCTGGGCGCGGCTTCGGCCTGTTGCGCCAGACGATCTTCTACAATTTCGGCATCAACGTCCACTACTATGCGCGGGTGGATTTCGCCGGCTTCGAAGCCATCATCGACCGCTTGCAGGGTGTCGATATCGCTGTGGACTGCGCCTATCGAGATTATTATCCCATCGGAAACGCCGAAGAACGGAGGACCGGCTCAAGAGGATACCGCTGGCGCACCCTGCCGGTGGGCTACCACAATTTTGATGGCTTCGACGCTTTGTGGTACGCGCGTACGCGGAAGTACACCGACGATTTTGATCGTGGCCGGCGCCACCAGCTGCTTGTGCGGGCGATCTGGCGGAAGGCGCGCAGCCTGGGCCTGGCGACGACCTTGCCGAAGCTGTGGCCAGAGCTTACTGAGATCGTCGATACCGACATCCCCTTCGATATAATGCTGCGGCTCTTGCCATTCGCGATCAACCTTGATCTCAATGATGTCGCCAGCTTCACATTCAAGAAGAACTTCCACACTGTGCAATGGACGACGCCCGATGGCTGGTTGGTGCTGCTGCCCAAGCGGGAAGAAGTGGCCCAATTGATGCAAGCGCTGTATACGCCGCCATCGAAATACCAATCCGTTCTCACCGGTCCGTCCATCGCGGTTTACAACGCATCCGGCGAGGAGCACTGGGACATCGTCGCCAGTGAACGCCTGCGCTGGGATGGCTTTAACGCTATCGCGCTGGGAGCGATGGCCGATGGCGACGAGCACCCCAGCAATCACCTGACCGATCGCGCGGCGACGGTCAAGGGCAGCCTCGTCCCGGGCATCCTGCGCGCGCTCAACATGACCCAGGAACAGGTGGAAGTGAACGCGAGCGCCGACCGTGAATACGACTACGAAGTGATCATCGGGCGGGATTATGAGTCTTGTACCTACGGCGTATTGCCGTTCGATGGCTGACTGCGATCTTTCTGCAGCTGGCAAACCGGGCTTTATGTGTTATCATATATTCGACAACGGGGTATGGCGCAGTCCGGCTAGCGCGCTTGCATGGGGTGTAAGAGGTCCCCGGTTCGAATCCGGGTACCCCGACAGGAGAATGACCCGCTCACCCATCGGTGGGCGGTTTCTTTAATGAGGTGAATCCAATGCAGAAACTTGATATAAAGCTGACATCGCTTGCAAGCTGCGCCGGTTGAGCTTCCAAGCTCAGCCCGAGCGAGTTGACGCAAGTTTTGCGTCCCTTAAGCGAAATATACAGCGGCGAAGAATATCCTCAAGTGCTGGTGGGCTTAGCAGAGCCCGATGACGCGGCAGTCTACCAACTAGATTCCAAACGCGCGATCATTTCCACGACTGACTTTTTCCCGCCCGTCGTTGATGACCCTTATGATTTTGGCGCCATCGCCGCGGCAAACGCCTTGAGCGATGTTTACGCCATGGGCGGCCGTCCCTTGATGGCAATCAACCTGGTGGCCTATCCCGATGACCTGGACAAGGGAATCTTGTCGGAGATACTGCGCGGCGGCGCGGAGAAGGTCAAAGAGGCCGGCGCGGTGATTGCCGGCGGGCATTCCATCACTGATGCCGAGCCGAAATACGGCTTGTCTGTGACTGGAGAGGTGGACGCCGCCAAGATCATCCGCAAGTCCGGCGCGCGAGTTGGCGATGTGCTCATTTTGAGCAAGCGCCTGGGAACGGGCGTCATCACAACAGCGCTCAAGCGCGGAATTGCGGCGCCGGAGCATGTGGGCGAGGCCGTCCGCTCAATGTCGCGCCTCAATCGCGTCGCTTCCGAGCTGGCGCAGCGGCATGGCGCGCATGCCATGACCGATATCACCGGCTTTGGCTTGGTCGGTCATGGCTTGGAGATGGCCAGGCTGAGCCGCGTGAACTTCAGGCTGGCGATGGATTCGATCGCGCTGCTGCCGGGCGTGGCGGAACATGCGCGGGAAGGCGTGTTTCCCGGCGGCATGGAGCGCAACCGAGAATACTATTCCCAATGGCTCGAAAGTGATGGAACGCTGGCCGAGCACGAATATGGATTGCTCTTTGATCCGCAGACCTCCGGCGGCCTCTTGCTGGCGGCCCCGCCGGAAAGGGCGGGCGCTCTGCTGGCTGAACTTGTCGCGCAAGGCGAAGACGCATTTGTGCTCGGCGATGTCGCCGCCGGGCGGGGTAGGTTTGTTGTCACGAAGTCATGACCTGAGTTGACCGCCCGGGCGAGACCGAGCTGCAGCCATTAAGCCAAGTTGTCTGCCGGGATAAGGTCGAGGTTCCTGCCCACCGTTTCAAATGCCACCAAAGCCCGGTCGAGGTGTTCCTGGCGATGGGTCGCGATATAACTGGTGCGCAGCAGCGCCTGGTTCGGCGGCGTCGCGGGCGGGACAACGGGATTCGTGTATACGCCTTCTTCGATCAGCGCGGCCCAGGTCAAACCGGTGCGGAACTGCTCGCCGATTTTGACCGGGATGATCGGCGTCTGGCTATTGAAAGTGTCGTAGCCCAGCCTCTTGAGCCCCTTGCGCATATACTCGGCGTTCTTCCATACCTGCTGCACATGTTTTGGTTCGGTTTCGATGATCTCCAACGCGGCCAAAACGGCGGCAAGATTGGGCGCCGGCAGCGCGGCTGAGAATATCAAGGAGCGCGCGTGATGTTGTACATAGTGGATGACATCGGCTGAACCGGCGATGAAGCCGCCGATTGAAGCGAAGCTCTTGCTGAATGTGCCCATGATCAGATCGACCTGATCCGTCAAGCCGAAGTGGGCCGAGGTGCCTCGTCCGCCGCCGGCCATGCCGATGCCATGCGCATCATCCACGAGCAGACGCGCGTCATACTGTTGGCAGACCTCCACAATCTGCGGCAGCGGGGCGAAATCGCCACCCATGCTATAAACGCCATCGACGATGACCAGCTTGCCCGAATCATCAGGCACGCGGCTCAAGACGCGTTCGAGATCGTTGACATCGTTATGCTTGAAGCGTTTCATCGTCCCGCGAGACATTTGAACGCCGTCGACCAGGCAGGCGTGCGCGTCTTTGTCAAGAATGGCCACATCGTTCTTGCCCAACAGGGCGGAGACGGTGCCCAGATTGGTCTGATAACCGGTGGAGAATACAAGCGCCGCTTCTTTGCCGACGAAATCCGCCAGCCGCCGGTCGGCCTCAAGGTGAAGCTCCAGCGTGCCGTTCAGAAAGCGGGAACCGGTAACGCTCGTGCCATAGCGCCGAGTCGCTTCGATTGCGGCATTTTGAACGCGTTCATCGGTTGTCAGGCCGAGGTAGTTGTTGGACCCCAGCATCACAACATCTTTGTTTTCGAAGGTGGCGGTCGTGCCTTCGGAATCGCTCAGCGCGCGGAAGAAGGGATAAATGCCCATCTCCATCGCTTCTTTGGCGACGGTAAATTCGGATAACTTTTCGAATAAGTCTGCCACAGCTCTCTCCTAAAAAGCCCCCTGCGTAAGCGGACTCTCGCGCTCAAGCCATATCTTGACGATTCATCCGGGAAGAACCGACGGCGCAGTCAAGGATGGGTACTCGGCTCCAAATGTCTCGTTGAATCGCGGCTAATGATAGCATGTTTCTAACTTTGCTGAGTCTAACAGCAGGCATAACCTTTCACAATGACCATTTGTCTGCGCCGCCCGTCGTTCGTGAAATAGTTCACTTGCGCGGAAACGCAAACACGGTGTACAATATGCGCACGTTGGCGCGCTTCTTATTGGGAGTGTAAGATGTCAAGTTTGACGATTCGGCGAATCATTGTGTGGTCCGTTTCGATGGTATTGGGTCTCGTGGTCGGTTACGGCATTATAACCGTCGGTTTCGACATGCTGCCTTTGCTGCATCAAATCCCCATTGTCGGCTGGCTGTTCGGCGGCATCAAGAACCCGCAAGGCGTGTCGCTGCAGGAATACGGGACGCTCTATTACCTGTTTACGTCCATCCCCATCGGTCTGGTATTCGTGATCTGGCTTGACGCATTTATGGATACCGGGATCCTGCCGGACTAAGCCCGAACCACACCGACTTATCTGGAATCCACCGCCCGGTGGATTCTTTCATTTTGCCGGCTGCCGTCAAGGGCGGCCCGGATTGGCGAGTTTATGAGAGCAATAGCGACCTCGCTGATAGATATTGCAAGCCGCTCGCAGCTAGGCTAACGGACATGAGCCAATATACATTCTCGGGTTTTCATCGCAAGTCCCTGGCCGAGCGGCAAGCGATCGTCCGCGATTGGGCGGGCCTGGACGAAGCGGATATGGACTCGCTGAATGACACCGGCCTGTCGCCGGCGCAGGCCGATCTCATGATTGAGAATGTCATCGGGCGCTACAGTTTGCCGCTTGCGGTCGCGACGAATTTTCTGATTAACGGGCGCGAATATTTGATTCCGATGGCGGTGGAAGAAGCATCGGTCGTCGCCGCCTGCAGCGCTGCGGCGAAGCTCTTCCGTCCCGCCGGCGGTTTCAGCGCCAGCGCCGACGAGCCAATCATGATCGGCCAGATGCAAGTGCTGGATTTGCCCGATATGGAAGCGGCGGCCGGCTCCATTCTCGCGCGGAAAAGCGAGATTCTGGAACGGGTGAATGCAATGGCGGGCAGCATCGTCGCTCGAGGCGGCGGCGCGATTGACCTGCAAGCCCGTCCGCTTGCGAACACCGCGATCGGCGACATGTTGATACTGCACTTGCATTACGACGTGCGCGATGCCATGGGCGCCAACGCGATTAACGCGGCGGTGGAGCATATCGCCCCGCTCATCGAGAGCATTTCTGGCGGTCGCGTGAATCTCCGCATTTTGAGCAACCTGAGCGACCGGCGCAAGGCGCGCGCAACCGGCATGATTCCGCGAGAGTCACTGGAGACGCGGGCAACGACTGGAGCCGAAGTGGCCGAGCGGATACTTGAAGCGGCGGTCTTCGCCGAAGTCGATCCCTATCGGGCTGCCACGCATAACAAGGGCATCATGAACGGCATCGACGCCGTATTGCTGGCGACCGGCAACGATTGGCGCGCGGTCGAGGCGGGCGCTCAGGCCTATGCCGCAAGAAGCGGGCGCTACAAAAGCTTGACAAAATGGTGGATGGACGGCGACGGCAACCTGCATGGAGAGATTGAACTGCCGCTGGCTGTCGGGATCGTCGGCGGGGCGACGCGCGCGCATCCTGGAGCGCAAACCGCCTTGAAGCTGCTCGGCGCAGCCACAGCGCAGGAGCTGGCGCAGATCGCGGCGGCGGTGGGCTTGGCCCAGAACCTCGGCGCTATCCGGGCGCTCGCCACGGATGGGATTCAGAAAGGTCATATGCGCTTGCATGCGCGTCAGTTGGCCTTGGCGGCCGGCGCTGACGAAGCGAATGCGCGCGCTGTAGCAAATAAATTGATTGAAGAAGGCAATATCCGCTTGGAGCGCGCGGAAGCGATCGTGCGAGAAAGACGGCAGACGTCATGACAAAGGACTCGAATCGTCTGATGAAACCGGATCGAGGGGTGGGCATCGTTGGCTACGGCGCCTACATTCCACGATATCGCTTGCCGGGAACGGAAATCGCTCGCGTCTGGACCAATGGCCTTGGACAGGCGCCGGTTCAGGAGAAGGCGGTGGCCGGGGCTGATGAGGATGTTGTCACCATGGCCATCGAAGCGGCGCGCAACGCAATTCTATGCGGGGGCATAAACCCGCAGCGGATCCGCGCCATTTGGGTGGGCAGCGAAAGCCATCCTTATGCCGTCAAGCCGTCCAGTACGATCGTCGCTGAAAGCATAGGCGCGCCGGCGGATGTGTTGGCTGCCGACTGGGAGTTTGCCTGCAAGGCCGGCACGGAAGCGGTGCAGGCGTCGCTCGGCCTTGTCGGCAGCGGGATGGCCGAGTATACGCTCAGCATCGGCATGGACACGGCGCAAGGGCGCCCGGGCGATGCGCTTGAGTATACAGCTGGCTCCGGCGGGGCGGCCTTCATTCTCGGCCCCGCAGACGAAAGTTATGCCGTCTATCAAGGCAGTTACAGTTACGTCACGGATACGCCTGACTTCTGGCGGCGGGCTGGGGAAGCCTATCCGAGCCATGGCGATCGATTTACTGGCGAGCCCGCTTATTTTGCCCATACGGTTGCGGCCGCGTCGAATTTGATGGCATCGACGAACAGCGAGCCGTCCGATTACAACTATGCAGTTTTTCATCAGCCGAATGTCAAGTTCCCCGCGCGCGCCGCGAAACTGCTCGGTTTCTCACAAGAACAGATCCGCCCGGGGCTGCTGGCGAATGAGATCGGCAATGTGTATTCGGGCTCCTGCATGATTGGATTGACCGCCATCCTCGATATTGCTCAGCCGGGCGACCGCATACTGATGGTCAGTTATGGCAGCGGCGCCGGTTCCGATGCTTTTGACCTGCGTGTGACCGGGCGAATCAGCGAGCTGCCACCGGACCGGCTGACAGCGGCGGATTACATCGCTCGCCGCCGCGCGGTCGATTATGGGACATACGTCCGTTTTCGCGACAAGCTAAAGGATTGAATGCCATGCGCGTATCGATTGTTGGCGCGGGAATGATACCGGTGCGCGAGCATTGGTCAACTGGGCTGGGCGATCTGGCTGCCGAAGCCGGCGAGTTGGCGCAGCGCGACGCCGACCTGAAACAGGTGGACGCGCTTTACATTGGCAATACCTATGGCGCCAGCTTCAATCAGCAGGCGCAGCTTGGCAGTCTGGTTGCGGGGCGGCTGGGTCTGCCCGGCGTCGAATCATTTACTTGTGAAGCGGGAGACGCTTCCGGCGGGGCCGCCTTGCGGGCGGGTTATTTGGCTGTCGCATCCGGCGCTGTGGGGAGCGCCATGGTGATCGGCGTTGAGAAAGCGACGGATATCGTGGGCTCGGCCCGGCTTGCCGCGCGCAATGTCAGTCTGGATGCGGATTATGAATCCGTGAATGGCGCAACGCTAACCGCGATGGCCGGCTTGTTAATGCGGCGCTATATGCACGAATATGGCGTCGGATTATCGCAGTTTGAAGGCTACAGCATGAATGCGCATCGAAACGGTTCGCGCAACAGCTGCGCGATGTACCGCAATCAACTGCGGTCCGGCGCCTTTGTCAAAGCGCCGATGATCGCCGACCCGGTCAATCTCTTCGACAGCGCGCCGGATGGCGATGGCGCGGCCGCCGTCATACTCGTGAACGCTGAGCTGGCCGCTGACCTCGTGCCAAGGCCCGTGGCGGTTAGCGGCAGCGCGCTGGCCACCGACAGTCTCATGCTTCAAGATCGTATCGAGCCTCTGAAATTGCCGGCTGTCACGCGGTCAACGGCGGCGAGCCTGAAGCAGGCGGGGCTCGGCTTGCCGGCTTTGGACGCCCTGGAATTGCATGACGCCTTCACTATCTTGACAGCCTTGTCGCTGGAAGCCATTGGTTTCAGCGAACCCGGACGGGGATGGGAGTGGTCCGAAGGCGGCGGAGATAGAATCGGAATTTCGGGCGAGCTGCCCTTGAGCAGTTTCGGCGGCCTCAAGAGCCGCGGAAACCCGGCTGGCGCCACCGGCGTCTATCAAGCGGTGGAGGCGGCCCTGCAACTGACTGGCCGGGCGGGCGAAAATCAGGTACACGGCGCCCGACATATTCTCATCCAAAACATGGGCGGCCTCGGGGCGACAGTCGCGACGCACGTTCTAAGCGCGACCGGCGAATGACTTGATAGTCTCTGACAGTCGCAATTGCTATCAAGATAGTTTCTGATAGATCGCTGTTCCTAAACTGAAGATCGTGGAAGCCGCCAAACATGCTCAGGAGCGGAATAATGCGCGTAGTAAAGTACTGGCGCAACAGAGCGCTGCGTTATCGACTGGTCAAGATGACTGACGGTGTTGATCCTAGGCGAGCGGCCTCGGCAGTAAGCGCTCGCAAGGGCGCGCCCCGCAAGCGGCAGGCTGGCATGGAACAGGCCAAGGTCCTCTCATGAATGACGGCGGCAAGGAATTGAGCGCGGTTGTCAATCGCGCTGGTCAGTCAAGCGCGGCCGTGCGCGGGACGATATACAGCCTCACGCGCGTGCTGGAGCCGCCGGCTGGATTTGAGGCGCAGGCGCCCTATTTCCTCGCCCTGGTGCAGCTGGAAGACGGCCAACTGATCACCGCTCAGCTGACGGATGTTGACGCCGACGCCGAGATAGGCGACCGGGTCGAGATGGTAACGCGCAAGTTAACCACAGATGGCCGGCGCGGCATGATCGTTTACGGCTACAAATTCCGGCCTGTGCTGAAATAGAGGCGGGACGCAAGTGAAAAAAAGAGAGCCACGCGACGGTGGCTCTTTTGATTGTAAAGCAGCTGTGGCTAGGCGATCACATTGTCGCCTTTTGTCTTTGCCTCATAGCTGAGCGACATCTCGGTGTTGGTGTCGAAAAGGTGCATGTTGTCCAGATTGAAGGTGATATCCATCGGCTCGCCAACGACGGCATCCGTCCGCGGATCGGTGCGGGCGATGAAGTTCTTGCCTTGGTTCTCAAGATAGATGATCACCTCGTTGCCCATCTGCTCGACAACTTCCACGTTGCAAACCATGTTCGCCGGGATAATGCCCTGGGGCAGGTAATTGCTGTCGTCGATGTCTTCCGGCCGGATGCCGCAGACGACTTCCATGCCAACGTGGCTGCGGAAATTGTCGGCTTTGCTGGCGGGCACCGGCAGATTGAATGCGCCGGTGTCCACAACCAGGCCATCGCCGTCTTCCTTGAGCGTCGCATCAAAGAAATTCATCGATGGGCTGCCGATGAAGCCAGCGACAAAAATGTTGTGCGGGTTGTGGTAGAGGTTAAAGGGCGAATCAATTTGCTGCAACTTGCCTTCGTTGAGCACGCAAATGCGCGTCCCCATCGTCATCGCCTCAACCTGGTCATGCGTGACGTAGATGAAGGTGGTTTCAAGTCGCTGATGCAGACGGCTGATGAAAGAACGCGCCTCCACCCGCAGCTTCGCGTCCAGGTTCGAAAGCGGCTCATCCATCAAGAAGACAGCAGGCTCACGAACGATCGCGCGGCCGACAGCCACACGCTGGCGCTGACCGCCGGAAAGCTGACGTGGGCGGCGATCCAGCAAGTGTCCAATGCCGAGCTCGTTCGCGGCTTCGTTCACGCGCTCGTCAATGATCTTCTTGGGTGTCTTGCGCAGCTTCAACCCGAAGGCCATGTTGTCGTAGACAGTCATGTGCGGATACAATGCGTAACTCTGGAAGACCATCGCGACATCGCGATCTTTGGGCGCGACATTGTTGACGACGCGGTCGCCAATGAGGATCTCGCCCTCGGTGATCTCTTCCAGGCCAGCGAGCATCCGCAGGCTGGTCGATTTGCCGCAGCCGGACGGACCGACAAATACGAGAAATTCTTTATCTTGGACATCGATGGTCAAATCGGTAACGACGCGCTGATCACCGAAATCCTTTGAAACATGATTGAAAGTGACACCAGCCACAGCAGCCTCCATTCAAATAAGCAGTTGGACGAGAATTCTGGTAAAACTGCACAAATATCTTACTTGACAGCAAGATAGATTTATAGTGGCAATTATAGCGCGGTTTTTCGATATTGCAAAATATTCGTCGAATTGATGTAAAATCAGTGGCGGTCCAAGCGCTTTCGGGAGGGTACATGCCGGATAACCCCAACGCTGAAATTGTAGCGATCGGAACGGAACTCCTTCTCGGCGAGATAACCGACACCAATTCTGTCTATTTGGCGCGGCAGCTGCGTGATATTGGCGTCAATATCTTTTTCATGACCACCGTCGGCGATAATCTCGGCCGGATAGGCGAGGCCATTTCACGCGCCCTGGATCGCGCGGAAGTCGTCATAACGACCGGCGGCCTCGGTCCCACGGTTGATGATATGACGCGGCAGGCGGTCGCTGATGTCGTTGAGCGCCCGCTGGAATTCCATCAATATCTCTACGACAACATTGCCGAGCGCTTCCAAGGCTTTGGCGTAACCATGACCGCGAACAACCGCCAGCAGGCCTTTCTTCCACAATGCGCCAATCTGATTGAAAACCCGGTCGGCACCGCCCCGGCGTTCATCGTGGAATCGGAACGCGGCGTCGTCATCTGTTTGCCCGGTGTGCCGCGCGAGATGAAATATCTGATGACCGAGTCGGTCGTCCCCTATCTCTTGCAGAAATACGAGCTGGGCGTCATCCTGGCGCGGACGCTGCGAACCGCCGGCATCGGCGAAAGCTCTCTCGATGACAAGATCGGGGGCGAGCTTCTGAGCGAGACGAATCCCAGTGTTGGCCTGGCGGCGCATCATGGCTGCGTCGATGTGCGCATCACCGCCAAGGCGGATAATCGGCTGGCCGCGCTGGCCTTGCTGGACGCAATGCAAATGCGGCTGCATGAGCGCATCGGCGACGAGGTATTCGGCGTGGACGACGCGACGCTGGAAGATGTGGTCTGGGATCTTCTGCAGCGGAATAATTTGCGCGTGCATGTCACCGAGGCCGGCTTGCCGGGGGTGATCAGCGGCGCCTGGAGCGCGGAAACCGACCGGCTGCGGACAGTCGTCTACGACAGCCCGAAGGCGGTATTCGACCAGTACGCTGTCGACGCGGCGGCAGAATCGCTTACCGGGATCGCGGCGCAAATCGCTGCCCGCATCCGGCAGCGTGAGGGCGTCGACGCCAGCATCGTCGTGCTCAGTTATCCAAATCTGGCTGAGAACGCCGATGTGGAGCAGGGCAGCGCAGTCGCGATTTCAACAGCGGCGCAATCGCGTTTCCGCGGTTATGGCTTCGGCAATCGCTCGAACCTCGCTCGCGAGTGGATTTCGCGCTGGGGGCTGGCCAGCCTGTGGCGCATGCTCAAGGAAGAGCATCCTTAAGCGGTCGGCTCGCCCGGGCGCAATCTCACTCATCAAGGCTGAGCAAGGCCATGAAGGCCTCTTGGGGCACTTCAACGGAGCCGATCATCTTCATGCGCTTCTTGCCCCGCTTCTGCTTTTCAAGCAGCTTCCTTTTGCGCGTCACATCGCCGCCGTAACACTTGGCCAAGACATCCTTGCGCAGCGCTTTCACATTGGCGCGAGAGATGACGCGTTTCCCGATCGCCGCCTGGACCGGCACCGTGAACATCTGCCGCGGAATCAAGGCCTTTAACCGGCTCACCAGACGCTGCCCGCGGTGATAGGCGTCATCACGATGGCAAATCATGGCCAGGGCGTCGACTGGATCCTCGTTGACGAGCACTTCAACTTTGACCAGGTCGCCAGCGCGGTATTCCTTGAACTGATAATCCAGGCTGGCATAACCTTGCGTCACGCTTTTCAGCTTGTCGTAGAAGTCGATGATGATCTCCGAAAGCGGAATCTGAAAGTGCAGTATGACGCGGCTGGCATCGAGATACTCGGTGGTCTGGTAGATGCCGCGCTTCTTGATGACCAATTCCATGACCGCCCCGATATAGCGTTGTGGCGCGTAGATTTGGATTTCCATCCAGGGTTCGCGGATTTCTTCGATGGCGCCTTCGTCGGGCAGGCGCGCGGGACTGTCGATCAAGACCGTCGCGCCATCCCTCCGCAAGACGCGGTATTCTACGCTGGGAGCGGTAGCCAGAATATCCAAATCGTATTCCCGCTCCAGCCGCTCCTGCATAATTTCCATGTGAAAGAGGCCGAGGAAGCCGGCGCGAAAGCCAAAATTCAGAGCCTGCGATGTCTCGGGTTGAAATACCAGCGAGGCGTCGTTCAGTTGCAGCTTCTCCAGGGCGTCGCGCAGGTCCGCATAGGCTTCATTATGGGTCGGGTAGATGCCGGCGAAGACCATTGGCTTGATCTGCTTGTAGCCCGGCAGCGATTGACCCGCGCTCTTCGCCGCCAAGGTGATCGTATCGCCGACCCGGCACTCCTGCACCGATTTCAGACCGGTCGCGATATAGCCGACTTCGCCGGCCATCAGCTCGCCTGTCGCGCGCATGACCGGGTCGAAGACGCCAATCTCAACCGGCTCGAAGCGCGCGCCGGTGGCAAAGAGCTTGAGCATTTCGCGTCCGGCAACCGCGCCATCAACCACCCGCACATAAGCGATGACGCCCTTGTAGGCATCATAGTGCGAGTCGAAAACAAGCGCGCGCAATGTCTCGCCGCTATTCGTTGCCGGCGGCGGCACTTCCGCGATGACCTTTTCCAGCGCTTCCGCCACGCCCAGGCCATTCTTGGCGGAAATCCGTGGCATATCATCGGCCTGAGCGCCCAGCAGATCCTGAACATCGCGGGCGACTTCATCGGGCTGCGCCGCGGGCAGATCAATCTTGTTGATGACGGGGATGATCTCGAGGTCCTGTTCCAGCGCCAGGTATACGTTGGAGAGCGTCTGCGCCTCGATGCCCTGGCTGGCATCCACCACCAGGAGCGCGCCTTCACAAGCTTGCAAGGCGCGGCTGACCTCATAAGTGAAATCGACATGACCCGGCGTATCAATCAAGTTTATTGTGTAGGTCTTGCCATCGCGCGCCTCATACCGCATGCGCACCGCCGACGCCTTGATGGTGACGCCGCGTTCACGCTCCAGCTGCATGCTGTCGAGAAGCTGCTCCTGCATGTCTCGCGCATGGACGGTATTGGTCAACTCCAGCAAGCGATCAGCCAGCGTGCTCTTGCCGTGATCAACATGCGCGATGATGCAAAAGTTTCGGATGCGCTCGATCTTCATCCGTCGCCCTGGTCGATAATTCCTGGCTCAATTATGAAGCATCGGACGCTTTTGGAGTAGGGGAAGCTATAGATTTTGAAGTCGTCAGTTCGTCGATTCTCTCGTGGATGCCGCGTGGAGGTCTCGTCCCCGCTCCCTGCTGCAGCCACAACAGGTATTCAACATTGCCCTTGGCGCCGGTGATTGGAGAGCGAATGAGATCGACGGGGGCTAATCCATGCGAAACCGCCCAGGCGGCCACATCGTTAAGCACGCGCCGATGCACCGCCGCGTCGCGGACGATGCCGCCCTTGCCCACGGAGGCGCGTCCCGCTTCAAATTGCGGCTTCACCAGGGCGATGACGTCGGCAGGCTCGCCCATGATACGCGCAACCGCTGGCAAAATGAGCCGAAGCGAGATGAAGGATACATCAATCACAACGATTTCGACGGCTTCGTCGAGCGTCTCCAGGTAGCGCGCGTTGGTATTCTCAAGGTTTGCTACGCGTTTGTCATTGCGCAGGCGGTAATCCAATTGCGCGCGGCCGACGTCTATCGCATACACTTTGGCCGCGCCGCGCTGCAAGAGGCAATCGGTGAAGCCGCCGGTGCTGGCTCCGATATCGGCGCAGACTTTTCCCGCCGCGTTCACGGCAAAAGCGTTCAGCGCCGCTTCCAGCTTGAGTCCGCCGCGGCCGACGTATTTTGCTTTCTCCTTGAGTGCGATGTCAGCGTCAACCGCGACGGCCGTTCCCGGCTTGTCGACAAGCTGCCTGCCCACCCTGACTTCACCGGCCATAATCATGGCGGCGGCTTTGCTGCGGCTGGGGGCGAGCCGCCTTTCAACAAGCAATAGGTCGAGCCGCGTCTTCCTGGCCGCGCTCATCCCGGCGCCATAGCTATCTCGATTTCGGCATAAGGCTGGTCCGCGGAGAAGTCAAATTCGTCCGCAGCAAGGGGGATGTAGCCATCCGCTTCAATCACCATGCTGTAGAATGTATCGAATGCCAGCGGGCGCGCGAACTGAAAGTCGCCATTGCGATCCGATGTGGCAAGGGCGAAGATTTGATCCTCTCTCCAAAGGAACTCGCTCGCCGCATAATCTTCGCTCACCAGCACGATTGTCACGCTCGGTATGCCAATTCGCGTCGTCGCGTCGATGATCTTGCCGGAGAGAATCGTACCCTCGCTCTGGGATAGTCGATCGATGGGCAGTTGACCGATGCCGATCGTCACTTCTTCTTCCGCCAGTTTCAGGTTGTTCACCAGCAGCTGCAGCTTGTAACTGCCATCGGGCGGCTGGTCGATCCATACGGTTAAGTCTCTGCCGGAGTCGACGGTCAGCCAAGGTTGGGTGGCTTGGAAGAAGGCTTGATCATCCACCAGCCAACGCAGCGTCCATGGCGTGCCGGGGGCGATCTGCCGCCAATCGAAGAGTGCGTAAAGCCCTTGTATCGAGCCTGGAAAGCTCGTTGATGATGGGGCGGCGCGCGCGGCAAGGGGCGAATCCACTGAAGTATGACGAATGTTGGTGAATATCTCCGGCAGGGGACCAGCCGGCCGGCCAGCGACGATAAAGTCCGACGTCGCCGAGAGCGCGCCAGCGATGTAGAGCTCGAGACGGTACTGCCCCGGCTGCAAACCCCCGTTTGGCGCGACTTTGATCACTTTGGCGCCGTGGTTGGCATCCGACCAATTGTCCGTGCTGCGCGCGACTTCGGCGCCGCTGAAATACCAGATGGCGGACCAGGGCGCATTGGCCCGCATATTGGCGTAAAGAAATCTGGCGGAGGCGATGTCGCCCAACGGTAAAATTGAACCGTTGCCGACTAATGCGCCAGATTGATCGAGAGTGCCAAATACTATATCGCTGAATTGGGACGAGCTTTCGGCGGCGCCGCCCACGACGATCCTTTTGCTGCCGACGGATGTGCCATTGATCAAAAGCGTGAACTCGTAAGCGCCGTTGGCCCAGGCCTGCTCGCGGCTGCCGATATGCCAGAGCCCGCTTTCGCGGCCGCTCCAGCGCACCGGGGGCAGGCTGAAGGTTGTATCCGGAATCCCGTCGCGCGTGACCCGCAGCTCATATACCGTCTCCGCTGTCATATTGTCGTAGTCAAAAAACAGAAACAGGCTCTTTGTGTTGTTTGGCATGGCGCCGACAACGGTCGACGGCCCGCCATCGGCGACCGACGGCGCAAAGAAGAGGCGCGACGCCCGCGGCGGATGCAATGGCGCGGGAACGTTTGCAAGGGCGGTGGCGATGTTCACTTTCAGGTTGTGCCGCGCCGCGCGGATCAGGCTTTGGGCGTGGCTTATCGGCCGAACCGTGCTGACAAACTCGCCGGTCGGCACGCAGGCATCGCTGTTGTTCACCAAGCCGTCCCGGTTGGTATCCGCAATATAGCGACAGGTTGCCGCCGCCGCCAGCCCGCCGAAAGGCGCATTCGTCGGGATGCCGATTAGCCGCCCCGCGCTATCGTAAGCGCCGCCGCCCGACATGGCGCCGGGTATTTCCGCGCGCGTCTTGAACCAGGAAGGGCCGCGCCCGATTGGTTCGGAAACGAATGCCGTTACCGTGCCGCGCGCAATGGCGACCGGCTGATTGCCGAAATCCGGATAGCCAGCCACGATCATGTTGTCATCAATCGCGACCGCATTAGAGTCGCCCACTTCAACGAAGGGCAAGATGGGCAGGCCGCCCTTGGAGATAAGACGGCCATCCAGCTCGCGCGCGATGCGCAGAACGGCAATGTCCAGGCCGGCGTCCGCGCTGAAAACCTCCGCGCGATATTTGGGAATGGGCTGCTCCGACAGGTCGACATTGAGGGATACGATAAGCTGGTCACCGTCACATTGCTGTCCGGGCAGAACGCTGTGCGCATTGGTGACGATCAATCCGTCCGCGCTGATCAGCGTGCCGCTGCTCACGCATTTGATCACCAGGTCATTGAGCGCGCTCTCCACCTGATAGATGAATACTGTCGCCCGCTTTATCTGGTCGATGTCGATGTCGCCCGGGCGCTGCGCCAGGAGCGGGATCGACGACAGCAGCAGCAGGAGGATCGTTATGTTACGAGGTCTAAACATCAGCGCGAGAGCAATCATTCAAAATTCAAGGTTTTGCACGAACCAGCGCAAGGTTTCCAGCTCGCGGCCGTAGACGCTGATATCGGCGCGAAAAGCGATGATCACAGCTTGCCCGCGGCGTATCGCCAGAATATCCAGGCCATTGACGATGGACGATACGCCCTCCAGGAATGGGCTGGCATCGCGCGCGACATAAGAATACGACATCGAGATCGCCTGGCTTTCATCGGGAAGGCGAAAGGAATCATAGCCGAGCACCGAATAGTCGGTCAGAGTCTGCGAACGCTGCAAACTCAATTGATCGAGGATGTTGCGTTCAGTTGTATCGGGCCCGACGGGCGCCGTGCTGACTTCGATGACGGTATTGTAGCCGCGATGAGACATATCTCGCACGCGGAAGATGTAGGCGCCCGATTCCTCCAGCAGCCAGCGCGCCGGATAACTCGCGCTAATGCCGGCTTCAAGGTTGCTGTACACACTGGCTTGATTCAGTGTGCTGTCGCGCTGATTGACGCCGAGAGCGAAGCCGCAGATGAGCAGAAAATATGTGATGGCGATTGACCAGCGCTGCCTGGGCGTAATCTGGATCGCCGGCGTTCGACCGGTTTCAAATTCCATCAGTGTTCCATTGGCTCATATACGCTTCACGTTCGCGCCGTTCCGAGTTGCTGTAGAGAAAATACACCGTCCCGAAGGTGATGATCAAAGACGCCAATAACATCGCGCAGGCAAAGAGCGGGCGCGCCGTGTTGCCGGCGGTGGTCAGCGGCCCGCTGAGGAACCCGCCGAGCAAGGCGGTAATGACGCCGCTCGCCAGCGCAGCGACAGCCACATTCGACGGAAGCACCAGCGGGTAGGCGTCGGAGAAATAGGACTCGATGATTCCCAGCGCGATGAACATGGCGGAAGCGAGCTGTATCGTAAAGTTTGCCAGCACATATATCGCGGCGATGCCCAATGTCGGCTCGAGCCTCCAGATGAGCGCGAAACTTAGGAAGGCGCCGTAACCCATCGCGCTGGCCAGGGCATAAGCGACGCCGTCGCTTCGAACGCGCAAGCCCTGAGGGTAGATGAGATAACGCAGAACGATAAACTTGAGCCCGGTATCCACGACGCCCACGCTCAGTGAATAACCCACTATGCGCTGGAAAACTGACTGCAGCGGCAGCCATTCATCGACGCGCATAAAGTCTTCAATCAGTGGCAGACCAATCGCGGAAGCTGTCAAGGCAGACAGGACCGCCACGCCGATGAGCCGCCTTCGCGGGCGGGCCGCCCGGTATTCCGGCAAGACAGCAATGATGAGCCAGGCGAGCAAGATGAGCGGCGCCAAAGCCAGGGAAAGAACATGTTCAATCCGCGCGTCAAACCGGCGCTGGAGAAGCTCGCTGAGCAACACAATCGCCAGCAGGGCGCCCGTCATGATGAGCAGCAGCGCGCTCAGCCTGCGCCACACAGGCAAAATGGAATAGGCGTCTTCTTGTTCAAGGTCGGGTTGGAAACGAATATCCGACGTCATTTGCCGGCAGCTTTTCTTCCAGTGGGAAACGCAAGCGTCTATAATCTACGCTAGTAAAATACGGCCCGATTGTAAAGTCCCTGCATGAGATTCCGACGAGCGGCAATGCAGATTGGCGGGTTCATCCAGGCGCTCACGCAAGGGCGCGAAGCTTGGAATCGCCATGGTGCGACATTGCGCGCCGTCAGCGCATTCGCGCATTGGCTAATTCGCGTCGCACTCGGGCCGATCTGCCTTTTGGCCCTCGCTGGCTGCGGCTCGGCGGGGAGCGAAGTTTCCTGTGAAGACGACAGCCGGTGCTTGCGCTACGCGTTTTCCGCCGATATCCCGGTTTTGGACCCGCATGTGAGCGAGCTGCCGGAAGCCGGCATGGTCTTTCGCCAGATTTACGATACCTTGATTTACCGCGACACTGACAGCCGCGCTTTCCTGCCGGGCTTGGCAACAGACTGGGAGATATCGCCGGATGGTCTGGATTACAGTTTCAGCCTGCGGCCCGATGTAACTTTCCACGACGGAAGCGAATTCACGGCTGAATCGGTCGCTTTCAACATTGAACGCATCTTTCGTCCCGATTCGGAGCGCTCCCTCGCAAGAGAATTGTTAGGTCCGCTTCATCAGGTCGATGTTCTTGACAAATACAAAATACGGCTGCGACTCTTTGAACCTCATGCGGCGCTCCTGGACAGCCTTGCCCAGCCTTTTCTGGGAATCGCGAGCCCTGAAGCGCTCAAGAGCCATGACGGCTTGCGTTATCAGTATCATCAGTCGGGTACCGGTCCCTTCGCCCTGGTCGATTATTTGCCTGGCGAGCGCATCAAATTGCGGCGCTTTGATGGCTATGCCGTCGACCCGGCCATCTATGCTCCGCTCAGCGGAGACGAAATCGAAGCAGTTGAATTCTCCGTCATGCGAGACGGAGAGGCCGATCTGCTGTCGATGCTTGGCAGTACACAAGACGTGGTGGACGATGTGTCGCCGGTCGCCGCGCACAATCTGGCGGGCAACAGCCGCGTCCGCCTGCTGCCTACCGCGATTCCCGGCCTCGCGGCGCAGTGGCTGTTCAATACCAAGCGCGCTCCCCTGAACAGGCGGGATGTTCGTCTAGCGCTCCTCTTGGCCAGCAATCGGATAGCGATAAGCGACCAGGTCTATTTGAACGCGGCGCCGGTGGCCTGGTCGCCGCTCTCCGAGAGCACCGGATATGCGCATACGGGTTTCAGAAATAGTTTCGAATTCGATCTTGCGGAGGCGCAGGCGCTGCTGTCGGCGGCCGGCTATGCGGACAGCGATGAGGACGGGATTCTGGATCTTGCTGGAGACCGGCTTGAGTTGACGATGCTGGCGCCGCCCTGGGGACGCTTGGCTGAAGTCGGAGCCTTCCTGCGGGAGCAATGGCGGCGGCTCGGCATCGAGCTTGTTGTAGAACCCGTGCCGGGCAGAATGCAGTTGAACAGCCAGATAAGAGCCGGTGAATACGACTTGCTGCCGGTCAGCATCCATGGCATTGATCCGGGAATGCTCAGCCGCGTCTTCCTTGACAATTCGCTTTATGCCGCTTCGCGCTCACCGCACCCTGCCTTGAACGATTTGCTGATTCAGGCCGGCCAGGAGATTGATCCGGCCCGGCGCCGCGCCCAATATTACGACATCCAAACGCTGCTCATGAACGCGGCGCTGATCTTGCCGATAAGCGAAACTGTGCGTTTGCGGGCAGCCAGCGCAAACATCGTCGATCTCCGCTACGATGCATTCGGCTTCTACCCATTGCTGGTCAATGTGAAGATTCTGGCGAACTGACGGCCTTGTCAGCGCGGATGCGGGTGCCAACTGTCTCGCGCCCCTCCAGGAGATCAATCAGAATGTCCTCCTGCAATCCGCTGGCAATGACCACGCTCAGCGCTGGATGCCGGCGCGCCAACGCGGTCATGGTCTTGACTTTCTGCAGCATGCCGCCGGTAACGTCCACGCCATCGGAACCCTTGAGCGAGGGCAGCATGTCCTCCAGCGTCAGTGGCGTAATGAGCGGGACAAGCTCGCGCCTGTGATTCAGCACGCCGGCCACTTCGCCCAGAAGGATAATCCGCCTGACCCGCAGCGGCTCAACGAGATGAGCAAAGAGGGCTTCTGTCGAAATAATGCCGCCATTGATTTCCCGGTCTACCGCGATATCGCCGTGAACCAGCGGCACAAGCTGTTTTTCCAGCGCCAGCATGAGCGCCCGGCTGTCAAATGACGCAATGCGCCCTCCCTTGGCGACTATCGTGGATGATGGCTGGAAGCGCATCACAGGCAGGCCGGCGGCGATAAACTCCTGCAGCACCATCAGGCTCAACTCGGCCGCGGCCGCTCCAACCTGCGCGAAGCCCAGCCGATCTTGACTGGTCTCGACTCCCTGCGCGGTCATGTGTTTCTGCGCCTCGAAATGGCCAAAGGACCCGCTCCCGTGGCCAATGACAATTTGCTGCTGCTCGTTTTCGGCCCGAAACTGGCTCAGTTGCGCCGCCAGTCCGCGTACGCTCTCAGGGCGGAAAGTCCTGGCTTTTTGCTTGTCCGTAATCAGCGAACCGCCGAGCTTAATCAGAATCGTCATCGTCGCCTGTTCCTTCGCCAGCGCTGGCAACCATGGCCCGCTTGGCGCCGGCCTCAAGGAGTTTTGCCCTCACCGCATCGACTGAATGCTCGTCCACCAGCGCGATGATATTGCCTCCGCGGCCGCCTCCGGACAGCTTGGCGCCGTATGCGCCGCCGTTCAGACCAGCCGCAACCAGGCGATCCAATTCCGGGGAGGACACATCCAGCCCTTGCAGCAGGCGATGGTTCGCGGTCATGAGCTCGCCCAATCTTCTTGTGGCGCCGCTCGCAAGGCAATCTCTCGCCTCGTTTGCAATGGCGCCGATCTCGGCGAAGGTCGCAGCTGTCCTGGCGGGCGCGCTTTGCCTGCGCCGGCGGACGGCAGCAACGGCATCTCGCGTCAGCGCGGCAATGCCGGTTTCGGCCAATACCAATTGGAGCGGTTTGGCGATCTTAATGAGATCAATGCTGTGGTCTTTGATGAAATAAACCGGCGCTTCGTAGACGACGACCGTGTTGTCGACGCCGCTCGGCGTGCCATGATGAAGCTTCTCCACCTCATAGACGAGCTGACTTAATTCCTTGTCGGGAATCTCGCTGGCGTACAGCATCGCGATAGCGCGGCCTAGCGCCGTCGACACCGCCGCGCCGCTCCCGAGCCCGCTGGCGATGGGTATATCCGACTTCAGCCGAATCGCTCCGCTGATATCCTCGGCGTCGAGGTATTCGACTGCCAATCTTGCCATGAGCGCCAGGGGATCCGCCATATCCATTTCGCCTGTGCGATACACCCGCGGCGGCTCCGCCAAATCCTCCGCGATGATGGTGAGCGGATGATCGCCCTTGACTATCTTGGCGTAGGCGCGGATGCCCGAAAGAGGCAGCGCAATCGCCGGCGCGCCATAAACGACGGCATGCTCGCCACAAAGAATGACTTTGCCGGGCGCGCTCGCGACAGGGCTCATGCTCACCTAGAGTACGTACAAAATCAGGAAATATGCAAAGGCGGCCAGCGCAAGCGTCGCCTGAAGCGGCCGATCGGTCATCAAAACTTCGTCCGGCGCCCCGCCGCGTTTTTCCACGTGAATCAAATACAGATAGCGAAACAAACCATAAAAGACGAAGGGAACCGTCAGCAATCCCAAGTGTTCGCCATTCCGAATCATCGTGGGCGATTCCACAGTGTAAATGATGTACGTGATCATGGTCGCAGTGGTCACCACACGGAGCATGTCGTCGAGCAGCAGGAGATTGTAACGGCTGAATACGGGGCGGGTTTCCCGCGCGATATCGCCGTGCAAGGCCAGTTCTTGCCGCCTCTTGCCAATGACGAGGAAGAGCGCGAGCAACCCGGCGGAGGCGTAAAGCCAAGGCGACAGACTGACGTCAATGACGATGCCGCCTGCTATCACGCGCAGGACGAAGCCGGCCGCCACAGCCAGGATATCAAGCAGCACAATGTGTTTGAGATACAAAGAGTAGGCGAGCTGCAGCCCGAAGTAAGCTAGAATAAGCAGGGCGATGCGCGTGTCAAACTGAAAAGCGGCGATTAGCGCCAAGAGCGGCAGCGCCACTGAGGCCAACTTCGCGTAAGAAACGGGTACGCGGCCGGCGGCAATCGGGCGCAGCCGCTTGACTGGGTGCGCGCGGTCCGCATCCAGGTCAGCCAGGTCATTGAAAATATAAACGGAGCCCGCGCTCAGGATCAAGAGAATACAGCAGATGATGACCCGGGCGACGAGATCCGGCTCAAACAGTTTTTCGCTGAACACGATAGCGGGGAAGACGAAGAGTACATTCTTCGTCCATTGTTTGGGCCGAGTTGTCGCTATCAAGCCGGCAAAGATGTCCAACATGCGCCATGTCCTGTTAGCGGTGGACAGGAATTATAGTCTAGTGATAATGTCTGACAATTCCAGTAGTACTTCGGTCAAGCGCAGTGATGGGCAGCGGCCCGTTGGTTGAAGCCAGGAAGACAGCCACGGCGAGAGCGCATTCCAATATCGCTTTCGTAAAGTATTGGGGAAACCGCGATCACAGTCTGCGGTTGCCGGCCAATTCGTCCATCAGTATGAATCTGTCCGCCCTCCACACGACGACCATCGTAGATTGGAACAGGCGCCTCGGCGAGGACCTACTGACGATCAACGGCAAAGCGGCGGGTGAGGGCACGCTGCGCCGTGTTCGCGAGCACCTTGATGTACTGCGCAGACGATTCGGCATGGATGCGTTTGCCAGCGTCGCATCGCGCAACAATTTCCCGATGGGTACGGGCATCGCTTCCTCAGCGTCGGCCTTTGCCGCCTTGACGGTGGCCGCCGCCGCCGCCGCGCGCTTTGAGTTGACGGAGCGCGAAATGTCTGCGCTGGCTCGCTTGGGTTCCGGTTCGGCTGCGCGCTCTGTCCCGGCCGGTTATGTGGAATGGCTCGCCGGCTCTTCCCATGAGACTTCGTTTGCGGAAGCGTTCGCGCCGCCGCAGCACTGGGATCTCGTTGACGTCATAGCGATCGTAAGCCGGGAACACAAACATGTTGGATCGAGCGCCGGGCACATGACGGCCGCGAGCAGCGCCCTTCAGCCCGCCCGGGTGGCTTCTGCTCGCGCACGCATTGACGCGGTAAAGCAGTCCATTATGCGCAGGGATTTCGACCGATTCGCCAGCATTGTGGAAGAGGACAGCAACCTCATGCATGCCGTGATGATGACCAGCCGGCCACCCTTGTTGTATTGGGAGCCGCTTTCGCTGATGATAATGAAGGCGGTGCGCCGCTGGCGTCAGCAGGAGGGGATAGCGGTTTGCTACACGCTGGATGCGGGACCCAATGTGCATTGCATTTGCCTGGCAAGCGACGCCGGCGCGGTCTCGGGCAGATTGCTGGCCCTCTCCGAGGGAATCGAAGTCATGCAATCGGGCGTTGGCGCCGGCGCCGGCGTTATGCCGCCGGCCTGAGCGGAAGTAACAGGCGTTCTTGCGCCTCGCCGCCACTCGCCCTTATAATGGTGTCAACTGGAAGTTGGAAAGAGGTGATCATTCATGCTGGTTTCCGCCGCTGCTAACGACATTCTGCTTGCCATAGCCGCCTTCGCGCTCGTCTTGCTTCCGGCTGTGATCATCCATGAGCTGGGCCACTTTATCGCCGCCAGGTTCGTGGGCATCAACGTGCTTGAGTTTGGCATTGGCTTCCCGCCACGCGTCGGCCGCCTGTTCATGCTTGGTGAAACTGAGTTTACGCTGAATTGGCTGCCGCTTGGCGGGTTTGTCAGGCCCCTGGGCGAGGATATGATCGGGCCCGCCAGCGAGGACAAGGTCAAGCGCGATCGCGTCAACCTTGAGCGGCGGCGCTCGGGCTTCGTCCGCGTTGTATCCGAGCGGGAAATGCTGCAGCTCCGCGGCGTCGACGAGCGGAAGATGATGTCTGTCAATGAGGCGCCGGCGCTGGGCCGCATTTTCTTTATGTCAGCCGGCGCCATCGCGAATTTTATTCTGGCGCTGTTCCTCTTTTTCCTCGTCGCCCTGATTGGCCTCTCCCTGCCCGTTGGCGGCCTGAGTCAAATCGCGGCGATTCCGCCCGGTTCGATGTTCTACGGCAGCGCCGCCCAGGCAGGAGACGCCATTGAAAGAATCAACGGCGAACGCTTTGCTGATTTCGCTGAATTCCACGAGAAGCTGAGCGCCTATCAACGGGATGCGATCGAATTCTCCCTCATTCGGCAGGAGAACGGCGAAGAATACTCACTGACGGTAAAGCCGGATTTCGCCGAGCGTTCCGGTCTGGTGCAAGTAATGCGCGTGCTCGAAGGGTCGCCGGCGGAAGCGGCTGGCATACAAGCCGGTGACATCATTGCCGAGATAAACCACTCGCCGATCCCGCCGTCGGGCGACGCGGCCAAGACTTTGCTGGACGCGACGCGGGAATTCGCCGGGCGCCCCCTGCCGCTGACGCTCAACCGCGAGCGCGGCGATGGCTCGGTGGAGCGTATCGCCGTGATCGTGTCGCCTCGTGAAAATCCGCCGGAAGGGGAAGGGCGGCTGGGGCTCGGGATTCGCTCACAGTTCGGGCTGCGAGACCGAACGCGCTTTGCCAACGCCGGTTTCAAACGTGAGTTAATCCCGCAGAGCATACCCGACGCTTTGTCGTACAGCCTGCGGACGACTGCCGAGACTTTCAAGCTCATTGCTTCGATACCCGGTCGCCTGCTTGATGGCTCGCTCAGCGGGAGGGATGCGCGCCCGATTAGCATCATCGGCATCAGCAAGATTGGCGGCGAGTTACTGCAGCGCAGCTTGCAGGAAGGCCCCGGGCTGATGCTGAACTTCATCGCGCTCATCAGCATTTTCCTGGGCATCAGCAATCTGCTGCCGATTCCGGCGCTTGATGGCGGGCGGATCGTGTTTGTAGTCATAGAATTGCTGCGTGGCAAGCCGATTGACGCCAGAACCGAAGCGCGAATACATCAGCTGGGCATCATGCTGCTACTGGCTTTGGGCCTTGTGATCATGATTTACGACCTGGTCAACCCGCCATCAATCTCTTGACCAACTGGGGCGCGCGCGTGTTAGCAACGGACGACGCAAGGACCGAACTCCCGCTATCGAAGCCTCCGCTTGAAGAACTCGTTGAGGCGCTGAACGGCGCGGAGCTGTCTTCACAGACGGTCATCCCGTCGACGCTGGTCTATGGCCTAAGCGACTTGACGGCTGAAGAACTTGGCGCGATCGAGCCCGTCTGGATGGTTCTTCCGGCGGTTGTCAAGCACCGAGTTCTGCGCGCGCTGAATGAATCCAGCGAGGCCATGTTCGAGTTGAATTACCGCGAGATTGCCCTGCGCTGCCTCAGCGATGCGAGCAGCCTCGTCAGGTCGACGTCCGTTGAATTGCTTTGGATGGATGAATCAGTTGAGACAATGCAAAAGCTGCTTGCGCTGGCGGAGAGCGACCCTGACTATTCGGTCCGGACAGGCGCTTTAGAGAGCCTGGGGCGCTTCATACTCTTGGGCGAATATGGTGACATCCCGGCGGAGCTGGCGGCCGAGGCCCAAGAATTGGCGCGCCGAATGCACACAGACCTCCGTCAATCGGTCGAGATTCGGCGGCGGGCGCTGGAAGCGTTTGCCAATTCGAGCCATCCCGAGGTTAAGGCCTTGATCCGCGCTGCCTACGCCGACGGCAATCATGAGCTTAAACTGGGCGCGCTCTTCGCCATGGGGCGCACCTGCAGCAAGGAGTGGCGGAATCTGCTGATGGACGAGCTGGAGAGCGCCGACAGCGAATGCGTCTATGAGGCGATTAGAGCTTGCGGGCAAATCCAGCTAAAGGAATCGGTTCAGCGCATCGGCGAATTCACGCTCGGCGATGACCAGGATTTACAGATGATGGCGATCTGGTCGCTCGGCGAGATCGGTGGCAAGCGCGCCTTTGAGATTCTTTCCAGCCTCGAAGAGAACGCCGACGATGTTGAAATCGCCAACGCGCTTGACGAGGCTTTGGACGCCGCCGGCTTCAGTTTGAGCTTCGCGTCGCTGGGGCTGGATCTGGATGATGACTAGGCGTCCCCGGCGGGATTACTGCGCGAACATCGTCTGCATTTTCATGGCCAAACCCATATCTCCAAGGACTTTGAGCTTGCCAGTCATGAAGGCCTGCATCGCATTCGTCTGCCCGGTCGCGACAGCGAACCAATCGTCAGCGCTGGCTTTGACGGTCATGGATGGGTCAGCCATTTCGCCTTGGCCCGTCTCAGCTGCGCCATCGGCAATCTTGATCCAAAAGAAGCCGCCATTGTCGCCGCTCAGGTCAAACAAAATCGTAGCGTCCATGCCAGCCACTTTATCCGGGATGAGCCGTTCCACCATCGCAGGAAACATGTCCTTTACCTCATCAGCGCTAGCCATAAATCACTCCCCAGTTTGATGCCGCTGTCCGCCATACTAAACTATTATACTGTTGTTCGAGGGTACACCCAAGTGCCTTTTGCCATCGCCAAGACGATATCCATCTCCGCCAGGCTGCGCGCGATAACCGGCTTGCTGCTCGGCGCTGCCATATTGTCCGGTTGTGGCGCCGGCCTGGATAGCGCCGAAAAAGAAGCGGAAGCGGAGGCCCCCGTTGCGCTTGAAACGCAGCGCTTGCCTGCACCCACCGCAGCGCCGCCTTCAGCCACAGGGACGGGCGCCGGCGAGCATGACCATCGCCCGCTGCTGCTGGCCACCGACGACGCGGTTTCGCCTGCAGAGCCATCAAGCGTCTATCACGATGGCACGCCGACGACCACAGTGGCGTCCCCTGGCAGCGCGCCCGGCGAAGCCGCGACGCATACCGTCCGACCGGGAGACACGCTGTCACGAATCGCGGCGCAATATGACGTTTCGATGCGGGCATTGCTGAATGCGAATGATCTGCCAAACCCGGATTTTCTGGAGGTGGGGCAGGTCATTAATCTGCCGCAGACGCCGCTTGAATATACGGCGCCATTTCGCATTCTGCCGGATTCGCGGCTGGTGCGCTCCATCGGCGCGGCCGGCTTTGATACTGAAGAATTCGTCGCAGCCCAACCGGGGCGCCTCCACCGAATGAAAGTGGCGGTGCCGACGCGACAAGCCGATGGCAGGCCGATTAGTGAGCAGCTCAGCGCTGGCCAGGCAATTGAACGGGTGTCACAAGAGTTCAGTGTCGATGCCCGCGTTCTGCTCGCCTTTCTTGAACACGCTGCCGGGCTGCTATCGGACCCAGCGGTTGACGAAGAGAGACTACTCAACCCTTTGCTTTCCCCTGAAGACGCGCCGAACGCGCGTCGAGAAGGTCTGTATGCCCAGGCCAGTTGGCTGGCGGACCAACTCAACAAGGGATATTACGATTGGAAATACCGCGGGAAAACAATACTTGACGCCCCGGACGGCAGCCGACTCTATTTTGATCCCAACCTGAATGCCGGCTCCATCGCCGTTCAGTTTGCGCTGGCGCAGTTTGCCGACGGCGAAGCATGGCAAGCGGGCATCGGCGAATCAGGTCTGCGCGAGACATATCGCCGTCTGTTTGGCGATCCATTTGAAGAGGCCTTCGAAACGGTCCCGTCCGACCTGCGTCAGCCGGAATTGACCTTGCCTTTTCCCCGCGGGGATGTCTGGCGCTTCACCGGAGGATTCCACGGCGGCTGGGGAAACGGCAGCGCCTGGGCCGCCGTTGACTTTGCGCCCCCGGATGAAGTGGACAACCGTTGGTGTTATACATCCTCCTTTCCGATCACTGCCATTGCGCGCGGCATGATCGTGAGGCTGGGCGCTGGCGTATTGGTGCTGGATCTCGACGAAGACGGGAACGACGGCACTGGCTGGACGATTGTTTACCTGCACCTCAGCCCCCATGACGCGCTGCGGGCGGGGCAGATCGTAGAAGCGGGCAACTTGCTCGGCTATGCCTCATGCCTCGGTGGATATAGCACCGCGACCCACCTGCATATCGCGCGGCGTTACAACGGCGAATGGATTCCGGCCGATTGCAATCGCTGCCCGGAAGGCGCCGCCATTCCACCTTTTGTCATGAGCAATTGGAAAGTTGTTGGGCTAGAAAGTCAGCTTTATCAAGGGTTTATGGTTAATATGCTCGACAACCGCAGCGTCATCGCCGAGCAGGGTCGCATCACCGATGTCAACATCATATTCTGGTAGTAACCGCTGGCGCCCGGCCGGTCGCGTTTTGCGCTACATCGGCATCTGCGCGCTTGCAGCCGTTTTCTCGCTGGCGCAGGCGCTTCCTCTGTGGGCGCAGGGCGGCGCCGAGGCGACCCCGGTGCGCGCCAATCTGGTAACGCCCACGCCGGAGAACGCGGGGGCCTTCGCGCCGACGATCACGGCCAGTTTCACCCCGTCGCCGTTGCCGGCGGCGCGGCTGCAAGCCCTGCAATCCGCAGGGAACGTCAATGTCCGGGCGCTGCCCGATATCGAGAGCGATCTGATCGGCACGATCGCCCATGGCAGCGTCTATCCGGTCCTTCGCAACTATTATCGCTGGTATGAATTGCGATATGACTTGTCACCCAACAGGCGGGCTTGGGTATACGGGGACCTGGTTACGATCGCAGGCGATACATCGCGGATTGAAGTGATCGAAACATTCGATCAACTGGCCTTGCCAGGCGGCGCGGCCGGCCCGTCAACTGACGCGTCAGGCACGAATCCGCGGACTATCGAAATCGCCACGGCGGAATTTGATGCGGCAAGAGCGGTGGAAGTTGTTGATGTGACGCCACTGCCGACCTTTACGCCGCCAGCGACGCAGCCGCCCTTTGTCAATCAGATCGCGATCGTCGAAGCGGAAGAATCCCGCTTGCTGGATTTGCCGCCTATCATTCCGATACTGGCGCTAGGCGGGCTGGGCCTTGCCGGCCTGTTTATCAGCTTGCTTCGGCGTTAGGGACGGAAATATGGCAGGCGGCCCAATGGCTTGCGTCTGCGATATGCCTAATAGCTGCCGCAGGTGCCGCAGCCCTGGCTCTGATCGGCAGCCGCGTCGTCCGAACCCTTGAAGGAATGCCCGCAGCCACAACTTGAAACCGCATTCGGGTTGTCGATGCGGAAGCCGCCACCGATTAAACTATCGACATAGTCAATCGTTGCCCCTTGCAAATACATCATGCTGGTCGGGTCGATGAGCAGACGCACATCATCGCAGCGGACAACGGTGTCGCCCGCTTCGGGCGCTTCTTGAAAAGCCATGCCATACTGCAAACCAGAACATCCACCGCCGGTCACAAATACGCGCAGAGCATGGTCGGGTATCTCCCGCTGTTCAAGCAGGCTCCTGATGATTGAAACCGCGGCTGGTGTTACATTCAAGACAGAAATGTCGGTCATCTCGCCCACTGTCATCTGTTCCGCTAAAGCCATAGCGCACCCCTTCGCCTCTTGCGATCTGGCGTTATATTAACACAGGAATATGGGCCTGTCAATTTTCTGTCTGCGGCCTGCGAATGCTTGCTGTCGCTTGGAGGCCTGTCTGAGGGTAATGGCCATTCCTTGTCGGCGGCGCCGGGGGGTGATTGGCGCGAGAGGTTTGAAATTGCTTGTATATGCGTTTGCTCGTTATCTTAGTGACAACTATACTGACGCTTGTTCCGACGGATATGTATACGCTTTTAGGTCTTTACGGGGGACGTTATGACCACTCGCATCAAATATCGGATATTGCTCTTGTCGATGCTTATGGCGATGCTGTTTGCGTTGGGGCAGTCTGTCGCTGTTGCGCAGAATGCGCCGCACTTGGTGGTAAACACTTATCGCTTGAACGTACGAAGCGGGCCCGGAGTCAGCCACGGTATCATCACTTCCGTCGCTGGGGGCACGGAACTTCCCGTGATTTCGCAGCTGGTTGGCAGCAAGTGGATGGAAGTCTCGAGCTCGGCTGGCAATGGCTGGGTAAACTCGTCTTATACGATCGCCCGCGGTAATTTCTCCGGTGTGCCAAACCAGCACACGCCGGCAAATCTGGGCAGCGGCACCAACATCCCGGCGGGGGCGCCGCATGTGGTCGTGAACACCGGCTACCTGAACATCCGGACCGGACCAGGAGCCGGCCATCCTGTTTTGACGACAGTCAAAGGCGGCACAGAGTTATTGGTGACCGCCAGGCAGTTTGGCAACATCTGGTATCGGGTCGAGTCGTCAGCCGGCACAGGCTGGTTGAACCGGACTTACACAGTTACGCGCAACAGTTTTGCCGGTGTCCCCACGATCGGTGGGCCGGCAGCCGCGGGCCCGCAGCCGGCTATTCCTTCTGGCGCGCCACATCTGGTTGTGAATACCGCTTACCTAAATGTACGCACGGGACCGGGCGCCGGTCACCCTATTTTAACAACCGTGCGAGGCGGTACCGAACTTCAGGTCACCGCCATCGACAGCGGCGGCTTATGGTATCAAGTCATCACTGCTGCCGGCAGCGGCTGGGTCAACTCCAGCTACGCCGTGGCGCGCGGGAATTACTCCAGCATCACACGGGCTGGCACGAGCCCGCGGGAAGGCGCGCACCTGGGCGGTCCGACTCCGCGAGCGGTCGTCAACACGGCCTATCTCAACATCCGCACGGGTCCGGGCGCCGGCCACAGCATTATAACGAACGTGCCGGGCGGCACGGTGCTGCGGGTGCTCGGTCTATCCAGAGGTCGCGGCTGGTATCTGGTGGAGGGCAGCTTTGGCCAGGGCTGGTTGAACAACCATTACACAGTTTTCCGCGGCGATTTCAGCCAGGTGCGGATCGTAAACTAGCGGCGGCATCTGTTGAAACAGCATAGCCTGCTTTACAATGCACCCTGTCTTATTGGCAGGGTGTATTTTTTGGAGCGCGGACGATGTTAAACGCCGCCGACAGAATGAAATCGCTCGGGCAGGAACGCGACGATTCCGGGACGCCGACCTCTATCTTCGGCAGCGCGGCCGGCCTGGCGCAATCCATTCAGACGGATGAACAATTTCGAATCAGCGTTTATCCCATCCTTTCTGCGGAAGCGCCCGATGTCGCGATGGGATTGGCCGCCTGCCTCTGCTACCTGCTGGAGCAATATCCGGATACGCGCGTATATCGCTGCTTCGCCAAGATTGGCCCCGCCGCCGACGGCAGCGAAATCTCCGTCTCTGATTACCAGTTCACGATCGCGGATTGGGAATTGGAGGGCTTGGCCAACAATGTGATTCTCGATGGCGAATTCAGGACCTTGGCGAATGGCTTCGAGCTGGAGCTTGAAGTCGACATGAGCCTGACAGCAAGCGAGGCGGAAAGCGAAGTGCTGGTCTACAGCTTCGATTCCATGGCTGGGGCGGTCAGCTCGCTGCCGGCGGTGGCTTCGGATGTTTACGGACGATTGGCGGGGGAGGCCGGCGCCGCGGCGATTCTCGACTACGGATCGCTTGAGGCGCAGCCGCCAGTGCTTGACCAACTGCTGGAGAATATATTCGCCTGGAATCTTGACGTCTATCTTCATTTCTGGGATGTCGCCTGGGACGAGGCGGATATCCGCGAACAGTACCTGGAAGTGGCGGATCTGTGTCAAGCGAGCCCGAGCGAGTTCGCCAACTGGTCTTTAGGCATGATGGCCAGGCAAGTGATGCAGCCGGGGATTCGCGACGCCGGCGACGTTATTATGCCATTGGTGGGGCGGGCATTTGCGTCTCATGATGCTGCGCTGACAGGCGCCGCCGCTGCCGCGCTGGGGCTTTCCAATCTGGGACAATCGCAGCGAGCGAGCGATTTGCTGACGCCCCTGCTGCAGCTGGACGCCCCTGCGAGCGTCTGGTGCGCAATGATCGAAATCCACATGAGCGCGGGCCAATTCGCCGAGGCCATCAATGCATGCCAGCTCGCCCTGGAGCGTGGCCTGCAGCATTCAGCGCTCTACTGGCGATACGCTCAGCTTTTGATGACCGCCGACGTCCACGATTGGACCGTGGAAGATGTGTTGCTGATTGACCCCGACGAATACGATGAAGAAGATCAGCTCACTGTTGAGATCGCCAATTCGCTCAAGCTGTACCTGACCATTGAACCTGAGGACCTGGCCGTGCTCCAGTTGGCGTTGACCTATATGATTGACGCTGAAGACGACGAGCTGTGGCTCTATTTTGAGAAGCTGCTGCAGTTAGATCAGGAGGGCATGTTCGCCGGCGACGTGGTCGATCGCCTGTGTGAGTTGGACGATCACGAGCGCGCCTATGAGCTTTTGGAAAGCCAGCTCGATGCCAACGCCTATGCTTATGTGTACTCAGCGCAATTGGCGCTGGCGGATGCCGATAAGGAATACGCAGCCGAAATGATCGACGCCTGTCGCCAAACCCTGGCGCAAATCGACGATGACCTGGAATTGGAACTTCAGCGGCTCAAGCTGCAGGTGTCGTTGCCGGCCTTTGAAGAGAACATCGCTGAAGCGAAAGTAATCCTCAGCGCGAACCGGCCAGTTTCGGAAGATAAGGTGGATCTGCTGGAGCAGGCGATAGAGATCGCGCCGAGAATGGTTGACCTCTACGTCCTGCTGTCAAAATGCTACCGCAGTTGGAAGGACCTTGACAACGCTCTGGAAGTGCTTCAGGAGGCGGCGCAGCAAGCAGGGCCTGATCCACAAATTGACTTGGGCATCGCCCAGATCCGCTGGGCGCGCAACCAACGTGAGGACGCTGTGCAGACGCTAAACAGCGCTTTGCAAGACTTCCCCAGCGATGTGTCGCTCCTGGTGCAATTGGCCAGCTATTTGATTGAGAACAATCAATTCGATGACGCGCGCCAATATATCACGCGCGCCGAAACCATCGCGCCCTCTCACCGGGCGGTCTGGCAAGTTCGCCGGCTGGTCGCCTCAAGAATGAGCCAGTAAGCGTCAGGAGAGATCCACCGGCTGCACAGCGCCAGCGGTCCGCTCTTGTAGCTCCGCCGCAAAGCGATCCAAATTGGAGACGGCAAAGGTGGCGACGATCAGAATCTGCGCGTCAAACACTTCATCGTCCACGGTGCCGCCGTGCGCGGAAATCAGGCACTTGACCACATTGTATTGCGAGTAAGACATTTCGAGCCCGACCGTCTTCTTCTCCAGCTTCAGCTCGGTCTTCAGCTGGCGCAGCGCCTCCTGCGCGGATAGGGTGTAGGCGCGCACCAGTCCGCCAGCGCCCAGCTTGACGCCCCCGAAGTAGCGAGCGGTGACGATTGTGATGTCGCCGATGCCGGAGCCGCGCAAGACCGCCAACGTCGGGGGACCGGCGGTGCCGGAAGGCTCGCCATCGTCGCTCATGCCCTCATTGACCGAGTTGCCAAATCCAACTTTGAAAGCGTAGACATGGTGGCTGGCGTCCGGCAGCGCCTTTCGCGCTTCCGCTATGGCAGCGCGCGCATCGGCTACGGTGGACGCCATCTGTATCGTACTGAGAAATCGTGATCGCCTGACGACAAGTTCGCTTTGGATCGACTCGGCGGGAATGCGATAGCCCTCGCCTTTTGTCGAATTGCTCACGTGATTGGCCGCGCGGCCGTTGTTGGTTTTCGTTCAGTTCTCGACGGCGACGCCGAGTTCATCCAGGACGGCTAGCACTTCGGGCGCTACCGATTCGGGCTCGTTTTTGGCGCTGCGCCTCAGGGCAAAGACGGCGTCTTCGTTGCCGGCCCGCGCCAGTTCTATCGCTTCCAACATACCTTTTTCGCGATAGCTTGTATCGCGCGCGACAACAGGATTGTCGTAGGCTTTCCAGTAGTACTTCAGGTCGTCATGCTGCCAGCCCGGGTAAATGTCTTCCCAGGCGAGTTGGCTGGGTTCATGCGGCGTAAGCATGTGCTCGGCGACATTTTCGCCGACAATCATATAACGATTGTCCAGCGAGAGCCGCAGCTTGTCTTCGGTATAATTCGGCAGCGCCTGATGAATCGTCAACATGGGGAAGAAGAGCGCGTCCCCGGCTTCATAATCAGTGGCATGCCAGACCGGGTTGATGTCTTCGTGCTCAGTTTCGTCGACTACCAAGGCGCCAGCGCCAAGCGAGAAATGATGGTCCAAGACGCGATTGACCTTGTGAGATTCCGGAATGACCGCCAGTCCTCCCAGTTCAATCGGGCAATCGCCGATGGGCGCCCAGCAGGTGATGTTGTTGAAACTGCCTTGAAAGTGCACGAAGTCCTGATGCTTGGGCGTGGTGTGTTCAGTGTATTTGGGAAACCAGACGCGCGCGACCTTCTGCGGATGCGGCATGACTGGCGCGCCCGCCATCTTCTCCACGATCTCGAGGTATTCGGGCCAGTGGGCTGAGCGATGAAAGTTCTCTAACCGATAGACTTGGGAATAGCCGGCGCTGTACTCATTGTCGCCTTCGGTGAAGCGCATGTTGATGTCGGCGATCCCGTCCATGGGGTCGGTGCCAGCCACCAGCCATCCGGCCCGCTGCAGCGCGCTCATCATCTCGCGGCGCAGCTCCCACATGCGCTCAGGATCGATCAGTCGCTTGAAAAACAGGTAGCCATCATCGGCGATGCGCCGCTGCAATTCTTCGGGGTCCTTCGCGGCGTCGTTGGAGACGCGCAATTCTCGGATTTCATCGGACATAATCTAAGTTCCTTTCCATACAAGCGTGACGCCGTATATTCTAGTTTCGCCAGCGTTTTCAGGCAGTCTTGACCTTCTGCTGATAAGAATTTTACCACAGCTGATCTCGCGCCGGTTAAAGTCCCGCTTCTAAGTAGAACCAAGTTAGTCATGCGAAAACTGACAAGCAATCTATAGACAAAGTGGGCGAGCCACCGTCTCGCCCCTACAACCTTTCGATTGTTATGGCAATTTCCGTTTGTTCTGCGATCATTCTCATTACTTTCTTGGAACGACTTATGTACAGCCGTTCTTGCGGAATCGCAGGCGCGGCAGGGCGGCGCCAAGTAACAGAGAACGATAATGCTTGGCACTATGGACAGCGCTGCGCTATAGTTTTGGTGTCGCTGGCAACCGGTTGGGCGGACGCTGCCGAATCGATACCGCATTTTGGACAGTCGCGCGGCCCGGGCGACCAGCGCACTGGTGGATAAACAGAAAGGAGACAGCATTTGGCACAGCCGACGGTAAGCTTGATAAAGAAATAAGGAGCAAATCATGATTCGCAAAATACTCGCAATACTTCTTTGTACGCTGCTCGTGATTCCGGTCATGAGCCAGAGCGATGACAAGCCATACGAAGGGACAAGCCTCAATTTTCTCTACATAGCCGGCGGCTTTACCAACGGGCTAAGAGATCTCGAACCAGAATTCGAAGAGCTGACGGGAATCAGCGTTGAATTCGAGTTGCTGGACGAAGAAGGTTCCGTACGCAAGGCGCAGCTCGAATTGGCGAGTGGCGCGGGCAACTATGACGTGGTTGGCATTCAGAGCGGCAATATACCGCTCTACGCCGAGAACGGCTGGGTAACGCCAGTTGAAACCTTCTGGGGCACTGACGTTTCGGACCCAGAGGCGCTGGACCACGGCGACCTGATTGCTTCGACCATGAACGCGATGGCTTGGGATGGCGTGCAGCAGTGCATCCCCCACTTTGCCGCAACGATCATTATGTATTATCAGATTGACATATTTGAAGCGGCCGGCATCGAGAGCCCGCCGACAACCTATGACGAACTGCTTGAAATGGCTCCGCTGCTTCACACCGATGAGGTGCCCTTAATCGCCCTAAGAGGGAATCCGCCAGCCGCCCATGGCAACATCTGGCATTACAATTCTTTCTTCCATGGCGAAGGCGCCAAGTTTTTCGTCGACTTCCCGAATGATCTGACGCCAACCGTCAACTCGCCGGAAGCGATTCGGGCGCTGACCAACTTTGTTACCCTGAAGAACAACTATGGTCCCGAGGGCGTCGCCGCTTATCAATACCCCGATGTCGTGCGGTCGATGCAGCAGGGCACGGTTGTGGTGGTCATGGAAGGCGCGCCTTTGGCTGGCCGCATCCTCGATCCCGAAGAATCAAAGGTCTCGGGCAATCTTGGCTTTGCGGTAGTGCCGGGCGGGGCGGCTGGCCCCAAACCGTCGTTCGCGGCGCATGGCATTTGTGTAACGGCCGATTCTGAACATCAGGAAGCGGCTTACACCTTCCTCGAGTGGGCGATGAGCTTCGACACCATGAAGAAGATTGCGCTGGCGCAGCCGCATATCGCTGTGACGCGCGACAGCCTGTGGGAAGACGCGGACTTCATCGCCAAGTATGACTATGATTTCGGCGGCGGCTCCTTCCTCAAGGCTTTTCAGGATAGCTTGGCGGCCGCGCCGGCTGACTATTACCCGCCATTCGCTGGCTGGCCCCTGATGGGCGATATTCTGGGACAGGCGGTGCAAGAAGCGGAAATCGGCGCGAGAACGCCGGAAGACGCGCTCAACCACGCCAATGAGCTAATCACACAGATGCTCGAAGACGAGGGATACCTGCCATAACGCTGTGGCATTCAATGGACAGCTCTCGAATTGAATAACGGAATTCGAGAGCCATCCTTCATTGTGTTTTCAGCGTAAACGCCAGGTTTTCCTGGTTTCCCGCATCGACATCACCACGAAAAGCTAAGCAATGGTCGAGAGGCGCGGCATGGCAGCGTATGAGCCGATTCCGCAGCGCGCATATTTCAAATATCTCTCGCCTTCGATCATCGTTTTGCTTCTGCTCACCGTGCTGCCGGTGCTCTTCACGCTCTACCTGAGCACGTCTTCCCTGTCATTTGCCAGTCCCAGACCGGAACGATTCATCGGCTTGCGGAATTACAGCCGCCTGCTGGATGATGCGCGATTTTTGCAGAGCATTCCGGTGAGCGCGCTTTTCATCGTCGCGCCGGTTGCCCTGCAGCTGGTTCTCGGCTTTGTTATCGCCGTCGTCATGAACGAACGACTGCCCGGCATGAGGTGGCTTCGTTACGTCCTTGTCGCGCCGATGGTGATTCCGCCCATCGTGACCGGCTTGACCTGGCGCGTTATGTTCACGCCCAAGCTGGGCAGCGTCAATTACTTCTTGAGTCTCCTGGGGCTTGATGGTCCCAGTTGGTTGACCGATGCCAATTGGGCGCTCACGGCTATCGTCATCGTTGCCGTGTGGGGTTGGACGCCGTTCGTCGCCCTTATGTTTTTGGCGGCGATGCAATCTTTTCCCGATGAGCTTTACGAAGCAGCGGTTATTGATGGCGCAACATGGGTCCAAACCGTCAGGCATGTAACGCTGCCCTTGCTGAAGCCGACCGTCACCTTTATCGGCATACTACGCACGATGGAAGCGCTGGGAATTTTCCCGATCATCTATATTGTGACCGCCGGCGGGCCGGCCGCGGCGACGGAAACGGTGAACTTTTACGCCTATGTCAGCGGATTCAGTTATCTCAAAGTCGGTTACGCTTCGGCGATAATCGTCGTTTTCTTCTTTATGCTGCTGTTGATCATTGGACCGACGATGCGATACCTGCTGCGAAATTTCCAGGTGGCTTCCTAACTAATGACGCGCCGATCGAAAATTACCACGTTCAGCCTCTACGTCATTGGCGTCATATACGGGCTGGCGATCCTCGTTCCAATTGCCTGGATCCTGCTGCTTGCGCTCAAGAACACGTTAGATGCCTTTGCCTATCCGCCGCTGTTTATTTTTGAGCCCACATTTGAGCATTTCCGCGCCATCTTTCAGGATTCGGAATTCCGCCTCGCCTTCGCCAACAGCGTCATCATTGCGACCGGGTCGGTGGCGCTTGCGATGCTTTTCGCGATACCGGCGACCTTCGCCATTACGATCATGCGGGGCAGGGCGCGCCGGAACTCTCTGCTGACCATCCTGCTAATCCGCATGGTGCCGGGGATGATTTATTTGCTGCCCTATTTTGTATTCTATTCCCGGCTTGATTTGCTTGATACGCATATCGGCTTGATCATCATCTATCTTATATTCTGCGTGCCGCTGATTATATGGACGCTGACGCCGGTCTGGGGTGCTGTGCCGCTCGAATTGCGCGAGTCCGGCATGATTGACGGCGCCAGTTTGTGGCAGATTCTCTATCTAATTGAACTGCCGCTGGTTCGCATCGGCATCATCGCCTCCGGGATCGTCGCATTCATCTTCGCCTGGAACGAGTTCTTGTTTGCCCTGGTCATCACGCGCAAAAAGACGGTGACCCTGCCCGTTATCATCACGCGCTACATGGGTTATGAAGGCTACGAATGGGGCAAGATTTCGGCGGCCGCCGTCGTCATCATGCTGCCCGTTGTCGTGTTTGGATTTCTGATACAGCGTTATATGATTACCGGACTAACAGCCGGCGCCGTGAAAGGCTGAGAGCCTGATTGCCCGGCAAGGAATGAGAGACGCCATGGATGCCAATAGGCCAAATATTCTTTGGATATGCAGCGATCAACAGCGCTATGACACAATTGGCGCGCTCAACAACGCGCAGCTGAATACGCCCAATATCGACCGGCTTGCGGCGACAGGCGTCGCTTTTGAACGCGCCTTTTGCCAAAGCCCCATCTGCACGCCAAGCCGCGCCAGCTTTTTGACCGGCATGTACCCCAGCAGCGTTCACGCTTGCGGCAACGGCAACGTGCATTGGGCGGAAGCGGCTCCGCTGGTGACGGCGCTGCTGGCGGATGCCGGCTACGACTGCGCGCTGGCCGGCAAATTCCATTTGGCCGGCGCTTTTGGTCGCATCGAACCGCGCCCGAAACATGATGGTTATCGGCTCTTTCACTGGAGCCACGACCCGGAAGATCAATGGGAGTCCGGGCACGATTACGCAGACTGGCTGGCTTCATTGGGGCATGACTTGGGCGAGATGCGCAAGAGCCCTCACGATATCCCGCCGGAATTGCATCAGACGACCTGGTGCGCCGACCGCGCCATCGATTTTATGGAAGCCGACCACGGCGGCAAACCCTGGTTGATGAGTGTCAACATCTTTGATCCCCATGAGCCATTCGACCCGCCGCGGCAATACCTGGATCGTTTTGATATCGATTCACTGTCCGGCCCCAAATTCCGCCAAAGCGACCTGGAGGCGCAAGCGAGACTGAGCGATATTGACTTTCAGAATCCCAGCCGCCGACCGGATGAATTCAACGCCAAATGGATTCAGGCGGCCTATTACGCGATGATTGAACTCATCGATGACAATGTCGGGCGGATGCTGGAATCGTTGGAACGCACAGGCCAACGCGACAGCACCATCGTCATCTTCATGAGCGATCACGGTGAAATGCTGGGCGACCACGGCCTGCTGCTGAAGGGCTGCCGCTTTTATGAGGGCTTGGTCCGGGTGCCGCTCATAATGTCTTGGCCGGGTCATATCCTGGAAGGGACGCGGCGGGGGGCCCTGGTCGAGCTGCTGGATATCGCGCCGACCCTGCTCGAGATGGCGGGCGAGCCCATTCCAGCGCGCATGCAGGGCATCTCATTAAGCAGCCTTCTCAGCGAACGCGGCGCGCAAGATCAGCATAGAGATTTTGTGCGCTGCGAATACTACAGTGCGATCAACCCGGCCATGACCGAGAATTACAGCGGCACCTTCGCCACGATGATCCGCGACGAGCGCTATAAGCTGGTCGTGTATCACGGACATGGCTTGGGCGAACTCTTTGACCTGGAAACAGATCCGGATGAATTCGACAATTTGTGGGATGACGCCGCGTTGAGTGGAATAAAGCTCGAGTTGATGCAGCGCAGCTTTGACGCGCTTGCGCTGGCTACCGATACCGGGGCGGAGCAAGTCACCTGGTTTTGACACGTTCGCTGCATGAGGCGGATTTCGGCCAGAGCGCGCTCTTCTTCAGGAGGATGACCACTTCTGGAGAGGTCGCCTAACGCAAATTCTCTACTTCATTCATCAATGCGCTAACGCGGGCTGCGTCAACCGGGTTTTCAAATTCACCGTCGCGCTTGAAGGCGGTGCCGATGATCGCGGCGTCAGCGATGCTCAGTTGCTCGCTAACATTGGCATGATTGACGCCGGTATTGGCGACGACAGGCATATCGCGCAGCGCGTCTTTGACCAGCCGCAGCGTTGCCGCGGATGTCTCCTCCCCGGCGGTCAAACCCGATATGCACAGGGCATCAGGGCCGGTATTGAAGACGGTGGAGCGCGCGACCGATACGATGTCCCGATTGGCGAGATATGCGGCCGCTTCAGGCAAGATGTTGAAGAAGAGCTTGATGTCCTTCCCGCCAAGCCGGTGCTGGTGACGTACAATCGCTCCGCAGTTTGTATCCCATAATCCGAAATCGCTGGCGTATACCCCGGTGAATATCTCGCGCAGGAATTGGGCGCCGGTGGCGACCGCGAGGTCAAGGGAAGCATAAGGATCCCAAAGGACATTGACGCCGAAGGGTATCCTGATTTCGTCGTAAAGTTCGGCGATGACGCGAGACATGGCGGCGACCGTCGCGGATTCCACTTTTGTCAGATAGGGCAGGCTGAATTCGTTGGAGAACATCACCCCGTCGACGCCGCCTTCCTGCAGAGCGCGAAGATTGGCGCGCGCATCGGCGACAACAGCGGGCATACCCCTGGCGCTGTCGTAATCCGGGTCGCCGGGCAGCGCCAGCAAATGGCACATCCCAATGACCGGTTTTTCGACATGAAACATCTCTTGCAGCCAACTCGTCATCGCTGCCTCATTACGCCCTGAATCGGCCAGGCCATCATGAATTTAATCTCTATATCGTGAATTCTATAGACTTAATTCTATAGACCTAATTCAAAACGCCGCAATTTTCACGCGCAAAGTGGATCATCGTCAGTCCAGCGGTTGCTCTTGATGGCTTCGATATCGGCCAGTCGCGCGCGGGCGTCTAGCCAGAGCTGCCCCCACTGACGATAGTCCGCGATCTCAGACTCGGGATTGAGACGGCTTTGGGCGACAAAGCCGGGGAAATGCGGCCGGCCCGTGGCTTGACCAATTGGGTTGTAACGCAGGTCAAAGCTCCAGCGAAAAGCATCGCTCATGTTATCGAGCGAACCATGCTTGCACATCGGATGAAAGAAAAGCACGCCGCCGGGATTCAGTGGCACGGGAATGGCAACTTCTTGCTGGATCAATTGTTCGGGGATGCCCAGCTGATTGCTGATCGTGCAATGCAGGGCGATGCCCTTGCGGTGGCTCTTGGGTACCACTTGCAGGCAGCCGTTTTCCGGCGTCGCTTTGCTCACCGCCACCCAGCAGGTGACCATCTGCGTCGCATCGGCTTCGGGCAGCGCAACGCCATTGTCCTGATGCCAGCGGGTCGCGCTGACGATCGCGTTGTTCGCGTCTTCCTCTTTGACCAAGCGGGCCGGCGGTTTGATGCGCACATGTTGAATGGGATTGGAATAGATCTCGCCGCCGATCAGGGACTCAACCGCCGACAGCAAGCGCGGGCTGCGCAGCAAATTGAAGACGGCCGGGCCCAAGTGTATCGGCGTATCAGGATGAATGCCGCCGTTGGGCAGCGCGATGTCGAAGGCTTGATAATAATCGCAGCCGGCGCGATACACCTCGACCAGCCGCTTCTCAAATGGCAAATCACTGAAACCCTCGTCAAGGCGCCCTTCCGCGACCCACTGCCCGCAAAGCTCGTCCAGCAGCTGCTGATATTCTTCGATAACAGGTACTAAGTCTTCTTCGTAATCAAGCAGGCGGTCAACCGCCAAATAACCGTTTTCATGGAAAGACCCGATTTGTTCAGTTGTTAACATTGCGGCGCTCCGTCACTACGCGCGCGGCGATTCTAGTGTCGTGCAACTCAGTTGCCGCTGCCGCGGTCCATCAAGCTCAAGCAGAAGTATACTCCCCCAAGTAGCCAAGAGCAACTTGCCCGCGGCGACGAAAATCATAGTCAATTCGGTCATTTCAATTTGCATTCATAGCCATCTACGCAAAAAACCTCAGACGCCCGCCGTCCGAGGTTAAAGTGCCCCATAGGAGACTCGAACTCCTGTTTTGGCCTTGAGAGGGCCACGTCCTAGGCCGCTAGACGAATGGGGCTCGCTAATGATTCTAGTCAAAATTGGCGCGCTGGTCAAGACGGCGCCAGGAAACCCATGCGCTCCTGCGCCAGTTTCAGCGTTTCATCCGCAATCGCGCTCGCCTTCTCCCGCCCCAGCCGCAGCACGGAATCGAGATAACCGGCCTCGTTCATCAATTCGTAGTAACGCGCTTGCAGCGGCTCGAGCGTGGACAGCACACAATCGGCCGCCGCCCGCTTCAGGTCGCCATAACCTTTGTCGGCGAAATGCGCTTCAATCGCCGCATTGCTTTCGCCGCTGATCGCTTGATAGATGGTCAGCAGGTTGTTGACGCCGGCGCGTTCCGGCTCATCGCTGAAGCGAATCTCGCGCTGCGAATCGGTGACCGCGCGCATGATCTTTTTTCTCGCTCGCGGCAGCTCATCAAGCAAGAATATGGCGTGATTCTCCGAGGCTTCGCTCTTGGACATTTTGGCTGTGGGGTTATCCAAGCCCATGATGCGGGCGCCGGCTTGAGGATTCATCACCGAGGGCAAGGTGAAGGTGTCGCCATAAAGATGGTTGAAGCGCTGCGCCAAATCGCGCGTGAATTCCAGGTGCTGGTTCTGATCGTCGCCCACCGGCACCAAATCCGCATGATAAAGCAAGATGTCGGCCGCCATCAGGCTGGGATAATTAAGCAGGCCCGCGCCGATGGATTCCTGCGTTTGTTTCGCCGTTCTATCTTTGAATTGGGTCATTCGATGGAGCCAACCGAGCGGCGCCATGCAAGTGAGCATCCAGGCCAATTCCGAGTGAGCCGGCACATGCGACTGCACAAATATCGTCGATATTTCCGGATCGATGCCGGCGGCGATGTACATAGCGGCGCTCTCACGCGTTCTCTGGCGAAGTTCCACCGGATCTTGCGGCATCGTAATCGCATGCAGATCGACCACGCAATAGAAGCAGTCGTAATCATGCTGAACTTCGACCCACTGCTTCAATGCGCCCAGGTAGTTGCCAATGGTCAAATTGCCCGAGGGTTGAATACCGGACAGAACTCGCGGTTTGTTGTCGTTGACTGCGGTCATAAAACCTTCAGGATAAAGCCAATTTGATTAAGACAAGACGATTTTAGCATCCTGCGGGGGGCGCTTCAACCAGAAAACAAGTCAGGTTAGCGCTCCTTCAATGCGCGCTCGATCTGCCGATTGGCGTCGCGTTTGGCCAGGTCAGCCCGTTTGTCATAGCGTCTCTTGCCGCGGGCGACGCCGATCTCCACCTTGGCCCGGCCGCGCTCCAGGTAGACTTGCAGCGGGATGGCGGTCATGCCGCTCTCACGGATTTTGCTGATGATGCGATTGATTTCCCGCTTGTGCAGGAGCAATTTGCGCGGCCGCCGCGGGTTGGCATGCCCGAAGATGTTGGCCTCTTTGTAAGGCGCAATATGCGTGTTCATCAGCCACAGCTCGCCATCCTGCTCTTGCACGAAACCATCGCCGATGTTGATGTTGTGGTTGCGAATGGATTTTATCTCCGAGCCAAGCAGCACCAGACCGGCATCGTAACGGTCCTTGACCAGGTAGTCCCGGCGCGCTTTGCGATTCTTGCTGATTACTTTTCTTCCGGCGCTCATGATGGCTTTGGACCAACGTCAAGAAATCCAGTGGCGACAAACCGCTAGGATACCGGTGCTGGACGCCAGGTTCAAGGCAGAGGCTGCCAGGCGCGTTGATAATCTCTGGCTTCGATCTCTTCGTTGGCAAAGTCCGCGAGTACGCTTCGGGCTACGCCGATGATGCGCAAGCTCGCCGCCGGATCGTCGCAATTGAGGAGGCCGACAGCCACTGCCTCAACATTTTCAGGCAGATCATCGGCAAGAGAGACCACCGAGGTCAACACCATATTGAGGCGCGCATTGAATTCCGGTCCCGGGATGGCGCATACATGTATGACCAGCGTGGCGCCCAGGTTGGTTGAGATGGTCCCGCTTTGTGACTGATCGATTTCAAATTCGTCAATCGCCGCCGCAACAAGGCCAAGAAAATCGGCGACTTCCTCCGCATCCACCTCGGGCGGCGCTTCCGTTTCCAATTGCGTTGTGGCAGCGGGCGAAAGCTCGACGGCGGGCGTTTCCTCGGCATCGACGGTCGCAGCGGCGGTCAATGCCGGCGGCAGCTCCGCGACAGCTTCGGCCGTCGCCGCCAAAGTGGGGATCGCAGTTGCGGCGGGCTCTTCCAGCGTCGCGGCGCTCTCGATATCACCTTCGGATGCGCCGGGCTCGCTGGTTGGCTCCGAGACGACGATCACTTGCGGTTCCGGCGTCTGCAAGATCTCGGAGATTATCGGGGACAAATCAACAGCGCCGGACAGAACCAAGCCACCGCCGATGATGACGGCAATCAGGATGCCAATCAAGAGCAAGCGAGCCGGTGAAGACGAGCTATCGTCGCTGGCGTCCGCTGCTGGCTTCAAGCTTTCCCAATCATCAATGTTGAATTCGCTGGCGCTTTGATCTGCGCCGGGTTCGCTCGCCTCAAGCGCAACGAGGTCAGGATCCTTCAACTGCGCCTCGAGGACATCGGCTTTCAGTTCACGCGCGCCAGGATACTGAGGGTCGAGATCCAGAACCCGTTCGAGCGCCGCCTGGCCCATGCCGGTATCGCGCAGCGCATGGGTATAAACCCACCACAGGTGAACGTTGTTTGCGTCTTCTTCCAGCAGCGGCGCCAGCAACTCTTGCGCTGCTTCGAGTTCTTCGTTCTCTATAAGCGTATATGCCTGCTGGAGAAGCGAGGCGCTCGTGTCGCTCATTATCCGCCTTCAGTTTTGCGCCGGCGACGCGGCCAATGCCTTGACACAGCAATGCGGCGGCCAACTCTTTCTTCCTTGCGCGTTGAAGCTGCAATTGCTGTTGCCTTTTTGCAGTCTACAACTGCTCAATTAACGGCGCAACAAAAAAGCCCGCCAACCCGGCGAGCTTTTCTGCCTTGCCCTGAAGAGGACTCGAACCTCCACCCTGTTAAGGACACGGCCCTCAACCGTGCGCGTCTGCCAGTTCCGCCATCAGGGCTAAGAATGCAACCAAGTATAAGATCTCCCCGGAAAATGTCAATGCCTCGCAGCGCGCGCGGCGCGGTTAATTCATCTTGAGCAAGCGGGCTTCCTGCCGTATTATATGTCGCCAGTCTGACTGTGGAAGCATAGGGAGGGGCTGCGCTTGATGCACATTGCGCTCGATGCGATGGGAACCGACAATCGCCCGCTTAGCGATATTGCTGGCGCTGTCCTTGCTGCCAAGGAATTTGGCGATACTATCGTCCTGGTTGGGGACAAGCGTAGAATCGAATCGGAACTCAAGCATCACGACGTCGACAGCGGCAAAGTCGAAATCCTCCATGCCCCGGACGATATTGCGATGGATGAAAAACCGACTGATGTGCTCAAGATGGAGGCGTCCACATCCATTCATGTGGCGCTCGACGCGGTGAAAAAAGGGGATGTCGACGCCTTCGTGACCATGGGCAATACCGGCGCTGTGCATGCGCTGGCTACTATGAAAACGCTGCGCCGCATTCCGGGGGTCAAACGCCCGGTCCTCTCGGCGCTCTTCACCGTCAATAATCACCGTATGATATTTCTTGATGTTGGCGCCAACACGGATGTCAAACCGGAATGGGTGCCGCAATTCGCTGTCATGGGCAGCATCTACGCCGAGCGCGTCATGCGCTGTTCCAAACCGCGCATCGCCCTGCTCTCCAACGGCGCCGAAGACATCAAAGGCAACCTGCTGATACGGGAAGCGGCCGACCTGCTCCGCCGCGGCAAGATGAACTTCGTCGGCAATGTGGAGCCGGTGCAGCTCATGACTTCGGTCGCCGATGTGATCGTGATGGATGGTTTCGTCGGCAACATCGTGCTCAAAATGTTTGAAGCCACCACGCATTATGTGGCGACCCTCATTCGGCAAGAATTCCGCAATGACGCCGTGTCCATGCTGGGAGGCGCGCTGGCGCGGCCGGCTTTCAACCGCATCCGGCGCCGCGTGGATACATCGGAAATCGGCGGCGCGCCTCTCCTGGGTGTGAACGGTGTTGTAATTATTGGGCACGGAGGCAATTCCGCTATCGGCATCAAGAACGCCATACAGCAGGCGCGAACCGCCGTGCGCGAAAATGTCATCAGCGCCATTCGCAGCGGCATTGCCCAGGAGACGGTCTAATTCGGAGCAGCCCGGTATGGAGTTAATGCGAAATGGCCGCAAGCGGGTCGTCATATCCGGCTTGGGCGTCGTCTCACCCTTGGGACAAAAACAAGAATTCTGGGACAATATCGAGGCCGGCAAGTCCGGTATTCGCAAGCTGCAAAACATCGAAGCCGACCACTTGAACGTGCGCATCGGGGCCGAAGTGCTGGGCTTTGATTCGTCCAAGTACATCCCGCCCAAACAAGCGCGCCGCATGGGCAGAGCGACGCAATTCGCTATCGCGGCCGCCTTCATGGCCGTCGAGGATGCCGGGTTGACTGTCGACGGCGTGAGCGAGAACGGCCATCGCGTCGCGACAATCATCGGCACTACGCTGGGCAGCTATGAAGTGGGCGAATCCGGCATACGGGATTGGCGGGATTCCGGCTACAAGCGCGCCAATCCAATGAGCATAGTGAACGCCCTGCCAAACATGCCCGGCCACTACGTCAGCAAAGTGATGAACGCCGTTGGCCCGCTGATCACGCCATCGGTCGCCTGCGCCACCGGCATTCAGGCGGTCGGCGAAGCGAGCGATTTGATCCGGCTGGGAAAATGCGACATGGTCATTGCGGGCGCGGTCGATGCCGTCATATTCGATTATATCCTGGCCGGCTTCAGCGCCACGCGAGCCCTTACGCGACAATACAACGACGCGCCGGAACAAGCCAGCCGACCCTTCGACGCCGATCGCTCGGGCTTTGTCCTGGGTGAAGGCGGCGCGGTCTTTATCGTGGAAAGCCTGGAACAAGCCCGCCAGCGCGATGCGAAAATCTACGCCGAAGTACTCGGTTATGCCGCGTCCTCCGACGCCTACCACGTTGCCGCGCCTGATCCGGCAGGCGGCGGCGCCAAGCGCGCTATGCAATGGACGCTTGATGACGCCAGGGTTCATCCATCAGAAGTCGAATACATTAACGCGCATGGATCATCGACCGTGGCCAACGACGCCATCGAAACAGCGGCCGTCAAACATGTCTTCGGCGAAGACGCTTACGGCATCCCGGTGACGTCAACCAAAAGTATGATTGGACACGCGATGGCCGGCTGCGGTTCATTGGAAATATCGGCATGCCTAATGACGCTGGAACGCGAGGTGCTCCACCCGACCGTAAACTACGATACGCCCGACCCGGCTTGTGATCTCGATTACGTGCCGAACGTGGCGCGGCATGTTCCCGGCATTCGCACGGTGATGTCGAACAGCTTTGGCCTGGGCGGTCAAAACGCCTCGATCCTGCTGCGTGGAATCTAGCAATTTGGAAGCGTTATGTCTCAATCGATTGTGGTAATCGGCGGAGGGCTGGCGGGCAGTGAGGCCGCCTGGCAGCTTGCTCAGCGCGGCCACCACGTCCTACTGTACGAAATGCGTCCGGTCAAAACGACGGGCGCTCATGTGAGCCATCGGCTGGCGGAGCTCGTCTGCAGCAACTCCCTGGGCTCCAAACTGCCCGATCGCGCTACCGGCATCCTGCAAAACGAAGTGAAAATGCTCGGTTCCATGCTCATGCGCCGCGCGCAAGAGACGGCGGTGCCGGCCGGCGGCGCCCTGGCGGTTGATCGGGCCCGCTTCGCCGAACGGGTCACTTCTTCTATTCATGGGCATCCAAACATCAAAGTCCTGCGTGAAGAAGTTACAGAACTGCCGCTGGACCGGCCAGCCATCATCGCGACCGGCCCCTTGACTTCGCCGGCGCTGGCAGCGGATATTGCCAGGCTGACTGGCGAGGAATATCTTTACTTTTACGATGCGATTTCGCCCATTGTTCGCGCAAGCAGCATCGACATGAGCCGAGCATTTCAGGGCAATCGTTATGGCCGCGGCGAAGACCAGGCGGGCGATTACATCAATTGTCCGCTGGAGAAAGACGAGTACAGTCGTTTTGTTCAAGCCTTGAGAACCGCCGAGACAATCAAATTGCGAGATTTCGAGCGCGAGGACCCCAACTTCTTTGAGGGCTGTGTCCCTGTCGAAGCCTTGGCGAAACGAGGCGATGATACGCTGGCCTATGGCCCCATGCGCCCCGTCGGCTTGACCAATCCGCACACCGGTCGCCGCCCCTACGCCGTAGTCCAGCTTCGGCAAGATGATTATTCCGGCAGCCTCTACAACGTTGTCGGCTTCCAAACCAATATCCGCTGGGGACCGCAGAAAGAAATCTTGCGGCAAATTCCCGGCCTGGAGGCGGCCGAATTTATTCGCATGGGCCAAATGCATCGCAATACTTTTTTGAACGCGCCCGCCCTGCTCTATCCCACCATGCGCTTCCGCCGCCGGGCACAGCTCTATTTCGCCGGCCAGATCACCGGTGTTGAAGGCTACGTCGGCAATATCGCGACCGGCCTCGTAGCCGCCTTGAATCTCTCCCGGCAGCTCAATGGATTGAGCGAGTGGGTCCCGCCGGCCGATACTATGCTCGGCGCATTGTGCTATTATGTGACCAGTACAGAAGCGAAACATTTCCAACCGATGAAAGCCAATCTGGGCATTTTGCCGCCGCTGCCGACAAAGATCCGAAACAAGAGAGCGCGCAAAGCCGCCCATGCCGAGCGGGCGAAATCATCCATGTCTGCCGCGCTTGAGGGCCTGGATGACGCCCTCATTAATCAGCAGCGCGTCCAAACAGAGCATGAGCCTGTATGAAACATTTCCAAGTTGAAAACAGCGCCGAAGCGGAGCGCGGTTACCTGGTGGGGATTGCGCTAAAGCAGGGGCGTCCCTTGCTTTCCATTGACGATTCGCTCGCGGAATTGGCCCTCTTGGCCGAGACTGCCGGCATTGATGTCGTCGGGAAAACGCGGCAGCATATCAGGCAGATCAATCCCAAAACCCTCATCGGCTCGGGCAAACTGCGTGAGATCCTGGATGATGTCGCGCTCTGTGAAGCCGCCGTGGTCATTTTCGATGAGGAGTTGTCGCCGCGGCATCAGCGCGAGTTGGAGAAGCAGTTGGGCGAATCGGTTCGCTTGCTCGATCGCTCGGCGCTCATCCTCGATATTTTTGCCCAGCATGCGCGGACGAGCGAGGGCGCTTTGCAGGTCGAGCTGGCGCAATACGAATACCGGCTGCCCCGCCTCACCCGGCAATGGACGCATCTTGCGCGTCAAGCGGGCGGCGGCGGCGCGCGGGGCGGCTCCGGCGGTGTTGGCTTGCGCGGCCCCGGCGAAACGCAGCTGGAAGCCGACCGGCGCGAAATCACGCGCAAGATCACGAAGTTAAAGAGCGATCTGGAGCATGTTCGCGCCCATCGTCACCTGCATCGCCAGCGGCGCCAAAATTCCGGACTGCCTCTGGTCGCCCTGGTGGGTTATACCAACGCCGGAAAATCTACCTTGATCAACGCATTAACCGACGCTGATGTGTACGCGGCCGACCAACTGTTCGCGACGCTGGATCCAACCACTCGGCGCCTGAAACTGCCCGACCGCCGCGAGCTGCTCATCAGTGATACGGTCGGTTTCATCCAGAAGCTGCCGACCACGTTGATCGCGGCATTTCACGCAACCCTCGAAGAAGTGACCGAAGCCGATCTGCTGCTGCATGTCGTCGATGTCAGCCACCCCAACGCCGCCCAGCATATCGAGGCGGTGGAAGACACGCTGGCCGAAATTGACGCCTCCGGCATGCCGCGCATCCTGGCGCTAAACAAGGCAGACCGGCTAACAGGACCGCTTCCTTCATTCGCCCTCGTCGACATGTACCAGGATACGGTGGCGATTTCCGCCTCCGAGGGTCAGGGGCTGGGCGAATTGATGTCTTCAATGCGGGCGGCGCTCGATATGCAAATGACGTCGCTCGAAGTCGTCATTCCCTACCAAACCGGCCAGGTTTATTCCGACTTGTACGACAAGGGTTATATACAATCGGAGCAAGCCGATGACGCCGGCTGGCGGCTGACGCTGCGTCTGCCCGAGTCGCATCGCGGCAGTTACAGCCGCTTTGCTGTTTAGGAGGCTCGGATTGTCGCGGCCTCGTCCCCAGCTAAGTCGGCAGTTGAACCCAATAGAACTCCGGGCGATATCGGCTGTGCAGGAACAGGCGCATGTCGTCGGACAAGGTGATGGCCAGCGGCGCTGGAAGATCGGAGAAGACGACCATCTCCACATCTTGATTGCCGCAGCCGCCGTCATGGCATTGGGCCGGCTCAACGCGGCCGATCACGCCGCGCGTGCCCAGCGCATAAGAAAAATAAAGATAGCCATCGGCGCCCATGACGATGTTTGATGTGTTCTGCAGCCCGGAGACAAGCGGCTGCAAGTCTGTGAACCCGCCGTCAGCATCAAGCTCAAAGTACTCGATGCCGCGTCTTGCGCTCCCTCCGTTTGCGACGTAGAAGGTGCTGCCCTGGCGCGCGATGCCCGTTGGCGCGCGCAGACCGTTGACCGCGGTCCGTGGTTCACCCCGCGTCGGCGCCTGCAGAATCGAATTTGAGCGCGTATCGCTAATGAGGAAACTCTCGTCATTCAAGCGCGCGATGCCCCAGGGCGCTGCCAAACCCGCCGTTACGCTTACGGGAGCGCCGCGCCGCTCATCCACCTTCCAAAGATTGCCCATATCCGCATCAGGCACCCAAAGATCAAAGCCCGTCTCCGTCTCCTCAGCGATGAGATTGCTGCCATTACGGACGCCGAAGACAAATGTGACGGTATCGCCGCTGCGATCGTCGATTTTGTAAATCGTCCAATCGCCGTTGCAAACTGTGTAGATCGCGTCTTTGAACCAGACGATGCCGTTGGGCCGCTGTACGTTGCCGACCATCAGCTCCAGGTCAGCCTGCAGGAATGGGCTCTCCAGCTTACTGCTTTGAGCATCGCCGGCGTCCGCTGAATCATTATTGCTGACGGGGGACGCCGGATCATCCCCGTTGGATTGGCGCGAAACCGGCGTCGTCTCCTGCGCATGAATGAAACCGGCAAAAATTAACGGGAATATGAGGGCAAAGATTCGCATCGCGTGGTCCTGTGGCGAATGGTTTCTGCGCGTCCGAAAGCCGGTCTGCTGAAATGGATCGACGGGGCATTCTACAACAGTTGAATCCAGACCACTAGCGGCAGAGCGTCTAATAAGGCGAACACGGCGATTAAGTCAATTCGGCTTTCAAATGAATAGTATAATTCAAGCGCTTACGGTGCGGCTATCACGACGCAAGCCGGTATGACGCCAGAATATGAAGCGGAAATAATCCCGGGCCTGGAGCCATTCGCCATCGATGAGATTCGCGGCCGTTTTCCTTCGCAAGTCCGTCGCCTCAATCACAGCCGCGCGGGCTTCCTCCGCTTTTCTTATGGCGGTCAGCCCGCTCGGCTGCATTCGCTCCGCTCCGTGATCGCGCTGTATCGTATTCATAGCTTCGAAATTCCTCGCCCAAAAGCCCTGCTCGGCCATCAGCACTTTACGCGTTTGCTCAAGATATTGGCGGGCGCCGCCCAACTATTCCCGCGCCGGCCGCGGACATTGGGCATCGGCGCGGCGGGATCGAGATCGTCTGTGATGAGCCGCTTGCATGAAGAGCTGGCGGCGGCTTTGCGCTTGGAATCGACCAGCGACAAAGGCGATTTGTTCCTTCGGATTCTGCCGAACCGGGACAAGCAATGCTGGGAAGCCCTGGCGCGGACAACACTTCAACCGCTCTCCAAACGGGATTATCGCCTGAAGGATATGCCGGGCTCGCTCAACGCCACGGTCGCCTACGCTATGACACAGGTCAAGCCATTGGGGGAAAAAGCGGCTGTCGTCAATCTTTGCAGCGGCTCATCCACCATTCTCATTGAACACGCGCTGCAGCGCTCGCACGATCGGCTGCTGGCGATAGACAAGGATCCGGCGATGATCATGGCGGGCCGGCGGAACAGCGCCGCCAGCGCAATCAGTCCCGGCATAGATCATCTGCGCGCCGACGCGGCAAAGACGCCGCTGCCGCCCGCATTAGCAGACCGGATCTATGCCGATTTGCCCTTTGGAAACCTGGTCGGCTCCCATGATGAAAACCGTCTGCTGTATCCGGCGGTTCTGCAAGAGGCGGCTCGTTTGGCGCGCCCGCAGTCGGCATTCGTCGTCTTGACGCATGAAATCGCCCTGATGCGCAAAAGCCTGAGGCAATCGCCGTGGCGGGCAATCAGCGAAACCCGGATAAACCTGCGCGGTCTGCGCCCCTGTTTATTTGTGCTCGAGCGAAACTCAGCTAGGATATAAGTTGACTTCGGCGCGAAAGCGTAAAGGCATCCAATGCGAATTCGGATTCTTGTCTTCATCTTGGCGCTGTCATGGCTTGCTGCCTGCCGGTCGGCGCCCGAGGAAGTGGCGCTCGACGTAACCATCATTGTTGATGGGCAAGAAAAGACCTATAGCTATTCAGGCGGCCTGTCAGTTGACCAGGTGCTGGCAAACGCGCAGATTGAGCTGGGTCCGCGCGACCGCGTCAGCCATCCAGTGGTCTCGCCGGTCCTTAATGGCATGCGCATTACGGTGCGCCGTGTCTCGGAAAAGCAAGTCTGCGAACAAGAAGCGATCGATTTTCGGCGCCGGCGCCTGCCAAAAGAAGGCCTTCCCGCAGGTGAGCTTCTTCGGGGTCAGGCGGGGATTCCGGGGCTGCGTGAGGTCTGTTATCGCATACTGCTGGAAGATGAGGTTGAGGTGGACCGCGAACAACTCGGCATTCCAACCAATCTGCGGGAACCGGTGGACGAGATCATTTTTGAGGGCCCCGCCGAACGCGCCCAGCCCGTTGAAATTGTTGGCCGCCTCAGTTACATCAACCATCAAAACGCCTGGACGATCACCTCAAATGCGGCCAACAAACGCGCTCTGACCAGCGCGGGCAAGCTGGACTCGCTCGTGTTTCAGCAGCGGCGCGATGGCGCTTATCTGATTTTCACCAGCGAGACAAAAGAGACCGACGAGTTCTTTAACGAAATGTGGCTGATTTCGACTGATGACAATGCTGAAGCCATTCGAATGACGCCAACCGATGTGCTGGTCGCCGATTGGCGTCCACGAACCGGCAACAGAATCGCCTATTCCACCGGGGAACACGCTGCGGGGTCAGCCGGGCCGCGGGCGCTCAACAACCTTTGGCTCATGAGCATCGACCTTGAAAGCGCGCGAACACTGAGCATCGAGGAGCTATTGCCTGAATCGGACGGCGGCCTGTACGGATGGTGGGGGCTGACTTTCACCTGGTCGCCGGCGGGCGACAAGCTGGCTTGGGCCAAAGCTGACGGCTTCGGACTGGTTGACTTTGAAAACAGACGTTTGACGCCATTGGCGCAGTATGCGGTGTTTCACAGCGCCGCCACCTGGGTCTGGCTGACGGCGCTTTCCTGGTCATTCGATGGCCAGCTGCTGGCGGGCATCGCTCATGGCGCGCCGCTTGGGGATGAACCCGCAGAGACGAGCCCTATATTTGATGTCGTGGTCGCCAGCGCCGATGGCAGTTTCTCAGCGCCGCTGAGTTTAGCGGCCGGCATGTGGGCGGCGCCCGCCTTTTCCCCCGATCTATCAGCCCGCGGCGCCGAATTCGGGCTTGGATATCTAGCCTGGCTGCAAGCGCGCGCGCCTCAAAACAGCATGAGCGGCGAGTATGATCTGATCCTGGCTGACCGTGACGGAAGCAATCAGCGGCGGCTGTTTCCCCCGCCCGGCCTGCCAGGCATCCGCAAGCGCGACTTCGGCTTGACTGTCCGCCAGATGGCCTGGAGCCCCGATGGCCGCTTCATCGCCTTGATCTACCAAGGTGATCTGTGGCTGCTCGAAATCGAGACGGCGGCGGCGCATCAAATCACTTTTGACGGCGGTACGTCAAATCCAATTTGGACTAACTAATGCGGAAACTCCTGCTGCTCATCGTTGGATTGATGCTGGTTGCCGGCAGCCTGGCCGCGACTTTCGGCACGCTTCACCTGCGCGACTTTGAGCTGCGCGGTTATGTCGACCCGACAAAGGACCAGAATCTGCCCTTTACCGTCCCGCGAGCGGGCGTAAATGTCGAATTATCTCAATACGATCTGGCTGAACTGACCGGCGCGCTGGAACGCATCCGCGGCGCCAACTTTCGCTGGATCCGACAATTCGCCTACTGGGACGAGATCGAAAAGCGCCCGGGTGAATTCGATTGGAATCATTGGGATCGCATAGCGGCGGCCTTGCACGCTTTCCCTCAGCTCGAAACAGTCGTCGTGTTGATGAATTCGCCCGCTTGGGCCCAGGCCGAGCCAGTCAAGGACCAATCAACAAGAACCGCCCCACCGCGGTCGCTGGCTGATTTCGCAGCATTCTGTCAAGAATTCGCTGGCCGCTATGCTGACGTGATCGACTTCTATCAGATATGGGACGAACCCAATTTGGGCGACGCCTGGGGGGGCGCCGACCCGCGACCTTCAGCCTATGTCGCATTGCTCGCGACCGCCCGCCGCGCGATCCTGGATACCGACCCCGCCGCGACCATCATCGCCGCCGGCCTCGCCCCAACCGTTGAGACTGTCGGGCGCAACATCAGCGACATCCGCTACCTCGAGTCGATGTACGCGCATGGCGCCCGTGAATTGATGGACGTCGTCGCGGGCAAACCATACGGACAGTTCTATTCTCCGCTGGACAGGACGGTTGACGAAGCCCTGCTCAACTTCTCGCGCATCATCGCGCTCCGCGAAGTTATGCAGGCCAATAATGACAGCGGGAAGCCGCTTTGGGCGAGCAACTATGGCTGGAATGCGCTGCCCCGCGATTGGCCGGGAGAGCCATCAATTTGGGGCGCGGTCAGCGAGGATGAGCAGGTCAAATACACGCTGCAGTCCCTTGACCGCGCGCATAGAGAATTGCCCTGGCTGGGTCCCTTGTTTTTGCAGCATTGGCAGCCGGCCGCCAGCCCGGAGAGCGCGCAGTGGGGTTTCGCATTGGTCAAGCAAGACGGGACCGACTCTGCGCTACTCAAAGCGCTGCGTGGCTATCACTACCCGGAGGCGGCGCAGAATGGCCTATTTCACGCGCGCAACGCGCACGCGCGTTACAGCGGCGTCTGGCGGTTCAGCGAGCTTGGCGCCGATATCGGCTGGCTGCCGACGACCGACAGCCAACTGGCATTCGACTTTTATGGCGTTGATGTAGCGATGCTGCTGCGCGAAGACGAATACTCCGCATTTCTGTATCCGAGCGTGGATGGCGAGGCGCCCAACGCCGTACAGAAGGATTCCTACGGCAACGCCTACATTTTTCTGCGCAGCAACTCGCGCGCCCCGGAGATGAACCTCGTGCCGATAGCGACCGGGCTGAACCTCGGCCGCCATACGCTTCATGCGAGCGCCGACCAGGGTTGGGATCGCTGGGCCATCGCCGGTTTCGCCGTGAGCTCCGGTGATCTTTCAGCGCCCTACAATCAACAGATCTCGCTCGGAATCCTCGCCACCGGCCTCTCGGCGCTTGCGCTGGCTTTGTCAATCGCGGCCGCCCCCTGGGGCGAATGGCTGCCCGATTTGAAAGCGCTGCTGGATGGCCTGGGCGCGGCGACGAATCTTCTGCTCGCCGGCCTGGCGTCAATCGGCATGATGCTGGCGATGCTCTGGACCTGGAACTCGCCCAAGGCGTCGTTTTTCGCGCGGGATGAGGTGAATATTGTCCTGGCTCTGCTCACCGGCGGGGCGCTCTACTTCTCCCCGACCCTGCTGCTTTCGCTCGTTTTCGCCCTCCTTCTTTTTGTACAAATCTACCATCGCCTGGCCAATGGACTGATTCTGGTATTGTTGTGGGCGCCTTTTTTCCTCAAGCCTGTTGAGCTTTATTCCTACGCCATTCCCATGGTGGAAGTGATATTGCTCATAACGGCGGCGGCGGGCTTGATAAAAATGTTTGTCTGCGTTGGCCGGCGCCTGCAAATGGCGAACAGCGAGTTTCCCGCCTTCTCGCGCGCGGCGCTTGCGCAAGTTGCGATGCTGGATGTCGCCATCCTTTGCCTTGCGCTGCTCGGCTTTGCATCACTCCTCTGGGCTGCACATCTCGACACAGCGATTACCGAACTGCGAACGCTGATTGTCGAACCCGTAATCTTCTTCCTGCTGCTTAGATTCGCGCGTCCAAACAGGGAAACAATCTGTCGATTATATGCGGCCGCAGTCGCCGCCGGGGCGCTTGCCTGCCTGGTCGGCCTCGCCGAGCTCATGCTCGCGGGGGGCGCGCTGCCTTTGCGCGGTGTTTACGGCTCGCCCAACAATGTCGGCTTGCTGCTGGGCCGCGCGATTCCCCTGGCGCTGGCCCTCATTCTGGTCAAGCTCGATCGCCGATGGCGCTGGCTCGCAATTGGAAGCCTCGTGATTATGCTGCCGGCGCTGCTGTTGACGCAAAGCGCTGGAGCGATCGCCCTGGGTGTTCCGGTCGGCGTGGCCGTTGTGGCGCTCGGGCATTACCGCAGAAAAGCAATCGCGCCAATATTGGCAATCGCATTTCTTGGGCTGCTTTGCCTTGCCCTGCTGGCTCAGAACTCGGCGGGCGTTGCCGCGCTGCTGGACTTTTCGAGCGGCACGAATTTTGTGCGCTTGCGCCTCTGGGAAAGTTCGCTCGCCATCATTCGCGATCGGCCCATCACCGGGCTCGGCCTCGACCAGTTTCTGTACTATTTCGGCGGCGAGTACCTGCGTCCGGACGCGCTCTGGGACCCGGATCTCTCACACCCGCACAACTTCATCCTTGATTTCTGGACGCGGCTCAGCATTTTCGGCGTCGCCGCCTTTCTGTTGATTCAACTCCTGTTCTGGCGCCGCGCCCACGCAACCATAAAGCGAGCCCGTCAAAGCGATCCAACGGTCTTCGCGCTGGCACTTGGTCTGGCGGGCAGCATGGCCGGCCTGCTGGCGCATGGCCTGGTTGACAACAGCGTATTTGTCATTGATCTGGCCTTCATCTTCATGTTCCAACTGGCGGCGATGATGCGCCTGCAAGAGCTAACCCGGCGACCGGAATTTTGATGCGCGCCGCTGCCCCCGCCGCCGACATAGGTCTATTCCAAGCGACTGTGGTATCATTCCAGCATTTCAAGCGCTGGGAGGAGGCTTAATTTGCGCGTCTTGATAACGGGTGGCGCTGGGTTTATCGGCTCGCATTTGTGCGATCGTTTCTTGCGTGATGGCCATCGCGTGGTCGCTATGGACAACCTAATCACCGGCTCGACAGAAAATATCGCTCACCTGGCTGGCAATCGAAGCTTTGAATTCATCTATCACGACGTCAGCAATTTCATTCATGTCCCGGGGCCCGTGGATGCTGTCTTGCACTTTGCCTCGCCCGCAAGCCCGATAGACTATCTCAAGTATCCGATTCAAACCTTGAAGGTCGGCGCTCTTGGCACGCACAACGCGCTGGGGCATGCGCGAGCGAAGGGCGCGCGCTTCCTGCTCGCTTCCACCTCCGAGGTCTATGGCGACCCGCTGGTGCATCCACAAAGCGAATCTTATGCCGGCAACGTTGATCCCGTAGGCCCGCGCGGCGTATATGATGAAGCCAAGCGTTACGCGGAAGCCTTGGTCATGGCGTATCACCGGCAGCATCAAATGGACACGCGGATCGTGCGCATCTTCAACACCTACGGGCCGCGCATGCGTTTGGATGATGGCCGCGTTGTGCCCAACTTCATCGGGCAGGCCGTCCGCGGCGAGGCGCTGACCGTCTACGGCGACGGTTCGCAGACCCGGAGTTTTCAATACATCGACGATCTGGTCGAAGCTGTGGTCCGCTTGTTGAGAAGCGATTATGTTGAACCGGTGAACATTGGCACGACGCGCGAGATCAGCATCGCCGACTTCGCCAAAATCGTTAATCGCGTCGCGGCCAACCGGGCCGGAATCATTTACGCGGACGGTTCGCGCATTGATGGCGACCCGCAAACGCGCCGGCCGGATACCTCCCGCGCCCATGAGGTGCTGAATTGGCGGCCAAAAGTTGAACTCGAACATGGGCTTGAATGGACCTTTGATTATTTTCGCTCAGTCCTCTCTCCAGCGGTTTAACGTCTTCAGGGCACAATCCGGCGGGCGGCCCTGGTTGCTCTGGGTCAGCGCCGGATTGCTAGCGGCGGCCGCAATTCACATATTGCCATTGCCATTGGCCATTCCCATTGTCTTGATAGCGGCCTGTCTGATCTTGATTCCGCAGACGCCGCTGACCATGCTGGCGGTCCTGCTGGTGCTTTCTCCCCTGCGCGCCTTAATCGCGACCGAAGCCAATGCCGTCTTCCCCTTTGGTATCGGTCAGGTGCTGCTCGCGCTCTATCTTGCGGCCTGGCTCGCCTTTCACATCGTCCGTGGCTGGCCGCCGCTCAGGCTCTTCCCGGGACCGGTCTTTCTGTCCGCGCTTTTAATCTGCCTTGTCTTTTCGATCGGCCTATGGCGTGGCGACGGTTTCGGCAACTGGCTGCCCGAGTGGTTGAAGTGGGCAGTAATCGTCATCATGGTTTGGCATCTTTCGCAGACCGCCGGCTCAGCCTGGCCATGGCTGATAGTTGCCGTCTTGCTCGGCGCTGTGGCCAATGCGATTGTCGGCCTGTACATTTTCTTCGGCGGGAGCGGCGCCGATCATCTGGCGATACTGGGTCGTTTTTATCGCGCCTTCGGGACCTTCGGCCAACCGAACCCATTCGGCGGATTCATGGGCATCGCGCTGCCGATTGTGTTTGCACTGTGCTTATGCCAGTTGGAACGCGTGATGGCTGCCATTCGGCGGGGCGCGGGCTTAGACTGGCGGCTCGTCCTCTTGCTCGCGGGCTCGGCATCTGTCTTTGCGCTGATTTTGGCCGCCCTCTTCGCCTCCTGGAGCCGCGGCGCCTGGTTGGGCTTTTGCGCTTCCCTGGCCGTCATGCTCGTCGCCTGGCCCAGTCGCCTGCTAAAGGGCTTGACCATTGCGCTGGTCGCCATCGCCATGTTGGGGGCGGCCTGGTCCGCCGGTCTGCTGCCGAATTCAATCGTCAATCGCCTGACGACGGCGGCAACCGACCTGTTCACGGTGTCAGATGTGCGCGGCATCCATTTCCACCCGGCGAATTACGCGGTCATAGAGCGGCTGGCGCATTGGCAGGCCGCCGGCAATATGGCCGACCACAACCCGGTTTTCGGCGTCGGCTTGGGCAATTATGCCGAGGCATACGAGCGCTACCGCCTGATAAATTGGGAGGAGCCTCTGGGCCATGCGCACAATCACTACTTAAACATCTTGGCCGAGACGGGCATCGTGGGTTTGATCGCCTATGTCGGATTCTGGCTGCTCATATTCAAGCAGACCTGGGCGGCGCGGCAACACCCGGACAGGCTGGCGCGCTGCGTCGTCATTGGCCTGTTGGGCTGCTGGGCCTACATCAGCGTGCACAGCGTTTTTGACAATCTCTATGTCAACAACCTGTTTCTGCATATCGGTGTATTATTGAGTGTATTGGCGATTCTTCATCGCCAAGCGAACAGCGCGCTTGAAGTGGAATAAATATGTCCCATACGGTCACACCGAAGGCATCCAACTCGACGCGGCGGCCGGGCGGCGTCGCCACGCCCATCGACTCGCTTATTGTCGCGCTGTCCGTGAAGATCGGGCGCGGTCAGGCGAAGGAGGTTGAGCGCTTCATCAAGTTTGCCGTCGTCGGGACCCTGGGTTTCATCATCGACCTCGGAACGGTGATCATTCTGCAGAACACGGTCCTGCCGCCGGAGAACGACCAGTCGGTGACGCTCGTCAACAGCATCGCATTTGTCCTGGCTGTCTGCAGCAATTTCATTTGGAATCGCCTCTGGACCTATCCCGATTCTCGCAGCTATTCACTGCAACGACAATTGACGCAGTTCGCGATCGTGAGCGTCATCGGCCTGGCTATTCGCAATGTATGGATCCACGGCGCTTATGAGTATTTGGGTCAGCTCTCAACTGCCATTTTGCAGGACGCCTTTGTTGACTACGCGCCGGAACTCATCGACCAAAACAAACTGGGCACGACCATTGCCTTGGTGTTTGGCGTGCTGATCGTCATGATCTGGAATTTCGTCGCCAACCGCTTCTGGACCTACAGCGACGTCGATTAACGTGCATCGGATCGCGCTGGATTATACGCCGGCCTTCGAGCAGACTGGCGGCATCGGACGATATGTGCGCGAATTGACCGCCGCATTGGCCGCCCTGGATTCCTCCAATGCTTATCGACTCTTCGTTGCCGGCGCCCGCCGCGCTCATCTGCCGCCGGCGCCTGGCGAGAATTTTAGCTGGAAGCCGACCGTCATCGCCCCCAAATGGCTCGCCCGTATTTGGCACCGTGCCGGCGTACCGCTCCCCGTCGAGACCTTTACCGGCCCTGTCGATCTTTTCCATGCGACAGACTTCGTGCTTCCGCCCACGCGCTCTACCGTCCGTACGCTGCTCACAGTCCACGACCTGTCCTTCGTGCGCCTGCCAGAGGCGGCAAGCCCATCCCTGAAGGCTTATTTGGATGCCGTCGTTCCGCCTTCGGTCGAAGCGGCCGATCACATATTGGCGGACTCGCAGGCAACCAAGGCGGACTTGATCGAGCTGTACGGGACGGCGGAAGATAAAATCACGGTTCTGTACAGCGGAGTGAATCGGCGAATCAGGCGAGTTGAAGCGGGCGCGGAATTGCAGCGGACCTTGGCGAAACATGGTTTGGCCGGCATCAACTACATTCTATCGGTGGGGACCAGACAGCCAAGGAAGAACTACAGCCGGGTGATAGAAGCGCTGACGGAGGTCCGGCGCGGGGGGCATGACTTGCACTACGCCATCGCCGGCGGCAGCGGCTGGCTCGAAGGCGAAATGCTGCGTACGATAGAGCGAGAAGGCATGGAGGATTATGTTCATTTGCTGAGCTTCGTCGAGGATCGGGAACTGCCGGCCCTTTACAGCGGCGCCAGGATGTTCGCGATGGTGTCGCTCTACGAAGGTTTTGGGCTGCCCATACTGGAAGCGATGGCCTGCGGAACACCGGTGATCAGCGGGAGTCTTTCATCATTGCCGGAGGTCGCTGGGGGGGCTGCCCTGTTGGTTGATCCTTACGATACCGCTGCCATCCGCGACGCGATGCTAAAATTGGAGACGGACGCCTCATTAAGGATGAGTCTGGTGGAAGCGGGTTATGCGCAGGCCAGGCGGTTTAGCTGGGAGCGAGCGGCTAAGCAGCTTAAATCAATCTATGATGGCATGCTGAGCGCTTGAGTCTATAATGTTCGCGTTTGAATAGATCATCATTGCCACAGCCGCTCGCGAGTTGAAACTCGGCTCACAGATGATAACGAACCCGCGACATCGCAGATCTGTAGGGCGAGCATTGGGTCGCCCGTCGTGTGATAGGATGCGCTTTAGGGCGAGACTAGTCTCGCCCCTACAAGGCTTGATTGGTATTACAAGACCGGCATGATAATTGGGCAGTGTACTGCATGACAGATCCTAATAACGAGACGAAATCGCAATATGTGTACCGTTTCGCACTGGACGAAGCTCCCCTTCCCTCATTTTGGGGATGCTTCCACATAGAGATGTGGAAGGGGCTTGGGTGGGGGGCAGAAAATCAGGCGATTTTCGCTAATACCAATCAAGCCTTACAAGGCTTGTCCGCGGCTGGTTGGCATGTACGATATGCAACCGATTTCTAAAGCTTCACCACAGAGGAAGTGAGGAACGCACAGAGGACACAGAGGGATGTATTGTTGTAATAGAACCGACGCTGTAGGGGCGTTTCGCTGAAACGCACGCCGGCGCTGCCGAACACCAGCAAGCCTTGCTACGAATTTGCTGTGTGTACGGGTAAGCCGGTGGCTCGCCCCTAGAGCGTCTGCCTTTGACAACCATTGAGATGTAGTGGCTTAGTAGCGGACAAGCCCTACAGATTTCGATATGATTGAAGACGGAATCTGGCAGGTTCATGAGAAACGAGACAGACGGTGAAACGATGAACCGCGCGACATTTTCGCAGAGGCGCTCGATGATTCTGTGCAGCCTCGTCATGCTTGGCCTCTTGGGATATGTACAGCCCTGGATCCTTGCGCCGTCGGGTTCGATGTCGCTCAACGCCTTTGATCTGGCGGAATGGACCAGCCTTCATCCGGCGCAGCGGGCGACCTCCCCTCCGTTGTTGACGCCGCTCCTGCTTCGTTTGCAATTGCTGCTGCTCTCCGTCATTCTAAGCGCGAACGCGCCGGCCGGACGCATGAAGGTGGCCGCCGCCGCAATAGCGATTCTCGTTTTGACGGCTGCGCAAATGCCGCCCCTTGAATTCGTCTATGACTTCAACAACCTGAATTATCGCCAGCAGTTCTATTTGGCGGGCGCCAGCCTTGTCGCCAGCTTTGCCCTGCTGGCGTTCAGCGCGCGCCGAATCTCAACGCTGGCAACCGTCGCGCTGCCCCTCATCGGCATCGTGACCGCCGCTCTCGGGCTCGCTCAAGCGATGGAACTGTATGACCACTATGCGCTGGACGCGGCGCCCGGCGCGGGGATTTGGGTCTTGAGCCTGAGTTATGTCGGCATGATTGTAGTCGCGCTGGTCTACAAAATGGGGATGCGGCGCTAACGGTCACAATCGAAGGTACTTGGCGCGTTTGCCCAGCAGTTCGGCGATGATCGTCAATTGACCGACGTGATAAGTTTCATGAAAGTGAAAGTAAAGCAGGCTTTCGGACACCGTATTCGTTTGATAGCCCGAAGGCTTATCTAGCCGGTCGTTCGTCATGGCATCCAACCCCGCAATCAAACGATTCTGGCTAGATTCAAACAGACTTTTCAATTCGTCAATGTGCAATACGCCCGGGCATCCAGCGCCGATGGGCTTGCTGCCGTTACGATATCGCGCGCGTGTTTCTTCGTCCCAAACCTCATCCTGGCCTAGGAGTCTCAGCGGAAAAGAGCGCGCGGATACAATATGGCCCAAGAGCCAATTGATGCTGTGACCGCCCGCATAAGGTTGAATGAGACTTTCTTGCATATCAAACTCGGCCATCTGTTGTCGAATGACATCTGCCGTGTATTCATAGCACTTGCTCAGAGACCTGCGTCTCATTTTCGCCTCATTGCTTTTGGGCACGCTCAAGTTGGTGCGGCGTCTCTTTTTCTGTGCTGAATATACAGCATCAACATGCCAATCGCTCTGCGTGCAAAAAAACGAGGCAGCCCGCGCTGCCCCACGATCCCTCAAGCTCAACGGATCTGACAAATCATTCCATGTTTGATTTGATGTATTCGACTGCTTGCCCGACCGTTTCGATGCGCTGCGCATCCTCGTCGCTGATTTCGCCGCCGAATTCTTCTTCAAATGCCATGATCAACTCGACGAGGTCGAGTGAGTCCGCTTCAAGATCTTCACGAAAGCTGGCGCCCTCTACGACACGATCATCTTCCACGCCCAACAGCTCGACCACGATTCCCTTCACACGTTCCTCAATTGACGCCATGTCCGTTCACCCTCCTGAATGGAATCCGATTTGTCAGTTTATGACAATCCATTATACTGAATTTCCCGCGCCGTGCTAGACAGTTCATCCTCGCCGCAGTGATTGACAGCCCGCGGCAACATCAGTACGATTAACGCGCTGTCACATTATAAGCGACGCTCTGACATAAGGAACACCAGTCTATGTCGAAAGTGACGGAACAGCCTAGCACCGAAACCCGCAAAGCCGACCACATTCGCATCAATCTGGAGAACGATGTCCAGTTTCCGCGCGTGACAACCGGTTTGGAGCGCTATCGACTTTTGCATCAGGCCTTGCCGGAGTTGAGCCTGGCCGACATTGACACATCCACAAGCCTGTTCGGCAAAGCGCTGGCCGCGCCGATTGTCATATCGTCAATGACCGGCGGGACGGGCATCGCGCAAGCCATCAACCGCAGTCTCGCAAGCTGCGCGCAAAAGCACGGGATCGCCATGGGCCTGGGCTCCCAGCGCGCCGCCATCGAAGATGATTCCCTGGCTGGCAGTTACCGCATTCGCGATGTCGCGCCCGATGTATTGCTCTTCGCCAATGTCGGCGCCGTGCAATTGAACTACGGCTATGGTGTCAAGGAATGCCGGAAAGCGATCGAGATGGCCGACGCCGACGCGCTGATCCTGCATTTCAACGTATTGCAGGAGGCGGTGCAGCCCGAAGGCGACATCAATTTCGCCGGGTTATTGCCCAAGATTGAAGAAATCTGCCGCCGGCTTCAGGTTCCTGTGATCGCAAAGGAAGTCGGTTGGGGTTTCTCCCAGTCCGCCGTGCGGGACCTCGCCAGCGCGGGCGTCGCCGCCGTCGATGTAGCGGGCGCCGGCGGAACCTCATGGAGCGAGGTGGAATATCATCGCGCGCCGACAGCCTTCCATGCGCGGGTCGCGCGCAGCTTCGCCGATTGGGGCATCCCGACAGCGGATGCCATACAGTACGCGCGGCGGGCTGCGCCTGACCTGCCGGTTATCGCCAGTGGCGGCCTGCGCGACGGCATCGACATCGCCAAGTCGATCGCCCTGGGCGCTGATTTGGCCGGCCTGGCGAGCCCATTCCTGCGCGCCGCCTCCGATTCGTCTCTGGCCCTTGACGAATTGACGCAAGAACTGATCGCGCAGTTGAGGATAGCGATGCTTTGTACGGGCTCACAGTGCATCGCGTCGCTGAAGCGCGCGGAAATCCAGCTTATATCTTGATGCGGTCGACAAATTCTCGAATCACCGTGTTGCTGAGCAGCCGCCCCGATTGACTCAGGCATACGCGTTCAAACGTCACACGCAGCAGGGCCGCCGCCTTCATGCGTTCAGTCGCTTCGGGGAACATCTCTACGAAGTCGCGGCCAAAGCGCTGCTTGAAGCCCGCGCGGTTGATGCCCTCCCGCGTCATGCGCAGCCCCATCATGATCGTTTCGTAAAGCTCTTGCGCCTCGTCGACCCGTTCGGCTTTGGCGACGGCGGGCGTCAATTTGGCGCTGGATCCTTGAGGCAGGTCGCCACTTAAGGCGGCGATGTAACGCTCTGGCGCTGTAATTGTCGAATAGCGGTAACCGTCGGCGAAGCCATGCGCCCCGGCGCCAACGCCGATGTATTCCAGATTGCGCCAATACTGCAGGTTGTGCCGACATTGATGTCCGGGTTGGCCCCAGCTGCTGATCTCATATTGTTCGTAACCGGCCGCCGCCAGCCGCTCCGACGCATGCTCATACATATCGGCAAAGTCATCGTCATCGGGCCGCGGCAGCTCGCCGGCGTCGACCTGGTGGCGGAGCCGCGTTCCGCCTTTCAACTCCAAGCCGTACATCGATACATGCTCAGGCGCGAATCGCAGCGTCGTGTCAACCGTTTTCTTCCAGTCTGCCAAGGTTTCAGCGGGGGAGCCAAAAATCACATCCAGGTTGATGTTGTCAAATCCCGCGCGCCGAGCATGCCGCAGGGCGTTCTCAACGGCGCCCAAGTCATGTTGGCGCTCGAAGATCCGCAGTATCGCCGCATTGGCGGACTGCATGCCGATGCTCACGCGATTGAAGCCGATGCATTTCAAGCGGCGGAAATAATTTTCGCTTAAATCATCGGGGTTCGCTTCGAGCGAAATTTCCGCATCATCGTCTATCGAGTAGCTATCATGGAGCTGCCGCAATACCTGCTCGAATTGCGCCGGGCTCAAGCGTGATGGCGTGCCACCGCCAAAATAGACCGTGTGGATGCGTCTGTCTGCCGCGCGGCTTGCCAGCCATTTCAACTCCCGGCAGAGCGCGTCAACATAAGCGGGAATCAGATGCTCCAAATCGGTATAGGTATTGAAGGCGCAATAGCTGCAGCGCACGCTGCAGAATGGGACGTGAATGTAGATCGATAATGCCGACTGCTTGTATGGCATGCCCTGCGCCCGCTCAAAGGCAATGATTGCGTCATTGTGATTGGTAAAATATAATTGTGCAAGTTGTCATTCCATAGGGCGCAAACATAACCAGCCATGTGAAATGGACTCATCAGAACGGGCGAGGGATGGCGCCGCTGTGGGCGCCACCCCTGCCGTTTCATAGGCGTTCGCGATGGAATTCCTGCGTAGACTGTTTGGCAAATCATCCCAAGGAACGGCGCGCGACGCCGTCTCCCGCCGCGCATCTCATGTGACGCCCAGCCGCACGCAGCGGGTCAACATGCCAATCCGGGAGCCGGAGCCCACAGCGCGAGAGCCGGAACCTGAAATCGAGGCATTGGCAGCGGCGGAAACGGCCGCGGAGGCGGTGGCTGAAGCCCTCGAAGCGCATCGCGATGATCCGGCGCCCGAGCCGGAAGCGCGCCCGCCCGCGGCGGAGATTACGGCGACCAACCGGCAGTCAGCCGCCAATGAGAATGTGGCGGCGGTCCTGGAAGCTGAGCCGACCGGAATTCCGGCGGCCGCCCCCGTGCTCACGCGGCAGCGCCAAGCCTTGACCTACGGCATCGCGAGTGATATTGGCATCGTCCGCGATAACAATGAAGATGCCTGTTTTGGCATGCAATGGCATTCAATCACGGTGGACGACCGGCCGGATTTCGGTCTCTTTATTGTGGCGGATGGCATGGGCGGTCACCTCGATGGCGAACGCGCGTCAGGCGTCGCCGTGCAAATGCTGGCCTCAGAAATGATCGGCAAGATATACGCGCCCATGTTGAAAGATTTCAACGCTGGCAGCGGTCCCACGATACTGGAGGCGCTTGTCAATGCCTCGGAGGTGGCGAACCGCGCCGTCATCAAGCGCGTGCCGGGCGGCGGAACGACGCTTTCCGCAGTGGCCATTGTCGGCAATCTCGCCTATCTGGTGCACGTGGGGGACAGCCGCGCTTATCTCCTGTACGAGGACAAGATCGAACAGCTCACGACCGATCATACGCTGGTGCAGCGGCTCATCGAGATGAACGAGTTGACGCTGGAAGAGGCTGAACATTATCCGCAGAAAAACGTCCTTTACCGCGCAATTGGCCAGAACGAAAAACTGAAGATGGAACGGCTGATTCGCGCGCTGCCGGCTGGTTCCAGCGTGCTGATCTGCACCGACGGGCTTTGGGACCTGGTGGAGGACGTTACCATTCGAAACGTTGCCGCTTCATCCAGCACGCCACAGGAAGCTTGTGACAGTCTGGTGCGCCTTGCCAACGCGCGCGGCGGCACAGACAATATCACCGTCATCCTCTTTAAGGTGCCCGGCGATGAAGCGATATACTGAGGCGGCCCAGCGCAAATGCGACAGCCGACGAGCGGCAGGCGGCTGCCAATGCTTGTAAGCGCGCAAGGGAGAAGCTCATGAATCCAAGCCCTGCCATTCATCCGAAGCGCAACGGCAAACGCATTCTCGTCGTTGACGACGAGCCGCGCATGATCGGTTTCATTCGCATGAATCTGGAATTGGAAGGCCACCTTGTGAGCGAAGCGCACAGTGGCTTGGGGGCGCTGGACGCCATCCGCACCCAGCTGCCTGACCTGGTCTTGCTGGATGTTATGATGCCTGAATTGGACGGCTTCGAGACCTTGCGCATGCTTCGTGAGTTTTCCGACATTCCCGTCATCATGCTCACCGCCAAGGGCGAGGAAAACGACAAAGTCTATGGCCTGGAATTGGGCGCGGACGACTACATCACCAAACCCTTTGGTCCGCGCGAGCTTTCCAGCCGCATCAAGGCGATCTTCCGCCGGCTTGAAAAACCGACCACGGAAGAGGCCATTCTGCAAATTGATGACCGCCTGAGCGTCGATTTCAACCGTCGCGAGGCCATCGTCGCGGGCGAGCGCATCAAGCTTCGGCCCACCGAATACCGCCTCCTCTATCACCTGATTCGCAATGCCGGCTGGACCGTCCCGCATGACCAACTGCTGCAAAAAGTCTGGGGTTACGAGTATCGCGATGAAGCCCACTACGTGCGGCTGTACGTGAACTACTTGCGCGAGAAAATTGAAGAAGACCCCTCCGACCCGCGATATATCATCACGGAGCGCGGCGTCGGCTATCGCTTCGCTGACTTCCGAGAGTGAACTCCAACCGCCGCGGTCAGAGCAAACGGAAGCCAAAATCGAGGTAAAGGCAAGTGTCGGCGATGGTCGCTTTTTTGCGCGCGCGGCAATCAACCGTGCCATATTCGCGAAAGATGAAGATCGAGCGTTCTCGCCGTTTCAGCTTCTTCTTCAGCGTGTTCCACTGGGATTTGCTCGGCAAACTGCTGCCGGCGGCGAGCTGGAAATAAGTCAGATCAAACACGGCGCGGAAGTGATGGTCATCGTACTCAATCAGCTGCAGCAGGGCGGAACCGCTGGGCCCTGACAGAGCGTTATGGACAATCGAGGCGGCGTAACGGCGTCTGACTTTCCGAAAAGCAGGCAACTCATTTCGCATGGGGTAAGATCCTCCGGCGCCGGGCGGGCTCGAAAAGTCGACGGCCCGCCACCGCTCTTGTGGGTAGTGTACCCTTTTTGGTTGAAATTCTTTGAGCCAGTCCTCACTTATTTCATCAACCCCAAATACGTAAGATTTTGTAGGGGCGACTCTTGAGTCGCCCACTGTCAAACCGCCGACGGGCGAGCCAAGGCTCGCCCCTACAGACTGCTAGGTGGATGCAATTTACCTAATTCCAACCGAATTCGATACACTGCCCTCTTCTGTCACAAGTTTGGCAGATGACATTCTGCACTGTTGAGATTATACTGCCGTCTTCGAAAGGAAGGTGTTATGAGCGAAGTTGACGGCCAGAGCTTCAAGAACATTCTTGCTTGTTGGGCGGCGGGCATCACCGTTGCGAGCGTCGCGTCAAACGATGATTGGCAGGCCATTACGGTCAATTCCTTCGCCAGCGTCAGCATGGTCCCGCCCTTGATCTGCCTCAATGTCGCAAATCGCCTGTTGACCTGCGACTATATGGCCAGCGAGCGGCATTTTGCCATCAGCATACTTTCTGATCAGCAATTGGATCTTGGCAAACGATTCGCCGGTTATTTCGATGACCAATTGGAGAATCGCTTTGATGGGCTGGATTGTGAGACGACCGCGCTGGGCGACCCCATATTGCCCAATGCGATGGCCTGGCTGTCATGCGCGGTCGAAGAACAGATCAATTTTGGCGAGAACACCATGTTCGTTGGCAGCGTTCAAGAAGGCGCCTGGACCGACGACAAAACTCCCCTGCTCTACCACAACCGCCGCTGGGGTGTATTCCAGGCGACCGAAGACAAATGAGTCACGGGCGCGTAAGCCCTAGATCAAATCGACCGCCGCGACGGCCGCGCCCACGATGCCCGCTCGATTGCGCAACTGGGCTGGCACAACTTCCGTCTTGCAGCCAATGTAGGGAAAGAACTTCTTGTGGCGTCTGCTGACGCCGCCCCCGATGATGAACAAATCAGGCGTGATTAGCGACTCAAGATATTCGAGATATTCGGAGACCCGCCTGCCCCATTGCTTCCAGCTGTAACCCCTGAGTTGACGCGCGCGATCGGTCGCCCGCTCTTCCGCGTCCTTGCCGCGAATGATCAAATGACCCAACTCGGTATTAGGCACCAGCCGCCCATCGATAAAGAGCGAACTGCCAATTCCCGTGCCCAAGGTTAGAATCGCCACCAGTCCATCGCGACCGCGGCCGGCGCCGAATTTCATCTCGGCGATGCCGGCGGCGTCGGCGTCATTGAGCGCGATGACGGGGCAGCCGGTGGCGGATTGCAGCAGCTGCCTGGCGTCAGCGCCGATCCAGGCGTCGTCAATGTTGGCCGCGGTCATGGTCACGCCGCGTTTTACGACCGCCGGTACTGTGCATCCGATAGCGGCCCTCCATTCAAATCGCTCGGCAATCTCCGCAACTACGGCAGCGACAGCCTGGGGTTTTGAAGGTTGAGGCGTTGCAATCCGCAGGCGCTCTGAAGCGAAATTCCCTTCGAGAGTATTGACGATTGCGCCTTTGATGCCGGACCCGCCAATGTCGATTCCGAGAACATCCACTGTCAATTTCTCCCTGGCACAGGCACTGAAGTCGATTTTACCATAATGACACTATTTTCTAGCGCCTCATCATCACAGCCGGTGTACGTTTGCGCAAGACAGCCAGTGCGCCGCCTGACAAACTCTGCGCAAGCCCTATGGCTGACATGCGCTGGCGAGACTGCGCCAGGACATCGATTGAAGTTTTAGCGCTTTTGCGCTTAAATGTAGACTGAATGATTGTGATCCGGGAAAGCCTTATGCGCCTCCGCCGTCTATTGATCCTGATCCTCGCGCTTTTGCTCGCGCAAGCAGCGAGCCACTCGCAATCGACATGTTCGCCGGCGGGTTGTGGCGTATCTGCCAGCGCAATCGAGGCGCATCGCTGGCCAAACGTGCGCCCGCTGCAGATCGACGACGAATTGCTTTACGATAGAGATTACCGCCAAATCGACGGCCTGTTCACGGTGCATTCGGCGCCCAACAGCCCCGAGGGCCAGAACTTTGGCGCCGGCTATACATTTGTGACCGTCTATGAAGAAAGCGGCGAATGGTCCCGCATCGGCGATAATCAATGGGTCAGGTCGGATATCCTGAGCGATAGCGTAGCGCCATCACGCTTTGCCGGCGCGCTGCTGCCCGCTGAAGCGGAGCTGCCTTATCCTGTCGCCTGGACGCTGTGGCATCTGCGCGGATCAAAGACGCCGGGCGGGCCAGAAGCGTCAGACAATCCCTTCTTGTATCGCTATACGCGCGTCTACATCTACGACGCGGTCGAAGTCGGCGGCTATAACTGGTACCAGATCGGGCCAAATCAATGGGTGCATCAATTCAAGGTCGCCAAGCTGCTGCCGATTAGCCGGCCGGCAGAGGTCGATACGCACAAGTGGGTGAGCGTCGACCTTTACGAACAGGTTGCCATTGCTTACGAGGGCAACAAGCCCGTGTTTGCTACGCTGGTGTCGTCCGGCTTGGAGGAATGGCCGACCAACGAGGGTGTCTTTCACGTTTATGTGCGCTTCAACCGTACGCTCATGAGCGGGGCTTATGCCCAGCCGGACTTCTATTACCTGCAAGAGGTCCCCTGGACGATGTATTTCGATGATCAAATCGCCCTGCATGGCGCCTATTGGCATGACGGATTCGGCTTCCGCCGCAGCCATGGCTGTGTGAACCTGACCGTTACCGACGCGCACTGGCTTTTTCAATGGGCGCAAAGCGAATACGATTATCAGAATGGCGATCTGGTAGGGCCGGCCGTCTACGTTTATTCAAGCGGCGATTATGATTGAAGGTTCCTCAAAGCGCCTGAGCGGTTTCGACCGTATGAAATCCCTCGATATAGCCCTCTACCGCCGCGAGTTCGGCATTCAATATGCTGCAGCCGGCCGCGCCGCGCACCGTATTGTGTGACAGGGCGGCGAACTTGTAACCCAATACCGGGCACTCCCTTAGCCGACCGATGCTGGTCTGCATGCCGCCACCGGCTTCACGGTCGCGCCGTGGCTGAGGGCGGTCGGCCTGGTCCAAGTATTGCAGTGGAAAGGCGGGAGCGCTGGGCAAAGCTGGAATGGGGTCGGCAGCCCGCCAGGCAACCCAGTCATCGATTATCGAAGAAAGCGCCGGGCCCTCTTCGAGTTCAACCGAAATGTTGATGAGATGGCCGTCAACAACGGGTACGCGCGTGCAGGTGGCGCTAACGACCATATCCAGCGCCTGGATGCCTTCGCCGTCGAAAGAGCCGAGCATCTTGCGCGATTCGGTCTCCATCTTGTTTTCATCGCCCGGCACATACGGCAAGATGTTGTCGATCATGTCCATGGACGACAGCCCGGGATAACCGGCGCCACTGACCGCCTGTTCGCTCACAAGATGCAAGCGGCGGATGCCATACTTTGTCAGCGGCTTCAGCGCCATGACCACCGGCATGACTGTACAGTTGGAATTGGCGATCAAGGCGCCGCCGGCCCAGCCGCGCTTGCGCCGCTGCGCGTCAAGCAAGCCGATATGTTCAGCATTGACCTCGGGCAGCAGAAGCGGCACATCGGCCAGCATGCGATTGGCCGATGCATTCGTGCAGACGACATGCCCGGCTTCGGCCAGGGCCAATTCGCGCGTGATGGCCGCCGCTTTGGGCAGCGCCGAGAACACCAGCGGAGACTCCAGCGGCGCATCCAGCGCTTTCACCGTCAGCCCGGCGACGCTCGCGGGCGGGTTGTCGTTCAAGATCCAATGGGCCGCTTCGGCATAGGCCTTGCCGGCGCTTCGATGCGAGCCCACGACTTCGCAAACGCGAAACCAAGGGTGCCCTTCCAGCAGTTGAATGAACCGCTGCCCCACCGCGCCCGTCGCGCCCAGAATCGCTACATCCAGCTTTTGCATACTGTTCACTCGCCGTTACATGCCTACAGTTCCGGAACGCACAGCCGGGTAAGAACCCAACATCTTGACGAAAGAGGTCAACTGCAATAATTGCATAAGCAGCTCTTGACAGCGCGGATCCTGCCAGTGGCCCTCAAAATCGAGATAGAAGAGAGGCTCCCAGGGGCGATTGCGCCGCGGACGGGATTCCAGCTTGGTCAAGTTCAGGTCGCGCTTGGCGAACTCGCCGAGACATTCGTAGAGCGCCGCGGGTCGGTTGCGCGTGGCGAAAACGATGGAGGTCTTGTTGTAGTCGGAGGGTTCAGGATCGCCATGCCCCATCAACAGGAAGCGGGTGTAATTGAATTGCTCGTCTTCGATTTCGTTCGCAATCAGCTCGAGATCATAAAGTTCGCCAGCCAACTTGGACGCGATTACCGCGACGCCCGGTTCCGGGTTTTCCGCCAGGTCTTGGGCGGCGCCGGCCGTATCGTACCAGCCCACAGCCTTGATGCTGTTGCGCTTTAGGAATCGTTCACATTGCAGCAAAGCTTGCGGATGGGAACGCGCCTGCTTTATATCGTCCAGCGCCGCGCCCTGATTGGCCAACAAGGCATGGTGGACGTGCAAGATCACTTCGGCCTGAATGCGCACATCATGATCGAGCAGCAATTCATAAGCGCCGGACACAGAGCCGGAGAAAGCGTTTTCGACCGGCAGCAAGCTGTAATCGACGGCATCCGTCAGCAGGGCGTCAAAGAGTTGATTGAAGTCCTGGCAGGGATGCGCCTCGACATCTTCGCCGAAGTGCTGCCGAACCGCGATTTCTGAATTGGCGCCGGGTATACCCTGATAGGCGACTTTAGGCATGCGATGAATGCTCGTTTTCCTCAGGCTCGGCAAATCATAAACAAGCAGCGCTGATAATTGAAGCCTTGAGTTTGCCCCTCAATGGATGACAAGCGCCAAGCTGCGGCGCTGGTCCACCCCCCTCAATCCCCCCATAGCAATGGGGGGAAGCTGTCTCGCTTTGAATCAACTCGGGGTGTCTGGCGAAAAATTTGCAAATGGTTGGAAACGACACAAATCTCGGGCAGTCTTAGCTCCCGTTCCCTTAATGCCTTGGGGGAAGAGGCCGGGGGTTGGGGGTAGGATTGCGCGTTAGAACTCCAGTGCCGGCCTGCTCTATCAGACAGGACAGCCGCTTGCGCCGCGACAAATCCGGCTCGCCTTCGTATAATAGTTGTGAAGACCCGTTTTGCGAGGAGAACCAATGGGCAATCAACCAAGATTCGACCCGATGAAAGAAATTCAGAATCTGGGCGAACAGATCACCAAGCAGATTGAAAAAGGCATCCGAACCGTGACGAGCGGCGCAGACGGTTTGCTGCTGGATATATACGAGGCCGATGGCGCCCTGACCATCAGCTCGCAGCCGATTGACGGCCTGGTCAAAGACGATATCGAGATCAGTCTGGAAAGCAATATCCTCACGGTCTCCGTGCGGTCCGAGCCCGAGCCGACGCCGACATCCGCGCGCTATCTGCTGCAAGAGCGGCGCTTTGGGACGCTGACCAGAGATGTGGAATTGTCGGTGCCGGTCAAAGGTCAGGAGGCGCGCGCCAAAGTGGAAGGCGGCAATCGGCTTGTGATCACCCTGCCAATTGACGACAGCGTATACGGCAATATCACCGTGACGCCCGTGGAATAGCGTTTCAAGGGCCGCCGGCGCGCGGGAAAGCCGATGCTGCGGGCGCGGCTAATTGCTGCTCAGAAACTTGCCCAGCGCTGACTTCGCTTCAAGATCGAAATCTTGCAGCATGCCTTCCTTGCGCTCGGCATTCATGAAGGACAGCTCAATCGCCCCCCGCGCCAAGCGAATCAGTTGCTCCACGCCGATTCCGCAGTCTTCGCCCGCACGAGCGTACTCGTCGATCAGAGAGCTCTGATAAAGCGACGGCCGGTCACAAGAAAGCGCGATTTGCGCATCGCTTTCGCTGAGAAGCTGCAAGGGGAAATCAGCCGCTTTTGCCGCCAGCCCCGTGCTTATCGCCCGCGTCACTGATACCACAGTCGGCGTCGCGCTGGCCGCGATTTCTTTTATTGCTGCGTCAGCGTCGGTGGCGTGCCAGTCACTGACCAGCCGATTCGGTTGGAGTTCCTCGACGGCGTCGCGGATGCCGCTTGCGCCCAGGCTGTCCCCGGCGCCCACTACGATCTGAAGCTCCTTCTTTTGCGCTGTGCCAAATGCGCGCTTGAACTGACCGACGGGCTGAGCCTCTTCCTGCCCGGTAAGCCCAAGCGCGACGACATTGCCCTGGCGGGCTGCGCTGCCGGTTGCCCAGCGCGCCACATCATCGCCGACGCGCGGATTATCGCGCGGGATACACAAAATCCAGGACATGTCTACATCCCAGGCGCGCAAGGCGCGGTCGCGTCCGTCATTGAGCGCATCAATGAAAGTATCGAAGTTCATGCGAGCGCTGCCCACGAAATCCGACGGCACAACGGATACCTCCGCGTAGGGAATGTTCTGCTTGGACAAGGCAACGCCGATATCGTACACGGCAAGCGCGATGTCTTCGGGATACATTATCCAGCTGCCGGCAGCGGCTGCGATCTCGTCATAGCGAGCCGGGTCTGGTTTGTCGAGCATTTCGACCCAATGCGCAAAGTCATCCGTTTGAGCCGGTATGCCGTTTTGATTGGCGATCAGCAACAGGCTTTCTTTGCGCAAGGCGCCTGTCAACTGTAGGTTGAGCTCTACTTTGGGAAGCGCTTTGATGAAGTCCCGCAATGTCATGATGGATTCCGATTCGATAGCTGTTCAGTGCGCGCGTGGGAGCGAAACTGGCGAAATCGCCGACTTGATGGCGCCGCTCCGGGCGCGGTTTTGGCTCAGTTCTCATCCATGCTGAAGGCGGATGCCTGCCTAAAGCGTCCGATTTCAGCGCGATATTCGGCCGCCGCCTGTACGAGGGCGGAAAAGAGCGGATGCGGTCGATTGGGCCGGCTCAGAAATTCCGGATGAAATTGACAGCCAAGCATAAAGGGATGATCCTGTAGCTCGGTGATTTCCACCAGGATGCCGTCCGGGCTTAAGCCGCTGAAGCAGACGCCGTTAGCCGCGAACACTTCGCGATAATCGTTGTTGAATTCGAAGCGATGCCGGTGGCGCTCCAGAATCTCCCCGGCGCCGTAAGCCCGGGCCGCCAGGGAATTCGGCAGCAATTGACAGGGGTATTCGCCAAGCCGCATTGTGCCGCCCATGTCGGTAATCGCGCGCTGCTCCAGCATGAGATCGATCACCGGATGCGGCGTACTCAGGTCAAATTCGGAGCTGTTGGCGTCGTCCAGCCCCAGCACATTGCGCGCGTACTCGATGCACATCACTTGCATGCCCAGGCAAAGACCGAGATAAGGCGCCTTATTCTCGCGCGCGTATTTCGCGGCGACAATCTTGCCTTCAATGCCGCGGTAGCCGAATCCACTGCCGACAATAATCCCGTCAAGCTCGTCAAGCTCGTCGATGCGCTTGCCTTTCTCCAGGTCGCCGGAGTGTATCCAGCGAATCTCAACATCCTGGTTCTGCTGTATTCCCGCGTGCACGATCGCCTCTTTGACCGACATGTAGGCGTCGTGCAGTTCAACGTATTTTCCCACGATGGCGATGCGCAGCTTGTCCGTCGCTGATCGACGCTTGCGGACGATTTCGCGCCACTCGCTGAGATCGGGCGCGTCGGCTTCCAGCCGCAGCCGATTCAAAATATATTCGCCCAATCCCGTCTCCTCAATCATCAAGGGCACCGCATAAATGTTGTCGGCCGTTTGCAGCGGAATGACCGCGTTTTCGTCCACATCGCAGAAGAGCGCGATCTTGCTGATGATTTCTTTGTTTATCGGGTGATCGGTGCGGGCGATTATCACGCTGGGCTGAATGCCGATGCCGCGGAGTTCACGCACGCTGTGTTGGGTCGGCTTGGTCTTCAACTCGTCGGTGGCGCCGATATGCGGCAAAAACGTGACATGAACATACAGCGCGTCATGCCGCGGCAGCTCGGTACGCAGTTGACGAAGCGCTTCCAAGAATGGCAGGCTCTCAATGTCGCCCGCGGTGCCGCCAACTTCGACGATGACCACATCGGCGTCTGTCTGCCTGCCCACAAGTTTGATGCAGCGTTTGATCTCGTTGGTGATGTGCGGCACGACTTGAATGGTGCCGCCCAGATAATCGCCTTTTCGCTCTTTCTCAATCACTGTCAGATACACTTGACCGGCCGTGATGTTAGACATTCGGCTGACATTTTCATCGACGAAGCGTTCATAATGTCCCAAATCCAGATCGGTCTCCGCGCCATCAGACGTGACAAATACCTCGCCGTGCTGATAAGGGCTCATCGTGCCGGGGTCGACATTCAGATAGGGATCAAGCTTCTGTATGGCAACTTTCAAGCCGCGCGCCTTCAGAATGCGACCAATTGCCGCCACTGTCAGGCCCTTGCCCACCGAGCTGACGACGCCGCCCGTGCAAAAGATGTATTTGGGTTTCGATATCACCTGTTCAACCATTCTTCTCGCCCCATCGTCATGTCTGGCATTGATCTGCCGGTCCGGTCGATGCTTCATTCCGGCCGGCGACTTACAAGATCCGCCGCAAATCAGAAACGGCTTCCCGCATATCCAGGAAAATCAGCCCCAACTTCGCCTCATTCGCCGCCAGGGCTGTGAGCACCGCCCCGTCATCAATGGCCATCAGCAAGACGTAGCCGGCCTCCCCCTTGATAGTCACCTGGCTGAGCTGCCCCCGATTCAATTCCATCGCGATCCGCTCGCCCAAAGCCAGCATAGCCGCCGTCATCGCCGCCATCAGATTGTCTTCCAGCGTTTCCGGCAAGGCGGAGGCAATCATCAGCCCTTCGACGCTGATGACGGCAGCCGCCTCAAGATCCGGGCAAAGCTCCCTCAGCGCGCTCAGACGCTGGTTGATGAGTTGAGTCTTGGTCGCCTTCAAAGAACGCCTCTTCCGCAGCCAACCCGAACTCCTTGTCCCTTACCAACATTGCAAGACCACAGACTCATGATACTATCTCGTGGCGGCCGTTCTGAAGTTGAGCTTCTAGCCGAAGGTTGCGGAAACGCGAAGCTGCGCTATAGCAACTTGACGCCTATCATTATACTTGCATTGACGCTGGCGGCAAGTTGTGGCGATGCCGAATCTCGGGCGATCGCCTCGCCGGCATATTCACCACGGAGCGCGCCGCGGACGGCGGGGATTCCAGTCGCTTGGCGAAGTTGTCATGCGAACAGAATTTGCCACTGCTTGCGCTCAAGAATGCTGTTATGCTGGTCTTCGCTATACTACAATAGGTGTATCCGCTTAACTTGGAAATGAGTGAATGAGCGAGCAGTTAAGAACGCCCAGCCAGACTAGCCAACTGCGGCAGACGGCGGCGCCGGTTAAGGAAATTGCGGAACGAATCGCAAACAGCGTTGGGCAGGTCATACTCGGCAAAAGCAATGAAGTCCGCTTGTCGATATTGGGCATGCTTTGCCGCGGTCATATTTTGCTGGAGGATATTCCGGGCGTCGGCAAAACCATGATGGCCAAGTCCCTCGCCCGGGCCGTGGGCTGCACGTTCAACCGCATCCAGTTCACGCCGGATATGCTGCCCTCCGATATCACCGGCGTCTCGATATTCAATCCGAAAACGCGGGAATTTGAATTTCGCCCGGGCCCTATCATGGCGCAGATTGTGCTGGCCGACGAAATCAACCGCGCGACGCCCAAGACGCAGTCGGCCCTGCTTGAAGCGATGGAAGAAGGGCAAATGACCGTCGACGGCGTGACCTACCGCCTAAGCAATCCCTTCCTGATCATGGCGACGCAGAATCCAATCGAGTACGAAGGCACATTCCCCCTGCCGGAAGCCCAATTGGACCGCTTCCTGATACGCATCCAGATGGGATACCCGCAGCCGGAGGACGAACTCAGGATTCTGGCTTCACAACAATATCAGCACCCGATACAGAATCTGCAGCAGGTGGTGACATTGAAGGAACTACTCGCCGCGCAGCAACTGATCAAGGATGTCTATGTCGCTAAAGAAGTGCAGCAGTACATCATCAACCTGATCACCGCATCGCGGCGGCACGCCGATGTATATCTCGGCAGCAGTCCCCGCGGGTCACTGGCGCTTTTCCGCGCTTCGCAGGCGCGCGCTGCCATGAGCGGGCGCGATTTTGTCATTCCCGACGATGTCAAAGCCTTGGCGGAGGTGACGCTGGCGCACCGCATCATCGTGGGTCCGGCGGCCCGCCTCAAGAATATAACGTCGCGCGCCATCGTGCAGGATATCTTGCAATCGACGCCGGTTCCGGGTTCTTCCGTTCGTTAGGGTCTTATGCCCAGCCGCCGCAACGCGCTATATTTTCTGGCGACGCTGAGTCTGCTGGCAGGTCTGTTCACCGGTCGCGCGGATCTGTTTATTATCGCCTACTTGATCGCGGCGGTGATGATCCTGTCCTTCATTTGGACCTGGCTATCATTGCGCGGGATTGCGCTGCGGCGCAGCACGCGAACGCGGCGATCCCAGGTTGGCCGGGTCTTCCAGGAATCTTTCGGCGTGCGCAAGACCGGCATCACCCCCAAACTTTGGCTGGAAATCCGCGATCACTCAACACTTCCAGGGCATCAGGCCAGCCGAGTGGTGCCAACCCTGCTCGGCAATCGCGAATATACTTGGGACGCGGAAACCGTCTGCGCCGTTCGCGGCGAGTTCCAGCTCGGTCCCATGACCGTCGTCAGTGGCGATCCATTCGGCTTGTTCCATTCACCCCGGCGCATCGGCGCGACCGATCGACTAATCGTCTACCCGATGACAGTCGAGCTGAATCGGGTCATTCTGCCGATCGGCTTCCTCTCCGGCGGCGACGCCCAGCGGCAGTTGACGCACGAGATTACGACCAATGCCAGCAGCATCCGCGATTATGTATCCGGCGACAGCATGAATCGCATACACTGGCGCTCGACGGCGCGCACCGGCAATATCATGGTGAAGGAATTCGAGCTGGACCCCTTGGTGGATATCTGGCTCTTCAACGATTTTTCAGTCAGTTCGCTCTTTGAAGAGCCAAGCATCCGCCGCAATGACCAAATCGGCATTGCTGTTCCGAGCTCGGCCCGCATACCGCCATCAACGGAGGAATACGGCGTCATTGTCGCGGCATCGCTGGCCAAACACTTCCTTGACGATGAACGCGTTATCGGCTACGCGGCCTATACGCCTTACCGTCAGGTGTTCCAGCCGGAGCGCGGCAGCCGACAATTGACCCGGATCCTCGAGGCTCTGGCAGGGGCCAGAAGCGCATCGGATCATACGCTAAAGGACATGCTGTCACTTGAGACACACCTGTTCACCCGCGGCGATTCGCTGATGATCATAACCTCATCGCTGGATCAAGACTGGATTAGCGAGGCGCAGGTGCTGCAGCGGCGGGGCATCCGGCTAAACTGTGTTTATGTCGATCCGCAGTCCTTCAGCGTCAATCTCGATTCGAGCGCCACCAAAGGTCTGCTGCAGTTAGCCAAGATTCCAACCATCGTCATCAGCAAAGACGATGATATGGCGGCCGCGCTGGAGCAGCGGCCCAGTTGAATCGTAAAAGCGAGGAGTAGCTCAGCATGCGGAACAATTATGACGCGATTGTGATCGGCGCCGGCGCCATGGGAAGCGCGGCCTCATACTACATGAGCAAGCGAGGGCACAGCGTACTCCTGCTGGAGCAATTTGAACTGGACCACCGCAAGGGCAGCTCCTACGGCTACTCCAGGATAATCCGCTATTCGTATGACCATCTCGAATACGTTGAGCTGATGAAGGATACATTCCCGCTCTGGTTCGCGCTCGAGCAGGAATTGGGAGAAAAACTGTACTTCAGAACGGGCGGCATCGACTTCGGTCCAATCGACGATGAAACCCTGCAAGCGACCATCAAGGCGGTGCAAGCCGGCGGCATCAGCCACGAAGTCCTGACGCTTGAGGACGCGAATAAGCGCTTTCCACAGTTTCGCTTTGCCGACGGTTTCGGCGTGCTCTTTCAGCCCGACAGCGGATTCATCCGGGCTTCAGATTCGCTGCGCGGGCATATCAAGCTGGCGCGGCGAAACGGCGCCGTGATTCAAGAGCGCACATCGGTTGATGACATTCGAGTCCAGAACGACAGCGTTGAAGTCATCGCTGACGGCCAGCGTCATTCCGCCGGCAAGCTGATCGTCACGGCGGGCTCCTGGGCGCGCGCCTTGCTGCGCAAGACCGGGCTCAAGCTGCCATTGACCCCCTTGCGCTGCCAATTGAATTTCTTCGCGCCGGAGGACGCGGCGTCATTTGATTCCCAGCGCTGCCCGGTGTGGATCGCGCATGTGAGCCGCCATTTTCCCGAGACAGTTTATGGCATACCCTCCCACGAAGGATCGGGCTTCAAGGCTGCCTTCCATGGCGGGCCTGCAATGCGGCAGCTGTCGGAAGTCGACTACTCCCCCGACGCCAGCAATGTAGACTTGCTGCGGCCCTTCCTGCGCGCGCATATTCCCGCTGTTGCGTCGGCGCCCCTGCGCGAAAGCAGGATCTGCCTCTACACGATCACGCCCGACGAGCACTTTATCGTCGATGCCCACCCGGCTCATAAGCATGTGGTCATCGGCGCCGGTTTCAGCGGGCATGGCTTTAAGTTCAGCACGATGATTGGCAAGATGCTCACTGACATCGCGCTCGACGGCGGTACGCCGCACAACGATCGGCTCTTCAAAATCAGCCGCTTCTTAGATTGATCGTCCACCAGTCGTATTCACCGACATTCAAGAAGCCGTTTGAACGCAGGAGTTCCGCCACCGCCTGCGCCTCCCTCGCAATCACGGCGCCGATGCACGACAGACCGCCCGCGGTCGCCATCCAGCGCGCGTCGTCTATGGCATCCTGGCAAAGAGGCCCTTCCATCCATATCCCGCTGTAAGCGAGCGTCTTCACGGGAATCAAATGCGCTTCATGCCGGCGCTTGCCGCGAGCGACCGGCTTTGCATCGGCGATGTATAAATCGAAGCTGGCCGAACTGCGCCTGAAGCCGTGGCTGGAACAGAGCAGCTGCATGGCCAGGTTGTCGCAGCGCGCCAGCGCCCGTATCTCGCGCGCCTTTGCTTCCGTGGCGACCGCCACAGTCTTCGAGACCAGCTTGCCGCCGATTCCCCGCCCGCGCGCCCCGGCGGAGACCGCCAGCAAATCAAGTTCGCAGCGCGCCCCGCCGGCCTGATCGGACGTGATAAAGATGTCAACGAATCCGACGACCGCTCCGCCCAATGTCGCGACAAACGTTACGCCGTCGCTCAAACTATGACGCAGCCTCAGCGAATCGACAGGGAGAGACAAGGACAGCGCTTGCCCGGCGATTTCGGCGATTGCGCCGTGGTCTTCAGGCGCTGCGCGGCGAATCTGTACCGTCATTGATTTTTTGCATTGAGAGGCTCATAATCAAAGGCTGATTCGCCCGATCGTTCCAACATATCTGGCCGTGATTATGTCAGCCGAAAGCGCAGCCAGCCAGACCAGGCTGCTGAGTAAAGCAAGCCTGTATCTGATCGCATTCGTCAGCGGCATGACGACGCTGGCGATCGAGCTGTCGGCATCGCGCCTGCTCGGCAGCGTCTTCGGCAACAGCAATCTCGTCTGGGCCAATGTCATCGGTCTGATGCTCCTTTATCTGACCGCGGGTTACTTTCTCGGCGGTCGCCTGGCGGACCGCTTTCCGCGCGAAGATCTGCTGCTGAAGCTCATTCTTTGGGCGGCCTTTCTCTGCGCTTTGATTCCGCTTGTGGCCCGCCCCATTATTTCACGAGCGGCGCAAGCCGTCTTTGGCGCGGAAGCGGCGCTGGCGCTGGGCTCGTTCATCGTCATCCTGATCCTCTTCTCAGTGCCTGTGACGCTCTTGGGCGCGGTCTCGCCGTTTATCATTCGCCTGGCGGTGACGGATGTAGCGGGCAGCGGCAAAGTCGCTGGTCAAGTCTACGCGATCAGCACGCTCGGCAGTCTGCTGGGCACATTTCTGCCGGTGCTGGTGACGATCCCGCATTGGGGTACGACGCGCACCTTTCTTATGTTCTCCGGCGCGCTGTTCGTCATCGCCTTCGCCGCTCATTTTCGAATTGATCGGCGGGGCGCGCTGCCTTATGTTTTGATGCCATTGGCTCTTGTGTTGATCATGCTGGCCGCGCCAAACGGTCCGCTTCGTCCAGCCGCGCCGGGCGCCAGCCTGATGTACGAAGGTGAAAGCGCTTACAACTATATACAAGTGCAGGAAGATGCCGCCGGTTATCGTTATCTATATTTGAACGAAGGCCAGGGCGTGCACAGCCAGTGGCACGCGCAAGAAGTCTTTTTTGGCGGGACCTGGGATTATTTTCTGGTCGCGCCCTATTTTAACGAGACGCCCTTTCGCGCCGATCAAGTGACTTCGATGCTCCTGATCGGCTTGGCGGCGGGCGCCATTCCCCGGCAGTATGCGGCCGTCTATGGCGATATTCCCATCGATGGCATCGAGCTGGACCCGGAGATTGTCGCGGTTGGCGCGAAATATTTCGACATGAACGCCGAGGCGATGCCGAACCTTAGCGCCCACGTCGGTGATGGGCGTTATCTGCTCAGGCGCCTGGATGAAGATTACACAGTGATCGGCATTGACGCTTACCGGCCGCCCTATATTCCCTGGCATCTCACCACTGTGGAATTCTTCAGCGAGGTTAAAGAGCGCCTGGCGGAGCGCGGCGTCGTCGCGATAAACGTCGGCCGCACCGATACAGACCGGCGGCTGGTCGACGCGCTTTCAAACACGCTGCTCCAGGTATTCCCCAGCGTCCACGCCATTGATGTGCCTTCTTCATTTAACACGATTCTTGTCGCCACTGACCAAGCGACTTCCGCGGGCAACCTGCGCCGCAACCTCAACTATCCGGTCGATTCAGTCAATCCCGTTCTCTATGATGTTTTGGAATCGGCAGCCGAAAACATCGTGCCTTTGGGAGAAAGCGACATCATTTTCACCGATGACCGGGCGCCGGTCGAGAGTCTGGTGGATTCAATCGTGCTGCGATTCTTGCTGGCCGGGCGCGCCGAGGAGTTTCGGCTCGACGATGGATAGCCTGCCGGCCCTGCGTATTTTCTTTCGGCTGCTGCTGACGTTGGCGGTTCCAGTTGCGCTCGCGACGGGCGCGGCGCGCCTGCTTCTGAGCGAACAGTTTTTGAGTTTTGAGTACCGGCGGCCGGGCTTTCCGCGCGACGCTTACGGCTTCAGCCTTGAAGACCGCCTGGACTACGGTCCTTACGCGATCAATTATCTCTTCAATGGCGAGTCGATTGCCTATCTGGCGGCGCTGCGCTTGCCGGGCGACCTATGCCGTAATGTCGCTGCTGGCGCCTCCGATTGCAGCCTTTTCAGCGCTCGGGAATTGAAGCACATGGAGGATGTGAAGGCTGTCGCAAGCGTCGCATTTGCCGGCGCGCTGTTATGCGCCGGTCTGATCGGCGCGTCGGTCATCACCAGCGCTTGCGCGGGCAAACTGCGAGCGGATGTTTTGCTCGGCATCCGGCGTGGCGGCTACGCGACCTTGCTGTCCATTGGCTGCCTGGCGCTTCTGTCCATCGCGGCATGGGACAAATCATTTGACGCCTTTCACAATCTTTTCTTCGCTGAGGGCACCTGGCGCTTTCCCTTTTCGGACAGCCTGATTCGCCTGTACCCGGAGCAGTTGTTCATTGACGCTGCCTTGATTATCGCGGTCCTTGCTTTACTCGGCGCCAGCCTGATTCTGTTGGTCTTGCCTCGATTGGAGGGGCTTGCTCGCCGAAGACTTTAGACAGGCGCGCGACAATGCCGCCGTCCGCGCAAATCACCTTGCATCCCGCCGTGATTGGCGCCCCGCAAGGCAAGCAGAGTAAAAGCATGAATCGTCGAGAGCCAGTATGCCAACCCACGGGGAGTGGTAAATTACGACTACATAACAACTCCGACAATAGATTAGAATTCTCTGTGCCCTCTGTGTTCTCTGTGGTGAAAAAACTTGCGCAGTGTTCGCTAAGAGGACAAAATCAGCGATGTTGCCACTTCCGCCAATCCACGCGAGAATTGTGAACGTATCATGGATGTGGTAAATTTGTTCGATTGTGCATATGATTTCCGTCGGCGCTAGTGAGCAATGGCCCGTCGTACTCGCCGAACGCAGTTTCAAATGCAAATGAGTTAGTGATGGCATTTACGGAAGCGAAAACGAACCGCGGCATTTCGCGGCGCCAGCTATTGCGGCTGGGCGCGGGCGCGGCGCTTGGGGCCGTCTTCGGGTTGCACCAGGATGCCGCCAGCGCGAACAGTGCGCGTATCATACGCCACGTGCCGACGAATGCGCGGAAAGTTTGCTTGACCTATGATGATCTTTGGAGCGAATATTACACGCTGCGCATCGCCCGCGAGTACAGTCGGCGACATGTCGGATTGACGTTGTTCCCGGCTGGAATCGCAGTCTTGAACAATCTGAGAAGACCCAACGCCGGTTACGAAAACCTGTATCCGCGCCTGCGGGACATGGGACATGAATTCGGCTGCCACCTTTTTACGCACCGGGAAATCAACGATTTCAGCTTGCAGCAGCTCATCGATGAAGAAATGGAACCGACGCTGGATGTGATGCGGCGCGCCCTTGGCCCCGGTTTCCGCCCGGTGGGCATTCGCCCGCCCTACGGCAGGGTCACTGAGGCCTTGAAGGAACTCTCCTTGCGCTATGGCATTCCCTTGATTTTATGGGGGCTGGATTCTCAAGACGCGATCTGCGCCAAAGAATATGAAGACAAAGCGGACGAAGGCGCCGCCGCGAACAGCAATGAGGTTTTCGCGAATTTGTCGGACCTGTATGTCAATGACGCTTATTGTTCGGTGAACCAATGTCCCGAAGTATGCGTCAAAGCGATCCTCAATAATTATGAAACTTACCTGCGCCCCGGGACGATCATTCTGCATCACGCGCTCAAGTCTTCATATTTGGCGATACAGCCGACGCTGGACCTGCTCCAGGATTGGAACATGCAGCCGCTTCCGTTTTCACAACTGCTCGCTTATTCCGCATGAGTTGGCGGGCCGCCATCGGCCTCCCCTTTTGAGGATTCAATTATTCCTGACTGTGTACTAAGCTTTGTTCAATAGTCGGGATCCTGTTCGCGTGACGAAGAAGGAGTGGAGAAAATGGCGATTCGCGTTGGCGTCAACGGCTTCGGACGCATCGGCCGGCAAGTGCTGAAAGCAATTATGGAATACTATCCTGATGATATTGAAGTGGTCGCATTCAACGATCTGGGCGATCTGAATACGATGGCGCATCTCTTTCGCTACGATTCCAATTATGGCGTTTATCCCGGCGCGGTCGAGGCGACCGATGGCGCGCTGATCGTCGATGGAAACGAGATCAAGGCGCTTTCGGAGCGAGATCCGGCGCAGCTGCCCTGGGGCGAAATGGGCGTGGATGTGGTGATCGAAAGCACCGGCATTTTTACGGACAAAGCCAGCGCCTCCAAGCATATTGCCGCGGGCGCGAAAAAGGTGATTATCTCGGCGCCAGCCAAAGGCGAAGACCTCACGATCGTGCTGGGCGTCAACCAGGATTGGTATGACCCGGCGCAACATCATGTCTTGTCGAACGCGTCTTGCACAACCAACTGTCTGGCGCCGGCCGCCAAAGTCGTCAATGACGTTTTTGGCATTAAGCAAGGGTTCATGACAACGATCCACAGCTACACCAATGATCAGCAGATTCTCGACCTGCCGCACAAGGACCTGCGCCGAGCCAGAGCGGCGGCCGTGAACATGATCCCGACCAGCACCGGCGCCGCCCAAGCCGTCGCCCTTGTCGTGCCGGAGCTGAAAGGCAAATTCGATGGCATGGCTGTGCGCGTGCCAACGCCAACCGGCTCGCTGGTTGATTTTGTCGCCTCGGTGGAGCGCGCGCCGGCAAAAGATGAGCTGATTGACTCCTTTGAAGAAGCGGCCGCCGGTCCGATGCGCGGCTACCTTGATGTATCGCATGAGCCGCTCGTTTCCAGCGACTACGTCGGCAACCCGCATTCGAGCGTGATTGACGCGCTGGCAACGGACGTCGCCGGCGATTTGGTGAAGGTCATCACCTGGTACGACAATGAGTGGGGCTACTCATGCCGAACGGCCGACTTGACGAAATTCGTCGGCGACCGACTCTGAGCGCAATCGGCAGGATAAATCAAAGGCGAGGCGACCCCTCGCTTTTTTGCATCATCGGGAGAGAGCGTCCATGGACAAGATGACCGTTCGCGATATCGAACTGAGCGGGGTACGCGTGCTGCTGCGGGTCGATTTCAACGTGCCCCTCGCCGGCGATGCAATTACGGACGACACCCGCATCCGCGCGGCGCTGCCCACGCTTGAATACATGCTCTCATGCAATCCGCGCGCCATCATATTGATGTCGCACCTGGGGCGCCCCAAAGGCGAAATCGTTCCGGACATGTCGCTTGCGCCGGTCGCGCCGGCCCTGGCCCAACTGCTGGGACGGCCTGTTGCTTTCGCCGATAATTGCATCGGGAGCGCAGTTGATGACGCTCTAAGGGACTTGCCGGACGGCGGCCTGCTTCTGTTGGAAAACACGCGCTTCCATGCCGGGGAAAGCGAGAATGATCCCCAGTTTGCCGCCGAGCTGGCGCGGCGCGGCGATGTCTTCGTCAATGACGCCTTCGGCACGGCGCATCGCGCGCACGCGTCAAATGTAGGCGTTTCCGCCCATCTCACCGCCGTCGCCGGAATCTTGCTGGAAAAGGAAATCACCTACCTCGCGACCCTCCTGGAGAATCCTGCGCGGCCCTTCGTCGCCATTCTCGGCGGGGCGAAAGTCTCCGGCAAGATCGATGTGATCGACGCCCTCATCAGCAAGGTCGACAAATTGCTGGTTGGCGGCGGCATGGCGAATACATTTTTCGCCGCGCAGGGCCGCGACATGGCGGATTCGCTGGTGGAAAGGGAGGCGCTGGACATTGCGCGCGCAGCTCTGGACAGGGCCGGCGCCAAGCTCGTCTTGCCGCTGGATCAAGTGATCGCCGACGCCTTCAGCAACGACGCCGCTCAAAGCGTGATCGCGGCCAGCGATGATGTGCCGGCGGGATGGCAGTCGCTTGATATCGGTCCCGCAACGGGTGAGAAATTTGCGCATGTCTTGCACGGGGCGAAGACAGTCGTCTGGAACGGACCGATGGGCGTCTTTGAGCTGCCGTCATTCGCCGCGGGCACCATCGGCATCGCGCAGGCTCTGGCGCATGAAACAGCCAGGGGCGCGACGACTGTCGTCGGCGGCGGAGACTCGGCGGCGGCCGTCGAGCAGGCAGGCTTGGCGGCGCAAATGTCGCACATTTCAACGGGCGGCGGCGCCAGCCTCGAGCTGCTGGAGGGCAAGCAGCTTCCAGGCATCGCCGCTCTGTCCGAGCGTTAGCGCGACCGAGCGCTTTGCCGGCAAGTGCGCCCCATCCCGTTGGCGCAGGACGGCGGGGCATTGTACAACTAGAATACAGTTTAGCTCTCCCGATAGGAGCGTATCATGGCGCGAACGCCGATTATTGCCGGCAACTGGAAGATGAACAAGACACCGGGTGAAGCCGTCGCTTTCGTCCGCGAATTGACGCCGAAGATTCGCCCCCACGCGAATGTTGAACGGGTCGTCGCCCCTACATTTCTCGCGCTGGCGTCCGTTGCGGCTGAACTCAAGGGCTCGCCGGTCAAGGTGGCGGCGCAAGACGGCCACTGGGATGCGAATGGCGCCTATACATCGCAGGTGTCTGTGACGATGCTTAGCCCCTATGTCGACTACATTATCATCGGGCATTCGGAGTGTCGGGCGTTCTTGAACGAATCGGACGCCAACGTGAATCGCAAAGCGAAGGCGATCCTGGATAGTGGTCGTAAACCGATCATCGCGGTGGGAGAAAGCCTGGATCAGAATGAAGCGGGCGAGACCCTAGCTTTCGTCCGCTCGCAAGTGAGCGCGGCGCTTGACGGTATCCCACCCGCGCGGATGGGCGATGTCGTCATCGCTTACGAACCGATTTGGGCGATCGGCACCGGTAAGAGCGCCAGTGGCGAATTGGCGGAGGATATCATAAAGACGGCTGTCCGCGAGACTGTAGCCGGGTTGTATGGCGGCGACATTGCGAAGGCCATGCGCATCCAATACGGCGGGAGCGTAAAACCGGGCAACATGGAAGAATACATGGCGCAGCCGAATATCGATGGCGCCTTGGTCGGCGGCGCGTCCCTGGATGTTGACGACTTTGCCGCCCTCGTCGAAATCGCCGCCCGTGTGAAGGGGCCCTGATTCTGCGCATCCTCGATTTCCTCGCCCTGGTCCTGGCTTTGGGCCTGCTGCTCGCCCTGTTCCGTCAAATCGAGCGCTGGCTGCATCAGCACATTTTCAAAGTCGGCTGGCTGCTGACGAACAATTACCAGATCACCACCGTCCTCTATTACATCATTTTCCTGCCCGGCATTCTGCTCCATGAGTCGACGCTATGGCTGACCGCCGGATTGCTGAATGTGCGAGCGGACCGGGCGATTCAGTTCCCCGAGCAGCAGGAAATCGGCGAACTTCGGCTTAACTTCATCCGTCTGTCGGCGCAAACGGGCTTAATCAGACTGACGCTGATAAAGATGGCGCCGCTCCTTGCCGGCGTCGCCGCGCTTTGGGCTATCTCCGGGCATGTTCTAAATCTGGATCAGATTGCCGATGCCTCCGGCGCGGTGGATGATTTGGCGATGGCCGTCTCGCAGATGCTGAGCTCGGCTGACTTTTGGCTCTGGTTCTACCTGGCCTTCACCGTCGCCAACACGATGTTCCCGGAGATGCCGAAGAAGCTGAGCGCCGGTCAATGGGCGCGATTGGCCGTTTCCGCAGCCGCCTGCCTCTTGCTTATCTGGTGGCTTGGCGGCGCGCTCGACCTGTCCATCGCGCTGGGCGCCGAAAGCCTCCTAGAAAGTTTGGCGCTGGTCACCTTGCAGATCATCATAATGAATGTCCTATGCCTGATCGTATTGGGCGCGGCGGAATCCCTGATCGAGCGCGCCACTGGCAAGAGCGCCGCCTTCGAGGATGGGGTGATGATCGCCATGACACGGGCTGAAGCGCAGGCGCGACTGACGGCGCAGGCAGAAGCGCGGCGGGCCGCCCGCCAAAATCAGCCAGCACAAAGCCATTCTGAAATCATCACATCGGTTTATGACTTGAAGCTGCCGATACCGGGACCGCCTGGCCGAGAGCCTGTTAGCCGAAGCGTGGTCGCTGTTGTCAGTGTTGAAGATGACACGGCCGCCTCGGCGCCGGTCGCGAAGGCCGCTTCCGAATTTGTCAAGCCGTCGGAAGCCCCAACAATCCATGTTGACGGGCAGCCGCGAGATCCCGTGGCCGCAAGCGCCCCGACGCAAACCATGAAACCGACGCGCAAAACCTCGCCGCCTCTGCTGGTGGAATCAAGTTCGCTGCGCGCTGAAAAGCCCGGCGGCGAACATGCGCCTTTCAGCCGTCCCTTCGTCGAAGGGGAGTCGGCGCGCAATCGCGTCGACGGCAGCGGAGATGATGATGTCGGGCGGGCGGAGGCCGGTCTTTTTCCACGGCCGTTCAGCATGAAAACCCGGCTGAACACGGAAGAAGCCACTGAATTCGCAGAACCTGACGACAACTCAAGAGAGCGGCTTGCCGATAGTGAGCCCGCCGCCCGCCGCCCGCCGAAACCAGCGGCGGCCAGAACGCGACCCGCGCCTAAACCTTCCCATCGCCCTCGATCCGATGACAAACAAAGCCAGCGGAGCGGCCCCGGCGAACTTAGCTATGAACCGCTCGACGATGACGATATTTACCTGGATAATGAAGACATCTACGACGATGAGCCCTCATCATCTTGAAGCGCTGAAATCCGCCCCACCGCGACGAACCCGGTAGCAATGCACACGAGCATGAATGCGAAGGCGATGAACTTGAACATCTGGCTCGTCGTCACCAAGGTCAAAAAACCAAAAAACGCGCAGATGGAGTAATAGCAGAGCGCAATCTGCCGAGGGCTGAAGATGCCGGTATCCAGCAGCCGGAAGTGCAGGTGCCCTCGGTCGCCGCGAAATGGGTTGTTGCCGTGCCGGATGCGGTTGACGATCTGCCAGCCCAGATCCATCAGCGGCAAACCCATCACCAGCAGGATCGTCGCCATTTTCGCGCCGCCGATGATGCTCAGCGTACCGAGCGCGTAGCCGAGAAACCAGGCGCTCCCGCCCATGTAAATGCGAGCCGGATAATAGTTGTAGATCAGAAAACCCAACAGGGCGCCGGCCAAAGCCAAAGGCAGCAGGCTGACACTGGTCTGTGGCGGTTCAAGACGCACGGCGCTATTGAGAAACAGCACAAAGGCGGCGATAAGCGCGATGCCGCCCGCCAAACCGTCTGAGCCGTCAACGAGATTGACCGTATTCATCATCAGCACAAGCCAGAATAGAGTCAGCGTCACGGTCACAACCGGCGACCACTCACCGGTCTGGGTCCCGGTAAACGGGTTGTTGAAGAAGGCGATGAATATCTGGAAGATGATGGCGATCGCTGATGTGAAGATCTGCCCCAGAAAGATCTGAAACCAGTTCAGGCCACGAAAATCATCAAGGACGCCCAGGAGAAAAATCACAGTGCCGCCCAGGGTCAGCCCGGCCAGGCGGAAGACCTCGTAAGGATCCTGGCGCTCAATCGGGAGGAATTGCGCCACGATGATGGCGACCGTGAAACCCAGGAAAATCGCCATCCCGCCCAGCTTGGGCATCGCCGCGCGTTCCTGGCGCCGCCCGCCGGGCACCGAGGTGACGCCATGGCGGAAGCTGAGCGCGCGCGCCAGCGGCACCACCAATAGCGCCGTCGCCAGCGCCGTGTTGAATACGATGACAAAGGCAAACAGTCTTAGCATCAGGTCCCAAACATGCGATCGCCGGCATCGCCCAGGCCGGGAACGATGAACCCGATATCGTTGAGCCGCTCGTCCAGCTCCGCCACGTGAATCGGCACATCCGGATGCGCGGCAGAGAGCGCCTCGACGCCTTCGGGCGCCGCCAGAATGCCGAGAAATTTGATGCGCCGCGCGCCCCAGCGCTTCAAAATATTGACGGTGGCGATGGCGGAGCCGCCGGTCGCCAACATGGGGTCCAGCACCAGGCATACTTGCACGGTCGGCTCATCCGGCAGCTTGTTGTAATATTCAACCGGACGCAAAGACTCTTCGTCGCGATACAAGCCGATGTGCCAGACTTGCACCGCAGGCAACAGCTCCTGAATGCCATCGACAAGCCCCAGGCCCGCGCGCAGTATCGGTACCAGGCCGATTATCTCGCTCGCCTCCCAGCCCTCGGCTTCACCCATCGGCGTATTGACGGAGGCCGGTTTCAACTGAAGATCGCGCGTCGCTTCGTAGCACAGCAGCAGCGCCAGCTCGCGCGCCAGCTCGCGAAACTTGCGATGATCGGTCGATGTATCGCGCAGCAGCGTCAGCTTGTGCTTGACCAGCGGGTGGGAGGAAACATGCAAGCGCATAAGCGCCCCTTTCTGCCTTGTCCGATCTTAACCGGGATGCCCTCCCTCTGATTCTATAAAGCGAGGATTGAAACCGCAATCCACTCGTCTATACTGGCAATCATTCCCCAAGGAGAGCGACCGAATAAATCATGTCCCAAGATCGGCGCGTCGTCAGCGGCCAACCGAAGAAATCCGACCGAGACAATATCGCCCTGCGCCCGCAGCGCCTGGCCGATGTGGTAGGCCAGGACCGTGTGCGCGAGAACTTGAGCATCATCATCGACGCCGCCGCCGCCCGCGAGGAGGCCATTGACCATATCTTGTTTTACGGGCCGCCGGGCTTGGGCAAGACCTCGCTGGCTTATGTGATCGCCAATGAAGTCGGGGCAAACATCCGCGTGACGGCCGGCCCCGCCATTGAACGCGCCGGCGATCTCGCCGCCATCCTGACCCACTTGAAAATGGGCGACATCCTCTTCATCGATGAAGTGCATCGCTTGGGCAAAGCGGTCGAAGAAATCCTTTACCCGGCGATGGAAGACTTTGTGCTCGATATTGTGATTGGCAAAGGGCCGGCGGCAAAAACCCTGCGGCTCAACCTGCCGCGCTTTACGGTTATTGGCGCAACGACGCGCCTCGCTTTGCTGGCTTCGCCACTGCGGGATCGCTTCGGCGCGCGCTTTCGGCTTGACTTTTATGAGCCGGATGCCATCGAACGTATCGTGCTGCGGGCAGCGCGGCTGCTGAATGTGGAGATCAAGACGGCGGCGGCGGTGGAAATTGCCCGGCGCGCCCGCGGTACGCCCCGGGTGGGCTTGCGGCTTCTGCGGCGTGTGCGGGATTATGCGGAGGCGCGCGCGGACGGCGTCATTACAATGCCGGTAACGCAGCAAGCGCTGAAGCTAATGGAAATCGATCATCTGGGCCTGGACGATGTCGACCGGCGAATCCTGACGACGATCATTGAGAAGTTCAACGGCGGTCCTGTCGGTCTGGATACTATCGGCGCTTCCATCAGCGAAGACAGCGCCACCATCATGGATGTCTACGAGCCATACTTGATTCAACTCGGTTTCATTGATCGCACCCCGCGCGGCCGTACCTGCACCGTACACGCTTACAATCACCTCGGCATCGACTGCGCCGAAGATCCCGCGGACGGTCAGCAGCGCCTCCTATGAATGTCGCCGATTTCGACTACGATTTGCCAGCGTCTTTCATCGCGCAGACGCCGGCCGAGCCGAGAGATTCCGCCAGACTTCTGCACCTGGATCGTGAAACAGGCGCGCTGACGCACCGTGTGTTCGCGGATATTTTCGATCTAACAGCGGCGAACGATGTGCTCGTGCTCAACAATACGCGGGTCATGCGGGCTCGCTTGGCGGCGCGCAAGCCAACGGGCGGAAAGGTGGAAATCCTCTTGTTGAAGCGCCTGAGCGAGCGCCGCTGGCTGGCGCTGGCAGGGGGCAGAAACATATGCGCCGGCATTCACCTGCTCATCCCGGGCAGCGGCCTGACCTGTAAGATCGTCGAAGAACTGGAGAAGTCCCAGCGCGTGATTGACTTCAGCCGGCCTATTGATGATGTCCTGGCTCGCCATGGTGAAATGCCGCTGCCGCCTTACATTCATTCAGCGCCAAGGGACCGCGAGCGCTACCAGACGGTGTACAGCGAGATCGAAGGCTCGGCGGCGGCGCCGACCGCAGGCTTGCATTTCACGCCAGAATTGCTGCGAAAGCTCGAGCGCAAAGGCGTCAAACTGGCGACATGCACCTTGCACATCGGGCTGGACACGTTTCAGCCGGTCGCTGTCCAGCGGGTTTGCGATCACAGAATCCATAGCGAACAGGCAACGCTGGACCGAGGCAATGCCGCGATCATCAATGAGGCAAAGCGCGCGGGCGGGCGGATCATCGCGGTTGGCACGACATCGGCGCGTACGCTTGAGACGGCCGCCATCCTGAGCGCGGGCGGCAGCGTGAATAATCCCGCAAAGTCTGCCGACAAAAAGAATAGCTTCCCACTTCGCGCTATCAATCTGGACACAAGTTTGTTCATTTATCCCGGTTACCGCTGGCGCGCTGTAGACGCCATGATTACCAACTTTCACCTGCCGCGCTCCACCCTGCTGATGATGCTCAGCGCCTTCGCCGGTCGCGAGACCTTGCTCAAGGCTTATGAAGAGGCGAAAAGGATGCACTACCGCTTTTATTCCTTCGGCGATGCCATGTTCATCAGCTGACTGCCGGGCGAAATCTCACGCTTGACTGCGAAGGGATTTGTCATCTAAAATGTCTCCCGCCCTGCCGGATGAAGTGGGGTATTTTAGCCTAAGACCAATTTTCCCCGCGTACGGAGCCGGAAGCGGCTTCTGTGGCGGAAAAGCGAAGCGAAGGTTGGAGTGAAGAATCATGTATGCAATCATTCGAAGTGGCGGCAAACAGTATCGGGCTGAAGTCGGCGCGACGATCGACGTAGATCGCCTGCCGCAGGAAATCGGCGATACGATTGAGATTTTCGATGTGCTCCTGGTTGCGGACGGCGAGGATGCCCGCATCGGCCAACCACGCGTCGATGGCGCCTTGGTCTCGGCGACAGTGGTCGAACAATTCCGCGGCAAGAAGATCATCGTATACAAGTATCGTCAGCGCACCAACTACCGCCGCAAACTGGGTCATCGACAGTATTACACGCGGCTCCGCATCGACGATATTAAAGTCTAGGCAGTGGTATAGGAGAGGGCTCGCAATGGCGCATAAAAAAGGCGGCGGCTCGTCAAGCAACGGGCGCGACAGCAACTCCAAGCGGCTCGGCGTCAAGAATTATGGCGGGGAATACGTGATACCCGGCAACATTATCGTCCGGCAGCGCGGAAGCAAGTTTCACCCGGGCGAGGGCGTGGGCATGGGCAAGGATTACACGATCTTTGCGACGCGCGCCGGCTTCGTAACCTTTGAAAGGATGCGCGGCCGCAAGGGGCAGAAACGGATATCCGTTTACACGACGCAGCCGGGGGCCGGTCAAGCGGTCAACTGATTGGGCAGCAAAAGTCATTTGCGCTACTCGCAAGAGCCGCAAATGCGCGGAGGAACAAATGAAACAAGCCATCCATCCCGCCTGGCATGAAACGCCGGTGCGCTGCATGACCTGCGGCGCCACCTGGACGACTGGCTCGACGGTCGAGTCTCTGACGGTCGAAATATGCTCCAACTGCCATCCCTTCTATACTGGAGAGCAGCGCATCGTCGATACCGAAGGGCGCGTCGACAAGTTCATGAAGCGCTTGCAGCAGCGCGATGAGATTCGTACCGCTCTCGACAATGCCGCGGCCGAGCGCACGCCGCTGGATCTGCCGATCTCCGAACTCGATATCGGCACGCGTTATACCAATATCCTGGAAGACAATGGCATCAAAGTCGTCGCCGACGTGCTCGATCGCCTGGGCGATGAGGACGACGAGAACAGCATTCTGGCCATCCAGGGTATCGGGCGCAAAGTTGTAAGCGATATGCGAAAGAACCTGCGCACGCGCGGTTATCAGCTCAGCCATTGAGAACCTGCAACACGGTTGCCGGTCCGCCAGCGCGCATCCGCCGCGGATCACCTTGCCGCATGCTCCCATCAAGACAAACTTGAATGCGCGCGTCCCGCCCCAACGGTGACCCGGGAAACAAGACCTTGAACCATCATTCAGGCCGCATTGAAGTGATTTGCGGCAGTATGTTCTGCGGCAAGACGGAAGAGTTGATCCGCCGCGTCCGCCGGGCAATCATCGCGCGGCAGAAGGTCACGGTCTTCAAACCGGAGCTTGATGATCGATACGGCATCCAGCGTATCACCAGCCACACGGGTCAATCTGTCGACGCGAAGCCGGTGGCGTCTGCCGGCGAAATTCTCCAGTTGGCCAATGGCGAGTCCACCGTAGTCGCCATAGACGAAGCGCAGTTTTTCGATGATGGGATAGTGGCGGTGACGCAGAGCCTGGCTGAAGATTTCGATATCCGTGTGATCATCGCCGGGCTGGATATGGATTTCCGCGGCGAACCATTTGGCGCCATGCCCCGTCTTCTGAGCATTGCGGAAGACGTGACCAAGCTGCAGGCGATTTGCGTCGTCTGTGGCGAGCCCGCCAGCCGCACGCAGCGCCTGGTCAACGGAATACCGGCGGCTTATGACGACCCCATCATTTTGGTCGGCGCGCAGGAATCCTACGAGGCGCGCTGTCGTCAACATCATCAAGTGCTGCCGGCCACCAACTGAACGACGGCGCGCTACACCGGTGAGGAGCGTGGGCGAGTCACCGCCTCGCCCCTACGACCTTAGGCCAGCAGACCGGGAATCTCTTCCGGATTGGCGGCGACGCGCGCTCCAGCGGCTTCGAGCGCCAGAATCTTCTCTTCCGCCGAGCCTTCGCCCCCATCCACGATCGCGCCGGCATGGCCCATGCGCTTGCCCGGCGGCGCGCTGCGGCCAGCCACAAATGCGGCAACCGGCTTGGTCATCGAGTTCTTTATGAAGTCAGCAGCGGCGATTTCCGCGCTCCCGCCGATCTCACCCAGCAGCGCCACTTTTTCCGTCTCGGGGTCGTTCTCAAACATCTCCAAAATATCAACAAAGGTGGTGCCGATGACGGGATCGCCGCCGATGCCCACAATCGTCGACATGCCGATGCCGGCGTTCTTCATCGCGAAACCAACTTCATAAGTCAGCGTGCCGCTCTTGGAGACGACGCCAACGTTTCCCGCTGTCGCCACCATCGCCGGAATAATGCCAACCTTCGCTTGACCCGGCGTCATGACACCCGGGCAATTTGGTCCGATCAAGCGTGTGCCGCGGCGGCGGCAAAAAGCGATCACCTTCATCATATCGGCGACCGGGATATGCTCCGTCAAGCAGATCACCAGCTTGATGCAGGCGTCTGCCGCCTCCAGCAGGGCATCCGCGGCGAAGCGCGCCGGCACTGTCACGAGGCTCACATCAGCGTTGGTCGTTTCCACCGCCATGCGCATGGTGTCAAAGACAGGCTTGCCCTCGAACCACTCGCCGCCCTTGCCCGGCGTGACGCCGCCGACGACATCCGTGCCGTAGTCCATCATCAGCTTGGCGTGGAACGCGCCTTGCCGTCCGGTGATGCCCTGAACCAGAACGCGCGCCGACTTGTCGATGAGAATTGACATTTCAACCCCCTTCCTTCACCGCGGCAACCGCCCGCTGCGCCGCTTCGGTCAACGTCTCCGCGCTGATGAGATTGGGTATCCGCGCTTCGTCAATTATCTTGTTTCCCTCCGCCGCATTGGTGCCTTGCAGCCGAATGACCATGGGCGCATCCGGCTTCACTTCGTTGTAAGCGGTCAATATGCCGTGCGCGACTTCATCACAGCGCGTGATGCCGCCGAAGATATTGAAGAGCACGCATTTGACGTTGTCGTCCGAGAGGATGATGCGCAGCGCGGCGGCCACTTGCCCGGCCGACGCGCCACCGCCGATATCCAGAAAGTTCGCCGGCCCAATGCCATCGGCGTCGCCATATAACTTGGTCATGTCCATCGTCGTCATCGCCAGGCCGGCGCCGTTCACCATGCAGCCGATCTGCCCATCAAGCTTGATATAGGTGATGCCAGCTTCGCGCGCCTGCCTTTCAGATTCGGGTTCGCCGCTTGTGTCGCGCTCAGCGGTCAAGGCCGGCTGCCGGTAGAGCGCGTTGTCATCGATGATCACTTTGCCATCGACCGCGAGCAGCTCGCCCTGCGCCGTTATGACCAGAGGATTGATCTCCGCCAATTCGGCATCGCGCTCGCTGTAGCAGACATACAAGCTGCTCAAGATCTTGCCGAAGGCTCGCCATTGCGCGCGCGGCATTCCCATGGCGCTGGCGATGAAGGTCTTCTGATAATCTTGCAATCCCATGATGGGATCAACATGCTCGCGAATAATGGCATCCGGGCGCTCGCGGCTCAGTTCTTCAATATCCATGCCGCCTTCCATCGAGGTGATGATCAGCGGTTTGCCGGCGCCGCGATCATTGGTGATCGCCAAATAGATTTCCTGTTTAATATCAGCTCCCGGGTCAACAAGAACGCGCTCGACGGTGAGGCCCTTGATGTTCATCCCGAGGATGATCTCGGCATGCTGCCGCGCCTCTTCAGCGTCTCGCGCCAGTTTTACGCCGCCGGCCTTCCCGCGCCCGCCGACATGCACCTGCGCCTTAACGACAACGACGCCGCCAATCTCGCTCGCGATGTCATAGACCTCGGCCGGGCTCGCGGCGACCTGCCCTTTAGGAATGGGGATGCCATAATCTCGAAACAAGAACTTGGATTGATATTCATGCAGCTTCAAAAGCGTCGACCTCCATTCACAGGCGGGTGGGAGCCAATATCAACTCCGGCAAAATCAGATGGTTATGGAACCGCGTTCGGGCGCAGGATGTCAGTTATCCGATAAAGAATTCAAGCAGCGCCCAGGAACCTGCTTCGGCAAGATTCAGGCCAGCGACACCAGCCTGCAGCGCAGGACGCTTCACGGCACCTTTGCGTAAACGGCGCTAGATTACGACATCCTGTGCGTTATCTCAAGTGACAATCATCCCGCGTGGAATGCCCGCATATTTCTTTGTGCGTGATTCCAATTCTGAGTAGACTAGATGAAAGCGTGAAGAGAAGCGAGCCGCGTCTTACAGTTAAGGGAGAAGGCGATGAAGAATCGATCGGCGATTATTTTCATCTCGTCGTTATTGCTACTGATGACAGTTGCGTTCAGCCAAGGGACTATTGCAAGCAACTTGCTGGAAAATGGTGACTTTGAGGGCGATTTCATAGAACTGGCCGGCGAGGATCCCCGAAGTGTCGCCGAATCCTGGTCGCCCTGGCATGTGCCCGCCGGCGCTACCAGCCCCTCCTTCGCCAATCATGACCCAAATTATGATGCGGAAACGGACAGAATCCGCCTTGATGCAGCGGGTAAAGCGCAGAAATATTTCACCCTGTTCGCCACTCATCAGGGTGGCATCTATCAAGAGGTGGATTCGTTGACCAGCGGCACAACCTATCGCTTCAGCATTTATGCCTACGTATGGTCCTCCAGCTTTGAAGACACTGAAGTAAGCGAAGATCCCGGCTTTGTTGTCTTACGCGTCGGCATTGACCCCAACGGCGGCACGGACGGCGCCAGCGCGGATATCATCTGGTCGACGGCGGCAACCTTCTTCTACGACGCCTACCGCCAGTATGCCGTCATCGCCACCGCGGAAAGCTCAACAATAACCGTATTTGTTGAATCCACGGTGGGAGAGCCGCGCGCGAACAACTACATATATCTGGATGACGCCGTGCTGGAGGTCGCCAGCGAGACAGTCGTCCTCGAACAGACGCCGACCCCGGAATCAAATGCCGGGCTGGGCAATGCGGATACAGACACGCCCACGCCGACGATGACAGCCACGCCGACAGCCACAGAGCCGGCGGGCCAGCAACCGCTGGAGCCGACCGCCACTCCGACAGCGACCGCCACATCAACCGCGACGCTGCCCCCCACGGCCACGCCCACGCTGACATCGACGCCCGCGGCGGCTGAGGACGGCGGAGCCGAGACCGAAGAATTCCCGGAAACGGTTGAGCATGTCGTGGTCGAGGGCGATACGGTCAGCGGGCTGGCGCTTCAATATGACAGCGCGGTCGACGCTATCAGACAGGCAAACGAACTTGACCCGACCAGTCTAATCGTGGTCGGGCAGCGGCTCGTCATTCCGATCAACTTGCCGCCGACGCCAGCCACGGGCATACCAAGCGAGACGCCAACGGCTACACCCACGTTGACGCCGACGCCGACGCAAACACCGTCCCCAACGCCCACACCGACGCCGACCGCGACGCCGATTACTTACCAAATTCAGCCGGGGGATACACTGGTCAACATCGCCGCATTGTACGGGACCACGGTTGACTTGCTGGTCGAAACCAACAATATCGACAATCGGCATCAAATTGATGTCGGTCAAATCCTGCTGATTCCCACTGCAATCCCCCCGCCTACAGCAACGGCCACGCCAACCGCCACGCTGGCGCCTACCGAGGAAGCTCCAGAAGAGGATGACAGTAGCTCTGAGTCTACAATAGTAACTTCGTACACCGTTTATGTCGTGCAGGTGGGCGACACGCTTGACGAGATCGCCAGAGAACACGACACCACCATCGATGAGGTCGTGCAATTTAATGGCATCACCAACCCAAGCCGAATAGACCCCGGCCAGGAACTGAGGATCCCGTCCGCAAGCGGCACGCCAGTTGCCCAGCCAGACGACGAGCCCGCCCCGACGGCAACGAGCCCGCCGGCGCCGACGCCAACGCCCCTCCCAACAAATATTCCGATAACTTATGCTGTGCAGCCTGGCGACACTCTGGGCGGTATTGCCACGGTGTATGGCGTAAGTATTGTGGAATTGGCTCAGGTCAACGGCATCGTCGATTACGATCGGCTGAGCGTCGGTCAAATTCTGGTCATCCCCAACTGAGCCGGCGCCCTGGCGACAGTCATCGGTGAACGTCGGAATCGCAGCGAATCCGCGCGAGATCAAGCGCTTGTTCGCTTTTGGCCTTGCAGAGCCGCCATTGGGAAAAAGACGAGGCCGCCATTTGAACTGGTATTTCAGAGCTTGCATCATCGCAATCGCGTCGGGCCTGCTTCTGACCGCGACAAGCATGCGGGCGCAAGAGTCGACTGGTTCGTCGCTTTCTGTGCACGTGGTTCAGCGTGGGGAGAATCTCTTCAGAATCGCGCTGCAATACGGCCTGTTCGCGGAGGACCTCGCCAAGACGAATGGAATCAGCGACAGCGACTCGATAGCGGTTGGTCAACGGCTGATCATTCCATTGGTCGCCGAGCCGATTCAACCGCCCCTAACCCATACTGTCGCCGCCGGTGAGTCCCTCGCCAGCATCGCCGCCGCCTATGAAACATCCATCGCCGACTTGATGACAAGGAATGAGTTGCCGTCGGCCGACATTATATTTGTGGGCCAGGTGTTGACAATCGAATCGGGGCACGTCGAGGAGGATGCGGCGCCAGCGGAGAGACAGCCGGACCTTGCCCCGACAGCTGCCCCTGGCCCCGGCCACCGGCACTCGTTTTCTCGAGTTGGCGATCCATCGATTGACTTTGTACATGTCGTGCAATCCGGCGAGACGCTTTCCGCGATAGGGCTGCGCTACAACCAGACAATCAACGCGCTCTCCCAAGCTAATGGCCTGCTTGATCCGGGTTTTCTCAGCATCGGCCAGCGTCTAATTGTGCCGGGCATCCAACTGCCGCGTTTGACGCAGCCCTTGCCCGACGTGGTAAGGGCCTTCACAATTGATCCGCTGGTTTTCGAGGCGGGGCGCAGCGGACGAATCAAGCTGTTGACCAGCGATCCGGTCGCCGTCAGCGGCCAGTTTCTCGGGCGTGACTTGGTGGTCATCGAGCGCGACGCGGGCCGGCGTCACAATATACTCATCGGCATTCCGATGTTCACCGACATGAATGTCTACCCGCTCACGCTCCAGTTGCAGGATATGACGGGCCGGTCAAGCGCAGTTTCCGCCATCTTGCAAGTCATCTCAGGCGGCTACGGACGCCAGCAAATCACCATCAACGACAGCGAGCTTCTGGCGCCGGCTGTGGAAGAGGCGGAGATTGCCCTGATAACTCGCTTGACCGGTCGCTTCACATCGCAGCAGTCCTGGTCGAATTCGCTGAGCCTGCCCGCCGCCGCGCCGATCAACGCGGTGTTTGGCACGCTGCGTTCTTACAATGGCAGTCCCTTTGATCGCTATCATGGCGGCGTGGATTTCGCTGGCGCGCCCGGCACATCCATACTGGCCGCGGCAGACGGCACAGTCGTCATGGTTGACCGCCTGCAAATCCGCGGGATCACCACCCTCATCGACCACGGCTGGGGCCTTTACACGCTTTATGCGCATCAGGACGAAACCCTGGTGGAAACGGGCGCAGCCGTGACCGGCGGCCAAGTGATCGGCACAGTAGGAACCACCGGCCGCAGTACCGGACCGCACCTTCACTGGGAAGCCTGGCTCAACGGCGTCAATGTAGACCCCATGCAATGGGTGCAGGAAGTCTTTCCCTAAGCCACAACCGCTGGCGAGCCACAACTCGGCTCACACATTATTGTGAACTCGCGAAACGGGAATTTGTAGGGGCGAGCCATTGGGGCGCCCGTCGACAGATGTTCCGCAAACGAGCCGGAGGACTCATTGAGGCGCCCCTACGGCCTTCGTTTGAGCAAGTTCAGAATATAAGGAGGGAGCGTAAAGACTTGGCTAGCTGGCGTAGGCGCCGTCCAGCGCTTCAAAGTCGGTGAAGAGAAAATGGTCGTGGTAATAGTGTATCCAGAGGAAGGACAGGATCGCCGTATAGTAGGCGATATCGAAATGACTGTTGCCGTCGATCCCCGGGCGAACAATTCCGGCCAAAACATAAACCAGGACAAAGATCACCGCGGAGCCGACCAGCAGCGCCGCGCTGAAGCCGTATAAGGCGCGGGCGTCTTTCGTGCGCCGGCTGAACCGCGCGACCAGCGGCGCATTCTCATCAAGCTCCCCCGCCATCTGCCGTATCTTGATGATGTAAAATGTGATCGCCAGGTATTGGAATGAATGCCAGGTGTTGAGCCCTTGAAAAGCCGTGTCCAGATTGGGCAATAGCGGCGTACAAAAGGCGACCAGCACCGTGAGCGAAACAAAGGCGAACTTGGGCATGTTGAGTATGCCGTGATAATGCTCGTAGATGCTCTTGACCACGTAGGATGCCAGCGCGACGCCGAACACAATCGTTACGAGAACGAAGAACCAGGGGTTGTCCGGCTGCTGAAACAGATCGGGGATCGCTTCGCCCAGATCGTTCTGTCCGATTTCAAAGACGCCCTGGCTGATCTTCCACATGGCGACGGGGAACAGGCTCGTCAGAACTATCGCGTAATCAATGAGGCGGGACAGGGGGCTCAGCGCGCTCCGGCGGACGAATTTTGCCTCCTTGTGATTGTAAAGCTCAACGATGTACGTCACCTGATGCAAAACATGCAGTGAAGCCCAGAAGAAGAAGAAAGTGAGCATGAGGCTCATATTCAGAAAGGCAAGCGAAATCACCAAAATCGGAATGATAATCGAAGACCGCACCAAGGTCGGGTAGCGTTCCTTGAAGCGCTCGTCGAGGCCTGTGCGCAGGAAAGTAGACATCATATGCGGCCCGCCAATGGCAACCGCCACAAAGGTGTTAACCAGGTTGCGGCTGATGTCGTCTTCAAGTCCCGCCTCGATGCCGAGCAAATACAAGAGATAGGGCAAGGGCACCACCACCACGCTGAGTGTGATGAAGAATAAATCCCAGCGCCTGTTGCGCAGCCAGTAGTTGCCTTTGTCGATTTCAGCTGCGTACACTTCCGCGTTGCTCAGCGCGACCGCTGAGGTGGCCATAATGTAATCTCCATCCTGCATATCCAGTGTGATTATACAAGAATTTATTTAGCAAGGCAAAGTAAATTTGCGAATTTACAATGTTCTGCTGGAGAAGACGTCAAGGAATAAAGCCGAACCATTGACAAAAGCGCGTCGGATTGGCGGCGCAGGTTTCCGGCGCGTTCAGGAAGAGGAAGGCGAAACCGGCGCAGGCCAGGCCGATGGCGATGAGCAGCGCGCAGCCGCACCAGGCTGCCGGGCCGCCCTGAACGATTTCCGCGACAATCTCGATTAAGCCCATCATCAGGTCAAAGAGACCGCTTGCCGCCTGCAATACAAAGCCAATCACGACAAACACGACGCAGAGCAAGGCGCAACCGACTGCAATAGCGGGAATATGCGCCGGATCAATGTTTTGCAGCAACTCCATCTTGCAGTCTCCGTAAGCAAATACAATCGCGCTAGCGGGTCGGCGAGCAAACATCGCCGGAGGTATTGCTTAACTCCCAGGCTGCCTCCGGCCTTTGACGTTCATAGCAGTCGCAATAGCTGACATTCTGATTGCCGCCACTGTACTCCCAAAGCAAGAATCGCACCGCCGTTTCGACGCAGAGGGTCAAGCCAGCGGGTTGACCCTCTGCGATCCGCGAAGTTTCGATGCGCAGCCCGCGATCGTCCGTTTCACTTATCAGCGAGAGCAATAGCAGCGGATGCGCGTGCGGCTGTGGAATGTCGCGATGTTCAAGTCTTATCTCGCCGTTGGCCGCCAGGTAAAAGAGCGCGCAGGGCGTCATCAGGAGCGTGAACCAGACTAGCAGCGCCAGGCCGCATCCCAACCTGCGGGCTCTGCTCCGTCTTTTGCCGGGCGCTGGGAGCTCGGCGCCGGCTGGCGCTTCCGCCGCGTCAAAGCTGTTTGCGCTTTTCATGTCAGCCATCCCGGAAGCGCAGCACGATCTTGTCGCATGCGTCATAGCTCACGTGGGCATGGTAGGGTGGCTGGTCATCGTCCATAGTCAGAATCCGCGGCAGCAGCGCCGGCAGGTCTTCTACCAGGTTCAAGTTCTGTAGTCGCTCCTTCGCTATCCACTCGAGTTTGCCTTCAACGCAATCTACGCGAATCGCCCTGGTATCGCTGATGGCGGTATAGACGAACAAAACGATGCCGGTTGCGCCGCCGGCGTCGATATTGTGGATGCTGCGCAGGCGCAGTGAATGGACCTGAAGACCACTTTCTTCTTCAATCTCTCGCAGCGCGGCGCTGTAAGGATCTTCATCGCGCTCAATGTGCCCGCCCAAACCATTATACTGATTGGGGAACACGCGCCGGTGAGCGGCTCGCTTCATGAGCAGCACATCGTCCCCGTTCATGACAAAACACAGCGTACGCGGCAAGGCAAGCCAACGATCGCTCGTGAAGTCCGCCCCCTGCTCCGCCGCCCCCATGCACCCGCTCTCCCGCCCTATCCGCACAATTGCCCGCTGCTCTCGTTCATGTTACGCTATGCGCGCACATACAGCCATTTTACTAGGTATTGCGATGATTTCGAATCCGGTTAGCGCGCCGCCGCCAAACTTGCGCATCGTACGCGTCGAAGAAGTGCGGCCGCATGAAAAAGGCGATGTCCAACGGTCGCAGCCGCTGATGGAGCGCCTGAGGCGCGCTGAACACTTCACCAATCCGCCGGTCGTCGCCGAGATCGCCCAAGACAACTATGTGCTGATGGATGGCTCGAACCGTCACATTTCGCTGCAGAACTTGGGATTCAAGCATATCCTGGTGCAAATTGCCGATTACGAATCGGATTGCGTTGAGCTCGGCGTCTGGCAGCATATTGTCGCCGATTGGGATTCTCAGCGATTTGTGAAAAATCTGGAGGCCATGGACAATATCGTATTAAAAGATGGATGGAATGCCAACGCCGTGGCGCATGCCCTGCTGCGCGATGGCCCGGTTTATAGCATTCACGCCGGCGTCGACAACCTGAAGGAGCGCAACGCGACGCTGCGCCAAGTCGTCGAATCATATCACAATAACGCCGCGCTCTACCGCAGCCCGTTGACGGACCCCGCCCTCATCTGGACGCTGTTCCCCAGCGGCGTCGCTTTGGTGTTGTTTCCACCCTATCAGCCGCAGGATATTATTGACGCGGCGCTGCAAGCGGCTTACCTGCCACCGGGCGTCAGCCGGCATATGATCCACGGCCGCGCCTTGAATCTCAACTTTCCGATGGACGGCTTGCGCTCGGAGATTCCATTGGCTGAGAAGAATCAACGCCTGCAGGATTGGCTGCGGGAACAATATGCGCAGCGCAGCGTCCGCTATTATGCCGAAGCGACTTATCATTTTGACGAGTGACGGACGATGACCGCATCAGCAGACGCGTTGCTACGCCAAGCCAGGCTGGTTAGCGACGGACAAGATTATCGGATTCTGCGCTTGCCGCCGCAGGCTATCACCCTGGCTGCCGGGGTCCTGGCGGAGGTCGGCCAGCCCTTCGCCGCCTTGATCGTGGATAAGGACGAGGTGACGCTCCTGCTGCCGGAGGAGGCAGTTTCCGCCTTTGATTCACGCCTGCGCCGGGCGCAGATGAGCGAGGAGATGTATCGTCTCATAACGCTTGATGTGCGGCTCGACCCCGATCTTGTTGGTTTTATCGCGCGCATCGCCGACATTTTGGCGGCGGAAGGCATTCCGATTTTGAGCGCCGCCGCCTATTCGCGCGATCATATTCTGGTTCCGGCGCAGGATTTCGACAAGGCGATACAAGCTTTGCGCCAGTTTCAAAAGGAAAGTGTCGAGGCATGGAAATAAACCTGTTCAACGACGCCAGTTTGGCGCCGCAGCCTAAACACAAGATCCGGATTGAAGACTTCCGCGTCAGCCCGTATGCCGACCGGTTTCGCGTCAAGGTGAACCTCAAGCTGACGCCCTTTCTGGAGCGCCCAAATCTCGCGATCGCCGCCCGCCGATCGGACGGCCTCCAGGTGAGCGACCTGGATGTTATCGCGACAATGCACTACGCAAATGAATTCACCATGCATATCCGCGGGGTGGAGGACCCGGCCGGCGCCTACTCACTGACCGCTGAACTCTATTACGAGACGCGCGACCCGCCGCAAGATTCCTGCCGCGTCGAATTTGAAATCCCTCCCGAAGATGGTTAACGATGGCTGTATCGATCCCCTACCCTGTCGCGCGGCAGATCGCCGACCATGCCGAGGCGGAATCGCCTAATGAAGCCTGCGGATTGATCGCGGGCGAATCCGATCATATTGCGGCGGCCCACCCTTTAAGAAACATTGCGCCGGCGCCCGAGACACAATTTCAAGCGGACCCGGAGGAACAGCTGCGGGCGCTCAAAGCGATTGACGCCGCCGAACTCGACTGGCTCGGCGTTTATCACTCGCATCCCTGCGCTGCGCCGATACCGTCGGAGGCGGACATACGCGACTGCGCCGACGCCGGTCTGCTGCATCTGATCGTCTCGCTTGAGCGGGCTAAACCACAATTGAAGCTGTGGCGCCTGGAAAAGCTGTCGGTGACGCCCATCGACCTGCTCTACGACACAGACGACCAGCCCGCCCCAGATCGACCGCTGACGAAACCGCAGCAAGCGGCTGTAATCATTGTGGGCATTGTCGCGCTGCTGATTATGCTGCTCATTGCCTTTACACTGCTGCCACCCGCGCCCGACATCATGCCTGCGCCATAAACGATCGAGGGTGGCGAGCGTGGATATTCTTCTGGTTGCGCTTCTCGGTCTGGTGTTGGGCGGCGTCGTCAATGCGCTGGCCGATGATCTGCCTGCCGGGCGGCGGCTCGGCCTGCCCAAGTATCCCGCCGGCAGCCGACGACCACTGACCGCTTGGTTGGGGATAAGCGCCTTCGCGCTTAATTTGCGGCGAGCGCCGGCCGTGAAGTCCCCTTCAGCGGCGGCTGATGCTGGCGGCAGTCAAGCGCTGACATGGCGCTATCCGCTGGTCGAACTCGCGCTGTCCATATTGATGGCTTTGACTTATTCAGCGGCGCGCGGCAGGCCCTCGCTTCCCGGCGAAAAAGCGCTGATCTGGCAGGCTTTGGTCGTCTTGTTTGTCCTGATAGCTGTCATCGACATTGAACATCGGCGGATACCGATTGCGCTGATGCTCGTCACAGTTCTGGTCGTAATCTTTGGGGCTGTTGCCGCTGGTCAATCCTCGCCCTCCATCGCTTCAATGCTGGCTGGCGCGCTTTGCGCCGGGCTGGTGTTTTCGCTCGTATACCAAGGCGGCCGGCTGTTCGGGTATCTGGCGGCGCGCTGGTGGCGGCCACCGGCGGCAACGGTCTTCGGCCTCGGCGATGTTTACTTGATGACAATCGGCGGCTTGATCGTCGGCTTCCCGCATATATTGGCGGCCATGTTTCTGGCCGTATTCACAGCCGGTATTCTGGCGCTGCTGTTGCTCGCCCGCTACGCTTTAACCAACCGACAGTACAAAGCCTTTGCCATACTGCCCTATGGACCGTGCATTCTGGCTTCAACCTTTGCCGTGTTGATAATGAATGACACAATCAGCCGATTTTTCAGCTGGTAACGTGACAGCTCCATACACGCGGCGCGTTCTTTTACCGGCGCTGGTCATCCTGCTGCTCTCCGCTTTCTGGCTGCGGACCTCTCAACTCGCTGCGCTCCCGCCGTCCGCGCTCGAAGCTAAAGGCAGCGCGCAAGAACGAAAGACTGCCCGGTGATCGCGCGGCATTAGGCGATCTGACCTGGGGACCAGGAGCGCTTACCCGGCTTGGACAGCGCCAGCCGCGACGGGCAACTCCTCAAGTTTAGCGACCACACCGCCACCGAGGCAGACATCGCCGTCGTAGACGACCGCTGCTTGCCCAGGCGTAATGCCCCGTTGCGGCTCGTCAAATTTGACGCGCATTTCCCCGCTGCCAAGCGGCTGAACCAGCGCTTCTTTTGCCTGAGCCCGATAGCGTATCTTGACTTCGGCGCGGAACGCGTCAGTTGGCGCAACGCCGCTGATCCAGTTGACGCGCTCCGCCAGGAACTGGTCGCGCCCAAGTTCGTCCCGCGTGCCAACGACCAGAGCATTCGCGATCGCATTCATCGCCAAGACGTAAAGCGGCTCGCTGTAAGAAAGGCCAAGACCCTTGCGCTGGCCGATAGTGTAATTGGCCAGTCCTTTGTGTTCGCCCAGGACCTCCCCTTTGCTGCTAAGAATCGGTCCCGGCGCCATCACATCCGGCGCGTGCAGCTGCAAGAAATCGCGATAGTCGCTGTTTCCCAAAAAGCAGAGATCCTGGCTGTCCTTCCGATTGGCGGCGTCCAGACCCAGTTCCCCGGCCATTCGCCGCACCTCCGCCTTGGGATACCCGCCAACCGGAAATAGTGTGCGGGATAGTTGTTCCTGCCCCATCACGCTCAGGATATAGCTCTGGTCCTTGCCGGGGTCCAGGCCTTTGCGCAGCAGCCAGCCGCCTTCAGGCCTCTTCGTGATGCGCGCATAGTGACCGGTGGCCAAATAATCGGCGTCAAGCGCCAGCGCATTGCGCAGCAGCCAATCAAAGCGAATATGTCGATTGCACTCAAGGCAGGGATTGGGGGTGAATCCAGCGCGGTGCCCGTCGATGAAATACTGCACGACGCGATCGCGGAATACATCTTTGCTGTCAAGAACGTAGAACGGAATGCCAAGTTGATCCGCAATGCGCCGCGCGTCGCGCATTTGATCAGGCGTACAGCAGCGGTTGTGGTCCGCGCCGCCCATCGAATCATCCGACCACAATCGCATCATCATGCCGACGACATCGTAGCCCGCGCGCACCAACAAAGCGGCAGCGACCGAACTGTCGACGCCTCCGCTCATGGCGACGACGACGCGGCTGTCCTTCTTGCTCATGTCGCCAACGCTCGCTTCAGGGCGCGCAGCTTGCTTGCCGCATCCGTCAGGACATCAAGCGCATAATCGATGTCGGCCGCGGTTGTGTGTGCGCCTACCGACAGGCGCAAGCCGCAAGTGGCGTCCGCGGGGCTGAAGCCCAGGGCCAGCAGAACCGCCGCCGGTTCGGGATTGCCCGTCTTGCAGGCAGATCCGCTGCTGGCCGCGATGCCGTTCATGTCCAGATGCATCAACAGCGCGTTGGCGTCAATGCCGGGCAGAACAAAGCTGGCATGGGACGGCAATCGCTGCGCCGGGTGTCCGCTCAGCTTTGCGCCGGCGATACGCGCCAAAACACCATCAATCAGCCGTTCCCGCAATTCATGAAAATGAGACAAGCGAGCGTCCGCCTCCGCGTAAGCCAACTCCAGCGCTTTGGCCAAGCCCACGATGAAGGCGGTATTGTGCGTGCCGGCGCGGAGGCCGCTTTCGTGACCGCCGCCTGTCGACACGCTCGTCAAGTCGATGCCATCCCTGACATAAAGCAGGCCGACCCCTTTGGGCCCGTAGAATTTGTGCGCGGAAAGGCTCAACATATCAACGCCCAGCTCCCCGACATCAAGCGTCAATTGCCCGCCCGCCTGCACGGCATCGCTATGAAACAGCACATCATGCTGGCGCGCAATTGAAGCGAGGGAGGGCATATCATTCACGGTTCCCACTTCGTTGTTGGCATAGATAATGCTGGCAACTGCCGCGCCCTCACGGCAAGCGTCAGCGAAACGATCGGGATCGACTCTTCCATAGCCGTCCACCGGCGCGATGACCGTCTCGATATCCATCAGATCAGCGAGTTGCCTGACAGTATTGAGGACCGCCGCGTGTTCAACGGGCGATGTAATCAAGCGCATGGCTTTGCCCTGCCGCCGCGCCAGCCAGGCCGCGCCGCGTATCGCCAGATTGTCGCTCTCCGATCCACAGCCGGTGAAGACAATTTCGGAAGGCCGACAGTTCAAAATCCGCGCCACAGTCGCGCGGGCCTCTTCAATTGCGCTTTCGCTTCGGCGGCCTTGTCGGTGGCTTGATGTTGAGTTGCCGTATACTTCGCTGAAATACGGCATCATGGCCTCAAGCACACGGGGGTCAACCGGCGTCGACGCTGAGTAATCAAGGTAAACTTCTCGCATGCCAGTCATTGCATTTCTTCCGCGCCGCCTTGGCGCAAGATGCTGTTGCCGGATAAAACGAATTCGCATAACGCGGATTGCGAAGTCCATTCTAAAACAGACCAGGGCTGTTCTTCAATGAGCAGGCTTGATAGGCGCCGCGCGATTGCAGGTGTGATTGGATCAGTTCCTGTACTATGATACCAACACATGCCAGCACGACATTCCAAACCGAACCGCATCGTCCGCGCGAGTCTGGAGGCGCTTCAACATGCCAGTGATTTCCAAGGTGCAGGGCCGTGAAGTGCTCGATTCCCGCGGCAACCCAACGGTAGAAGTCGACATTCATTTGTCGAATGGCGCGATGGGCCGCGCGATCGTTCCCAGCGGCGCGTCCACTGGCGAGCACGAAGCCCTGGAGATGCGAGACGGCGACGAAGCGCGTTATCTTGGCAAAGGCGTCCTGAAGGCCGTGGCCGCGGTGAATGACAGTATCGCGCCGGCGCTTCTCGGCCTGCCGCCCTTTGATCAAAAGGCGCTGGATGAGTTGATGCTGGAGCTTGACGGCAGCCCAACCAAGAGCCGGCTGGGCGCCAACGCGATCCTGGGCGCGTCGATGGCTTTGGCGCATGCGGCGGCGAACAGCCTGGGCCAGCCGCTCTACGCCTACCTGGGCGGCATCCACGCCCACCTGCTGCCCACGCCGATGATGAACATCATGAATGGGGGCAAACATGCGCTCGGCAGCACCGATTTTCAAGAATTCATGGTGATGCCGGTCGGCGCGCCAAGTTTTCGTGAGGCGCTGCGCTGGGGCGTCGAGATCTACCACCAGCTGAACAATGTCTTGCACGACCGGGGTTATCAAACGACCGTCGGCGACGAAGGCGGTTTCGCGCCGAGCCTGGGCAGCAACCAGGCCGCCCTGGATGTGATCATGGAAGCCATCGAAAAAGCGGGGTATCGCGCGGGCGAAGACATCTTTATCGCGCTCGACCCGGCAGCCTCCGAAATCTACCAGGACGGGGTCTACAACCTGGAGATTGAAGGACGCCAACTGAGCGGCGAGGAAATGGTCGACTTCTGGAGCGATTGGTGCGCCCGTTATCCTATCATCTCGATCGAGGATGGGCTGGACGAAAATGACTGGGAAAACTGGTCAAGGCTGGTCGCCCAAATTGGCGACCGCGTGCAGATCGTGGGGGATGATCTTCTGGTGACCAATGTCGACAAAGTGAAGCGGGCGATAAAGGAAAAGGCGGCCAACGCGCTGCTGTTTAAGGTTAATCAAATCGGCACATTGACCGAAGCCTTCGCGGCTGGGCAACTGGCGCAGCGGCACAACATGACCGTGGTGACAAGCCATCGCAGCGGCGAAACCGAAGACAACACCATCGCCGATATCGCTGTCGCTATGAACAGCGGACAAATCAAAACAGGCGCGCCCGCCCGGACGGACAGGACCGCAAAATACAATCAGCTGCTGCGTATCGAAGAGCGGCTTGGCGGCGCTGCCCGATACGCGGGGCCAGCGGCATTCACCAACCTTGATCTCGATGTAGAATAATGTCGATGCGCTTGTCAGCTTTCCGCCTGGCTGGCGCGTGGCAAGCCGATTCAGTTTCAAGAGGAAACGCGCGTGCGCCTCAGATTGGATAGCAAGCATACCAAAATCGTGGCGACCATCGGCCCGGCGTCGCGAGATCCTGAGATTTTGCGCGCCATGATCCGCGCTGGCATGAATGTCGCCCGCATCAACTTCTCTCATGGCGACCACCAAACACACGGAGAAACGATCGACGACATCCGGCGCCTCGCCGCCGAAGAAGATACGGTCGTCGCCGTCCTCTGCGATATTCAAGGACCCAAGATCCGCATCGGTGAATTGCGCCAAGAGCCGATGATGCTTGAAATTGGCGACCGCATCACGCTCACGCTGGAGCAGATCGTCGGCGGCAAGGGCATCGTCTCGCTGCCGCATCCTGAATTCCTTCGCGATATCGAGGCCGGCGCCACGCTGCTGCTGGATGACGGCAATCTGCAATTCAGCGTGCATGAAACCGATGGCAGCAATCTCGTCTGTGATGTCGTCGTGGGCGGCCCCCTAAAGTCGCGCAAAGGTGTATCGGCGCCGAACGCGCGTCTGACGCTATCGGCAATCACCGACAAGGACCGCAAAGACATCCAATTTGCCTTGGCGAAGGATTGCGATTATATGGCGATGTCCTTCGTCCGCTCGGCGGCTGACATACGCGAATTGCAGAGCCTGATGCGACAGTTTGGCAGGCGGGCCGCTGTCATCGCCAAGATTGAGATGGGCGAGGCGCTGGAGAATATCGAGGAGATCATCTCTGTCTGCGACGGCATCATGGTAGCCCGTGGCGACCTCGGCATCGAAACGCCGGCCGAAGAAGTGCCTTTCCATCAGAAGCGCATCATCAAGCTGTGCAACTTTGCGGCAAAGCCGGTCATCACGGCGACGCAGATGCTGGAGTCGATGACGGAAAATCCGCGGCCGACGCGGGCCGAAGCCAGCGATGTCTATAATGCGATCCTGGATGGAACGGATGCAATCATGCTCAGCGCGGAAAGCGCTAGCGGCGCCTATCCCGTGCGCGCGGTCGAGGTTATGAGCGAGATCGCCACCATTGCCGAGCAGAACATCGCTTATCAAAGCGCAGCGCCGGCTGATAACGCTGACAGCGGTGTAATTAGAGCGGACATATCGGACGCCATAAGCAAGGCGACCACGGCGATATCACAGGCGCTCAGCCCGACGGCCATCGTAACAACGACCATGTCTGGCAATACGACGCGGCGCGTCGCGAAAGAACGCCCCGGTACGCCGATCCTCTGCATGACACCGAGCACGACGACTCAACGGCGCATGGCACTGGTTTGGGGCGTTACGTCCCTGCAGGTTCAGGAATTCACCACTATCGACGAGATGATCAGCATCATAGTGCGCACCGCGCATGAAAAGCGGCTGGTCGAACGCGGAGACCGGCTTGTTATCATCGCCGGCGTGCCCTTCGGTATCGATGCTCAAACAAACCTGGTCAAGATTCACACGGTAGGCGAGGAAGGCGAGATTTAGCCATTCTCGCGCTGCCTCAGACGGTAGAATCAAACCGGGCAAACTATCGGATTGCGGCTATTCCACTTGCTGCGAGGCGACCCACTTTGCATCAATCGGCGCCGGTTCAGAGGGTTTCACGTGTCGAGAATTCGTGGCGATCGTCCCGTCGGATGTGTAGTTGACCTGGCTGGTGGTGCAGCGCGGGCAGATATTCCACGGCAACTCAAGCAGATAATCGCAGTTGACACAGGCTTTCTTGAGACGATGATGGCAATGCGGGCAAGCCTGCCAATCATGCTGAACCCGCTGGCCGCAAGCCGGGCAGGTCGGCCGCTCCTCTATTTCTTGCAGGAGCGCCTCTTCTTCAAGCGAACGTTCATAAGTCTCCGAGAGCGTTGCCCGCGGGCGCAGCAAAATATAGATGAACAGCCCGGGCGCGTTGAGCAGAAAAACAATGATGGCGACGAGCAGATGCGCCAATGGATCGCGCGAGCGGGAGCGCATATCTCGATAAGCCCAAATAATCATGGCCAGCCAAAAGGCAGCCAGCATGACCACCACAAATACAATCGCGACCAGCAGGATATCGTCGAAGCCCGCAGGCATGTGTCAATCTCCCAAGACCATCGTCATAGCGGCATTTCAGTTGCGCTAGCCGCCGGCGAATGCATCGGACGATTCGACGGCGAGCAGCATTATTTCGCTCACGACCGCGTCGAATTGGTGACCGGAGGCATAAAACCGGATTGAATTGATGAAGACGGGATGATCGTCTTCCGGGATTAAGTTGAGCAGGTTGCCGGAATCAAAGGTATACCAGACGGAGGCATTGGTATCGACATGATCCTGCAAACAGCTGGAACAGCGCTTCTTGTATGAACTGGCCGCCTGGCCCTCATAGTAGAAGCCGCGAAACCAATTGCCTTTATTGTCTGGCGGGGAATCGTTGTTGCTGTAATTGATATTCACCATCAGCGGGCATTCACTGCCCTTTGTGCCGCACAAACTCAGCGACTGATAATCGAGGCTGAATGTGGCCAAAACGCTCAAAGACTCAAAAGCCCGGGCGTCCAGCCCTTCACCCGCAAAGGACTGAATGCAGGAGATTTCGCCGTGTGTGGTGGCGTTGCTGTAGCGGCGCAGGCCGACGCCCACGCGGCCATCATATTCAACCAGGGAATGAGACCCGGGCGGAACCTGGCCCGGCAGCCCGCTGCAATTCCAATTCAGCGGTTCGCCCGGCGCGTACATCTGTCCAATAGACGCGCTCTGCAAGCTGAAGCTGCCGTTTTTCGCGATGTTCTTCGTCCTGTCCAGCGTTCTGATGCTGCGGTTGCCAATTCTGATGACCAGTTCCTTGCCTGGCGCAATCGGGTTGCGCAGCGCGGTGTCGTCGCCAAAAAAGGCGCTGACCTCGCCAGCCAAGTTCAGCAAACGGACTTCATCCTCAGACACGGTGAGACGATAGCGGCCATTCGATACGAACTGGATAAAAACGCCTTTATCGGTATTCAGGTCGTCAGTGTAAATGTCCATCAAGAAGGGATGCGCGCGCACGCCCGTTACCAGCACGTCCAGTTGACCGTTGAGCCGCGAAAACTTTACACGATGTGGATCCGGGCTCCAATCAAAGCGGGGGCGAATGGCGTGATTGAATGTGACAAAAGTGTTTCCCTGCAGCGTTACAGCGGCCAAGAGCCTGGCGGAATCGGCGTCCGCATCTTCAGCTTCCCGGAATTGAATCGTCGCCTGCGATAAAGAATCGGTGCTGATGCTCGCGACTGTATTGGTCAATTCTTCGCGTTCCCGCTCGACGGTCTCGCGCAAGTCCGCCCCGGTGATGCCGACTGTGCCCTTGGCAACGTGCAAGATCGCCGCCATCGGCGCCGTTGACCGAAACAGGTACTCGTAAACGCCGAAAATGCTGGTGAGCGTCATCGTGCAAAATAGGGCGAAAGCGCCCAGGAGGACAATCCAGGCCGTTCGCTCGGGGGAATTGGCGCCGTCAAAATCATACGCCGAATCGCTGCTTGTCGCAGCTTCTATGACCTGCTCAGCCTGCTCAGTGATGTCCACTTTTCGAATGCCTGAAATCGATCTAGCGCATTCATTATAGCATTCACATCCTGTTTTGTCGCCGCGATATTCGCTATAATGCGGGCACAGCAATCGGCGGCGGTGATTCGGAGGACGCGCCATCATGTCTGGTCATAGCAAATGGTCGACGATCAAGCGCAAAAAAGGCGCCGAAGACGCCAAGCGGGCGAAGATCTTCACGCGTTTGGGCCGTGACATCATGATTGCCGCGCGTGAGGGCGGCAGCGACGAAAGCGCCAACCCCAAACTCAAGCTGGCCATCGTAAAAGGCCGCGCGGCCAACATGCCCAAAGAGAACATTGAACGCGCGATCAAGAAAGGCGCCGGTGAAATCGCCGGCGGCGAGGTCGTCGAGATGCTCTACGAAGGTTATGGACCGGAAGGCGTCGCTTATATTGTCGAGATCCTCACCGACAACAAGAACCGCGCGCTGGCGGAGGTAAAACATGCCTTCAGCAAATATGCCGGCAGCCTGGCAACGAACGGCGCCGTGATTTGGCAATTCGACCAGAAGGGATTCATTACCCTGAAGGGAGACGTAGATTTCGACGATCTGTTTATGGAAGCGGCCGAAGCCGGCGCCGATGATGTCGTTGATGAAGATGGCGTTATCGCTGTGTACACAGCCAGAGACAATTTCGCCGCCGTCGAAGGGGCCTTGAGCGCGGCCGGCTACGAATTCGACGATTGCGAACTGCGCTGGTTCCCGCAAAACGAAGTGCAAGTCCCTACCGGCAAGGCTTTGCAGAATATGCGCCTGATGGAGCAGTTGGAGGAAGCGGATGATGTGCAGACCGTCGCTTCCAACCTCAACATCACGGATGAATTGCTGGCCGCCTTTGGCGCATAATATGCTCACGCTTGGCATAGATCCCGGCACAGCTTCGCTCGGTTATGGCTTCGTCAAAGAGCGCGCCGACAGCTCCCTGGAGACGGTGAAATACGGCGTAATCCGTACCAACGCCGATACAGCGATGCCTGAACGCCTGAAACATATCCATGATGAGCTTGCCGCCTTGATCGAGCGTTACCATCCGGACCGGGCCGCCGTCGAAGAGTTGTTCTTCGCGCGCAATGTCACAACGGCGATCACGGTAGCCCAGGCGCGCGGGGTCGTCCTGCTTGCGCTGCAAAACGCGGGATTGCCCATCGCCGAGTACAAGCCAAACGCGATCAAGCTTTCGATAAGCGGTTATGGCGGCGCGGGCAAGGCGCAGATGCAGGAGATGGTGCGCATCCTCCTGGCGCTGGAGCAGCGGCCGCGGCCTGACGATGCCGCCGATGCGCTGGCGGTCGCCATTACCGATCTCCATAGTTATCGCCTCACACTCGCCAACCATTTGTGAGCAAGGCAGCCGCCGATGATTGCGACGCTCGAAGGGACCCTGGCCAGCAAAGCGACCGATCATGTGATCATTGCTATGGGCGGCTTCGGGATTGAAGTCTTCGCGCCATTCAGCACGATTGAAAAGCTGAATTCCGAGCGCGTTTTCTTGTATACGCGCCTGGTGGTTCGCGAGGATTCTCTGACGCTCTTCGGTTTCGCCACCCCCGCCGAACGTGAACTCTTTGATGTTTTTCTCAAGATCAGCGGCATCGGGCCCAAGCTCGCGGTTGCCATTTTGAGCACCTTAAGCGTGGACAACATTCGCAGCGCCGTCCGCAGCGATCGCCCGGAGATTATCAGTCGCGTGCCCGGCATTGGCAAGAAGACGGCGCAGAAAATCGTGCTTGAATTGCAGGACAAGGTGCCGTCAACGCTGGAATCCATGCCCGCAAGCGCCGATGGAGACAGCAGCGCCGACGTCTTGGACGCGCTGACGGCGCTCGGCTACAGCGTCGTCGAAGCCCAGACCGCGATTCAGAACATTCCGCTGGACGCGGCAGACAGCGTTGAAGAACGCGTTTTGATTGCGCTGCAAAGTCTTGGCGCATAACGATTGCCCTGCTGGGACCTTTAGCAACGAGCTGGCAAATGCAAAGCCCCGATCGGGGGAGGCGGCATGGCAGCAAAATTGATCAGCAAGCGCGTGCCCGTGCTCGACAAAGGCTGGATCGAGTTGGTCGATCTCATGCCTCATCCCGAATCGGATGTGACCGGCGACCTGGCCATCGTCAATGCGGCGCGCGTCAGTTTCCTCGGTGAGAGCAAGGGACCGGAGCGAGACAAAAGGCTGCTATTCTATCTCCTGCGGCAGCGCCACACCTCGCCTTTTGAGATGGTCGAATTCAAGTTTCGCGTCCGCGCGCCGCTGGTTACCTGGTGGCAATGGGTGCGGCATCGCACCTGGAATATGAACGCGCAATCGGGCCGCTATACGCCCTTCCAGGAAAACGACTTTTATGTGCCCGCTCCCTGGCGCAAACAGAGCGCGGATAACAAGCAGGCCAGCGAAGGCGCGCTGGACCCGGCTGACAGCGACGCGCTGACGCAGAAGCTGCTGGCGCATTATGAAGAAGGATTTCGGCTTTATTCCGAGGCGCTTGAGCGAGGCGTGTCCAAGGAAATGGCGCGGTTATTTTTGCCCGGATTCAGCGTTTACTACACTTGGGTGACCAAGATTGACGCGCATAACCTGATGCACTTTCTCCGGCTGCGCATGGCGAACGACGCTCAATATGAGATCAGAGTATACGCCGCCGCCATTTATGAGCACTTCTTCAAAACGGCCCTGCCCTGGACCGCGGAAGCCTTCCAGAAATACATCTTGGGCTCGGAATAGTCGAACTTAACTATTCGGGCGTATCGCTGCCGTCCGGTCGATTGATGAGGAAGGCTGAAGATCGCTCGAAATAATCGCGCATCATGGCGCGGGCCGGCTCTGCGATGCCTGCTTCGTCAATTGCCCAGCACATGTGCTTGAGCCAGTGGTCGCGGGCCTGGCGGTCGATAGCGAAGGGAAAATGCCGCATGCGCAAGCGAGGATGCCCGCGCTCTTCGCTGTAGCGGGCGGGTCCACCGAAAAACTGAACCAGAAAGAGAAACAAGCGGCGCTTGGATTCCGCCAGCTCGGCCGGATACATCGGGCGCAAGACCTCATCCCGCTCGACCTTGTCATAGAAAGCATCCACCAACCGGCCCAGCGGTTCTTCGCCACCCAGCAATTCATAAACGCTTTGCGGTTTGAAACTCATACGCGGCTCGTCATCCTAGAACGCTACTCGTCGCGGACGCTGATCTCCCATCCGTGCCAGATCCGCCGCCCTAGCGTGAAACTATGACTTTACATTCATTGCTGCGACAGTACAATCCACTCGTTAACTTCACATGCCAGCAAGGATACCGTGTTTTATGCGACACTACAGGTTTTGGGCGGGCTTGCTCTCGCTGCTTATGTTGATGTCCCTTCCCGCTTTGGCGCAAGGCGCCGAATCTCTCCAGGTCATCGGCTCCGGGATCGTCAATTCCTGGATTGTGGACCTGGCCGAAGACAGTGGGCATAGCGCCCTGAAGATCGAGACTGTAGGCACGGCCGCTGGCATTGACGAATTCTGCAACGGCGATGTTGATCTTGCGACAGCGATACGAGCGATAAGGCCTGCGGAAAGCGCCATCTGCGGCGCAAACGACGTCGTCTTCAGCGAGTTTCTCGTCGGTCATCATATATTGGCGCTTGCCGCCCATGCGGACGCGCCAGCTGCCTGCCTGACAGCGAATGACTTGAATGAGGCGCTGAAGCCATCGGCGAGCAATCTTGCAGCCGATTGGTCATTCTACGATCCGGAATTGACCGACCTGCCCCTGACGCTCTTCGTCCCGGAGGACAGCCGAATTGATCACATGATTCTGGATTCGCTGGTGGCTGGCGATGGCTTGCGCAAAGATGTAGAGCTTTACGCCGACGCCGGGGCCGCGCTGGCCGCGATCCGCGATACCGAGGGAGCGCTTGGCTTCCTGCCCTGGTCAAGAGACCTGGCGGGGGATGAGACTGTCTCCATTCTGGAATTCAGCGGGGACGACGGCGGCGAATGCGCGGGCGCCTCCGTCGAAAGCGTTGAGGACGGCAGCTATAGCGCGGCGCTTTCGATGTATCTGCTGGTCAATCGCGCCCGCCTCGGCGGGGACGAGGGCCTGGCGGACTTCATGCGCTTCGTCACCGACGCGAGCAATGCGCCGTTGATCGAGGCTGCTGGGGTCAACGCTCCCAGCCAGGCCACATACGAATTGAACGCGCGCGTGCTCGCGGATGAAGAAGCCGCCGGTGGCGATTGGTCTGAATTTGTAATTCCGCCGGGCCTCAGCGGAGGTCTGCAGATAGTCGGCGCCGCCAGCGCCGCTGAAGTGCTTGATCGCGTGGCGGATTCCTTGTCCCAAGGCAACGACAGCCTGGAGATAACGCTGAACTTCCTTGGACGCGCTCATGGTCTCGAGCGGCTCTGCGCGGGCGAGGCTGATATCGCTGTTCTGGACGCGGACTTGTTGGGCGGCGAGCTGGATGCCTGCGCTGACAGCGCCATCATCACCACGCCCGCGACATTGGGGACCCAAGCCACCGTCTTGCTGGGAAACGCCGCCGATGCTTACGCATCCTGCTTGACTGCGGAGCAGATTGTTAGCATTTGGCGCGCCGAATCCGCCGAGAGCCTGGACGATTGGTCAATGGTCGATCCGGCATTTCCCGCCCTGCCCATAACGCTCTTCGGCATGTCCGTCCTGGATCAGCACACCGACATCCTCTTGCAGGCCACCGGAGGGGTAACGCCGCCGGTTCGCCGTGATACCGAAACGGACTTCGATCCACTCTATCGCGCGGCCGCCGTCGGCAATGTCCCCGGCGCGCTGACCTACATGAGTTGGCATGATTATCAGCGCGTGCTTGCCAACGAGCAAGCGAACATTCAGTTGGTCGCTGTTGACGCCGGCGCCGGCTGTGTGACGCCATCGCCAACCAGCATTCAAGAAGGCAGCTACCCGCTGTCTCGCCCGGCCACCCTGCTGATCCGCCAGCAATCGCTCGGGGGCATCAACACGCAGGCTTATCTCTGGTCCTTGTACAGCGACGACAGCGGTTCTGTGCTTGAACGAGAGGGATTTGTCGGCGCCTCCACGCAAGACTTGGCCAGCGCCCGGCGAGACTTGCAGCGTTGGTTTGCCGAGGCGGAAGCCATGTTCCCGGCGGCAGCTGCCGAAGGCGAAGGCGCGGATGCAGCCGACGCGCCCGCCGACGACTCCGAATAAGCTGCCCTTCCCGCTCGCTCGACCGCGCCAGCGCTCGGCCGCTCGCATTGACGGGACGCAATCTATGCTATACTTCTTCTGATTCGCGCGCCGCCCAGATCGGAGACAGGCATGCATGGCGACTTCACCGCTTTTGACCTCGAAACCACGGGATTGGACGCCGCAACCGATGAAATAATTGAAATCGGCATCGCCTGCTTTCGCGACGGCGCGCTCGTTGACCAATACCAGCGCCTGGTCAAACCGTCGGTTCCCATTCCTCCTGAGATAACACAACTGACCGGCATCGATCAAGAAGATGTCGAAGGCGCGCCAGGCATTCATGACATATTGCCTGAGCTTGACCCTTACTTCGGCGGCGCGCCGCTCGTCGCGCACAATGCCGGCTTTGATGTTGCCTTTCTCGGTAAACATCTGCCGCTAGGCGCGAATCTCACCATTGACACGTTTGAGCTGGCTTCCATCGTGCTGCCGTCGGCGGCGCGTTACAACCTGGGCAGCTTAGCGCGGGAAACGGGCATAACGCTCGACCGCGCTCACCGCGCCTTTGACGACGCCTTGGCCACCGGCCGCCTCTATTGGCAGCTGTGGGAGAAGTTATGTGAATTGCCAACGGGCCTGTTGAGCGAAATCATTCATGCGAGCAGCGGCATGGCCTGGGACCTGCGAGAAGTCTTTCAGGCGGCGCTCGCGGAAGGCTTGCGGCGGAATGGCGCAAGGACAGCGCGAAATCCATTCAAGCCCGCGTCCTCCTTCGCCCCTCCGCTGAGCATCGCGCAGGCGGGACACAGACCGTTGGCGCCGGCCGCGGTCGACCAGGTCTTTGCCCCGAATGGCGGGCTGGCGAAAGCGCATGCCATGTACGAGCAACGCGACCAGCAGCTGCAAATGGCGCAAGAGGTGACGCGCGCGCTCAATCATGGCGAGCGCTTGATGATCGAAGCCGGCACCGGCACCGGCAAATCGATCGCCTATCTCCTGCCCGCTGCTCTCTGGGCCCTGTCAAATGGCCAGCGAGTAACAGTCTCGACTCACACAATCAACTTGCAGGAGCAGCTGCTGAACAAGGATATCGCCGTGACGCGTCAGATTGTCGGCGAAGACTTGCGAGCTGCGCTCATGAAAGGGCGCGGCAACTATCTTTGCCCACGGCGCTTGGGGAGGCTGCGGCGGCGCGGACCGGCGACAGTCGACGAACTCAGGTCGCTTGCCAAGATTCTCGTCTGGCTCGAGGCGGGCGCTTCGGGCGACCGCGGCGAGATAAGCCTGCGGGCGGGCGAATGGGCGGTCTGGTCGCGTTTGAGCGCCCAAGACGAAGATTGCACAACCTTTCGCTGCGCCAATGAAATGGACGGCGCCTGCCCCTATTATCGGGCGCGCAAGAAAGCGGAGGCCGCCCATATCCTGATTACGAATCACGCGCTTTTGATCGCAGACGCCAGGGTCGACAATCGCGCCCTGCCGGCTTATCACAACCTCATCGTCGACGAAGCCCATCAGCTTGAAGACGCCATCACAAATGGCTTGAGCCGGCGGATCGACCAGCAGCTGATCATGACCCGCTTGCGTGACCTCGGCAATACAAAGCGCGGCGCGCTGGGCGCATTTCTTGCTGAAGCCCGCGACCGCTTCCCCCAGGCGGAAGCCGACAAGCTCGCTGCTTTCATCGTCAACATCAGCGAGGCCGTCGATGTGATGAAGGTCCACGTGCGCTTGTATTTCCGCGCGCTTCATGAATATGCCGGCGGCCGAGGCGGCGGTCAATACGCTAAGCGCCTGCTGCCCTCGCAGCGGGAATCCGGCAAGTTCGCCCCGGTGCAATCGGCCTGGAAGCAGTTGGCATCTTATTTCCTCGCGGTGACTGACGCTGTGGAGCACCTGTGCCAGGCCCTGCCCCACTATGAGAAACACCAAATGCCGGACTTCGCCGACCACAGCAGTGAAATCAAGGCAATTTGGCGTTCATTGGCCGATCTGCATGAACAGCTTGAACATTTCACGAACGCCCCCGAAGACAACGCGATATACGCGATAACCCCAGGCGACAGCCCGGAAAGGCTGCAAACGCATATTTCACCATTGCACGTGGGTCCCATGATGGAGCAGTACCTCAATCAACGGATGGAGAGCATCATCCTGACCAGCGCAACATTGACGACCCAAGGCAACTTCGACCATATTACGGAGAGGCTGTACACCGACGACTACCGTTCGGTCGCCCTGGATTCGCCTTTCAATTATCGCCAGTCCACGCTGGTCTATATCCCGCAGGATATTCCCGAGCCCGGCCGGCGAAGCGGCTACCAGCGCATGGTTGAGCGCGGCGTCATCGCATTGGCGGATGAATTGCAGGGCCGGGTGATGGTCCTCTTCACCAGTTACGCACAATTGCGGGAGACATCACGCGCGGTCACGCCTCGCCTCGCCCTCGGCGATATCCTTGTCTACGATCAGAGCTTCGGCGGCAGCCGCGAAGCACTGCTCGAGAGCTTCAAGCGGGCCGAGAAAGCTGTGCTGATGGGAACGCGCAGTTTCTGGGAGGGCGTCGATATTCCGGGCGCCGATCTCAGCGCGCTCGTCATCGCGAGGCTGCCCTTCGCTGTCCCTTCCGACCCGGTGTTTGCGGCGCGCGGGGAGACCTACAGCAACGCCTTTGAGGAATACGCCGTGCCCGACGCGATTCTGCGCTTCCGCCAGGGATTCGGGCGTTTGATCCGCAGCCGCAGCGATCGCGGCGTCGTCGCCATCTTTGACAGCCGCGTCATCAGCAAGCGTTACGGCGGCAGTTTTCTTGAATCCCTGCCCGATTGCACAGTACAATTCGGCAGCCTGGAAAACCTGCCGCAGGTCGCCTCCAACTGGATCGATGGCCGTTGAGCGCTGATTATGAAAACGCCAGCCGGGCGCGAGTGCCCGCATTATTACGCCGATCACAATCGCCATACGCGGGACATTGAGGAGTGCCGCCTGGCCAAGAGCAATCCCGATTCCGAACAGTGGCATCCCAAGGATTGCGCCAAATGTCCTGTTCCCGATATCGCGCTTGCGAACGCCAGCCCAGACACGAAGCTCGTGCTCACCATCCGGGCGGGCTTCCTCGGCTTCGTCCGCCGCGTCGAAGTTGAGGCGATCTGCTTGAAAAACGGCGAGAAGGTGGACCCCTACGTCGGCTGCCCGGATGACCACCCCGGGCTTGACATCTTCCGCCAGGCCTTGGAAGGCAGCGATGATTAAGGCCGTCCTGCTCGACCTGGACAATACGCTGCTGCATAATCCCGATCGACTTTGGGCCGCCGCCTTTCGCGAACAGTGGGACCGGTGCTTCGCCGAGCGTTACGCCATCGACGGCGCTTCCGCGGCCCTCCGCGGCGCCATTCATCGCCTGAATGGCGAGCGGGCCGCATACCGTACGAACGCCGCAGCCATGCTTGACGCGCTGTCCCTTGAGTTGCCCCTGGCAAGAGACGACCTTTCCGCCGCGCTCGCCGGCTTCTATAAAGGCGCATACCTGTGCCTGAGAGCCCTGACATCGCCCGTCGCCGAGGCTGTGGAACTGGTAGAGAGTCTGCTCAATCAGAATCTGCTGGTCGCGATCGCCACAAATCCCTTATACCCGGCGGCCGCGATCGAAGAACGAATCGCCTGGGCCGGCCTGGCCGACTACCTGTCTGATTTCGCCTTCATCACCCACAGCGAAAACATGCACTTTGCCAAACCGAGCCCGGCTTATTTTGCCGAGACAGTCGCGCGCGTCGGCGTCGAGCCCGATGAAGCTTTGGTCCTTGGCGACAGCGTTGTCAATGATATCGCTCCGGCAGAGGCCATTGGCCTTCACGCCTGGCGCGTCGACAGCGATAATGTTCTCGGCGGCGTAATCGATCATGTTCGACAGCTCAATTGGCGGGAAGCTTATCATTCGCGTCAGCTGCAATACAGCATGATACTGCCGCAATACAGCGGTAACATCGCGGCGCTCTACGGCCTTCTGGCAGAGGTGAAGCCGCATCAATGGCATCAGCAGCCGGACCCGAATGAATGGTCCATCATGCAAATCCTCTGCCATTTGTGGCAGTCAGAGACCAGCGTGCATTTCCAGCGCCTGAAGACCATACTAGCGCAAGATGATCCATTTATCGCCGCGCCGGCGCCGCCCGGCCCGCATATTCCGCCCTGCCATGATGATGGCTATCATGTCATGCGCTGCTTTCACGACGCGCGTGAAGACACCATCCAGCTCTTGTCGCGATTGGCGCCTCATCAATGGCAGCGCCCGGCCCGGCACAGTATCTTTGGATTGACCAATTTCTTGGAGATGGCGCATTTCACCGCGCAGCACGACCGCCTGCATATCACGCAGCTTTGCCAAACCTTGGGCAAATGCGCCGACTGAACGCGGCTGCCCCCGATTCTCCGACGCGCGCCGAATTCAGTTTGACTAATGGCGTACTTACTGTACAATACGTTTAGATAGTTCTGAACTTCACAATAATTATTTGGAGGCCGATATGTCCGGCGCAACAGTCGACCGCGTGAAGCTGAACGATTTGGTCGCTGACGGGCTGGCGGCTGTTGAGCGCGCCATGCTTGCGGTGACAGATAGCGATGTTGACATCTTGCGCGACGCCAGCCACCATATCCTGGACGCCGGCGGAAAAAGAATCCGGCCCCGCCTGCTGCTGCTCACATATCTGGCGCTCGGTGGGCGCGACCTCGACTATGTCAGCCGGCCGGCCGCCGCCATTGAATTGATGCACACAGCAAGCGTCGTTCACGACGATATCAATGACCATGGCATTCTTCGCCGTGGCCGGCCATCGGTGAACGCGCTCTGGGGGCGGACTTTCGCTCTCTTGACCGGCGACTTCCTGTTCACCGCGGTCTACGAATTGATGGCGCCCTACCATGACCTGAATATTGACCTGGCGCAGGCCGCGACCGCGTTGGTAGAGGGCGAAACGCTGCAAGCGAGCGCGGTCAAGAACAATGCCTTTACGCGCGAAGCCTACATGCAAATCATCGCCCGCAAGACCGCCGCTCTATTCCGCGCCGCCAGCACGATCGGGGCGAAACTGGCACGCGCCAACCAAACCGAGACCAGTGAACTGGCCGATTTCGGCTTTAATCTCGGCCTCGCCTTCCAAATTGTCGACGACATCCTGGATCTGGTGCAAGATGAGGCAAAGCTGGGGAAAAGCAGCGGCATTGACATTCCACAAGGTCGGGGCGTCGCCGTCGCGCTGGATGGCGCCAACGGCAGCGGCGGCACAAAAGTGATCGATTCGGTGGCCATGATTCGACAGAAACTGATGGAAGGCGATACGATCGAAAAGGCGCGCGGGCAGGCGAGCTTGCTCATTGACAGCGCAACGGCGAATTTGACGGTCCTGGATGACTCCCCCGCAAAATCAGAATTGGCGAAGCTGGCGCGGCAGGTTGTCGAGCGCGACAGTTGAGCGGGAACTCGCTGCGGCGCTTCGAGGCCTGTATCATGGCGGTATGCGCTTTTTGAATTGAAGGCGCCACGCCACGAGGACCCCGATGAAAGTAGCAAGCCTGCGTATAGTGCGTGAAATCGAGGCGGCCGCGAATCGCTCAGGCTTGAGCTACCAACAGATGATGCGGAATGCCGGCCGGGCTGCCAGCGGATATTTGCGGCGGCGCTGCGCCCTGGATTCGGCGACTCGAATTACATTCCTGATTGGAAAAGGCAACAACGGCGGCGACGGACTGGTGATGGCCAATGATCTGGCGACTTCCACTGATGCCGTCATCGCTTTGTATCTGCTGGAGCCGCGAGCCGCAGCGGACGAGAACTTCCAAGCCGCCGCTTCCCTAGGCCTTTCACGAACGCAGGCGGCGGCGGACCCGGATGGACGGCTTTTGCGGGAGCTCGTCATCGGCGCTGACATCATCGTCGATGCCCTGCTTGGAATTGGCTTGCGTCTGCCGCTTCAAGGGCTGGCGGCATCGACGCTCAAAACAGTCAATGACTGTCTGCGCGAAATGGCGGCGGCGGCGCTGGATCAGGAGGGCCCTCAATCGAGTTTAACTGGACCATCATCAACCAAAGCGCGCCCATACATCCTGGCGCTTGACTGCCCCAGCGGCATCAATTGCGACACCGGCGAGGCGGACGATCATGTCATATCCGCCGATTCGACGATCAGTTTTATCGCCGGCAAACCCGGCCTGTTCACTTTCCCGGCCGCCGGACACGTGGGCGAACTGACGATTTCGCGGATCGGCATTTCCGAGAAATTGCCGGAGCTGGATCAGATTAAGGCGACGGTGGTGGACCCGCGGCTCGCGACTGCCCTTTTGCCTCCGCGGCCGCTCTCCGGGCACAAGGGAATTTTCGGCAAAGTCATGGTCGTCGCCGGCTCGCGGCGGTACATCGGCGCCATCGCGCTGGCGGGCGAGGCGGCGTATCGGGCAGGCGCGGGTCTGGTAACCATCGCCTCCACGGCCAGGTTGATTGACATTGTCGCGGGGGGCCTCCGTGAGCCCACCTGGCTGCCGCTTGACGACGTGGACGGCTCCATCGCCGCCGGCGCTTCAGAAACTGTCATAGAGCAGGCGAACGGTTACAATGCCCTTCTCCTTGGCTGTGGCCTGGGCAGCCACGAAAGTACGCGGGCCTTTATGCGCGATCTTTTGGCGCGCGCTACCTTGCCCGGCCTGGTCATAGACGCCGACGGTTTGAACATCTTGGGCGAGCTCCCGCGATGGTGGCAAGCCCTGCCAGATGACACAATCCTGACGCCTCACCCGGGCGAGATGGCCCGTTTAACCGGCAAAAGCGCGCAGGCGATCAACAGAAGTCGCTGGACAATTGCGCGAGAATGCGCCGCGAAATGGAATGTCGTTCTCGTCCTCAAAGGCGCGCATACACTAATCGCCGCGCCTGATGGCCGCGTCAGCGTCATTCCCATCAAGACGGACGCGCTCAGCACTGCGGGCACTGGCGATGTGCTGGCCGGGTTGATCGCCGGCCTTCGCGGGCAGGGGCTCAACGCCTTTGACAGCGCGCGGCTTGGCGCCTATGTGCATGCGCTGGCTGGCTTAATGGCGGCGGAATCCCTGGGCAGCAGCCGCAGCGTCATTGCCGGAGATGTCCTGTCGATGCTGGGCCGGGCCTTTTCCCGCTTGGAATCGCCCTAACATTCCTCAGCCAGGCGCGCTCTGGCGGCACGCTTCGATTCTGCAAGGCTCGCTTCGATTTCCGCTTCCGCGCTGCCGGCGCCGAACTGGAGAATGTCTTTGCGGCGCACCGAGCCCCGATGCTTTATGTGCAAGAGCGCATAGAGCGCGCCGAGCAGCATGCCGAGCAGGATGCCGACAAAGGTCGCGTTTTCATCCAGCTTAGGGCGTTTGCCGCTCATCAGATTGATCCCCCCGCCCTTCATCGACGGTGACGAGGTTGTGGATGCGAATTAGTTCACGCAAGAAAGCGAGCAGACCCGTCAAGAAGCTCTTGATCTGTATCAGCGGGTCCACCGCATTGCTGTTGATGAATTGCGCCGTCGCCTTGCTCAGGCGCGTAGTCTCGCGCGCATTGTCCAGGATCGGCTTGACTTCTGTCTTCAGCATGATCAAAAAGCCGGCCGCTTGCAGCATCAGAATGGCGAAGGCGGTGATGACCAGGACGGCCTCAAGTATGAGGATGAGCAGCAAAATATCACGGAAAATCTGAATCAAGGGCGCCCAGGTTTCGGCTGCCGTGAGGGCGGCAACCATGGCGGCGGCCAGCAATGCCAGAATGATAAGAATGCCTGCGATTGACGTCAGCTTGATCAGACGCGTGATTTTCGGCCCGGAAGATTCTCGAGATTCGCCAGCGACCAGCCCGCGCGAATCCACCTCGCTTTCGGCCATGATCAGCGCCGCGACACCGGCGTCGTTGGCTCGGCCGTCAATACATGCGCGAAAATCAACAGACCGACGGCCGTGATTGACGCTGGAAGAAGATGAATGACCCCGATGCGCAGCAGATTAATCTCAACAAAGCCGCCGATGTATTGCCCCAACAGAAACCCCACCCAACTGGTGACGACGAATAAGACCAGCCGGCGGGCATTCCCGCCCAGAACAACATGAAAGCCCAAGCCGTACATGGTGGCAATGACAAAAGCGAAAATGATCACGGGGTTTGGCATCGTATTTGCGATTCAATTTTCCGATGGTAAAATCTTATGTTAGTGTAGCACATTATGCGTGTCCAGTCTCATCTCCCCGGCCCGACCCATGAACCTCATTGACCTTGAAATATTGATTCCAGCGTCACCGGAATTCATTTGGCGTTTCATGGGCGACTTGGCCATAAACCCTCAATGGCAGGAAGATGTGGTTTCGATATCATTCCTGTCGACGCAGCGCGAGGGGCTAGGAACCCGCTGGCGTCATTCAACGGTCAAAGGCAGCGACGTCGTCGTAGAAGTCAGCGCCTGGTACGATACTTTGGGTTATGAGTATCGTATCGTCGATGGAACAGCCTATAGCGAAAACAAGGGACGTATGCGCCTGCATGAAGTCTCGGACGGGACCCTGGTGCGCTGGACCTTTCAGTATGAACCGAGCGGCGTACTCGGTGGCCTGCGCAATACGATGCGCCTCAAGCGCGGCACAAGCAATCAGATCCAGGACAGCCTCAGAAACCTGCACCAGCTTATCGTTCAGGAATCGGGCGGCATCTCCACGCATGAGGCGAAGGCGACCATGCAAAGCGCCCCCGACGTCAGTGAGCGGTCGAGCTATCAACCGCGGCATCCCTCAGCCTTTCACGAACCGGCGGAAGACGATATCGCCGTCGATGAAGACACATCGCTTTCCGAGCGTCTGCCGCTCATGTATGATCTGGATCTCGAGCCCGAAGCGATCAGCGCCGTGACCGATACGGATACCAAGCCGAACCCGGTCGTGTTGGGCGCTGGCATAGAGCTGGCGCCGACCGAAGAGCCGGTTCCCGTCTTGGATGACACGCGGCCGGTGGAGGTTGAAACATTCCTGGCGGAGCTTTCGCCACCCGCCGACGTCTTGCCAGCGGCCGATGTCTTGCCAGCGGCCGACGTCTTGCCGACAGCCGAGCCGGCGCCCTTGGAAGACCCGCAGCCGGAAAAGCAGACCGCTGCCGGAACGCCACCGCCCCCGGTGGAAAGCGAGGCCAAGCAGGGCGAAGACTCGGCCAATCTGAGTGTTTTCGAGATCTTTGGCTTGCAAAAACCCAGCGAAGCGCGCGCCCAAGCAGAGCCTGCAAGCGATACTTTTGATGATGTTCAAGAACTGATGCAAGGGCGGGAGAGTCGATTGGCGCCGGTCCCTGATATCGGCTCAGGGGACTCCGCAGCGGATCCAGCGCCTGAAAACAGCTCCCGTCAGCCGGACGAGCGCAGCGTGGGCAGCGGCATCTCCGGCTGGCGGCGCAGCGCCCGGCGGCGCCAAACGCGCTTGAGATCCCATTCCTGATGAACGGTCTCCCTGACCGCGCCGGCACCGAGGCGGCGAGCGACGCCTGCCAACGAAAAAACGTCCGCTTCTAACGGACGTCATCGCTGAATGCGCCTGGGTGGATGAAGGGGCTCGAACCCTCAACCGCCTGAACCACAATCAGGTGCTCTGCCATTGAGCTACATCCACCATGCTAAGGTCCAATATATCATGCTTCGCGCGCCAAATCCAGCCTCTGCTTGCATTCCGCTTTCACTTCGGCAGAAACCTTCCTGAGCAGCACTATTTGAACCAGGCTGCCTTCCATGGGCAGCGTACATGCCTCCACCACCAATCCCGATGCGCGGAACAGCGCGCAGAGGTCCTCCTCGTTGATTGCGCCATAGGCCTGGCCGGAAAATCGATAGAGGCCGGTGATGAGTTTCTCGATGACTCCCTTTCCCGTCAGCAGGCCATGCAATACAATTGCCGCGCTGCCGTCGCCCTTCAGCACACGTTTAATCTCGGACAAGGTTAGCGGATCGAAGATGAATGCTGTCGGAAAACTGCAAACCAGGGCGGCGATCGAAGCCGATTCGAAAGGCAGGCGAGCCGCTTCGCCCTGCAGCAGCGCGGGGCGCAAGCGATGCCGATTCAGCTTTCGCATGGCAAGCCGCCCCATATTGCGCGACAGATCCAAACCGATCGCGTGATAGCCGGCTTTTTGCAAATCGATCTGCAAGTCGCCCGTGCCATGGGCCAGCTCAAGGACCGGGCCGGCGTCGGGCGCCGGCAGAAACTGAATCGCGCTCCGCTGCCAACTCCGCCAACTGCCGAGTGAGACCGCGCGGCTGACGATGTCGTATGTGAAGGCGCATTCCTCGTAAAGAAGCCGAAAGCCGAAACGCCAGATAGCCCTTAGCATTTCTCAAGGGCGCGGATAATGGTCGCGGGCTCATCGGTGATGATCGTGTTGACGCCCAGGCGGCCGAGTTCAAGCGCGCGCTCCCCATCGTTCACGGTCCAAACGTTGACGAAGTAGCGCTGTGCCCGCGCCCAGTTCATATAGCCCTGGTCGACCATGTCTTGCCGCGGATGGCGCGCTTGATGCCACAATCTCTTGAGCGGGAGATAATGAGCGGCAGGCATATCCGGCTGGTAGAGGAAGCCCATTATCGCCGCGGGCATCATTTGCCTGAGGTTGCGCAGAATCACGGGATCGAAAGACGAGACAATGACGCGCTCGCTCATGCCGTGCCGCCGCACGCACTCGGCGAGCAGCTTGTCAGCGCGGTAGCCCCATGCTGGCGAAGACTTTATTTCGACATTGATCAGCAATTTGTCGCCGAAAGCATCAAACACTTCATCCAGCGTGGGAATTCGCTCGCCCGCAAAGGCGGCGGAAAACCAGGCGCCGGCGTCCAGCCGCTTCAACTCCGCCAGCGACATCTCGGCAACATCGCCGTGGCCATCCGTCGTCGCGTCCACCGTATAATCATGGATTACGACGAGATGCCCGTCTCTTGACAGCTGTAGATCCAGTTCGATGCCGTCGGCGCCCTGCTGCCGCGCGCAGTCAAACGCCGCCAGCGTATTCATTGGCGCCTGAGCCAGCGCGCCGCGATGTCCAAAGACGAGTGTTTCGTCGGAGCTGAGGGCTTCAATTATGCTAGCCTGCGGCATGCTCGGCCTGCTTGATCCGGCGACTAGACGAGAATCTGCAGGTTGCCGCCTGAGCTGCGGACCTGGAACCAAGGGACATCGATTTCGGCCGGGCTGCGCGTCGCCTTCCCGCTGCGAATATCAAAGCGCCCGCCATGACGCGGACACTCTATTTCATAATCTACCAGTTTGCTGGGCCGGTCTTGCAGATCAAAAGCCAGCACGTTGCCGTCATGGGTGCACAAGTCCTCAATGGCGTAGAATTGCCCGTCAACATTGAAGACGGCTATCCAGCGCCCCTTAACGCCGAAGACTTCTCGCTGTCCCGGCCCCAACTCGCCGACTGAACACAAGGTGACCCACTCTTGCATGTCGGACCTCAGAGATTCTCGAACTCCAGCCATTCCTCTGCGCCCGCCCCATCATAGGCGCCGATGACCAGCACCTTCAGGGGGAGCAGCGCGCACTTCACGCGGTTGATGCTCAAGCGCAAACCGATATTCTCCAGAAGCTGCTGTTTGTCAATTCTCCGCGCTTGAGCGAGAGTCATGCCGATCAGTTCCTCGCCAAGCATTGAGGCCGATGCCTGGCTGATCGCGCAGCCTTCGCCATCCCAGCCGACTGCGGTGATGGTATCGTCTCGGTCCAGCCGCAATGTCAGGCGCAAGTGGTCGCCGCAGAGCGGGTTGGATTCTTCGTGATCAAAGTCGTTCGGGTCGAGGATACCCCAATTTCGCCGGTTGCGCGCGTGATCCAGGATTAGCTCGCGATACATATCTTCCATGGCCGGCCCCGCTCACAATCCCAATTGCGCGCGATCAAGGCACGCATGATAGTATAGCCTTTCCGCCAGGAATATGCGCGAAAACTGAATGGATGCCGAATCCGCAGCGCTTGCGCCGGCATCCCGCCCTGCCCGCTAACCGATTATCTTGGCTTCGATTTCATCCATCAGGCGCTGACGAACGCGTTCAAACGGGACGCGCTGAAGCAATTCATCAAAGAACCCTTCAATGATCATCAGCTGCGCTTGCGGGCGCGTAATGCCGCGGCTCATCAAGTAGTAGATCGGTTCCTCCTCAAGCGTGCCGAAGGTGGCGGCATGCGAGCAGGCGACATCATCGGCTTCAATCTCGAGGCCGGGGATGCTGTCCATGCGCGCCTCGTCGCTCAGCAAGAGATTGCGGCAGACCTGATAGCCGTCGATCCGCTGCATTTGCGGCAGGGATTTGATCATGCCCTGCCAGAGCGTCCGCGCGTTATCGCGCGCCGCGCCTTTGAACAGTAGATCCGTATTCGTCAGCGGCGCGTTGTGGTTCTGCTGCGTATCGAGGTCGAAAAACTGACCCCTGTCGGCGAAGAAAAAGCCGCTGACGCGCGCGTTGGCGCCGGCGCCGACCGCGTCAACTTCAATGAAGGCCTTCGTGAGGCGGCTCCCCATCACGCCGTTCACCCAGTCCAGTTGGGCGTCGCGGCCGACGACGCCGCGCTGATGGCTGAATTCAAAAGTCTCTCGATTCCAATCTTGCAGCGAGACGTAGCGCAAGTTCCCACCGGCGCCGACGATCAATTCTGTCGCGCCGATATAAGCTGAATGTTCGCTGCCGTCAGCCGACGCGTACTCAACCTGCATCGTTGCCTGGGCATTGTCTTCCAGGACGACCAAAACGTGCCCCATGGCGGTCCCGGCGGCGCTGTTGTAACAGACCACATGCAAAGGCAGATCCGCCGTCGAATTGCGCGGCACATGAACGAATACGCCATAACTCCATAACGCGGCGTGCAAGGCGGCGAATTTGCCATCGCCTGCCTGGACCGCCTGCGTCATAAGGCGCTCCTTTACCAGCGCTTCATGATCGCGCAGAGCCGCGCGCAGATCGGTGAAGATCACACCCTGCGCCACCAGTGAATCAGCGAGCTCCGAGCGCACGAGTTTCCCATTCACAAAAACGAGCAGGCCGCCCTGCTCATCGCCGGTTAGCGGTTCCAGATTCTTGGCCGGCACGAGGGCTGATGTGGCGCCGTTGGGCTGGATCATGCGCTCCGCTTCAGCCCAGCGAATGTGTCGATAATCGGTCCGCCGCCATTCTTCCTCCAGATATGGCATCGGCGTACGTTGATAAATCTCCCAGGCCTCCATCCGCCGCGCGCGCAGCCATGCCGGCTCGCCATGCGCGTCGCTCAATTTCTGAACGTCAGCCAAGCGATAACTCGGCGCTTGCGGAAGCGCGGATCGCCTTCGTACTACTGCCACCTGTGTTCTCCTTGGTACCTTGAAATGTGAAGCGCGGGCGACTAGCGGAGCCGCCCCGGCAAAATTTGCGCGCTGATAGTGATTCGTGAGGTCGGGCGCCTAGCCGATTGAGCCTTCAAGCTGAATCTGAATCAGCCGATTCAACTCCAGCGCATATTCCATCGGCAATTCTTTCACCAGTGGTTCCAGGAAACCATTCACGATCATGGCGTTGGCTTCATCTTCGCTGATTCCACGGCTCATCAGATAAAAGAGCTGATCTTCCCCGACCCGGCTCACAGACGCTTCATGCCCCATCGTGACATCTTTGGCGTCGATCTCGATCGTGGGATAGGTATCCGACCGGCTGTCATCGTCAAGCAGCAGCGCGTCGCAGACGACATTGCTCTTGCTGCTGCGCGCCGCCTGGTCGATCTTGAGCAGACCGCGATAACTTGCCCGGCCGCCATTCTTGCTGATCGATTTGCTGATGATTTGGCTGGTCGTATTGGGCGCCAAATGTGTGATCTTTGCGCCGGCGTCCTGATGCTGGCCATCACCGGCGAAGGCGATCGAAAGCACCTCGCCATGCGCCCCTTCGCCACGCAGAATCACCGCGGGATATTTCATCGTCAGGCGGCTGCCCAGGTTGCCATCGACCCATTCCATCGTCGCGCCTTCTTCGGCGACCGCGCGTTTGGTCACCAGGTTGTAGACGTTGTTGGACCAATTCTGGATGGTGGTATAGCGGCAGCGGCCGCCCTTCTTCACGATGATTTCGACAACGGCGCTGTGCAAACTGTCCGAGCTGTAAATCGGCGCTGTGCAGCCTTCGACGTAATGGACGTAGGCGCCTTCATCGACGATGATCAAGGTGCGCTCGAACTGGCCCATGTTCTGCGTGTTGATGCGGAAATAAGCCTGCAGCGGCATCTCGACATGCACGCCGGGCGGGACGTAGATGAAGCTGCCGCCAGACCAAACTGCGGTGTTCAAAGCGGCGAACTTGTTGTCGTTTGATGGGATCACCGTGCTGAAATACTCTTCAATGATTTCTGGATGCTCGCGCAAGCCCGAATCCATGTCGAGGAAAATCACGCCCTGCTCTTCCAGACTATCCTGGATCTTGTGATACACGGATTCGCTGTCGTACTGCGCCGATACGCCGTGCAAGAACTTCTGCTCCGCCTCGGGAATCCCCAATTTGTCGAAGGTGTCCTTGATTTCCTGCGGCACCTCGTCCCAATCATCTTCTGATTTGTCGGTCGCGCGCACGTAGTAGTAGATGTCGTCGTAGTCGATTTGATTCAGGTCGCCCCCCCATTGGGGCGTCGGCTTGTCCATGAAGATGTGGTAAGCCTCGACGCGGCGCTCCATCATCCAGCGCGGCTCGTCTTTCATCGCGCTGATTTGGCGCACGATCTCTTCATTGATCCCCTTTTGGCTCTTGAAGGTGTATTCCACATCATCATCGTGGAAGCCGTATTTCTCGGCGTAGCTTAAGCCGACATCCTTCAAAGCCTCTTCTTCCTGTGTCAGCTGCTTTTCGCTCTGGATCATTTCTGCCATGTCATTACCCTCGCTTTGCGGTCTTACACTTCGACTTTCAGCAGCGCCTCATGTTTTTCGCGTATCCACTCGTAGCCTTTGTCCTCAAGCTCCAGCGCCAGCTCCGGCCCGCCGCTTTCGACGATTCGCCCGCCATAAAGCACATGCACAAAGTCGGGCTTGATGTAATTCAGCATGCGCTGATAGTGTGTAATCACCAGCGCGCCCATATTGGGCCCGGTCAAGGCGTTCACCCCATCGGCAACGATTCGCAGCGCGTCAATGTCCAGGCCGGAATCGGTCTCGTCCAGCACCGCGATCCGCGGCTCCAGCACCGCCATCTGCAAGACTTCGGCGCGTTTCTTCTCGCCGCCGCTGAAACCTTCATTCAAGTAGCGGCCGGCGAATGAATGGTCGATATGCAGCTGCGTCATCTTCCCGCGCATGAGACGCGCAAACTTGGGAATCGGTATGCCTTTGCTATCGGGATCTTTGGCTTTGAGGCGCGCATTGATGGCGTGGCGCAGGAAGTTGCCGAGCGTGACGCCCGGGATAGCGACCGGATACTGAAAGGCAAGAAACAAGCCGGCGCGGCTGCGCTCGTCTGGTTCCATTTCCAGGACGTCCTCGCCATCCAACAGCACTTCGCCTTCGTGCACTTCATATGCAGGATTGCCCATCAGCACATTCGCCAGCGTACTCTTGCCCGAAGCGTTCGGACCCATCAAGGCGTGGATTTCACCCTGCTTGACCGTCAAGTCTATGCCGCGCAGAATCATGTCTTCGTCGCCATCCACACTCGCGTGCAGATTGCGTATCTCCAAGGTAGCGGTCATTCGAAGCGGGTCTCCTCTCCTATCGATTTAATGTCGGTTAAACTTTCTTTGTAACCGACTCAAATTCACTGGCAGTATAACAGCCCCCCATACCCTTGTCAACAGCGGCGGCGGTCAAATGATCACCCGGGCGCTGATGATGAAACTGTGGCGGAAGTTAAAAGCCAAGCCTAGCATCGCAATGCAAGAATAACGTCAGAAAGGCCTGCGATTACGCAAATTGACAGAGCCAATCCACTGTACTATGCTTAATCAACCGTCAGCGCGCTGGCTGCGGCGGTCGTCGATTTGCGCGGCGAAGCCCGCAGGCTCAAGCGCGGCGCCAACACGAGTTATGGGGAATACGGACGTGACTGAGGACAAGCAAATGGACGAGAAGCAGGCCGGCTTATACGATGCGTTGCGGGCCGTGATCGACCCGGAAATCGGCATGAATATCATTGAGCTGGGCTTGGTGCGCGGCGTCGAAATTGGGGAAGAAAGCGCCCACGTCAATATGATCATGACGACGCCATTCTGCCCCTATGCGCCGCAGCTTCTCGAGCAGACGCGCCGCACCGCGCAAGATTTCCTGGGCCTGCCGACGACCATCGAAATGGGCATGGAAATGTGGGATCCCAGCATGATGGAAGAGGGCGCCGCCAGTGATTGGGGCTTGTTCTAGCCCAGCACGCTATGGACGATGCCTTCTGATCCAGTCGCGCGGGTCAATATAATGCTTCACCAGCTGATCATAATTCATCTTCGGCCAGTTGTAGGGGGCGTTCTCAAAGAGCGTCGTCGCGCTTAAGTCAAAATGCAGATGGGGCACATAGCGACCGAAGGCATCGCTGATTTCGCAGATTCGCTGCCCGCGCGCCACACGTTCGCCAACTGACACGCGCATATTCTGCACATGAGCGTAACGGCTGTAGATCACCTGCCCCGACGGCTCATACAGCGGATCATGACGAATCACGACCAGATTGCCCCAGACGCCCAGCCTGGCGGCAAATGTCACGACGCCGCTGGCGCAGGCGTAACAGGCCATCCCCTTGTCTTCATAGGGCCTGCCAAAATTCAAATCCGCGCCCGTGTGATAAGCCTGCATCGGCGTGCCGATAAAGTAGAGCTTGCCAAATGGCGAGGCATCCAGCCAGCCCTTGGGCCAGACTCTTTCGCCCGCGCGCTGCTCGCTCGTGCCGACCGGGGAATCATAACCGTCCGCCACATATACGCCGTTGATTATCGTGGGGCGCGAACCTCTTGGTAGGTCGGGCGCCGGCCTGTAGCCGGGCGGCGTCGTAACGATGCGGCGAAACCTGACCGCGTCAAAAGCGATCTGTTTGTCGGTTTCGCCGGTGACATCGTTAAGGAACACGCGGCCGGCATTCTCCATATTACGGTCCAGATCAAAGATGCCGAGCGCCACCCAAGTGTTGCGATTTCTGTGCTGGTTGATATCCAGCACCACCTCGTTCGCCGTGCCGACTATGCCGTGCACCTTGTAGCGGGCGCGCGTTGTTGTGGCGCTGCGATTGGGGATGAAGACCGAAATCTCGTAAAGACCGTTCTGCGGCAAGTCTTCGCGCCATTCCGCCCAGACCTTGCTCGTCCGCTCTTCCGTTGTCGTGAAGAGATAATCCCAACCCCAGGTGTTTTGCCGCGCGCTGAATTCGGGCTTGCCGGTGTATGTCCCGCTGCGGAAGCCGGATTTGGTCGGCAGAATAACCACCTCGTCAGCGAAATTCTGCAGGATATCCGTTTCTTCTTCGGCTGGCGATGTCGTCAATTCGATCGCCTTGTTGACGCCCGCCCATTGTGCGATCACGCCATGCCGCCACCAGCTCAAGCCCTTGGCGCCATGGACCTGCACCGACAAGGTATGCGCTTCCGTCTGGTCTGTTGCCGGGGCATTGCCTTGCAAGACTGGAATGATCGGCTTGTTGAAGCCGCCCCAAACCGACCAAACCGAAGACAGCGCCTCCTCCGGCGTCACCCTGAATGTTCTCCAGTAAGTCTGCGGGTGGATGCTGTCAATAAAGGGACTCCATTCACCCGGGAAGACGGTGTGATAATGCTGCCGGCGCGGGTCGACGCTCATGCCGATGTGGAAACGCGTACCGAGGCCGCGGCGCAGCTCCAGCATGAAGGGACGCACCGCCTCGGCGCCACCCTGCCAATAATCGGCGTAGGGCTCGATATCCAGGATGAGCGACTGCACGCCCGACCGAGAGCAAGCTTCAACGATGATGGCCGCTTCCGCCTTAACATCCAGCCCTGTGGGCACGCACCAGGCGTGGAACTCCAGGCCGGCGGTCGCGCAGGCGCTCACCCACTGGTCGACGCTGTCCGCGCCGCTGATCGCCATGTCGCTGCTGTCAAAATCGCTCATCCAGCGCGTGCCATTGGTGATCTTGACCCAGACCTGGCTCACATTGGGCGCATTCGTCTTGAAGTAGCTGAGCAACTCGCTGGCGGTATTCTGGGGTACAACCGACCCCTTCCAGTGCCAGAGCGCGACCTTGCCATCATAAGGCGTTGGTTTGTGGGGCGAGGGCTTCGCGCCGATCGCGTGGATGAATTCGACATAACCGGCGTAGACCCAGCCCTTCAAGCCGCCCTTCTCCACCCAGATCCAATTGCTGGCCGTCCTTGAATCGGGGTAATAGACGACCAGCACGTTGTCCAAGAGATCGCCGATGTCGCGGTAATTCAAGCCCGGGCCGCTTCGAATGTTGCTGAGCGCTGATTGCGTATTGGCGACTGCGATCACGCCGCTGCCGGCATCATCAGGCTTCGGGACGGATGAATTGCTGCTCACAGGCTGCACCTCTCGCCGGGCTGCTCAAGACGAATTACAGGAATACTATTACAACTGTGGTTTTTGAGCAAAGCCAGGACGGGCTTGTAAAGTCGCCGCGCAAGAAAGCCGCCCCAGGGACGGCTGCTTTATGATTTGCAGGGAATCCAGACGGATGAAACTTCAGCCTGGCATGTCAGCCGCCCCGGACGAAGGATTTACACGACAAAGGCCCCATTGCGGTAGAACAGCTCGCCATCCACGAAGATTTCGCTGTCCTCCCGCATATCGCAGATCATATCCCAATGCACTGCGCTCTTGTTGCGGCTGCCCGTCTCGGGATAACCCATGCCGATCGCCATGTGAACGGTGCCGCCGATCTTCTCGTCATAGAGGATCATGCCGGTGAAGCGATCAATGCCGAAGTTGGTGCCGATGGCGAATTCACCGAGATAACGGGCGCCAGCGTCAGTGTTCAACTGGGCCTGCAGCAGGTCTTCGTTCATCGCGGCCGAGGCGTCGCTCACCGCCCCATCGACGAACTTCAACTCGATCCCGCTTACGGCGCGGCCGCCGACGATCGCCGGATAGCTGAAGCGCACCCAGCCATTCACGCTGTCTTCGACCGGCCCGGTGAAAATCTCGCCGCTGGGCATGTTGCGCTTGCCGTCGCTGTTGACAAAACTGCGGCCGGCAATGCTCAATTCGAGGTCGATGTGCGGCCCGCGCAGCTTGATATGACTTTTGCCGCCCAGGTAATCAACCTTGTGCTGCTGCATTTCGCTGAGCTTGCGCCACTCGGCGGCGGGATCGTCCGCATCGCAGAAGCAGGCGCCATAAACAAAGTCCTCGTATTCCTCCAGGCTCATGTTCGCTTCCTGCGCGCTCGCCTGCGTCGGATAAAGCGCGCCAACCCAACGAAACTCGCCGCGGGCCGACCGCTCCAGGCGCGTCCGCAAGATCTCGCTCTGCGCCGCTCGCCAGGCCTGCATCCTGCTCGCGCTGATATTGCTCATTGCCCGGGTGTTTTCCGGCGCGCCGATGCGAATATAGACATCAGCCTCTTCCGTGTAACGCTTCAGACCGGGGTCGATCCAGCTCATTTGCTCGTCGCTGGCCTGCCGCAAGAAGTAACGCTGCATCTGATCGTCGCCAATTAACAGGCTGGGATGACCGCCGGCGTCGATCACCGATTCATACACATCGCGCAGAATCGGCAGCGAACCGCACTCGCCCAGAATCCCGACCCAGTCGCCCGCTTGCACCGCGGTTGAATAGTTCACCAGCAGCTGAGCCAGCTTGCGCCGTCTGCTATCGCTCATGCGCCACCTCGAATCCAGCAGCCGCTCAGGCCAGTTCTTTCGCCTTAGCCAGCGCGGCGTCGAAATTGACTTCATCACCGATAACCGGCACGTATTCCGCATGACGCAGGATGTTGTCGCGGTCAAGCACAAAGACCGCCCGCTGGCAAATCCGCCAATCGGTGTCATGCACGCCGTATTCGTCGGCGAAGGCCATATCGCGATGTGTGGAAAGCGTTTCCGTATTCTCGATGCCTTCGCTGCCACAGAACCGGCCCAAGGCAAAGGGCATGTCCGCGCTTACCGTCAGCACGACGGTCTCATCCAGCCCGGCCGCTTCGGCATTGAAGCGACGCGTTTGGTCGGAGCAGACGCCCGTATCAATCGACGGGATCACACTGATGATCTTGACCTTGCCGGCGTAATCAGCCAGCGACCGTCCGCTCAAGTCGTTGGCGATCAAGCTGAAATCGGGCGCCGCCGCCCCAACCGCCAACATTTCCTTTTGGATATTGTGTTCGCTGTCGCCAACCATCATTCCTTTGCGCGCCATTTCGCCGCCTCCTTCACTGCTCAACATCAAAATCGATTATCATAAGATTATAGGCGCATCACATTCACTATCAAGATGTTAAACTGAAGTCAAATCGACCAAAGGCAAAAGGAGAGAATTCCAATGTGGCGCAAGCTGATTATCATCGCCGTCATAGTCGCGATTGTGGCCCTGGCATTGGCGGTTACGAGACCCTGGCTGTACTTTGTCAACCGTGAGGTCAACGAGGCTTTCCCGGGATTGACAGACGCCCAGCGCGAAGCCGTCGCCAATATGCCGGAAGAAGAGAAACAAGCGTTGATCGACATGGCGATGCAAACTCGCAAAATGATGGAAGACACCGCCATCGCGCAGATCGGCGGCGACAGGGTCGTGCCGGAAGCGGAACAGGCGATGCCGCCCGATATGCCCGCTGAACCCGCCGCGCTGCTGATGGGTTCATTCATCGAAATCGACCCCATCCACAGCGCTGAGGGCAGCGCCACTATCTACCAACTGCCGGATGGAAGCCGCGTCCTGCGCTTTGAAGACTTTCGCTCGAAGAATGGCCCGGATCTGCACGTCTACCTGTCTACCGAAGCGCCAACCAGCACATTCGCCGGACTCGGCGCGAACGAGCTCCATCTCGGCCCGCTGAAGGGCAATGTCGGCAATCAGAACTACGATGTGCCGGCTGATATCGACCTGAGCCAGTATCGGAGCGTCGTGATCTACTGCGTGCCATTCCGCGTCGTCTTCAGCACGGCGGCATTCAGCTAAAGCGGCAAAAATCTAGTCGAAATTGCGGAAGCGCCACTCGCCGCCGACCATCGTCGCCAAGACCTTGAGCTCGAGGATTTCCTCGGGCTCTATGTCGATAATGTCGCGGTCAAGCACGATCAAGTCGGCGAGGAAACCCTCGTCCAGCTTGCCCAGCCGGTCTTCCATGCCCGCGGCATAGGCGGGGCCCTGGCTGAATCCAAGTAGAGACTCGCGCAGCGACAGCTTCGCCTCCGGATGCCAGCCGCCGGCGGGATGTCCGTCGCGCTCTCGGGTCACGGCGGCGTGGATGCCGAGGAAAGGATCAAAGGGCTCAACGGGGGCATCCGAGCCCAATGCCAGCCGCGCGCCATGATTCAGCTGCGAGCGCGGATTGTAGGCGTAGGCCGTGCGCGCCCCCCAATAGCGATCCGCCGCCCCCATGTCGGATGTGGCGTGGATGGGCTGCATGGACGCGATCACGTCAAGCTCCGCCAGGCGGCCAACATCGCTTGGATGAATAATCTGAACATGCTCAATGCGATGCCGCCGAACGGAGGTGGGCTCGCCCCTGGCGGCTTCTTCGCGGCGCACGACGTCGAACACATCAAGGGCGTCATGAACGGCTTTGTCGCCAATGGCGTGGATGCTTGACGGCAAGCCAAATGCGCTGGCTCGGCTGACGTATTCCACCATTTCTTCTTTGTCGACCACCGGCATGCCGTAATTGTCCGGTTCGCCTTCGTATGGCGCGAACATCAGCGCGGTCTTGGGCCCCAAGGCCCCGTCGGCGAAGAGCTTGAGCGCGCCGATGCGGATCCAGTCATCGCCGAAGCCGCCGCGAATGCCCGAATCGACCGCGGCATCCAGCCACTGCTGATTGATTTGCTTCAAGACGCGCAGCGCGAGTCCGCCTCTCTCGCGCAGTATTTGCAGCGCGGCCAGGCATGACGGCTCGTCAAAATCGTGGATCATGGTTATGCCGCAGCGCAGCGCCTGTTCCTGCGCTTCGGCCATCATGTCAGCCAGCTGCTCCCCGGTCGGCTTCGGTATAAATGCGCTGACCAAATCCATCGCCGTCTCAAGCAAGATGCCAGTGGCGGCGCCATCCGCATCGCGCATGATCTGACCGCCCTCGGGGTCTGCCGTGCTGGCGCCGATGCCAGCCCGCTCCAAGGCCAGCGAATTGACCCAGGCGGCGTGCCCGCTCTTGGCGCTCAGGTAAACGGGATGGTGTGGCGCGGCCGCGTCAAGTTCCTTCCGGTTCGGGAAGGCGCGACCAGGCCACAGCTCCTGCGCCCAGCCCTGCCCGGACACCCATTCGCCGGCGGGCGTCGCCTGAACGCGCTCTCTAACCCGCTCAAACGCCAGCGCTTTATCCGGCAGCTCAAAGACATCAACCGAGCGCAGCGCCCGCGCTTGACCCTCCCAATGCAGGTGGGCGTCCGTCAAGCCGGGCAAGACGGTCTTGCCGGCAAGATTGACCAGGGCTGTATCCGCGCCAGCCAGTCGCTGGATTTCCGCGTTCCCGCCCAGCGCCACTACCCGGCCATAACTGATGGCCAGCGCCTGTGCTCGTGGCCGCCGCTTGTCAAGCGTGATGATATTGCCGTTGAAAAGAACTGCCTGAATCATGGGCTAACCCCCTTGCACCATGCGAAGTTCCCGGGCGATTTCATTAGCTTTTGGCGCGCTGTCGAGCCCGCTTCTTGTCACCGAGTAGGCTGCCAGGCGCCCCGCCAGTCGCACCCCCCGCGCCAGATCGCCATTCACAGCCGACAGCGAACCCAAAAGAGAGGCCGCGAAGACATCGCCGGCGCCGGTCAAATCACGCGCTTCAACGGCGATGCTGTCGTAAGTCATCGCATCGCCAGCGTGATAATAGGTGCCGCCCGCGCGTCCGTTCGTCACCACCAGATGGCGGCAAACGCGCCGAACCTCCTCGGTCAACTGTGGAAACTGATGTACATCTTCTTCGCTGTAGACAACGATGTCAATCAGCCGCAAGGCGTCTTCATCAAACCAGCGGCGGAACCTCACGAGACCGTCAGCGCCCCAGCGCCGCATCAAGCCCTGCAAAGTCAGCATGATTGTCGCATTTGGGAAGCCACGCGCCAATTCCAACGGATCGAGCTCCGCCGCCAGCGGGCCTAGATGCACATAGCGTACGGAGGTCCACTGTTCTGGCACGTCGCTCAAACAGATCGGACTGGCCGTCGCGCGCACATACTGCTGCCGGCCGGTTTCGCTGTAGACGTTTTCGTAGGTTAGAGAATGCTCGCTCGGCAATACTTCAAGCCGGCCATAGGGCCGCAGGCATTCGAGCAGCGGTTCATCGCGGGCGGCGCTGGTCAATATGCCAACGCGATGACCGAAGGCGGCGTAGGTCGGCGCGGCGTAAGAAACGGTCCCCCCCGGCATCCGACCGCCGGGCACGAGGTCAACCGTCATGTGACCGATGAGAAGAATGTCGATGTTTGAGGTCAATGAAGCGTCTCGTCGGGTCATGCCCATGCGCCGCCGTCGCCCACTCTGCCTTGCCGTTAAGAGGGGCGGAACCGGCGCCCGGCCGCCTATTTGGGGACGATGGTCACTTTGCGCGTCCGCCCTTCACCCACGCTGCGGGTCATGACGTCTTGCCGGCCGCGAAGCGTCAAATGGATGATGCGGCGTTCGTTGGCGTGCATAGGCTCCAGCGTGATCGTGCGCCCCTGCTGCACCGCCTGCTTGGCCATGCGCTGCGCCAAACCACGCAATCGATTGGATCGGCTCGTCTTGTAGCCGGCCACATCAACGATGATGTTGGCGCGCCGCTCCAAGCGCCGGCTGCATATCAAGCGCACAATGTGCTGCAAGCAGGACAGCGTTTCGCCGCGGCGTCCAATCAGGCGATTGATGCGCCTGCCCGTCACATTCAGCATCCAATGCGGCTCTTCGCCCTCATCGTCGTCATCGGTCAGATGCACGGTGACTTGAGCCTCAAGCCCCATCTTCTCCAAAAGCTCCGTAAGCACTTGCCGCCCGACGATGGAGTCGTCGTCGAGTTCTTCTTCAGGCACAGCCGGCAGCGCAATCGCATCGCGCCGTTCGCGCTCCTCCGGTTCTTCCTCTTGCGGCTCTTCGCGCTCCTCGGCTTTGCGCCGTCCAATCAATACGATGCGAACCCGCGCCTCGCGCGCGCCGAAGCCAAATAAACCGGTGTTTGGCTCTTCGAGCACCTCAATCATCACATCAGCGGGCGTCGCATTGAGCTCCGTCAAACCTTTGCTGATCGCCGCATCGACAGAGTTGGCGGTTACTTCGATCATTTCCATGGTTCAGGTCCTTTGTCGGTGATGCAAGCGCGGCAACTGGTCACTTCTTCCGCGGCTTCTTCTTTCTGCGTTTTCGCGGCTTCTTGACCGGTTCATCGGGCTCGAGAACGATCTCCACCGGCGCTTCGTCAGTTTGCTTCTTGCCAAAGAGTTTGTCCAATACATTGCGCCCTTGCGGGCTGTATTGAATGATGCCGATCAGATTGGACGCGACAAAATAAACGGACAACCCGACCGAGAAGGACAAGGAGAAAAAGCCGAACATGATGGGCATGATGGTCGTCATGCTTTTCATCATTTGCGCCTGGCCGCCGGCCGGCTTGCCGTCGTCATCGTCATCGTCGTCCTTCTTGGCCGTCTTCTGCCCCGTCGTCGCCATGGTGAGTTTCTGCTGCGCCCAGGTCGTAACCAAGACCAGGAGCGGCAGAATCAGCGAATAATGGGGGTTTTCCGTCGGCGCCAGCGTCAAATCCAACTCGGGCAAGAGCCCCGCCAGCTGCGGAATCGGCGTCCACATCCTCTGCAGCGGGATCAGCGAGTCCAACCCTGGAATCAGCAAGCGCTCGGACAGATCGACCAATTGGAAGGGCGTAGCCGCCAGCGCAAAAAAGATCGCCTGGTAGAGACCGATCAAAATGGGAAATTGAATCACCATCGGAAAGCAGCCGCCGACCGGGTTGACCTTGTTCTCCTTGTAGAGCTTCATCTGCGCTTGCGAGAGCTTTTCTTTATCGTTCTTGTACTTCTCCTGCAGCTTTTTCAACTGCGGCTGGATCTGCTGCATCTTGCGCGAAGATTCTTGCTGCTTCGCCAAAAGCGGATAGGTCAGGAAACGTATGATCACCGTCAATACGACGATCGCCAGGACGATATCCTGGTTCAAGGCGGCATACAGCCAGGCCAGGATCGTCACAAAGGGATTGAGGATTAAGTCCCACATTCGGTCATGCCCCCGTCGATGGATTAGCGCGGATAGACCCAGGTCTGACGTCCATCGAGCTCAAACGCGATCAGCAGCCGGCCCTCGTCGACCGAAGTCACGATCAACAGCGGCGCGTCAATATCCAGCGATTCGCTCGGCTCCAGCATCAGCATATCGCCGAGCAATTCCGGCCGGTTGTCAATTTCCCGCGCGTTGATGAGCGCGCCGTCTCGCCGGTCAAGCCAATAAACCTTGCCATCGCGGGAGGCCACGATCACCCGATCTTGATAAACCACCGGTCCCGACCGTATGCCGCGCTCCGCAATCTGGCTAGACCAGATTTCTTGCAGGTTCCGTTCGCTGTCGAGCGCGTGAACGTAGCCGCTCAAATCCGCGACATAGACGACGCCTCGCTCGTCAATTGCCGGGCTGCCCCAAACCCAGTTCTGCGTGCTGTAGGTGCTGAGGATCCGCCCGTCCAGCGAAAGCTCGAAGAACATCTTGTTGAAGCTGCCCACGTACAAACGATCGTTTGCCAGCAAAGGCGTCGAGGCGACGCTCCCGCCCAGGTTCAGCGACCAAATGAGCTGCCCGCTGCTGCGGTCGAGGGCGTAGACATGATGGTCGATTGAAGCGACGATCAACATCTCGCCGACCAGAAGCGGCTGCGTCCAGACGCCCTCTTCCGTATGGAAGCGCCAGATTTCGCGGTAATCCTCCATCGAGCGGGCGCTTAACCCGCCATTCTGATACGGCACATAGAGAATGTCGTCAACGACGAGGACATTGGCGACAATCTTGTCCTCAAGCTGGATGGAGCGCGTCGCTTCCAAGAGCACCGAATCCACCTGCAGCAGATTCCCGCTGTTGGCGGCGACCAGCACGGTCTCCTCGTCAAGGACAATCGGGAGCGCGTAGAATTGCGCGCCATTATTGGCCGAGCCCTGCAAGACCCAGTTGCGCGGATTGTTTTCGCTGTCGAGGATCGCTCTCCCGTTCAGCGGGTTGATCAAGCGAAGCGGCGCGCCGTTGACGGGGCTCAGAATCGCCACATTATTGTTATAGGCCAGCGCGATGTTTTGTTCGCCGTTGTAGTCAATCAGCCCGACCGCGGGCCAGCTGACGCCCATGCGCGCGCCGACGCAGCCCGTCAAGACGAGCGCTATCAGAATCAGACAAATTACAAACGAAGAACGCCTGGTATTCATTGTGGGCAAGAATCACTCCTTGGGCGGGACCGGATCGTAACCGCCGGGGTTCAATGGATGACAGCGCAAGATCCGTCTAAATCCCATCCAACTCCCCTGTATGGCGCCGTAGGCTTCAATCGCTTCACAGGCGTAGACTGAGCAAGTCGGTGTAAAGCGGCAGGCGCTGGGCAGCAAGGGCGAGATAAAACGCTTGTAAGCCCAAATCAACCGCAGCATGACCCACTTTAACATCTCAGCGATTTCCAATCAGCCGCGCCCGCAAACAAAGCTCTCTCAGTATACGTTGCAGCTCGCTGAACGGTTGCCATGCATTCACCGGTCGCGCGACGACCACAACATCGAATCCCTGATGAAGCGACGCATGCAGGCAATTCAAAACAGCCCGCAGACGGCGTTTGCATCGGTTGCGGATGACCGCTTTCCCCACCCGCCTGCCCGCAACAATCCCATAACGATTGTGTGACAGGTCATTCTTGCGGACGCCAAGGGACAGGTCAGGATGCCGATATACGGCGCCCCGGCGCTGTACGCGAGCGAAATCAGCGGGCCGGCGAAGCCTCAATGCGGATCTCATTGATTAGCTGGCGTTCCAATTCGTCTTTTTGACATGGTTAAAGGTCACGGCGAGTTGATGGCGCCCACGCAGTCGGCGAGACTTGAGCACCCGCCGCCCGCCGCGCGTGCTCATGCGCTGGCGAAATCCATGCACACGTTTACGCCGGCGAACCTTTGGCTGCCAGGTACGTTTCGTTGACATTTATTCAGCCTCTATCTTGAATTGCCTTCATTCACAAAGCGCAAGTATAGTTCAGCATTTGCGGCTGGTCAACCGCGCGTGACTACGGAAGTGTATCCCTTTCGGTGGAAACAAAAAAACTTTACCACCGAGGACACCGAGAAACGTAGACTATATGCAATTTCTTTGTGTCCTTCTTTCCTTTGTGGTGAAAATGAATTTCCACCGACTTCGATACACTACCGGGACTACAGCCCTGGCAATCGCTTCAATATTCTGCCCCGTAGGCATGCATAACCTCAATAGGGTTTCAGCGCTCTGTAGGGGCGTTTCGCCGAAACGCCTGAAAATTTGCAAGATCTGATTGAGCTTTCTCTGTGCTCTCTGCGTTCTCTGTAGTTGGTTTTGTCGCATGACTTGCCGGCGCGCATTGCTGTGCGCTTGCCGCTTGCAAAGAATGGCGCAATTGCCTGCTGAGTTGCCTAAGTGCCGCTTGACTGTACAGGCGACGATACAGTAGGATTGCGAGGTCGAGTACCCTGTGAAGCCGCTGCCCGCAAACATTTGCCACGATTTCACAAGTTAAGAACCAGCACGGGAGGCGCGTCGTCTTGCTCCCAGCACAACATTGGGCATACAGATTTTCTATCGGCGCTGACGATATTGATAGCATCACGAATCTCTTGCTGGAAAAAGAAACGCCGCTAAGGGCCGTGGAGCTCGCGACAGAAATCATCAAACAGCGCGAGAGCAACATCCGTCAACAGCTGCGACAGAAGTTTCAGGACGCCAAATTATATAGACCGGCCGACCGCTTCGAGCTTGGCGACCGGCTGACTTTTTCGCAATTTGATTATGCCACCGCCAGCGTGGTCGGCCTCAGAACCGGGCAGAGCGCTGACCTGAGCCCGATCAGAATCGCCACGGTTGAATTCGACGAGAGTGGCCAGCGCCGCCAAAGCAGGCCACGCGAGTTCGTGGTGGAATACGAGAGCGATCATCCGCTCAACAACACGGAATACAATCGCCATCCCAGTCTCGTTGACACCGACTATACGGTTGACGAGATCCTCAGCGATCCGTCCACCAATATTGTCGAGCAAGTCAACGACGCCTTGGAAGGCAATCCTGACCTTGTGCGCATCGCAGGGACCTGGTTCGTGCGCGAGTTGATGGTTGATGTCGATATCGGCAGCCTGCATCTGGCGGAAGCCGTGCTGGATATGGTCGGCGGCGGGCCCCTGGCGCCCGAGCGGATTCTGAAAGAGATCGGCGGCCTGGGCGACGCGCTCTTGCCGCTGCAAGCCTTTTCGCTCAACTACGCTATGAATGAAGATGAGCGCTTTGAAGAAGTCGGGCCGGCCGGTCAAGTCCTCTGGCATTTGAAACGGCTGCTGCCGCGCATGGTGCGCCAGGTGCCGTCCATATTGCAGTACCAGGCCATCGATTACGATCGCTCATTGCTCACGCGCGAAATGAGGCAGCTCGAGTACGACCTGGACGATGAGCATTCGCCGGTGACGTCATCGCCGCCCGAAGACGAAGTCAGCTTGACCTTGACCTATCCGCACCGGCGCGTGGGCACGCTGCCCATCAATTCCGAGACCAGGTACATCTTTCCCGCCGCCAAGACGCCGCGCATCGCCATCACGATTGTGGACGCGATAGACAAAGAAGAATACCCATGCTGGGTCGTGCATGAATTCCGCTATGTCTACGGATTGGCGGCGATCTACCAGAAGCATCATCTGCCGGTGGGCGCCTACGTTTACCTCAACCGCACAGAGGACCGCAGCCGCATTGAAATCGAATTCGACAATTATCGGCCGCGGACGGAATGGATCCCATTGGTCGACCGCACGGAGAACGACAGGCTGCGTTTCCAAACTGCCAAACGCGCGATCGGCGCCGAATACGATGAACTCATAATCGTCGGCGTCAACAATCTGCCTGAGGTCGACAAACTTGGAAATGAGATTCAAACCAAACGCGTGACCCTGTCCGAGCTGCTGCGGAGCCTCGTGGCCGAGCTGAGCAGGCAGACGCCACAGGGTGCGGTGCATTCCAAAGTCTTGTACAGCACATTGAATATTCTCCGCCGCTGCCCGCCCGGTCCCATGTTTGCCACGCTGATCTCGAATCCAGACTTTGACTATGTCGGCGGCAACTACTGGAAGCTCAGTAGTTAGCTGGAAGGACTGTGAATGCCCCTAAATTATCTGATCAAGCCCAGCGTCGAGACCAAATTCTACATTGACTTCGATTGGTGGGAGCAGAGCCGGGATGATCTGCAAGTTTATCTCCTCACGCATCTGACAGCCGAACAGCAGCAGACCCTGCAGCAACGAGATTTGCGAGAAGTGTTTGATTACGTTCACCCGGAGACTGGCGAAGTCTTTCCAGTGGACGCGCTCGGCTTGGCGATTCGCGAATCGTCCAAACGCCAGGATTTCATCACCGGTCGCATCGGCTTGATCGACAGCGTATTTCGCGCCCTGCTCGTCAACGACAATCATCCGCTGAATGCGCTGGAGCTGGCTAAAGTAACCGGGCGCGACGCCTCGACGATCCTCAAGACCATTGGCGGCGTTCGCATTTACCGCGGGATTCGCCCCTTCCGCAGCGGCGCCGCGGCTGAAGGTTAAGCTATGGCGCGCGTGATCAATACCAATAGCCCCGGCAAGCGGCGAAACGCTCACATGCGCACCATCGCCGAGATTTTGCGCCATCTCAGTCAACAGCATGAAGTGAATGAGCGGACCAAGGACATGGTCGCGGCGCTTGTAATCAGCCTGCGCGCGATAGACATCACCGTCGAAGAATCGATCATCGCCTGGGAAAAGCGCGGCTACTGGAAAAAGGCCGCCGACTTTCAACAGAAGTGGTGGTGGTCTCCCCTCATGGCGAATGCGATTGAAGCGCTTCTCAAAAATAACGACTGGGACAAAATGCCGGAGACGATGCTCAAACTGTATCCCCACTTCTCCGATATTCAAATAAAGAAACTGACCCGCGATCCGGCCGATTGGGACGGCGCCTACAGCAAACTCATCGGCGACGCCTGAGGCCCGGGCGGAACATTCCCGCTCCGCGCTCGTCAACCAGCACCGGGCAGCTTCCACTTAACAGGCGCTTGCTAGGCAACTTGTATAAGGACTTGTATAATATGTCCAATGTCAGGTCTTGGCTCCGTGCAGGCGGGCGGCGATTCAGCGCTGGCGGGGAGATGCGCAGGCGGCATGGCAACTGAAGCGGCAACTGAAAATGCGCCGGCGGACGAGCATCGCATTGAGCGGCTTGCCTGGTTTGGCCTGGTCGGCGTCTTGGTCCTCACCGGCTCGCTCCGCGATTGGCTGGCGCCGCACAATGGCATCACGCCGCTGGCCGCCGGGCTCATATTGCTTCTCTCGGGAACGCTCCAATGGCGGCGGGGGTTGCGCGCGCGCTATACCAACTGGCTGGCGGGCGCGCTGCTTCTGGGCATGGCTGCCTTCAGTTTTCTCGGCAGGCCCGAGCTGGACATGTTCCTGCCGGTCGTCATCATCGCCATCATTGTTATCGGCCGCGGCACATTCGCGCGGGGAAGCTGACTAATGACCTCGGGCGGGATATTTGCGGCAGGCGCATGAGCATCACACGGTCGCAAGAACTCACGGTTGAAGAGATTCGCAAGCTGGCGCTGCCTTTGAGTACGCATATCCTATCCGGCGAAGGCTTGCTCGACCGGCCGATATCCTGGACGACCATCATTCACCGGGAAGATGACATCGCCTCAAAGTCGGTGCAAAATCGCGAGTTGATCCTCATCGCGCCCGTCAGCAATCCGCCCAAGGCGCACAACGACACGGAACTTGTGCATTGGGCGGCGGGCGCCGGCGCGTCGGCCATCGTCTTCTGCGGCGGGGTCGGCCCAACCGCGCTCGCCGAAGCCAAATCGCATGATATGCCCGTCCTCTCGCTGGCGAGCGACGTCCGCATCCGCGATGTCGAAAAGACGATCATCAGCTTGCTGGTGAACCGAAAAGGACAGGTGGAAAGACGGGGCACGCAGATCTACCGCCAGCTGACGCAGATTTCCTCGCGCAACGAGGGCATGGACGGGCTGCTGGGCGCGATGGCGCGCTTGACCAAGAAAACGGTCATCGTGCATGACAAACGCCTGCATCCCCTATCGCATAAACTCCAACCCGAGTTCGTCGGCATCTGGGATGATATCGAATTCTTCCTGAAAAAGCAGGACAATCTGCCAGTCGAATTGCATGACCGACATCGGGTTGTCGAAGTCGACCCGCCTGTGCTCATGCAAGCCTTGCCTGTGTCTGGCGTTGCCCGGCTGGTCGCGCCGATAATCACCAAGAGCCTGGGCCGGGGCTACTTGTCGATCATCGGGCGCGAGAGCGATCTCGATGAAATTGATCAACTCGTTTGCGAGCACGGCGCCGCCGCCTGCGCCCTCGAAATGGCCAAGCAGAAAGCGGTTAACGAGACCGAGAAACGACTGCGCGGCACCTTCCTGGACCGCCTCTTGCTGGGCGATGTCAGCCAGCAGGAAGCCATCCGCCAGGGAGAACGTTTCGACCACGACATGACCCAGACGCATGTGGCCTTCGTCTTGTCCTGGCGCGGCGGGAACCAGCCGTCGCTCCGCCGGCTCGAGACCATCGTCAACGCGGTAATCGCGCAGAAGCAAGCGGCCGCCTTGGTTTGGATTCGAGAACGGGAAGGCGAAGTGGTCGTTTTTCACGCCACTGACTTTGACGACCCAATCGACCACAGTCTGGCGCTGTCAAACGCGTTCAGCCAGGAGATCAGCAGGCAGTATCCGCTCAATCACGTGGCGATCGGGCTGGGCCAGGTGGCGCGCGAAGTCAACGTTTGGCGGTCCAGTTACCGCGACGCGGTGCAGGCCATGGAATTGGCGGAAAGGCTGCAAACCGACATACCGCTTTTCATCGGTGATCTGGGTGTTTATCAACTGATCCTCAGTCTCTCCGACAGAGAGAAACTGGTGGACTTCTGCGATTATACCTTGGGCGCCCTAACCGAATACGATATGCGACAGAACGCCGACCTGATCAAGACCCTGGAAGCCTATTTCAACTGTCATGGCAATCTGTCGCAGACAGCCGAGTCCTTGATTGTGCACCGGAATACACTGCTTTATCGAATGAACCGCATCAACGAAATCGCCGGCATCGACCTCAACCGGCCCGAAACAAGGCTGGCGCTGCATCTGGCGCTGACGATTCGCCGACTTTTGTCCCTCGGTTAGCCGACGCTTTGTGCCCGAGGCTAGGTGTGGCGCAGTCCGATTCTACGCGCCGCTCATGTCAACAAGCGCCAAGCGATGATGAACGTGCCTTGTACAATTTGCACAGGCAATCAGGCAGATTATCCATAACATAATGCAATGCCTCGCCGAACCGGGTCGGGTAGAATAAATTGACAATTTAAGGTAATATCAGCAGCAAGCGGGCTTGGAGCGCGGCAGAGAGAATCGCCGCCTTGTCCGCCCAAATAGCATTATTGCAGGGACCGGCTCAATCTAAAGAAGGATGAGACATGTTTGATTTGCGCGATCCATCCAAAGACGATCCCTTCGCCGACCTCCATCCCATCGACAGGCAGCATCGCGACGCCTGCGCGCTGATTTGTTCGGTTCGCAAAGGCGGGCAGGCGACGCACGGCAATGTCAAACGCACGATCGAAGCCCTCACACGCATGGGCCATCGAACCGGATACATCAATGGTGAAGGCGACGGCGTCGGCGTACTGACCGATATTCCCCGTCAGCTTTGGACGAAATGGCTGGCGGAAGCCGGCCTGCGTTCGTCCCTGGCGACCGACCGCAGCTTTTGGGTCGCGCATGTCATGATCCCGGCCCACGACCGTACACGCGCTCAATACATCGTCGATCAAATTTGCCGGCAGATCAGTGAAGTAGGCTTGCATATTCTCGTCGACCGCGCCGGTCGCGTTAATTCAACGGTGCTGGGTCCAAATGCCGAGACGAACGAGCCGGTGTTCTGGCAGATCGCCGGCATCAACGGGCAAGTGGCGGCGGAAAACCTGGACCGTACGCTATTCGAGTTGCAGGTCCAATTGGAGAGCGAGCTGGAAGTTCACTTTCCGTCGTTCTCGGCGCACAGCGTCGTTTACAAAGTCCAGGGCACAATCGAGATTCTGCGCCGCTACTACCCGGAACTGCGCGATCCCAATTACGCCTCGTCCATCACGATGGGCCACGCGCGCTACAGCACCAACACAAATCCGATATTCGAACGCGCTCAGCCCTTCAATCTGATCGAGCACAACGGAGAATTCAACACGATTTCGCGTTTCCGGCTGGAATCCGAAATGCTGGATATTCCCATGGTGGAAAACGGTTCCGATTCGCAAGATGTGGATCGCACCATTTACGCGCTGTGCATGCGTCACGGATTGGATCTCATTGAAGCGATGGAGCATATCTTTCCGCCCTTTGAGCATGACCTGATCCAGAATGCGCCCGAAATTCACGACATGTATGCCGAATTGCGGCAATCCTTCGGTCCATTTGCGCAGGGACCGGCGGCGGTCGTCGCGCGCTTGGGGAATCAAGCTGTCTTCAGCGTCGACGCGCTGGGGTTGCGCCCCTTGTGGTATGGCGAAACCGAGAAAGAATACTTCGTCACCTCGGAACGCGGCGTCTATGCCCTGGACTCCATGTCGCTCAGTCCGAAACCGATGGCGCCGGGCGAAAAAATCGCCATGACCGTCAACACCGGCCAGCCAATCCAGGTGATGGATTATCCAGCGATTCAGCAATACGTTTACAGCAGATATCGCGACCGGCAGCCTTACCATCCAGCGGCCGGCAGCATTTGGCGCTCCGAGGCGGAAGCGGCCGCGTCCCCGCCCATGGTGAATTACCCGATCCACCCGACAGCCAACGGCGGCGGGCAGCAGCAAGCGCAGACGGCGCCCGTCGCTGTCCTCGAACGCGTCGCCGAAGTACAGAAGACGGCGACCAAACTCCCCTGGGCCGATTCACCGATCAAGGTCAACGCGGCGGTTATGTCCGGCTTCGGTTGGGAACGCTATCACGTGGAAATCGTGAAGACGCTGGCGGAGAGCGGCAAAGAGCAGATTGGCTCGCTGGGCTGGGATGGCCCCTTGGCCGCCATCAGCAATACGCGCGCCAATCTTGCCGACTTCTTCAAAGAGACCATCGCTGTCGTCACCAACCCTTCCATCGATCGCGAGCGTGAGCAGGCGCAGTTTTCCTCACAAGTCTTGATTGGCTGCCGCCCCGAGATTGCGGCGGGCCGCGAAGAAGACGCCACATTGATCAGATTGGAAATCCCCTTCCTGCTAGAATCCATTCCCGAATTTGACAACATCGACTGCATAAGAGACATCGCGTCAAAACACGGCACAATGCTCATACAAGATCTGGCGGCTGTCTTCGAGGACAAAGTCGCCTTCTTTTCAATGGGCTGCCCGGTGGATACAACAGTCGACCAGGCAGTGGAATCGCTGCAAAACCGCGTCGTCGAGGCGGTCTTAAACGGCGCGCAGTGCGTCATCCTCGATGACAGCGCCATCGCTGCGGGCGAGGAATTGTACATCGACCCGCTGCTGGCGGTTGCGGCGGTGGACCGGGCTTTGCGCCTGGCGGATTTTGCGCCTAATCTGCGCCGGCGCGTTGGGCTGGTCATCCGCACCGGCGCCCTGCGTGACCTGCATGACCTGGCCATCTGCTTGAGCCTGGGCGCGAACGCGATCCTTCCCTATGCCATGTATGCCGTGGGCTTGGGGACCGCTCCTCGCGGCAGCAAGAAGCCATTGATAACCGAACAGGTCGAGTATTCGCTCGGCAACACGCTCACGGCGATCCACGCCGGCTTGCAGAAGATCACGTCGACGATCGGCTGCCACGAACTGCGCGGATACGGGCACAGCTTCAGCTCCATCGGTTTGTCGCGCAATATCGCCAACCTGCTCGGCACGCCGAATTATTTCGGCTCGACCGGCCGCGGGCTCACCTGGACCTCACTCACAGACGATGCCCAGGAGCGCGCTCAGGAATTCCGTGGCGAAGCGCGCGCGCGCTTGAAGAACCCCGATCGCTTCTACCCCAAGATGTGGAAAAAGGCCGAGGCGGTCGCGCATGGCGAGCTGGAATTCGACGAATACACCGAGACCCTGCTCAATCTCGAAGAAAAGATGCCGGTGTCTCTCCGTCACATTTTGGAGCTCCAGGAGAGTCAGACGCCCATCAATGCCGAAGAGGTGGACATCAGCATCAAGGGCTATGACATGCCCGTTCTTATCAGCGCGATGTCATTCGGCTCGCAAGGCGAGTTGGCCTACCGTTCCTACGCTGAGGCGGCGCACCTGCTCAACATCATCTGCATGAACGGTGAAGGCGGCGAGATTCATGAACTGCTGGGCAAACACCCGCGCAACCGCGGGCAGCAGGTGGCCTCAGGGCGTTTCGGCGTCAATATCGCCTTTTTGAACGCGGCCGATTACATCGAAATCAAAATCGGCCAAGGCGCGAAGCCGGGTGAAGGCGGTCATCTGCCCGGTTATAAAGTCACGGAGCAGATCGCGGCCGTGCGCAGCACAACGCCGGGCATCGGCTTAATCTCGCCCAGCAACAATCATGACCTCTATTCGATCGAAGATCTGGCCCAGCTGATAGATGAACTCAAGACCGCCAATCCCCACGCCAAAGTCTCGGTCAAACTGCCAGTCGTCCCCGGCATCGGGATCATCGCTGTCGGCGTCGCCAAAGCAGGCGCCGATATCATCACGATCACGGGTTATACCGGCGGCACGGGCGCCGCTCGCGCGCATGCCTTGCGTCACGTGGGCTTGCCGGCGGAAATTGGCGTCTGGCTGGCGCACCGGCATTTGATCGAAAGCGGCTTGCGCGACGATGTCGAGCTTTGGGTTGATGGCGGCATGAAGAGCGGGCGCGATGTCATTAAGATGGTTTGCCTGGGCGCCAACCGCGTCGGCTTCGCCACCCTGGCGATGGTGGCCCTCGGCTGCACAATCTGCCGCGGCTGCCAGGATGGCACCTGCCATGTGGGCATCACCACGCACGTCAAGACCAAAGAAGAAGCCGAAAAGCGGGACTTCAAAGCTTTCCGTCCCTTTGAAGAACGGGGATCGCCCCATAGCATCGTCACCATGTTTGACGCGCTGGCGGATGATATTCGCAAATGGGCGGGGCTGATGGGCGTCAGCAACTTGCAGGACATCGTCGGCCGGGCAGATCTGCTGCATCAGCGCTCACATCACGACCGCATTGATCTCAGCCAACTGTTGAATCCAGTCCCGCGCGGGCAGAGGACGCAAGCGCAGCCGGGAGGCCGGCGCATCGCGCGTCCCCGCAACACCGTTAGCAAGCAGATTACCGATATCGTGACCGAATACGTGAGCAAAGGCGAATACGAGCTTACCTACGACGATGAGCAGGTGATGGCGATGGACCGCGCCTTGGGCACGCATCTCTCCGGCGCCATCAAACGCCAAGCCCTGCCGCAGGCGAATCGCATTCAAGCCGTCAACCTGTCCTTCAGCAACTCGGCGATACCGGGCAATGGATTGGCCGCCTTCATTGATGATCCGGTCAACGTCCTGGTGGAAGGCGGCGCGCAAGACGGCGTCGGCAAATGCGCCGCTGGCAGCAAAGTCTCGATCTTGAAAGGCCTCAACCACAAAGGACGACGGGTCGATGGCTCGGTCGGCAAGAGCTTCGCTTATGGCGCGCAGGGCGGGCTGTTCATCGTCCAGGGCGATGCCGATACGCGCGCTTGCATCCGCATGAGCGGCGCCGACGTCGTTTTTGGCGGTGAAATTAGCGCCCCGCTTAATGACAGCCTCGGCGGCTTGGGCGCGCGCGCGAACCTCAAAGGCTACGCCTTCGAGTACATGACATCGGGCCGCGCCGTCGTTTTGGGCGATCCCGGCCCGTGGATGTGCGCCGGTATGACCGGCGGCGTCGTCTATCAGCGTGTTCAGCCGGAGATGGGGCTCACCGTTGATGCGATTCGCCATCGACTTGCAGCCGGCTCGGTTGTTGAGATTCAACCACTCGATGACGATGGGAGCCAAGATCTGCGTGAATTGTTGAACATCTACATACGCACACTCGAAGAAAATCATCAATCGCAGGCGGCTGAACCCCTGTATGCGCTGCTGAAGCGCCCGAGCGATCATTTCGTCAAGATCGCACCGCCGGTGGCGCGCAAGATCGTCAACGAGAGCTGAAAGTAAAACGCCGCTGGCTGCAAGCCGGCGGCTCTTCAATTGGCGGCGCTGGGCGCAACGCTACAGTATTGCCCCCTCGCCGGGTATGGTCGCCAGTACGCGCTGCGTCTTCAAGGCCAAATGCAAGATTAGCCGGTTGTCCGAATCGTCCAGATCAAGTTTGGTCAACTCCGCGATACGCTCCAAACGATACACCAGGGTGTTGCGGTGCACATCCAGTTCCTGCGCCGCCTTCGCCAGATTGCCGTTCGCGGCGAAGAAACCGCTCAAGGTGCGGACGAGATCGCTCTGCTTGCGGCTGTCGTGCTCAATCAAGGGCCCGAGCGCATCCTGACTGAAGCGCTGCAAATTGTCCAGGTTGCGCTCCTTCAACGCCAGCAGAAGCTGATACAGCTTGAGATCGCCGTAGTACGTCGTGCTGTCATGATCGCTCAATTCCTGCGCGATGCCGACCGCGTCCTTGGCCTCTCGATACGCGTCGCGCAACTTGGAAAGCCCGCAGGCTGGTCGGCTGATGCCGGCCGACGCACCCCCACCCGACATGCGGACAGCCAACTGCGCCCGAATTGCCTCAATCGACGCGCGCGCCCGCGTCAAAGCTGCCGTATCTTCTTCGTCGAAGGGATACAAAGCGACGATGGCGTCCACGTATTGCCCGACCGCGCCACTGACAGCCCGCCGCGACATATCGTCACGAACCAGCGAGAGCATCGACTCCAGCGGCGCCGATTGTCCTGAGCCCGCCAAAGCCCGGTAAACCGCCACCAGGAATTGAGCGCCCGGTTGGAAACCCGAGCGCTGCGCGCGTGTGCGCAAGAGATCGTCATCGGCCGGCGTGCCGCTCAGCCACATTTGAATCCAGTCGCCGCGCGTCTGCTCAACGGCCGTGGCAATCGCGCGGTTTTTCGCCATCTCAATCGCGCAAACATCGGCGCCATAGGTCAGTACGAGACGGTCAAACTCGGTCAGGCTGTTGGCGCTGTCGATGACCGACAGATAGCCAGCGACCCGCTTTTCCACTTGCAGCGCCGTTGTATGACCCAGCGGGCTGGCGCTGATCATGCCCAACATGGACGGCGCCTCATGCACAAGCCACTGCTGAAACTCCTCATGCCGCGCCGGCGCCACCCCCGCCCGGCCATTCATGCCGCGGCGGCCAAGATAAGGCCGTATCTGCGCGATCAGCGTGCCCGCCTCATCATGAATCGAAATCGGCTTGCCGGTGGAGCGAGACATAACCTGCAGCAGACTGCTCAAATCTCGATTTTCGGCTGCGAGCCGCGTCAATTGTCGCTGAATCTCAATCGCGCGTTCGGTCAATCGCGCGGAATGATTGAGAATCAGTGCGTTCACCGCCCGCTCCACCGTGGTCAGGCTGCTGTCTTCCGGCACAGACAGAAGCGCGACGCCAGTCTCATTTGCCGCCTCGACCGCATCCTGCCCCACCGAACCGGTCGACAGGACAGCATTCACGCCAAAGCCTGCCAACTGACGCAATACGCTTGACAAGGTCAGGCGACTGTCAAAACTGCGCAGCACATCCATCGACACGAGTGCCAGCTCGCCGCCATATAAATCGGGAAAGACCGGTGGCTGCGCCCTGATCGTCACCGACCAATTCACTTCGGTATCGGGGTCGCCGGCGACGATGCTGGCGCCCAATGGCAAAGAGTAACGAAGCAATGATTGCAGTGAAGCCGCGTTCTTATCAGACATAACCAGTTTCCAAATCGTGTTATTGACTCACAATGATGCGTACAAGCGCGCAATTGCCAAATTAAACAAGAAGCTGCCTAAGCTTTGTATACTATCACCAACTATAGCAGAAGTTCGCCGCAAAAAAACAGGGCGAATCCCACCAGGTCATTCGCCCTGCTCTCTTGCTTGGTATATTTTCACAAGTTATTGCCGGCGCCTTAGTCCTATGGTCAAAGACTCCTCCCGCAGCTGGAGGGTTTCTTGTACATAATCCTGAGAGATTTCGCCGGGCTCAAGGCTGTCCGCCAATGTCTCGGCGCTGATGTAGCCGCTGTACAGCAGCATCACGGCGTCGATCCTGTCCGAGGCGTCGGCATACAGGATCTCAATGCGATCATCCAGCGCGAAGTCCGCCTGCTTGCGCAGATTCTGAATCCGGCGGATGAGTTCGCGCGCCAGCCCTTCGGCTAGCAGGTCGGATGTCAAGCGCGTGTTCAGCGCCACAACATAACCGCCGTCTTCAATCGCCCCTTCCGGCGCTTGCACGCTGACCTTGACCTCACATTCTTCGTTTAGAATCTCGAACCTGGACCCATCCAATTCGAGCGTGATGTCTTCGCCCGCCAGCAGTTTCTCCGCAAACGGGCGGACGAATGCTTGATCGCCATCGCGCAGGGCGGCTTGTATCGCTTTGAAGTCCGACCCGAATTTGCGGCCCAGGAATCGCGGCAATGGATTGAGACGGTACACCCTCGTTGACGCGAAGGCGCTGGCTTCGTCCGCGCCCATGACACTCAAAGACTTTATGTTGAGCTCGCTCTTGATCAAATCGGCATAGCGCTCGAGCGCGGGCGCCTCCGACGCATCGCGCAGCGCGAACTGCGCATCCGCCAACGGTTGACGCACGCCAATTTGAGAGGCGTTTCGCGCGGACAGACCCAGGCGGACGAGCCGCTGCACAAGCGCCATATCGCCGATCAGGCCCTCGTTGACCAACGTATCATCGGCGGCGGGCCAGCGCGACAGATGGACGCTGTCGGCCTCCGCGCCATTCTGTTCAGCAACCAGATTCCGGTACATCTCTTCGCTGAGGAATGGCATCGTCGGCGCCAGCAGTTTTGCCAGCGCGGTCAAGGCCTCATACAGCGTGGCATAGGCGGACAGCTTGTCCCTGTCTACTTCGCTCTTCCAGAAGCGATCGCGACTGAGACGCACGTACCAGTTGCTCAAGCGTTCGACGAATTCTTCGATCGGGCGCGTCGCGTTGACCGCGTCATAAGCTTCAAAGGCATTGGTCACCGTCATGATTAAGGTGTGCAGCTCGGCCAGAAGCCACTGATCAAGCGGTTCGCGCTCGCTTGGGTCCGGCGCTGCCTGAGAAGGCGTCCAACCGTCGATGTTGGCGTAGGTGACAAAAAAGCTGTACGTATTCCACAAAGTGGACCAGAACTTCTTGATCACATCGTTGACGAGGTTTATCGAGAAGCGTCGCGGCTCGCCCGGCGGCCCCGATGTGTACATGTACCAGCGAAAGGCATCGGCGCCCGCCTGCTCCAAAACCATCCAGGGGTCGACTGCGTTGCCCAGGCTCTTGGACATTTTCCGGCCCTTCTCGTCGAGGATGTGCCCAAGGCAAATCACATTCTTGAAGGAGACCGTCTCGAAAAGCATCGCCGCGATTGCGTGCAGACTGTAGAACCAGCCACGCGTCTGATCGACCGCTTCGCAGATGTAATCGGCGGGATGCTGCTCTTCCAGGATGTCGCGGTTAGACTTCGGATATGACCACTGGGCCACCTGCATGGCGCCGCTGTCAAACCAGACGTCGATCACTTCCGGCACGCGGCGCATGGTGCCGCCGTCGCCATTCGGGTTCTCGAACGTGATGTCATCCACATAGGGTCGATGCAGATCAAGGTCGCCGAGATCGCGGCCGGCCAGCTCGCTCAACTCATCGACGCCCCCGACGCAGATCATCTCGCCAGTTTGCTCGTCAACCCATACAGGCAGCGGCGTGCCCCAATATCGTTCCCGCCCCAGCGACCATTCCTTGAGATCATCCAGCCAATTGCCAAAGCGACCATCGCGGACATGATCCGGCACCCAGTTCACGGTCTTGTTGAGCTCGATCATCTTCTGCTTGTATTTGAGCGTGTCGATGAACCAGGTCTCGCGGGCGAAATACATCAATGGCGAGCCGTCGCGCCAATTATGCGGGTAAGCATGCTCATAAGTTTCCTGCCGATACATCAAGCCGCGCTCGGACAAATCGCTGATGATATGCCGGTCGGCATCCTTGAACCACATGCCGCGGAAGGTCGAAACGGCATCGACGAAACAGCCCGTCTCATCGACCGTGATCAAGACGGGCAAATCATGCTTGCGCCCCGTCGCCAAATCATCAACGCCATAAGCGGGCGCCGTGTGCACGATGCCGGTGCCATCGCCCGTGCTAACATAATCGGCCGCCACGACATAGGCGTAGTCTTGCTCCACGGGCAAGAATGTATACAAAGGCTTGTAACGCCAGCCCACAAGCTCGCTGCCCTTCATGCGCTTGACGATCTTGTAGCCGTCGCCGAGCACATTCTCCACCAAGGCCTCTGCCAGGATCAATTGCTCAAGGCCCTCGCCGTCAGTGGCGGGCCCTTCCACCTGCACATAGTCTACGTCTTCGCCGACCGCCAGCGCGGCGTTTGCCGGCAGCGTCCAGGGCGTCGTCGTCCAGGCCAGCAGATAGACGCCCGGCCTGTCGCGCACCGGGAAGCGCACATAGATGCTTGGGTCAACGATGGTCTTGTAACCCTGCGCCACCTCGTGGCTGCTCAGGGGCGTGCCGGAAGACGGGCTGTAAGGCACGACCTTGTAGCCGCGGTAGAGCAAGCCCTTGTCCCAGAATTGCTTGAGTATCCACCAGACGCTCTCGATGTATTCATTGGAGAAGGTGACATAGGCGTCGTCGAGATTGACCCAGAAGGCAGTGCGCTCGGTCAGCTTCTCCCATTCGTTGATGTGCAGAAAGACGTTCGCGCGGCACTTGGCGTTGAACTCGGCAACGCCATATTCTTCGATTTGCCCCTTGTTGTCGAAGCCGAGTTCCTTTTCCACCTCGATTTCAACCGGCAGCCCATGCGTATCCCAGCCGCCCCGGCGAAGGCAATAATATCCTTGCATCACTTTGTAACGCGGGAACATGTCCTTGAAGGCGCGCGACAGCACATGGTGGCTGCCGGGCTTGCCATTCGCGGTCGGCGGGCCCTCGTAGAATACATAGCGCGGCGCGTCATCGCGCCCCTCGGTGCTGCGCTCAAAGACGCGATTGAAGCGCCAAAAGTCGAGCTGCTGCTGCTCGAGTTTGTTGATGACATCGCTGTTGACCTGCGAGTTTACTGCTCTAAACATGATTGTCACTTGCTCCATTGGATTGACGCGAAATCTGCCTTGCCTCATCTGGCCCGAAGACCTGGAACCCGTATCAAGCAGCAATGACCCGCGGTGTGTACACATTTGCATGTGACACCGCGCAAGCGCCTCCTTGTTTGGCAGCATCCCAATGGGGAGCGCGCATTCGCAGGAATTATGACGTATATCGGAGCTTGGTGAAAGGGTTAAGTCACTGCCAGCGATCTAAACTTATATCGCTCAGCCCGCCCGCTCTAACTCAGCGTCAAGCTGGCGGACAACCGCCGACAAATGACGGCCGTAAGGCGTCTCAGCATACTTGGCGGCTTCGTCCCGCCAGTGTTTCAAATTCTCGTCAATCAGCTGCTTGTCGGGCGGCGCGCCCACTTTCAAAGCATGCAAGTAATATTGGAGAAGCAGCATTTGGGCCGGGTCATCGGCCAGCGCAGCGCGCGCTTCCATCAAGTTAGTCAGCGCTGCATCGCTATCGCCGGCCAAGAAGCGCGCCTGACCCAAATCGAATTCGACGATGTCGGGCGCGCCCGCGGCGATAGCGCGGCGAAAATAATGGCTCGCGGCGCTGTAATCGCCTTGCGCAAGATGGAGCTTCCCGACGCTGTACAGGGCTAAACTGTGCGCCGGCTTAATTTCCAACGCCCGGCTCAATGCCGACTGGCACAGTGTAAATTGACCCAAATGGCGATAAGTGTTGCCGAGAAGCACCAGCGCGTCGACCGAGGCGCGCCCGCGCTCGGGCATGGACTCAAGCAGCGCGCGCGCCGCCTGATATTCCTCCGCGATGAAGTGCTGCTGCGCCTCATGATAAGGCGAGGCGTCGCGCCGATTGCCCCAGAGGAAGAGGAGTTGAATGCTGACCAGCAGGCCAAAGGCGCCGATGCGGGCCGGAAACTGTATCGCGCTCGGGCCAAAGAAGCCCACCGCCAGCAGCAGCAGCAAGAGCAATATGGCGATTGCCAGAGCAAGTTTGGCCGATGCGTCCCATTCTGGCAGTCGCCGCGTCAGATCGCGGACGATATGCCGGAACATCATCCGCCATGCTTCCTTTTGCCCTCGGTCTCGTCGATCGCCTCCTCGATCTTCTCTATCTCGTAATGGAGGAGGCTGCCATAGGCAGTGCCTTCCAAGGCGCGCAGCGTCGATTTCCAAGCCTGCAGTCCATGTTGGGTCGCGACCATTCGCTCAGTCGCGCGCTCGGCGTTGTCCCGCTCGCCCACTTTCAAATAATGGCGTGACAAATAGTAGTTCACCCGCACGGCGTACATTGAAGGCATTGAGTAGAGCGCCGCATGCTTGAAGGATTCCATCGCCGAATCATGCTCGCCCGCCAGCTGCTGCACGAAGCCCAATTCCGCCCAAATGATCGGCTGCGCCGGCGAGAGCTGCGCGGCGGTCTGCAGCGCGATGGCCGCCTCGCCATAACTCGCCTGCATGCGGTAGCCGTTCGCCAAGGTCATATAAGCGCCAGCATCCCGCGGAAACATTCGCACCGCCTGGTCGGCCGTCTCCTGCGCTTTTGCCAATTGACCGTTGTAGGCATAGGCGCTGGTCAGCAACATCAGCAGATCCGGCGTGATCTTGCCGCCGGCGAGCACCCGTTCCAACAGTTGAATCGCTTCCGGGAATTTGAACTTCTGCATTAAGCGGTAGGCTTCGCCATAACCGGCGCCATATTGGCGGGACTGGCGCGCCAGCAAAACACCGACCAAAAGGAAGCCGAGCAGAATCATGCTGGCCGATAAGCAGAGCCCGGCCAGGGACATCTGCGCCACCGGCGAAATGTAAGGATCAAGCGGCTCGGTGATGCCATCGGCCAATTCGATAAGCACGCCGAGCACGAAGACGATGAAACCCAATGCCGCCAATGCGACAGAGGTGAAAACCGCCGCCCAGCCGAGCAGCCGGCGGAAAGACATGTCAGCCCTCCAATTACTGCGGACCATGCGCCTTCTCGCCCATAATCAGGTTGCGCGCCTCTTCGATATCGCCGCTGAGCACATCGCGCAGCGCGCCCGCCTCTTCCGCGCTCATGATGACCTGCCATTCTTCCAGGCCGGCCTTCTCGCGTCGTAGCGCCTTCAAGGCTTCCCACGCAGATCGCTTGTCTGCCCCGCGCTGATGAATGCGCCACAAGTATAAATGCGCCAGCAGCCGGTGTCGAGAATCGGGAATAACCAGCCGCAGCGCATCGCCCAGATGCTCGCGAGCGCCGCCGTCTTCCCCCAGCCTCTCTTCTATCATACCCAAATTGTAAGCCGCTACCCATTCCGCCGGCGCCAACTCATGCGCTTTCACTGCCGCCCGCCGCGCGCTGGGGAGGTTTCCCGCCTGCAGCTCAACCTCCGCCAGGCCATTGAAGGCGACCGCGGAAGCCTCGTCCAGTTCGGTCATCCGTTGATAATCTTTGCGCGCCGCGGGCAGGTCCCCGGCCAAGCGATGCAACTCGGCGCGGAAGCGATAATGTTCCGGCTGCGTCGGTTTTTCTCCTATCTCCGCCGTCATGCTGGCGATCGCGGCCGCGTAGTCGCCCTTGCGCATCGCTTTGACCGCCCGGCGATAATTCTGTGGCCCGCGGAAATCGCGGAAGATGAAGATGCCGGCGACGATCCAGCCCAACCCCGCCCCCAGAAAAATACCACTCAGCTGCGGCAGGGCGAGTGAGCCGATAATGATGCCCAAGACAGACGGCACAATGATCGCCAGCCAGCGCCTGCGTTCTTCCGCCGGCAGACGCCCCAGGGCCATCACCGACGCGCCGAGCAGAAATATGACCAGCAGGCCGGTTTGAGCGGCCGTGACCAGCGGCGAGCGCGGGCCGAAAACATTAAGCGCCAGGCTGGCAATGCCGGTAATCACAAGCAGCGCGATGAATGCGCGAAAGCGGCGCGGCCCCAGAAAGATTCGAAATCGCTTTATCATGCCGCCGTACCCCGATCCCGCTGATGCATGGACGCGCTACAATTTTGGCGGGGCGTAATTGCTGATCTCAACGACGATTTCCTGCTGCTTGAAGCTGTTGACGCGCTTGATGATCATGCCATGTTGGTCGATCCAATAGGACAGCGCCTTGTCGATGTAACGATATCGGCGCGCCGGGATTTCCCGTTCGCCCAGCAGCAGCACGTCGTCAGCGATGTATTCCACCGGTGAAGCGATCCTTTGCAGGACGCCCGGAAAGAGCTGCGCATTTTCGAACATTGGCACATAGATTGGCAGCGCCCCCTCGGCCTGCGCCGCAAGTTTCCTGATCGCGCCGCCGCGGAAAACCAGCAGCGGCACATCAATAAGCGCGCCCGGCGGCAATTCAAGCTCAATGTAGTCGCGCTCGCCGCCATTCATGCTGTAGCCGACCTGCAGCCGATCCGCCGCCGCCTGGTAGGTCGCCCGCAGCGTTTTCACGCCAAGCTCAAATCTGTCGTTTTCATAGCGGATGTCCAGCCGGACCAAAGCATCGTCTTGGCTGACCAGGGCTTCAACGAGCATCGACTTGCCCTCTTCCGCGCGCGCGTCCACATCGACGCGAAGGAATTTCTCACCATCGGCATGGACGTGCATCGCCCATGATTCAGTCTTTTGCAGGGCTGTGCCATTTTTGGCAAAGCGGTAACAGCCGCTCGCCAGAAATCGCTCATGCGCCTGCACCGGATGCAGATACCGCATCAATCGCTCAGCTCCACATAAAGCCGCTCGCCAGTAATCGCTCATGCGCCTGCGCGAAACGCAGATGATCCATCAATCACTCAGCTCCACATAAAGTCGCTCGCCAGTAATCGCTCATGCGCCTGCGCGAAACGCAGATGATCCATCAATCACTCAGCTCCACATAAAGTCGCTCGCCAGTAATCGCTCATGCGCCTGCGCGAAACACAGATGATCCATCAATCACTCAGCTCCACATAAAGTCGTTTGTTGATGCCGCCCTTGCTCTTGTATTTGGCGATTCTGATCGCGCCCACTTCACGCGTGTTGGCGACATGCGTCCCGCCGTCCGCCTGCAAGTCGAGGCCGACGATTTCTACCGTGCGCACTTCCCGAATGCTCTCCGGCAATAGGTTGATCTTGGTGCGAATCAGGTCGGGAATCTGAAAGGCGGTCTCGCGCGGCAGGATCTCGATTTTGACCTCGCGCGCCGCCTCGACCTCGATATTGATGTTCTTCTCGATTTCAGCGATGACATCGGGCGCCAGTCGCTCGAATTCGAAGTCCATCCGCCCGCTCAGGATATCCATGTTGCCGCCGGTGACGCTCGCCTGATAATCGCGCCAGATGACGCCGCAAAGGATGTGCATCGCTGTATGCGTGCGCATGATTTTGTAGCGCCGCTCCCAATCGATAAGACCCGTTGCCCGGCAGCCGACGGGCGGCAGCTCCCCCTCGATGATATGAACATTCCCGCGCTTGACACTGCTGACCCGAAACTGCAAATCGCCGTTCCGCAGCGCGCCTTGATCGGGAAGCTGGCCGCCGCCCCCGGGGTAAAACGCTGTCCGATTGAGCAGCACCGCGCTCCGTTCGACATCATGCCCAAGGACCTCCGCCTCAAATTCACGCAGATAGCTGTCTTTCAAGTAAAGCAATTCCGTCATACCGTTTCCTCCCGGATCGCCGCGCGCATGCGCAGCATCGTGGTTTCCGCCCCGATTGATCGCCAGAATGCCAGGGCCGCCTGGTTCCTCGCGCTCACATGCCACTCAAAATGATCCACGCCCTGCGAGCGAAACCAGAGCGCCAGGCGTTCGACCAATTGCCGGCCGAAGCCGCGCCGGCGATATGCCGCCCGCAGGTAGATGTCCGCCAAAAGCCCGCAGCGCAATGGCATGAACATCTCAGTCGTGATGTCCGCGACGACGCCATTGATGAAACCCGCTACCTCGCCATCCATCTCAAGGACCAATACCCGCGCCTGCGGGTCATTGAGGCGATCCAGGATGCCGCGGGCATACAACTCCGCTCCGCGCTCCGCCGGGCGAAATGTCTGCGCGTCCAATTCGGCGTGATAAGCCACCATCTCGGACCACAATTCCCCGATGCGCTCGGCGTCGCTCGCCTCCGCCAGACGAATCATATCTCCAGCCAATACCGGTTAAACCGAACTGAGGCTCGCCGCGCGCGCCAAAATGCCTCTTCCACCGGGTAACGCGCCGGCACGTCAATTTCGAGATGATGAATATCCTTGCTCGCAAGCCAGCGTCTCACCTTGCCCAGCAGCTGCTCACTCAAGCCACTGCGCGCGCTGTGCAAATCGACCGCCATGTCGAGGATGACGCCCAGGCGCGCAGGCCGCAAGCCAGGCCGGCCCGGGACAACCTGTACCGCGGCGAATCCCGCCAAGTCCCCTTCCGCTTCGGCAACATAAAAGCCGACCGCATCACTCGCGATCCAGCGCTCGGCCTCAATCCGCCACCGCGCAGCCGCATCCGGCAAGAGCTTGATGCAGGTGTCGGTCTGCTGCAGCAAGGCCATGCGATCGTGCCAAAGCCGGGCGGCGGCTTGCAGGTCGGAGGGAACGGCCAATCGAATCTGCATGAATCCTGATCGTAAATCTCTGCCCGCAAAAAAGCATAACACCAGCGCAGGGCAGCAGCAAGACGAGAACAAATGTGGAACGGGGAACGCCAATTCCCCTACGCTCAAGCTCGGCATGGCGCGGCCCGGCGACGTTTCGGTACAATAAGCCTTGCGTCAATATCGGCGCGCTCGACGTTCAGCGGCTGAGTCCATCAGCGGTCGATTGCTCATAAGGAGTTCACATGTCCACGCTACCCTCGGCAGAAAAAATTGGCAGAGCCTGGCGCATGCACCGCGACGGCGATAACCTGGGCGCCATCCGCGCCTTTGAAGAAGTGATCGCCGCCAGCCCCGACAGCGTAGACGCCCTGTATGGCATGGGCTTGGCGCAAAAGGCCAATGGGGATCTCGCAGCCGCAGCGAGTTCATTCCAGCAAGCGCTCTCAATAGCCGAGAGCGCGCTTACGGCCGTGCAAACGACTTCCCAGGCCGAAGGGCAGCATGGCGCCAACGATCTCGAATCGAACATCGACGACCGTTACATGATGCTGACGCGCATGCTGAAACAGCGCATCAATGATGTTGGCGGCTTGAGCGCCTAGCCGCGGCAATGCACAAGCGCGAGCGCCTTGAACGCGCGATCGAAGGCGAACCGGTCGATCGCCCGCCGGTAGCGCTCTGGCGGCATTGGCCAGGCGACGATCAACGTTACGCTGACCTCGCCCGCTCAACTATTGATTTCCAACATGACTACAATTGGGACTTTGTGCGTGTCATGCCGTCGCGCAATTTTTTGGCGCTTGATTACGGCCTTCAAGACGAATGGCAGGGCGACCCCGCCGGCACGCGAACGATAAAGAAACGCGTGATCAAGCGTTCGCTGGATTGGACCGCGCTTCGGCCCCTGTCACCGGCGCGCGGCGCGCTTTCTCAGCAGATCGAGTGCCTCCGCCTCATCGGGCAGGCGCTGCAAGCGGACGGCGCGCCCATCCTCCAGACCATCTACAGCCCCTTGTTGCAGGCGGCGCAACTGGCTGGGCGGCAGAAGGTCTTGTGTCACATGCGCGTCCGGACCGACCGCCTTCGTTCCGGCTTGAATCAGCTGACGGAGAATACGCTTCGGTTTTTGGAGGCGCTGAGCGCGCAGCGAGGCGTCGCCGGCGTCTTCATGGTGACGGGTTTCGCCAGCCACGACATCTTGTCCGAAGGGGAATACCGCGATATTGCCCTGCCGCATCTTGTCCGCGTCTTGTCCGCGCTGCCCGCGCATTGGTGGCTGAATATCGTGCAGGTGGCCGGCGCTTCGCCCATGCTCAATCTGATGAGTGAACTGCCGGTTCAGGCTTTCAATTGGGATACGCGGGCCGGCGCCGTCAAACTGTCCCAAGTCAACGGCCTCTATAGCGGCGCCACCTGCGGCGGCCTCCACGATGATGAGGACCTGCTGCGAGGAACGCCCTCCCTGCTGCACTCGGTCATACGCGATGCCTTGGAGCAAACTGACAGCCGCCGCCTGATTCTGTCCGGCAGCGGCGACGGCTATGTCACCACGCCAATATCCAATGTTCGCGCTGTACGCAGCGTTGTGGAAGGCGCGGGCTAAGTTGTCCATGCGCGTTATCGCCGGCGCAGCGCGCGGCATGAGATTGAAACGCGTACCCGGCGCTGGCGCCCGCCCCATCATGGACCGGGTTAAAGAGGCATTATTCAATATCATCGGGGGCGATATCCGAGGGGTCAACTTCCTCGATCTCTTCGCTGGCACGGGGAGCGTCGGCATTGAAGCGCTGAGCCGCGGCGCGGGCTTCGCTCAATTTAACGAGCTTGATCCGCAGGCGCTCGCCACCATCCGCCACAACCTGGCTCATACGAAGCTCGCTGAAAAGGCCCGCGTCACGAGGAGCGACGCCTTCCAATTGATCGCCCGCCAGCCAATGCGGCGCTTTCGCTACATTTTTGTCGCGCCGCCGCAATATCGAAGCATGTGGCTGAAGACGCTCGAGGCATTTGACGCCAACGCGCAATGGCGCCATCAGGACTGTCAAATCATCATCCAGATCGACCCCGACGAATATGACGCCAGCCGACGCTTCGACCACATTGAAGCCTTCGACCAGCGCCGCTATGGGCGCACGATGCTGATTTTTTATCGCTTTGTGGATGACGCTTCAGTCCTGCAAACCTGAAGGCGTGAAGCCGTCGAATGTTGCGCGCTGTCGCCAGCCGCCGACCGCAAGATAAACTCGCGCGCTTGCTCAACTGATTGCACCAGCCCCGTAACCTGCGCCTCGCGCAGCGCCGTCAACAGACGGCCTATCTGAGGTCCCGGCCCGATTTCAAACAATTCTTGCACAGCAACCCCGTCCAGCAGCGGCTTGGGCTTGACGACTTCATCGAAGCGATTGAAGTAAACGTCGAGCAGGTTCGTCGCCAACTCCACGAGCTTCAGCCAGTCTTGCTGATTGAGCTTGCTGCCCTGCCCCATTGCGCCCGCCATGGCCAGCAGAATCGCGTCGATGCCGCCGGCCCCCAACTCATGCCAGAAGCGATGCGCATCCAGCCGCGACCAAGTTTGACGTTCAGTGATTTGCCGGAAACTCCCAACCGCGGCGCAAAGGATGCGACCTTCAACTTTGGCCAGCCGGAGCGACGCCGCGGCTTTCGCAGCGGCAGCCTGCGCGTCGCCGCGATCTGAACCGGTCACGCGGGCCTTATGGAGCAGGGCTGCCAGCGCCAGCAGCGCAGCGCGCCTCCGGCCGTTTACGCATTCCTGCTCAATATGCGCCCCAAGCGCGGAGCGAAATCGATCGAGTTGAATGACCAGCATGCCGAGCCCAAAGGTGGCGGCTGTGTTGTCACTGCGGCGGCTGCTGATCGCGCTCATGATTGCGCTCATGCGCTCTACAACGGCGTAGGAGTCAATGTCGACTGAATCGGTTGACAGCGACGCGCTGTCGATCGCGATGCCCGGCAGGATTTGATCGAGCAGACGCATGTGGCCGAGCACACGCAGACCGCGGGCCGCCTTCTCCAAACTCAGCAGCTTGAAGAACTCGTCGCGGATGCGCTCGGGCGACGTATGACGCAGCTCGCCGGCCGACTGACGGATATCCTGCGCCGTATCCGGCTCTATTTTCAGATCGAATTGCACACTCAGGCGAACGGCGCGCAATGCGCGTACGGGGTCATTCGCGATTGAACGCAGCGAGCAGCGGCGCAAAATCTTCATTTTCAAGTCGGCGGCAGCCCCGATCGGATCGATCAACCGGCCTGGATCCCGCAGCAGATCAGCCGCCATCGCGTTCATGCTGAAGTCGCGGTCGCGCAGGTCAGCTTCCAGCGTCGGCCCGCGCAAATTGGCGAAGTCCACGCTGAATTTGTGACCGCCGCGGCTGAGAAATACCCGCGCAACACCTCGCTCCCGATCCATAATGTAGATGTCGGCGCCCCAGGCATCGGTGACCCGGCGCGCCAGGGCGATGGCATCGCCGTCGACGGCAATATCAATGTCGCCGATCTCGCGGCCCAGGTAAGCGTCGCGCGCGGCGCCGCCCACGATATACACCGGCGGGGGATTTGGCGCCGCTCGAATTAAGTCAGCAAGTTCGTAGATGAAATCCGGCCACAGCAGCCGGAGGGGCGCCTCATTCATCGGCTGAAGCATCCGCCCGCGCGACGCCGACGAAGCGAAGGTTGCGAAAGCGCTCGTCAAGATCAAGCCCGTAGCCGAAGACAAACTTGTTCTCGATATCGAAACCGATGTAATCCACATCGATATCCACTTCACGGCGCGCCCTCTTGTTGAGCAGCGCGCAGAGCTTCAGGCTGGCGGGCTCTCGATTGCGCAAGGTCTTCAAGACAAAGGCGAGTGTATGGCCGCTGTCGATGATGTCCTCGACAACCAGCACATGCTTGTCCTTCACATCCAGCCGCATGTCCATATCAATGCGCACCGAACCGGCTGACTGGCGGCCGCCGACGCCATAACTGCTGGCCGCCATGAAATCGATCATGTGAGGCACGTTGAGATGGCGCGATAGATCCGACAGAAACATCACGCCGCCTTTAAGCACACAGAGCAGCAGCAAATCCTTGCAGCCGGCATAATCAAGGTTGATCTGCGCGCCCAGCTGCGCGATCCTGCTTTGCAAACTTGCTTCGTCAATCAGGATTTCCTGGAGGTATCGCTCGTATTCCAATGCCATGCGCAGATCCTCGCTAGGGCCTGTTTTGGGTTGCCGCCGCGTAATGCGATTGCAAGCTGCGCACGCTAAGCGGTTTCTCGCGCATGCGCTTGATGCCTTGCACGGTGGCGGCCGCGGCGCTCATCGTCGTGACAATCGGTATCCCAAGCGCGTATGCCTGGCTGCGGATGGTCACGCCGTCCTCGTGAGCCTGGCTGCCTAGCGGCGTATTGATGATTAGGTCCACCCGCCGTTGCTTCATGGCGTCTATTATATGCGGTCTGCCCTCCGAAAGCTTGTTGACGCGGCAGGCTTCCACAGCCATCTGATTCAGCCAGCGCGCCGTGCCCTCGGTTGCGATCACGTCAAATTCGAGCTTGGCCAAATCTCGCGCGATCTTGGCCACGACCGGTTTGTCAAAGTCGTTGACGCTGATGAAAACCGTGCCGCGCTCCGGCAAGGGCAAGCCCGCCGAAGCCTGCGACTTTACGAAGGCATGGCCGAAGCTGGACGCATGCCCCATGACCTCGCCGGTGGAGCGCATTTCCGGGCCCAAGCGTGTATCGACGCCCGGGAATTTCTGAAAGGGAAACACCGCCTCCTTGACGAAGAAGCCGGTCACCGGCGGCTCTTCCAGAAATTCCAGATCCTCCAGCCTCGCCCCGGCCGCAATCTTCGCCGCATAATTAGCCAGCGGATGCCCGGTCGCCTTGCTTATGAAGGGCACGGTCCGGCTCGCCCGCGGGTTTGCCTCAAGCACAAAAACCTCGTCGTCTTTCACCGCGAACTGAATGTTGAACAGGCCTCTAACGCCCAAGGCGAGGCCGATTCGCCGGCTGTGTTCGCGGATGATATCCAGGTGAAAATAACTGATTTTGTACGGTGGAACGACACAGGCGGAGTCGCCACTGTGCACGCCGGCCTGCTCGATGTGCTGCATAATGCCGCCAATCGTCACCTGCTCGCCATCGCAAAGGGCATCCACGTCGACCTCATAGGCATCGTCCAGAAACTGATCGATCAACACAGGAAGCCCGCGCCATTCGACATTTTCGTCCAGCCATTCCAGCAATTGCCTTTCATCAAAGACGATAGCCATGCCGCGCCCGCCCAAGACATAACTCGGCCGCGCCAAGACCGGGTAGCCGATCGCTGCGGCCGCGTCAGCCGCTTCGTCGCGGCTTGAGATCGTCGCGCCGGCCGGCTGCGCGATGCCCAAACGCCGCATCAAAGCGTTAAAGCGCTCCCGGTCTTCGGCTAAATCGATCGTGTCCACCGGCGTGCCCCAAATTGGCGCGCCCATCGTTTCCAGGTCGCGCGCTATATTGAGCGGCGTTTGCCCGCCGAATTGCACCAGCAGGCCATCGGGTTTCTCTCTGTCGACGATGTTCATCACATCCTCAGCGGTCAGCGGTTCAAAATACAGCCGATCCGCCGTGTCATAATCCGTGCTGACGGTTTCCGGATTGCAATTGACCATGATGGTCTCAAAGCCCAGCTCCTTGAGCGCGAAGCAGGCATGGACGCAGCAATAATCAAATTCGATGCCCTGGCCGATGCGGTTGGGTCCCCCGCCGAGGATCATCACCTTGCGTCCGTCGCCCGGCCATGCCTCATCTTCTATTTCATACGTTGAATACAGATAAGGCGTCAGCGCTTCAAACTCGGCGGCGCAGGTATCCACGCGGTAGAAATTGGCCGTGACGCCCAGCGCTTTGCGATAATCGCGCACGGCGAATTTATCTTCACCCAGCAACCCGGCGATGTAGGCGTCGCTGAAGCCTCTCTGTTTGAGTTTGCGCAGGTCAACGCCGTCCAGGTCGCCAAGCCCAAGCGCCTTGCTGAGAACAGCGCCGTGTATCCCCATCAGATCGGCCATCTGCTGGACAAACCAGGGATCGAAATGCGTCTGCTCCACAATCTCCGAGAATCCAACGCCGCTGGCGATCAAACTCGCGACTTGAAACAAACGCTGCGCTGTTGGCGCGCTCAGGACCTCGGGCGACAAATGGTTGTCCACGCGGCTGCCAAATCCGTCCATGCCGATATCCAGCGAGCGGACGCCCTTCTGCAGCGCTTCGGGGAAGGTCCGCCCGATCGCCATGACTTCGCCAACCGCCTTCATCTGCGGGCCTAGCACCGGGTCCGCCCCGGCAAATTTCTTGAAATCCCAACGCGGTATCTTCACCACGATGTAATCCAGCGACGGCTCGAAGCTCGCCGGCGTTTTCAAAGTAATGTCGTTGGGAATCTCGTCCAAGGTGAAACCGACCGCGACCAAAGCGGCGATTTTGGCGATCGGGAAACCGGTCGCTTTGCTCGCCAAAGCCGATGAACGCGAAACGCGCGGATTCATTTCGATCACGTAGACTGCGCCATCATGGGGATTGATAGCGAATTGCACATTGGCGCCGCCGGTACTGATGCCAACGCGGTCGAATATCTTGCGTGACATGTTGCGCAGGCGTTGAATTTCTTTGTCCGTGAGCGTCTGAGCCGGCGCTATGGTGATGCTGTCGCCGGTATGCACACCCATCGGATCCAGGTTCTCAATCGAGCAGACGACGACGAAGTTGCCACTCGCATCACGCATCAACTCGAGTTCGTATTCTTTCCAACCCAGCAGGCTCTTGTCGACCAAGACCTCGCCGACCGGGCTCTGATGAATCCCATTGGCCGCCACCCTCCGCAGCTCGCCGCCATCATAAGCGACGCCCCCGCCGGCGCCCCCCATGGTGAATGACGGTCGAATTAGAATCGGATAACCGATTTCGCCGGCAAACTCGAGCGCGTCCTCAACGCTGTTGACCACTTTGCTGTCCGGCACTTTCAAGCCGATTTCTCTCATCGTGTCGTTGAAGTGCTGCCGGTCTTCCGCCAGTTGAATGCTGGTCAATGTGGCGCCGATGAGCTCGACGCCGTATTTGTCCAGGACGCCGGATTCCTGCAATTGCACTGCCAGATTGAGCGCGGTCTGCCCGCCGACCGTCGGCAACAGGGCATCGGGCTTCTCTTGCGCGATAATCTTCTCGCAGATGCTTGCCGTCAGCGGCTCGACATAGGTCGCGTCGGCGAACTGCGGGTCGGTCATGATCGTCGCCGGATTGGAGTTGACCAGGACAATGCGATAGCCCTGCGCTTTCAAGGCCTTGCAAGCTTGCACGCCGCTGTAATCAAACTCGCAAGCTTGACCGATGACGATCGGACCCGAGCCGATGATCATGATGCTTTCGATGTCGCTGCGTCTGGGCATAAACGGGGCTCTGGCCGCTAGGTTCGCCGGCCGGCGCTCACGGCGTCGACAAACTCATCGAAGAGATAAAAAGAATCATGCGGGCCCGGCGAGGCTTCCGGATGGTACTGCACGCTGAAAGCTCGCAGCCTGCCATGCCGCAAACCCGCCACCGTATTGTCATTCAAATTTAGATGGGTGACTTCGCCGCCGTCCAGATTGCTGTCCGCCGAGACCGCGAATCCGTGATTGTGTGATGCGATCTCGACTTCGCCGCTGGCGAGATGCTTCACCGGCTGGTTGCCGCCCCGGTGCCCGAAGCGCATCTTTTCCGTCTCGCCGCCCAAAGCCAAAGCAAGGATCTGATGGCCAAGGCAGATGCCAAAAATCGGCACTTGGCCCAAAAGCGATTGGACGTTGGCGATAGCGTAATCAACCGCGGCCGGGTCCCCGGGTCCATTGCTCAAAAATACGCCCGCCGGCTCCATGCTGAGGATCTCTGACGGCGGCGTCCAGGCCGGCACCACTTTGACGCGCAAGCCGCGATCGGTCATCATGCGCAAAATATTCCGCTTGATGCCGTAATCATAAGCGACAACAAGGGAGCGCGTCGCAGTCTCGCGCTGCTTGCTATACCACTCTGCGTCGCTGGCTTCGGCCCAATCATAGGGCGCTTCTACGCTGACGTCATCCACGAGATTCGCGCCCGCCATATCCGGCGAGGAGCGCGCCGTTTCCACCAGCCTGTCGATGTCTGCCGCCTCCCGGCCATGCGCCAGCGCCGCGCGCATCACGCCCAGCTCGCGGATATGACGCACCAGCGCGCGCGTGGCTACCGAGGAAATGCCAATGATGCCGTTGCCTTCAAGGTAAGAGGCGAGATCGCCGCGATTTCGCCAGTTGCTGACGATTGGGCTGAGAGAGCGCACAACAAAACCGGCTGCCCAAACCTTGGCCGACTCGGGATCTTCCAGGTTGACGCCGGTATTGCCGACATGCGGCACGGTCATGGCGACGATCTGCCGATGATAGGACGGGTCCGTCAGAATCTCCTGATAACCCGTCATTGCGGTGTTGAAGACGATCTCGCCCGTGGATATGCCTTCAGCGCCGAAGCCCTCGCCCGGGAAGACGCGCCCATCCTCCAGAACCAACACTGCCTTCATTGCGCGCCTCTCGTTTACGAGCGGTAGTCCCCATTAATGGAAATATATTCGTGACTGATGTCGCAGGTCCAGATAGTCGCTTCGCCATTGCCGATCCCGCAATCCAGCGTGAAGGTGATCGATGGCTCCGCCATGATGGCCGCCGCCGCTTCTTCGCGGTAATCGGTCGGCATGCCGGCGCTGAATATCTCAAGTCCGGCTGTATCGCCCGCTGGTCGCTCGCCGGCCGCCACCCGCAGCGATGTGCTGTCCGGGTCGAAGGCCGTGTTCGCGCGCCCGGCCGCGGCGACGATGCGGCCCCAATTGGCATCGCTGCCATAAAAGGCCGATTTGGTCAAAACCGACGCGCCAATCGTCTGGCCAATCTTCGCAGCCGCCTCGCCCGATTCCGCATTGACGATGTTCAGCGTGATGAATTTGGTGACGCCTTCGCCATCGCGCACAACTTCCTGCGCCAGATACCGCGCCAGCGCATTCAGGGCGTCCTGAAATGCCTCCAGCTCATCGCCGCTTGAGACGTCCACGCCGCTCATCCCGTTGGCCAGGAGCAGAACCGTGTCGTTGGTGCTGGTATCGCCATCCACCACAATCCGGTTGTAGCTCTGCTGGGCCGCGGTTTTCAGGGAGGCCTGCGCTTCCTGCAAGCCCAGCGCCGCATCCGTCACGATGACGCTCAGCATGGTGGCCATATTGGGCGCGATCATGCCGGCGCCCTTGACGATGCCAGCGATAGTGTAAGCGCCGGCATCGCTGGCGACCGTGATTGAGCCCAGCTTCGGTCGTGTATCGGTGGTCATGATGCCGGCCGCCGCCGCGCGCCAGTCCGCGCCCAGATTCGCGCCCGCCAGCTCGGCGCCCCGCGCAATCTTGTCCATCGGCAAATGCGTCCCAATGACGCCCGTCGACATGACCAGCACTTGCTCGGCCACAATGGACAGCGCGTCGGCGACCAGGTTGGCGGTCGCCCGCGCGTTTTTGAGTCCAAGCGCGCCCGTGCAAGCATTGGCGCTGACCGTGTTGCTGGCCACCGCTCGTATCGCTTTCGGGTTCTCGGCCAGCCGCTCCTGATCGAGCAAGACCGGCGCCGCTTTGACCTGGTTGCGCGTGAAGACGCCGGCGGCGACGCAATTGCTCTCGCTGACGATCAGCGAAAAGTCCAGCGCGCCCTCTTTCTTCAAGCCCGCATGCACACCGGCGACTTGAAAGCCGCGAACGGAATCAACCGAAGGATTAATCTTGCCCATCAATGCCCTCCAGGATCAGCGTCAGCTTTTCGACAAGCTCGTCTACATGCCGCTTTTCGACGATCAAGGGCGGGATGAAGCGAATCGCCTCAGGACCCGAGTTGACCAGCAGCAGACCATGTTCGTAGCCCTGCGAAACGATATCGCCCGGCGGCAGATCCAGCTCAATCGCCGCCATCAAGCCGCGTCCGCGCACATCTTTGATATGAGGGCTGTTGATCTCCGCCAGGCGTTCCAGCAGATAATCGCCCGTTTCTTTGACATGCTCAAGAAATCCGGCGCTGAGCACGCGCTTGACGACCATTTCACCGGCGCGCATGACAACGGCCCCGCCGGAAAATGTCGAGCCGTGGTCGCCCGGCTGCATCGCGCCCGCCACCTCGTCTGTTGTCAATATCGCGCCAATCGGCAAGCCGCCGGCCAGAGGCTTGGCCAGGGTCATGATATCGGGCGACACGCCGCTGAATGAATGCGCCCAGAGCTCGCCGGTGCGCCCCAATCCACATTGAATCTCATCGAATATCAAGACCGCGTCATGATCGTCGCATAGCTGGCGCAATGCCTGCAGGAATTCCGCGCTCGCGATGTTGATGCCGCCTTCACCCTGGATCGGCTCGACAACCACGGCGGCGGTGTCCTGATCGATGACTTCTCTGGCGCTGTCGACGCTGTTGAATTCGCCGACAACCGCGCCCGGCATCATCGGCTTGAAGGGCGCCTGGTATTTCTCCGTCGGCGTGATCGCCAGCGCCCCCATCGTGCGACCGTGAAAGGCTTTGCTGAAGCTGACCGTCTTCGTCTTGTTTTTCCGGTCGTTGACATAAGCGAGCTTGCGCGCGAATTTCAGCGCGCCTTCGTTGGCTTCGGCGCCGCTGTTGCAGAAATAAGCCTTGTCAGCGAATGAATTGGCGCAGAGCAGCTCGGCCAGATCCGCCAGCGCCTGCGTATGATACAAACCGCTGACATGGATCAAGCCGGTGTCCATCTGGCCGGCGACCACTTTCATCAGTTCTTTATCGCCATAACCCAGCGAGTTGACGGCGATGCCCGCCACCCAGTCGGTGTAGGCTTTGCCGTCGGAATCATATACCGTGACGCCCTCGCCCCGCTCCAGCACAAAGTCGGGCCGGCCCGCCACCGGAACGCTGTATTGCTTGTCCTTTTGAATGACTTCCGCTGTTATTGACATGCTTCCCCTTTCAATGTCCTTTCCACGTTTGCTTCCAGGAATGTCGTGCCGCCCTGCGCCGCCCAGCCATCCAAATCAGTGATCACTGCCTGCGGCACGCCCGATGATAGCACATCCAGGGCCGCCCTCACTTTCGGTATCATGCCGCCGTGAATGACGCCGCTTCCGATCAAATCCAGCGCCTGCCCGCTTGTTAAACTGGCGATTCGCTTGCCATCTGCCAGCACACCGGCGACGTTGGACACGAAAATGACCGACCACGCGCCAATTGCCGCCGCGATCGCCCCCGCGACCGGATCGGCGTTGAGGTTGAAGTTGCTGCTTTTGCCGACGCTCACCGGCGCGATAACGGGCGTCACCCCGCGCTCAAGCAGATCGGCGATCACCTCGCGCCGTACTGATGCCACTTCGCCGGTATAGCCCATATCAATCGACTCATGCCGCATTGGTCGCGCGCGCACCAGGCCGCGATCGACGCCCGAAAGGCCCTGAGCGTCCACGCCCGCCGCCAGCAAGTATCGCACAAGTCGCTTGTTGACGCTTCCGCAGAGCACCATCTCTACCAAAGCCAGGGAGCCGGCGTCGGTGACGCGCAAGCCATCGACATAACGCGGCTCGATATTCAGCTTCTGCTGTAAATCCGATATCTCCTTGCCGCCGCCATGAACGATGACCAGCGCTTCATCAGACCGCGCCACAATGCCCGCGAACTGCCGCAGCAAGGCATCATCATCCAGGCAGTGCCCGGAGACTTTGACAACTGTGATCCGTCCTGCCACTATATCAACCCTAAGGTCTCGTCCATGCCAAACATCAAGTTCATGTTTTGCACCGCCTGGCCCGCGGCGCCCTTGCGCAGATTGTCCGTCACGCTCGTGATGTGAACCAGCCGCGGCAATACCGGCGTGATGCTGATCACGCATTTGTTCGTTTTCACCGCATGCTTCAGCGTCGCCTGCTCGCCCGGCGGCAAGACATCCACCAGCGCCTCGCCCCCGTATATTTCGGTATAAAGATCGTGAACCTGTGAACTCTCCAGTGTCTCGTTCAAGGTGATGTAGATGCTCGACATCAATCCACGGTCGACCGGCAGCAGGTGCGGGCAGAAAATAATCGGTCCAATACCGCCGTCAATCTTGCGCGCTTCCTGTTCCATCTCGCCCACATGACGATGAGAGCGCCCCGTCTTGTACGGAATCAGGTTGCTGTATACCTCGGCAAAATGCGTGCTGAGAGAGGGCTTGCGTCCGGCGCCCGTGACTCCCGATTTGGCATCCACTATAATTGGCGCATCGCGACAGAGCGCTTCACACTGCAGCACGGGGTAAAGGCCCAGCAGCGTCGTCGTCGGGTAGCAGCCCGGCGTCGCGACCACGTCCGCGCCCCCAAGTTTCTCGCGATTGATCTCCGGCAAGCCATAAGGCGTCGGCAGCAATTCGGGATGGGGATGCGGCGTATGATAGGACCCTTCATAGGCTTCCGGCGTATCGAGCCGCAGGTCCGCCGACAGGTCGACCACTTTCACGCCCGCCTCAAGGCCTCGCTTGGCCATTTCGGCCGAAGTCTTGTGCGGCAAGGCGAGCATGATCACATCGACTTGCTTCAAATCGGCGTCGGTGGCTGGAATGTAAGTCAAAGCCGTCCCCGGGACGGCCTCGCCGGCATAGGTATTCGAAGTCGCAAAGCGCAGATCAACGCGCGGATGACCGTCCAATATCTCCACGAGATCAAGACCGGCATAACCCGAACCGCCAAACACGCCCGCCCGTATTCCGCTCATTGCCGCCTCCTCCCCATAAAACAAAAAACCCTGATCATCGCTTCGAGATCAGGGCGCTTCATTTTGGGCCAGACATCTTGTCACAGACAAAGACCACTCGCACTGAACTCGATCCATGCGAGAACGCGACGCCTGCCATATCCGCTGCCACTGTTTCCCTGAGACATCACTGCTTCCCTGCTGCAACTCTGCCGAGAGTCTAGAATCAAAAGCCCAATAAGTCAACCGACCCGGGAAGCCTTATGCACTATTCATTTTTCCCTGTGCAACCTGCACGAAGATTCCACCCAATCCGCCGTCAAATTCGCTATGCGCTCGCAATGCGCGGCGAGCTCGCTGATGAAAAACCGTGAAATATCCGCTTGCCGGACATTTCCGCGAAGATTAGTGCTTGCGGACTTTGTGAAAAACTTGACAAGTAATCAAATACGCGTTAAATTGTGGCTGAACATGACGAATAAGCAGTCAAATTATGTCCTTTGTCAGTTCATTTGGCTGGCGAGAGCAATAGGCTGCGAGCAAGACCATTGCTGCCGAATGCTGTATATCAATGTGATTGGTGGTACATGGACATCCAAGATCTCGTCTCAAGGTCTCGTTCGCGCAGCAAGCGGGGTCCGGTTAAAATTGCGTAGCTTAGGCAGGTAGCGGTACTAACTTCGGTCAGAAGAAAGGCTTGTCTGTGGTAGCGGTATTGGAAAACGTCAATAATTTGACTCAGCGCGAAGAGTTGCAGAAGCAGCTAATCGAAAAGTCAAAAGATCAAGGCTTTGTCACTTACAGCGACATCCTCGAGTTGATGCCGGACGTCGAGGGCGATGTCGCCCTGCTTGACGACCTCATGGACAATCTGGTAGAGGCTGGAATTGAAGTTGTTCCAGGCCCGGCGAAGTCCCCTGAAGATGCCCCCGATGCAGATGAAAGCAAAGCGCCGAAGCCGCATACCGATACCCTGACTAGCGAACCGGATGATGAGGAGGCCGACGAGCGCGACGCCCTGCTCATGGTCCTCAAGAAGGACTTGACGGCGGACGCCGGCTATCAGGCGGCCCTCGATACGGACGATGTTGTCGGGCTCTATCTCAAAGAAGCCGGCCGTGTGCCTTTGCTGACCGCCGAAGAAGAAGTGATGCTGGCCAAACGTATGGAAGCGGCGGAATTCGCGCGCCTGCGCCTCGATGACGCCGACGCCGATGGCATTGTCGACCTGAGCTGGAGCCAGGAACAGGGACTGCGCGCGACGATGATGGACGGGGAAAAAGCCCAGGAACATCTGATTCGCGCCAATGCCAGGCTCGTCATCAGCGTCGCCAAAAAATACATCGGCCGCGGCGTGCCTTTCCTTGACCTGATTCAGGAAGGCAACATCGGCCTCATCCGCGCGACCAACAAATTCGAGTATCAGCGTGGCCACAAGTTCAGCACTTACGCCACCTGGTGGATCCGCCAAGCGGTGAGCCGCGCGGTCGCCGATCAAGGGCGGACGATCCGTGTGCCGGTGCACATGGGCGATCAGCTGAATCGGATGCGCCGCGTTCAACTGCAGTTGCTGCAGGAACTGGGGCGGGAACCCAAAATCGATGAATTGGCCTCGGGCATGGATACCACGCCCGACAAAGTTGAAAATCTGCTGGAAATCTCGCGCCGCCCGGTCAGCCTGGAGACGCCGATCGACGACGAGGGCGATTCCACCTTCGGCGATTTTGTAGAAGACAGCAACAGCCCGGCGCCGTCGGAAGAAGTCGCCACCCACCTGCTCCATGTCCAACTGCAGCAGGCCCTGGACAAGCTGCCGGCGCGCGAAGCCCAAATTCTGCGGTTGCGCTACGGGCTGGCCGACGGACGCGTCTACACGCTGGAAGAAGTCGGGCAGACGATTGGCGTCACGCGGGAACGTGTGCGGCAGTTGGAGGCGCAGGCGCTAAACCGGCTGCGTCAGTCGTCGGCGCATGTCATCCTCAAGGACTACTTGTACGAAGTCTAAAGTCCAGTCACCTCCCGCCGAATCACAAAGCCTAGGGCGATCTGCCAGGTCGCCCGTTTTTTTGAATGCCTCTTGCTATAAGAGCAGCCCTAGCATCGCAGGACGGCGCTAACTGGAGTTTGCGCATCATATTCATGACGCGCTTCTAGCTAGTTCTGTAAAATTATCGACGCGCCAAACGCGTTTGCTGCCATAATTCTGCACATACGTGGCGCGCATGTGCGAAGCCGCAGCGCGACAGGGGGAGAAACCGGGAAATGCACAACGCGGGTTTCGATCCATCACAACTGATCTTTCGCGACGGCGTCGAGTCGGATGTCCCCTATTGCCTCGCGCTGGACAGCGATTTTGAAAGTGAACACGTCTGGCAGATGACCGTGCAAGAAATCGGCGACGAGATTCAGGTCAACTGCCGCAAGCAGCGGCTGCCGCGCCAGCTCCAATCACGCCATGTAACCGATCCGCATCATCTGGAATCAGCCCTGCGTCTGGGATACTGTTTTGTCGTCGTTCAAGACAAGAGCAGCAATCACATTCTCGGCTATGTCTCGATGCGCGTTGACGAGGCGAGCCGGGTCGCCTATCTGCAAGATATCGTGATCGACAGACCGTTCCGGCGCCGCAGCCTGGGTTCCCGCCTGGTTCATGTCGCGCGCGTATGGGCTGGCGAATACAATCTGCGCCAGATCCTCTTTGAGATCCCCACCACAAACTTCCCGTGCATCCTCTTTGCCAAGGCCATGGGCTTCAGCTTTTGCGGCTTTAACGACCATCATTTCGCCAATCGTGAGATCGCCATCTTCTTCAGCCTGTCCATCTAGGCTCAATACTTGCGTCGCTTTTTGCTAAACTATGGATAGTTCCGCAATGTTGAAGGGCTTGCGTTGAGTCTGCTAACTACCTTGCTTCTCACGGTAAACGAGACCTTGACCGCCGGCAACGCCATCATCGCGGTTTCGCTCTTGCTCTTTAACCTCACGCGCAACTTGAACAACCGCGTCGCCAAGACATCGGCGGTCGTGCTGGCCTGCGTAGCCGTCTCTTATGTGGCTGACGCCTTCATCTCGCTGGAGCCGGATAACCCCGCGCATGAGATCGCCACTCGTCTGCAATGGATCGGCATCGCCTTCATACCGGCCGCCATCTATCACTTGTCGGACACCCTGCTCGCCACAACCGGCTTGCCCTCGCGCGGGCGCCGGAAACGCGCCATCCGCCTGCTCTATCTGACGGGCGCCGCCTTCCTGCTTGCTGCCGCATTCAGCGATGCCCTGATACTCGTTGTCCCCGCGCAGGAGTCAGTCAGCATACAGGCGGGGACGGCTTTTCTGGTTTACGCGCTTTACTTCCTGCTCGCAAACGGATTCGCCTATTTCAACGTCCACCGCGCCCGGAAACGCTGCCTGACACCGGCGAGCGCGCGGCGCATGGCTTATCTGCAAATCGCCTTTTTGACGCCCGCGCTGGGGATTTTCCCCTACTCCGTGCTGCTCAACCCGGGCGACGAGTCTTCACTATTCGGCTTGCTGGTGATCAATACGGCCAACGTGATCATCATCCTCATGCTCTTCTTCCTGTCCTATCCGCTTTATTTCTTCGGCTCAGACAAACCTGACCGCCTGGTCAAGAAACAGCTGCTCGATTTTTTGCTGCGCGGGCCGGCGACCGGGCTTATCGCTTTGGCCGTTGTCAATTTTAGCGCCCAGGCCACTCGCATTCTGAGCTTGCCGGGCGAAGCCTTTACACCGCCTGCCGTCGTCGGCGCTGTGTTGCTCTGGCAATGGTTTGTCTCGCTGGCGCTGCCCTACTTTGAGAAGTTCTTCATTTACCGCGACGAAGATGACGAGCAGATCACCAAGCTGCAGACACTAAGCGACCGCGTCCTCACGCATACCGATCTGTCGCAGCTGATAATGGCGACCACGGAATCCATCTGCGATTACCTGCGAATCGACAAGGCTTTTGTCATCAGCCTGGAAGGCGCCCAGCCGGAATTCGTCAGCAAAGTGGGCGCCTTCGACATTGACGAAGACGAGCTGTTGAAACAGAGCCAGCTCTTTGACCAGGTCAGGCAGTTGCGTTTCGAAGCGCGCGACGCCAACTACTTGCAGTGGCGCGGCTTCGCCTTGATTCCGCTCAACAGCAGTCGCGTTGGCGGCAACGGCACTGAAGCGCTGACGATAGGCCTGCTTGGATTGTTCAACAACGAGGCTGCATTGCAGGAGGAGCTGGGCGCGCCCGCCGGCCATTTGGATGCATTCGTCAGCCGCGTCGAAACCAGCCTGGACGACATGCGCCTGCAGTCAGAAATGTACAATTTGCTTGAAGGGTTGCTGCCACAATTTCAGATGACTCGGTCGCGCGCCTTGCAGGTCGAATACCGGCAGTCAAACGCGCTGCCGCCACGCGTCCAGGACCTGCCTGACCGCGACGAACTCTTCGAGCAGGTGCGCGCTGCCTTGCGTCACTATTGGGGCGGCTCCGGCATTACGCAGAGCAACTTGATAATGCTGCGGTCGGTGCAAAGCAGGCTTCAGAACAGCGAGGAATCGCCGGTGAATGCCCTGCGCAAGCTGCTGCAAGAGGCGATCGCGGCGCTCAAGCCGGCAGGCGAGCGGAAAATGATGAGCCCGGAATGGACCCTGTACAACATCTTGCAACTCCGTTTTCTCGAAAATAGAAAAGTGCGCGAAGTCGCGCGGCGCCTCAGCATGAGTGAAGCCGACCTGTACCGCAAGCAGCGCATCGCTATTCTGGCTGTCACTGACCTGATATTGAAGCAGGAACAAGCGCTGCGAGATTAATCCCCATCCCTCATTTCGCATCGCCCCCGCCTCTCGGTATTGCTCGCTATTTTGCACATAAACTTCCTTGATTCTGTCTATACTGGAGTCAGTAATCAAGAACAACAGCGGTGGAAGCTAAAGTGGAACAGCAGCGGCACGCGCCCCCGTCGGGGCCTTCAGCCGAAATTGACACCGAGGCGCCCTTGACCTCTGCGCAGGAGGTCATCAAACCCTTGGAAGAAGCGGCGAATGACTTCGACTTTTGGGAAGACCTCAAAGAAAGCATGCCGCCTTGGATAAACGAGGTGGTCGGCTTCGCGCTCATTGTATTTGGCATCCTGTCTTTCATTTCCTTGTACGTCTCTTCGGATGCGCTGGTCGCCGTGACCTGGGCGGATATGCTAATGGCCCTTTTTGGCAGCGGCTCAATCTTGGTCGCAGGGGCTTTGTTTGCCCTGGGCGTCGTGCTTTGGCTGCCGAAAACGGGCCTTCGGTTCCGCTTCAGCGCGGCCAGATTGCTGGCGCTGGAGCTCATGTTTCTTTCTATCCTCGCCGTTTTGCATCTCGGCAACAGCGAGGGCGAACTCCGCGCCTTGGCTCGGGCCGGTCAGGGCGGCGGTCTAATCGGCTGGGGGCTGAGCTACCCGTTCTACTGGATAACGGGGCGTCCAGCCGCCTTGGCCTTCTTCATGGTTCTGATTGGGATTTGCGCCGTGGCCTTCATTGGGTTGCGACCGCGCCATATCACGGTCATGTTGACGCGGCTCAGCCGGGCGCTGCGCCAATTCAGCGAGAGCCGGCGGAAAGCGCCCGAAAACGAAACAAGCGATGAGTCGCGCTCCCTTTACCGCCGTCTGGCGGGCTCGCCAGCATTCCGCGTGCAAATAATGAGAATTCGCCCCAATCCTGAGAACTTGCCCGGCGATCTCCGCGGGAATCATCAAGCCAAGAAACTGAATGACAACGCTCTATCCAGAGTTCGTCCCCCACAATCGGCGTCGGCGGATCAAAGCGAGCAAACCGCGTCTGCGCCAGACGGCGGAGTGGATTCCATCTCAAATGGCCGAAACTACGATGTCGAAACTGCGCCGGTGGCTTCATCGCCGCCGCAAGACGGATTCGAGCAATCGACAGCGCCCGCTAACATGCCGGCGGGCGATCCACAAGTTTGGACCGCTTCTTTGCCCGATATGGATTGCCTGACGGCCGCCGATCTGACCTTGCCGGACGAAGATGAAATCAATCGCAACGCCAAATTGATCCAAAATACCTTGCTCGAATTTGATCTCGAAACAACGGTTATCGACGTCCAGGTCGGCCCGACGGTGACGCGCTATGCCCTGCAGCCGCATAAAGAAGACGGCAGCGACCGCATACGCATGAGCCGCATCGCCTCCTATGCCCGCGACCTTTCGCTGGCGCTCGCCGCCAAACGCCTGCGGATGGAGACCCCCGTGCCTGGAACCAACTATATGGGCATTGAGGTGCCGAACAAAGAACCGGGCATGGTTGCCTTGCGCAACGTGATGGAAAGCGAACAATATATCAAGCAGCGGGCGGAAGGCCGCTCGCCGCTTCTCATTCCGCTTGGCAGAAATGTCACCGGCGAACCGGTCTCCCTTGACCTGGCGCAAATGCCGCATTTGCTCATAGCCGGCGCGACCGGCTCCGGCAAATCAGTCTGTATGGCCGCCATCGCCACATCACTGCTGATGCAATGCGCCCCGCCGGACTTGCAGTTGATCATGCTCGACCCCAAAATGGTCGAATTGTCACGCTTTGACGGCATACCGCATCTTGTCGGCCTGGTCGAGATCCATCCTGATCGCATCATCGGCGTGCTGCGCTGGTGCACAGCAGAGATGGACCGCCGCTACAAACTCCTGGAAAATGCCGGCGTCCGAAACATCAAAATGTACAACGAAGCGGAGCGGGCCAAAGGCGAGGCCGGGCGAAAACTGCCTTATCTGGTCATCCTGATTGATGAAATTGGCGATTTGATGCTCAGCAGCCCCGACGAAGTGGAACGCGCGCTGGCGCGGCTGGCGCAGATGGCGCGCGCCGTCGGCATGCACATGGTGGTCGCCACCCAGCGCCCCAGTGTTGACGTCATCACCGGGCTAATCAAGGCGAACTTTCCATCGCGAATCGCCTTTTCGGTCGCATCCGGCGCCGACTCGCGCGTTATCATCGACCGCGCCGGCGCTGAACATTTGCTCGGCGGCGGTGATATGCTCTTCCTGTCTTCGGACGCGGCCGAGCCACGGCGCATCCAGGGCTGCTTCGTCTCCGAGGACGATGTCCGCATGGTTGTGGATCACTGGCGCGCAAAAGGGGCGGATTCAGCCGACGCCGGTTCGCTCCACGCCGGCAAGGTCGCCCCCTGGGATAAAAGCCTGAAGCGCCGTCAATTCATCGTCGATACCGACCCCATGCTGGAAGATGTGCTCAAGCTGGTGGTGGAAAGCGGCGAGGCATCGGCCTCCCTGATTCAGCGGCGGCTCGGCCTCGGTTATCCGCGGGCGGCGCGCATCATGGACCTCTTGGGGGAGCTTGGCGTCGTCGGCGAAGAAATTGGTGGCGGGCGCAGCAGAAAAATCACCATTCCGCCCGGGATTGACCCGTTGGTATATGTTTTTGAGCGATATACTAAGGCACAATCGTAGACATATTTCAGGTTGGCAAATGACCGCTTCCGCCACCGAGAACCGCCGCAGCATCGCCCAGGTCAACCGCATGCTTCGCAGCATACTCGAAGCCGAGACGCTTGAGCAGTTCTTCTGGGTCGGCGGTAAAATCGACCGCTTTTACAAGTCCGAACGGGGACATGTCTATTTCGACCTGGTCGACGACAGAACCCGCATTCGCTGCATGCTGCGGGAAGAGCGAACAGCCCAATTCCCCTTTGACCTGCACAACCATCTCGAGGTCGAAGTCTGCGGCGATGTTCAATTCTTTGAAGAACGCGCGGAAACGCAGATCAATGTGGTCGATTTGCGCCTGTCGGACGAATCCGCAGGCATCCTGCCCGTTATTGACCGCTTGCGCGCGCAAGACCTGTATCCGCCGACGAAAAGACAGCCCCCCGCACGGATCCGACGCATTGGCATGATCACCAGCCAAAGCAGCCGCGCAATCGGCGATTTTGAAAGCGCTTATCAGAGCGCCGGCCAGCGAGAGGTATTGGCGCCCGTTAACTGGAAATACGTAAAGCTCGAAGGCGATCGCGCCAGACAGTCGATTGTTGACGCCATTATCGCGCTGGACAAAGACCCGGAAATTGACGTGATCGCGATCATCCGCGGCGGGGGACGCCATGAGAATTTCGCCGCGCTTAACACCTATGAGATCGCCCGGGCCGTCAGCGAGTGCAACACATTTATCGTTGCCGGCATTGGCCACCACAAAGACAGCACGCTGACGGACGAAGTGGCCGACTACGCCGCCTCGACTCCCACCGCGGCCGCGCATTATATTGCGAATCTCTGCCTCCGCTTAAAGCCGCCAATAACGCGGCAGCGCCACTACCCGGCAGAACGAAGCTCGCGTCCTTCGAATTTGCTTGCCATTATATTGCTTGCCGTGGCTATTGCTTCCCTATTGGGCTTGATCGCGGTCATGATTGCGCAAGCGCCGTGACAATGCTTAAAGCAGGTTTTGCTGTCCCAGCGACTCAACCGGCTCCACAAGCGTCGGGTTGTCATTCGCCGGGCGGTTGACATCCGTTGACACTTCGTGCAGCTTCAATTGCTCCGATTTCGGTCCCGCCATCAGCGGCAGCCATTCTCCCGGCAGCAATTCGCGCGGACTCAGCCACAAGTTCTGGTCGGGCGGCTCGAGGATAACGGCCATCCGATGATGAATCGGCCGCAGTTTTTCATTGGCTTCCGTCGTCAATATCGCGCAGCTCTTCAGCCATTCGCCCTCAGGATTCTTCCAGCTCTCCCATAACCCGGCAAAAGCGAATATCTCCCGCTCGGCATGTTGAATATAGATCGGCGTCTTCCTTTTGCTCTTTTTCATCCACTCATAGTAGCCGTCCGCGGGGATCAAGCAGCGCCGCCGCTTAAATGCCCTGCGGAAGGATGGTTTCTCCGCCGCCGTCTCCGACCGAGCGTTGATCATTCGGTTGCCGATCTTTGGGTCCTTGGCCCATGAGGGGACCAGCCCCCAGCGCATGAAGGTCAGCTTCTTGGGTTCACGATCGGTGATGACAGCCACCTGCTGCGACGGGGCGATGTTGTAGCGAGGCATGTCATAACCCTCGACGCTGTCGAGCGTAAAGGCAAGCTGAATCACTTCCGGGTCCCCCGTCAATGTATAACGCCCACACATAACTTAGTCCTTCCGCGCCTTGTCCTCCTCCTTGGGTTTGCCCAACTCGGCAATCTGCCGCACGAGCCCGAGCAGCGCCAATAGCACAGCCAGCAGCTGGCCCGTCGACGCGGAGCCGCGAGCGCCGCCTTCGGGGCTGCCATTCTCCTCCGCCGCGCGCGTATACAGATAACTCGAGACGACGCCTATCAAGGCGCCCAAAACCGCGCCGGCAAGCATGATGCGCGCTTTGTCATCCTGCGGGCGCGCTTCAGTTTCGGTCCTGTTCATTCGATTCCCTCATCTCCAGATTGAGCGTCGAAAGTGCTCAGCAGCTGTCGAAAAGGCGCCAGGCGCACCGCCCAATTGAGAACGCGCTCATCCACGTCCCCCAGCCAACCCTCAACATTCTGCTCCATCAGCGCCGTCCAGGCCTCCAAACGTCTCAATGGCGAGCGTGATATGGCGCGCCAGCGGTTCAGCAGAGCCACCAATACGAAACTCAGAATAACCAGCGGAAACATACACAGTACAAGCGGCAAAACAACCAGCGCGGTCAGCATCGAATCCGCCAACAAGGACACTTGCGCCGGCGTTCGCAGCGAAAGCACCGTCCCGATGACCGCGACAACGATAAGAGACACGATTGCGAACGGCAAGAAGACGCTGAACCAAACATGGCGCCGCTCAGCCCGCGCCGACTCAGGATGTCGCAGTTCGCTCGGTTCTCGCTCTTGCCCGCTTTCTTCCCGCATGCGCCTTCCATCATTCAAGCCGGCGGCATACAATATTCTACCGTAGACCCGAGTCAGTTTCCAGGCGAGCATACGAACAAATGAGCCATCTTTCGCCCGTCTTGCAACGTCTAAGAGTTACCTTCGGCAAAGCCGGACCGCTGAAGTATACGAGCAACCTCGACACAGCCAAGATCTGGGAGCGTGTGCTCCGCCGCGCGGACTTGCCAATTCTGTACACAAGAGGCTTTAACACGCGTCCGCGGATTTCCCTGGCGATGCCCTTGCCGCTCGGCATCTCAAGCGAATGTGAAATCCTCGAAATCTCATTGCGGGAAAGGATCAAGCTCTGCGAACAGGACTTGCGCGAACGCATGCTTGCCGTCTCGCCGCAGGGACTGACCATCGGCGGCATCGTCGAAGTCGACGCGCGGGCGCCGTCTTTGCATTCGCTTATCACCAGCGCGGAATATCGCATTCGATTCCTGGACGAAATCGACCGGGATACACTGCGGCAAAGGATAGACGACTTGCTAAAACGCGAGACCATCATTGTCGACCGTGTGCGCAGGCGCAAGCGCAGCGTTATGGATATTCGCCCCTTGATTCTGGACCTGTATCATGATGCCGGAGACGATCTGCTCGCGCATCTGTCAGTTGGCGACCGCGGCAACCTGCGACCCGATCAGTTAATTGAGCATCTTGGATTGGCCGGCCTGCATTATGATGTCCATCGTTACAGACTGCATTTCCTGCCAGAATAATGCGTCATCCGCCGAAACTTAAATTGTCGGGACGACTCTTGTGTCGTCCGCCAGATTGCAAACGAAGGACAGCACATGCAGCAACCTCTGACAATTAACGCCGAAATCAAGTCCGCCCTCGCCGCCAGCCGGCCAGTCGTCGCCCTGGAATCGACGCTGATAACGCATGGCCTGCCTTATCCACGCAATGTGGAGACGGCCTTGGCGATGGAAGCGGCCGTACGTGAAGCGGGAGCGGTTCCGGCGACCATCGCCATACTCAAGGGTGACATCACAGTTGGCATCACCTCCTGCGACATCGAAGCATTGGCGCAAATGCCGCCGGGCAGCGTCAGGAAATGCAGCCGCCGCGACCTGGCGATTGCAGCCGCATTGCAGCAGGACGGGGCCACCACAGTCGCCAGCACGATGATCGTCGCGAAGATAGCGGGCATCAAAGTCTTCGCGACCGGCGGAATCGGCGGCGTACACCGCGGGCAGCCGCAGGATGTTTCGGCCGATTTGATCGAACTTGGCCGCAGTCCGGTGGCGGTCGTCTCATCCGGCGCCAAATCCATTCTCGATCTGCCACTGACGCTTGAGGTGCTTGAATCCCAGGGTGTGCCCATCCTCGGTTATCGGACAGATGTATTGCCCGCCTTCTACGCTGCGCGGACGGAGCTGCCGATCGACCAGCGCGTCGAATCAGCCGCCGAGGCCGCCGCGATCATTCAAGCCGCGGACACCTTGGGCGCGCAGCACGGCATCTTGATCACAGTGCCCGTGCCGCAAGGCCACGAACTCGACGCTGAGCTCGCCGAAGCGGCCATCGCGCAAGCCACCATCGAAGCGGAAGAAGCCAGCGTCGGCGGCAAAGACATAACGCCGTTTTTGCTGAATCGCGTGAGCGAGCTGACGAAGGGCGCGTCGATGGCCGCCAACATCGCCCTGCTCGTCAATAATGCGCGCATCGCCGGCCAAATCGCGCTTGAGCTCAGCCGCATCTAGGTCAGCGCCGCCCTCGCCGACTCGCTAGGCAGGCAGCCCTCCGTCGGCTATAATGACATCGTCGCGGGACAGCATCTTCATTTGGAGCGCGAATAATGCAGCCGCAGTCAATTGAGCGCAAACTGGAACGCCACCTGCTGCAGGTGGAGAAACCCGGCCGTTACGTCGGCGGGGAGTACAACAGCGTCGTCAAGGATTGGGATCGCGCCGACGTCAAGGTCGCCCTGGCTTTCCCCGATATCTACGACCTGGGCATGTCCAATCTGGGCATCATGAACCTCTACCATCAGGTGAACCAACGGCCCGACATGCTGGCCGAGCGCGTCTTCTCTCCCTGGCTGGATATGGAAGCGCTCATGCGACAAGAGGGCATCCCCTTGTATTCGCTCGAGACCAAGCATCCAGTCTCTGACTTCGACCTGCTGGGCATCAGCCTGCCCTACGAGCAACTCTACACCAACGCGCTAAACCTGCTTGATCTGGCGGGCATGCCAGTTCTGAGCCGTGACCGCGACGCGCGCTATCCCCTGGTCATCGCCGGTGGCCACGCCTGTTTCAATCCGGAACCGATGGCCGACTTCATCGACGCCTTTGTCATCGGCGAGGGCGAAGAGATCATCGTCGAAATCGCAAGCGCCATCGCCAAGTGTCGCGGCCTGCCCCGCCACCAGCAGCTGCGCCAGATCGCCAGGATCCAGGGCATGTACGTGCCGCGCTTCTACGATGTGGAATACCATGATGACGGAACCGTCCGTTCAATATTGCCCAACGAGCCCGGCATTCCCGAACATGTGCTGAAGCGTATCGTCATCACGCTGCCCAAGCCCTTTACCAAGTTCATTGTGCCCAACATCGACACCGTGCATAACCGCGCGCCGATCGAAATCATGCGCGGCTGCACGCGCGGCTGCCGCTTCTGCCATGCGGGCATGGTGACGCGCCCGGTGCGCGAGCGCCCGGTTCAGGAGATCATGGCGGCCATTGATGAAATCGTGCGCCATACCGGCTTTGAAGAAATCAGCCTGCTCAGCTTGTCCTCGTCCGATTATGTCTGGGTGGAGCAATTGGCGGAAGAAGTCAATCGCGTCTATAAAGACGCCGGCCTCAGCCTCAGCTTGCCGAGCCTGCGCATCGAAAGCGCCAGCGCTGACCTGCTCGAGAAGATCGGCGGCACACGCCGCAGCGGTTTCACCTTCGCGCCCGAAGCGGCGACCGAAAAAATGCGCGATATGATCAACAAATACGTGCCCGATGAACAAGTGATTCAAACCGCCAAAGATGTCTACTCGCGCGGCTGGCGCACCATCAAGTTTTATTTCATGATCGGCCACCCGGATGAGACCCTGGAAGACGTCCAGGCGATCATCGATTTGTGCAACCTGACGCTGCGCGAGGGCACCAAGATTCTTGGCAAGAAAGCGACGCTCAACGTCGGCGTCAGCACCTTCATACCCAAGCCGCACACGCCCTTCCAATGGGTGCCGCAAGATTCGCGCGCTAGCGTGGAAAAGAAGCAGCGCCTGCTGAAAACGCAGATGCGCCGCGGCGGGATGCACCTGCGCTGGAACAATATCGAAGACAGCGAATTTGAAGGCTGGCTCAGTCGCGGTGATCGCCGCCTCGGCCGCGTGATCCGGCGCGCTTGGGAGTCGGGCTGCAAGTTTGACGCCTGGGGCGATCAGCATCAACACCGCAAGTGGCTGGCCGCTTTCGAAGAATTCGACATTGATCCCAAATTCTATAACTTCCGCGAGCGCGGCCTGGAGGAAGTCTTCCCCTGGGATCATATCGACGCCGGTGTACACAAAAAGTTCCTGCGAGAAGATTACTTGATGAGCATCAAGCGCGAAACCCGCGTCGATTGCCGTGACAAATGCTTCGCCTGTGGCATATTGCCCAAATTCGCCAAGGAACGCTCCACCACTGAAGACATGGCCTGGGAATGCCCGCCGGTGACGCCGATAAGCGAACGGCAGCGCGCCCGTCAGGTCGCGATTCCCATAAGCTCAATCGGCTAGCGACTCGTGGTCCGCCCTCGCCGAATCACGATAAACGGCATCAGTACGCGCGAAGTTGTCACAGGTGAAGGACCGCCGGTGCTCATGGCACATGGCTGGGGCGCCAACCTTGAGCTGCTTGAGCCGCTCGCCCTCCCGTTGAGTCGTCTCGGCTATCAATGCCGCATGATTGACCTGCCCGGTTTCGGCGAAAGCGATGAACCGCCGGCGCCATTCAGCATATTTGATTTTGCCAACTTCTGCATCGCTTATCTGAATCACCGCGGGCTAGGCGCCGTCAATTACTTCGGTCATTCGCTCGGCGGGCGCATTGGCCTGATCCTGGCTTCAGATCACAGCGATCGAATTCGAAGCATGGCGCTGTCGAATAGCGCCGGCGTCAAACCGGATGCCCCTCTTCACAAGCGCATGCGCTTGGGACTCTACAAATCTGTTCGCCGCAGCCTCGAAGGCCTGGGCGCCGAATCAGCGGCGGAGCGTTTGCGCGCTGTCTACAATCGACGATTTGGCTCCGCAGACTTGCTGAACGCCTCACCCGTCATGCGGGGCACGCTCATCAACGTTGTCAACCAGGATCTGCTGGATCATGCGCGGCGCGTCTCGGTCGCGACCATTTTGATCTGGGGCGATGAAGACGCTGAGACGCCGCTTTGGATGGGGCAGGCGCTCGAAGCGGCCATCCCCGACGCGGCCCTAATCGTGCACAAGGGCGCCGGGCATTACGCCTATCTGGACTTCCCGCAGAAAACGGCAAATATCATCGACGCGCTTTTCCGCGGCGGATGATTTGCCCGTGGCGAACTGCTTCGGCGCCCGCTTTCCCGTCGGCTCACTTACACCTTATAATTCCCTCAAGCTGAAATAGCGGGACGAAAAATGTCCGAAATTCTGCAAGCCATGCTGGCCGCGGTTTGGCTGCTCGGCGCCGGGCTGCGCATCGTTCGGCAGGCGCGCTTTTATCAAATCGAAGAATACATGAGCGGACGCTACCTGCGTTGGGCTGCATCCCGGCGAGAAAGGTGGCTGCCGGCGCGATCCATCAGCGCCTGGATGCTGGGCATCGCCGTCGGCGCTCTCTTGGCTGAAGCGCCCGGCAGTTCCCTGCCATCGATTGTCGCGCTCCTGGCGGCCATTGTCGCCATTTTGCCGCCGCGCGAAAGCGAAGTGAAGAAATCGCTCGCCGTCACCCCGCGGATGAAAAGACTGCTCCTCAGCGCCTGTGCCATCTGCGCCATCGCATTTGCGGCCGGCTGGGGTGCAGTCAGCGCTGTCCTGCCTCTCGACATCTCACTCATTCCCATCTTCGCGGTCAGCGCGCTAGGCTGCGCCCTCTTCTTGCTGGCGCCGCTCTGGCTTGTCGCCGGGAATCTGCTTGCGCAGCCGCTGGAAAGCGCTTTGCGCAGCCGTTACCTGAAGCAGGCGGCGGAGGCGCTGGCCAAGATCAATCCCAAAATCGTCGGCATCACCGGCAGCTATGGCAAGACCACAACCAAGAGTTTCCTGCGCGATATCCTCAACGCCCGCTTTCGCGCCTATGCCACGCCAAAGAGCTTCAACACGCTCATGGGCATTTCGCTGGCGATAAACCGCGACCTCGCGGATGACTTGCGCGCGGAGTACTTCATCTGCGAAATGGGCGCCTACGTTGAGGGCGAGATCGACCGCATCTGCCAGTTGACGCCGCCCGATATCGCCATCGTCACCGAAGTTGGCCCCCAACACCTCGAGCGCTTCGGCTCGCTGGAAAATGTCAAGCGGGCGAAATACGAGCTCGTCAAGAATCTGCCAGCCGATGGCGTCGCCGTCTTGAACTGGGATAACCCATTCATTCGTGAAATGGCGGCGGCGGGCTATCCGGAGACCGTCTTGACGGTGAGCCGCGATCTAACGGCGGAGGCGGCCCGCGCGCATGGCGTCAGTTGGATCGCCAGCGATGTCCAGGAGACGCTTGATGGGCTATCCTTCACCGTCACGCGCCCGGCCTCCGGCGAAGGAGCGCAAATCATGACCGGCATCCTTGGCCAGCACAATGTGACCAACCTGCTCCTGTGCATCGCCGCCGCTCATCACGAAGGCGTCGCGCTGCGTGATATCGCCCTGCGCATTCGCACTCTGAAGCCGGCCGAAAGCCGCCTCGTCCAAGAGAGAACCGCAGCCGGCATCACCATCATCAATGACGCCTACAGCGCTAACCCAGCGGGCGTCGTCAGCGCGCTGAAAGTGCTGGGCATGCACGAGACCGGCGCCAGGCTGTTGATTACCCCAGGCATGATTGAACTGGGCGATCGGCAAGACGAAGAAAATCATAAGCTGGGCCTTCTGGCGGCGGAATATGCGACGGATATAATCCTCGTCGGCAAGGCGCAGACGCAACCCATCGCCCGGGCTATTCAAAGCACTTCCTTTGACTTGACGCGCCTGCGCGTCGTCGAGACACTCAGCGAATCGATCGACTGGTATCAAGAGAATTTGCAGGCGGGTGATGCCGTGCTTTTCCTGAACGACTTGCCTGATACCTATTGACCGGTGCTTCATCAATGAGGAAGGCAAAATGAGCAGTCGACGCCGCCAGACCGTTGCCGTCATCTTCGGCGGCCGCAGTGTCGAGCACGACGTCTCCATCGTGACCGGGCATCAGATTATGAATGCCTTCCCCGCCGATGGTTATGAAATCTTGCCCATATATATTTCCCGCGACGGGCGTTGGTTCACCGGTGACGCGCTCGGGGCCCTGGACAATTTTAAGGACGGGAATATTCTGCGCCACGACAGTGTCAAAGCCTGCCTCCTCTCCCCCGATACGCGCCATCACGGGCTGATCATTGATCCGCTCGCCGGCCGCTTCAGCAAGAGCGACGTGAAACGCATTGATGTCGCCTTTCCCGCGCTGCATGGCTCCCATGGCGAGGACGGCAGCATTCAGGGACTTTTGGAGCTGGCGGACGTGCCCTATGTCGGCTACGCCACGCTCGGGTCCGCGCTGACCAACGACAAGATCATGACCAAAACGGTCCTGCGGCAGGCGGGCATTCCCGTCCTGGATGACCAGTGGCTAAACCGCGAAACCTGGCTGGAGCGGCCCGAAGCCTGCATCGACGAAATACTGCGCCGGTTTGAATTGCCCCTTTTCATCAAGCCGGCCACCCTCGGTTCCAGTATCGGCATCGGGCGCGCCGATACGGAAGCGCTGCTGCGAGCCAGCATTGATATCGCCGCGAATTTCGACCGCCGTATTCTGATTGAGCCGGCCTTGACCGACGGCATCGAGATCAATTGCTCGGTCATCGGTTTCGGCGGCCGCTATGAAGCGTCAACACTGGAACAGCCACTCTCCTGGGATGAATTTCTCTCATACGAAGACAAATACCTGCGCGGCGGCGAAGGCATGAAGAGCGCCGAACGGCTGGTGCCCGCCCCCATAAGCGCCGAGCTGACCGAGCGAATCAAAGCTGCGAGCATCGCCGCATTCAAGGTCATGGACGGGCGCGGCATCGCGCGCATCGATTATCTGGTCCGCCCGGAGCGCAACGAGATCTATCTAAATGAAATCAACACCATGCCCGGATCGCTGGCCCTTTACTTGTGGCGCGAAGATGATTACACAGCTTCCGACCTGGTGCGGAAGCTGGTCCAGCTTGCCATCGACGCGCATGCGGAAAAACGCCGAAACCACTATGACTATCAGACCAATCTAGTCGCCTTGGCCAGCCAGCGAGGCGGCAAAGGGAGCAAAGCCGGCAAATAACGCCGACGAAACTGGGGAGGCCGCCTCTTGCCTTCGGCTTGCCCCCAAGCGCCGCTATGTTATGATTACGGCGAATTGGGACCTTGCCTCCATTCCGGGCCGTATGCCGCGTTGAGATTGCATCCTGGCGCAATTGGCATGCGACCGCCGTCAAGGCAAAGCCCGCAGAACGCAAGACTGTTATCCGTCCAGGGTTGCTGTGCCTTACACTTCGAGCGATCCCCGCCCGCCGCGCCCATCAGAAGTCGGCCGCTCAATCTGGGGCGGCGCGCCACTGCCGCCGATTCCGGAGCGCGTTCTCGATGGCATCCCCGGCTTCATCGCCTGGCTCGCCTTGCTCCTGTCAATCGCGAGCGCGGTCGCCTTTCCGCTCACCTTGATGCTGACCGCCGCCCTGGTCGCCTCCTACATCGCCTTTCGCTTTTTCCTGGCCGGCATCGCCAACGCCATGGGCATCCGCCGGATCACGGAATGGGAATCCATCGACTGGTATCGGAAGTATCTTCAAGACAAGACACCCGCTTCCCTCGATTGGGACAGCGTCCATCACCTGGTTGTCATACCCATTTACAACGAGTCAATGAAAATCCTTATTCGCACGCTGGATCAACTGAGCCTGCAAGAGAACGCGCATTCGCAGATTTCGGTCTTGCTGGCGATGGAAGCGGCCGAGCCGGACAGCTACCAGAAGGCGCAAAGCCTGCACCGCCAATACACCGCCCACTTCGCCAACATCTACTTTACCGTGCATCCGCGCGGATTGATCGGCGAAATGCAATGCAAATCGGCCAATCTGGCCTGGGCCGTCAACCGCTTCTTCGAAAACATCGTCAACGAAGACGACCAGAATGTCGACCGCTATGTGCTGACGACGATGGACGCCGATACCCGCTGGCACGAGAAGCATTTCGCCGCCCTCACCTATCACTTCGCCATCAATGAGGACCGCCACCGGACCTTTTGGCAGGCGCCGATTCGATATCACGGCAATATCTGGCAAGTCAATCCCTTGATGCGCATTATCAACACCTACGCGACCGCCTTTGAGCTGGCTTATCTGGCCGCGCCCTGGTGGATGGCGATGCCGATGTCCTCGTATTCCTTGAGTTTGAAGCTGCTGGAACAGAGCGGCAACTGGGATACCGATGTCATTGCCGATGAGTGGCACATGCTGATCAAAGCCTATTTTGCTACCGGCGGCCAGGTCAAGCTGCAGCACATTTATCTGCCCTTCCTGGCCGATTCCACAACCGGATCCAACATCTTCGAGTCCATCAAGAATCGCTACAGTCAGACGCTTCGCCATGCCTGGGGCAGCAAAGAAGTCGGCTATATGCTCGCCAAGCTGATCGAAAACCCGCAGGTTCTTTCTTTCGATTCATTCAAACTCCTGCTGCGCATCGCCCACGATATTCTGTTGGCGGGCGCCGGCTGGATTATTCTAACGGTCGGCTCGCAGCTTCCGGTCTTCTTCCACCCGAAAATCGCGCCAGTCAAGGTTGAAGGGTTGTTGGAGGCGGGCGACAAGTTCGCCTATGTGCTGGAGGGCTTCTCCGGCAGCCACCCGGCCTGGCTTCTGCTGGCGATCTCCGGCATCGTCATGATCGTTTTGGTCGTCGTGTTTCAAGTTCAGGATTATCGCATCCGTCCGCCGCGTGTGTCGCCTTATACTTTTGCCGAGTCCATCATGGAGCTCTTGAGCATTCCATTCATGTTGGTCTTGACGCTGTTTGTGGTGGCGCTGCCCACCCTGGTCGCCCAGACGCGGCTCCTGCTCGGGATCCCTTTGCAGTTCATCGTCACGGACAAATCCATCGACAAGTGAATCGGCGCGCCGGCAAATCATCATGTCACCGGTTCCTTTGGGCTTTGCCCTAGCGCATGGCTGCGCCCTTCTCTATCATGTAGACAGTTGGCAAGTCCCGATGATGCTGAAGAAAGGTGCGATTGTGCCGCAGCAGCGCGTACAAAAGATCATGGCGCAGGCGGATATCGGTTCGCGGCGAAAATGCGAAGAGATCATTCGGCAGGGTCGCGTCCGCGTCAACGGCAGCGTCGTCAGCCTGGGCGCCAAGGCGGACCCGCAAACCGACGACATTCTGGTCGACGGCCAGCGGATCGCGAACGCCTTCAAGTCTATCAACATTGTCGTCAACAAACCCAAAGGCGTGCTCAGCACCAACAAGGCGGAAAGCGGCGATGAGCGGCCCACCATACGCGAACTGGTTGACGTTCCCGGGCACCTCTTCACCATCGGCCGGCTGGATGCGGACAGCGAAGGCTTGGTGGTTTTGACCAATGATGGCGAACTGGCCAACAAGATTTCGCATCCGCGTTACGAACACACCAAGACCTACAAGGTCACGGTCAAGAACAAGATGTCAAAAGAGACTGCCGAAGCCTGGGAGCGCGGCATCTGGCTTGACGACAGCCGCTCCGCCGCCTGCTCGCTGACCGTCCTGCAAAGGAGCAAGCGCTCGACCATCCTGCGCCTGGTCATGGTCGAAGGGCGCAAGCGTCAAATCCGGCGCATCGCCGCGGCGCTGGGCCATCCGGTCATCCGCCTCGTGCGGACTCATATCGGGCAGCTCGGCTTGGGTACGCTGCGCAAAGGCGCCTGGTATCAGCTTGATGACGATGAAGTCGAAGCCATGTTGACGCCGGCGCAAGAACTCGCCGAGATCAGACGCAAGCGACGCGAGCGACGGCTTCAGCGCCAACGGTGACGCGCGGCGGGCAACGATATGCCTCAGGAACTGAGCATCGAAGACTATATCGCGCGACAGCCTCAATATGACAAGGCGCGGCGCGTCATGCATCCGCTGCTGCGGGGGGTGGTGCCGGCCTTCTGCAAGGTGGATGTCCGCGGGCTGGACAACGTCCCGCGGCGGGGCCGCACATGCCTGATGATTAATCATGTGTCTTATCTTGACCCGATTGTCGTAACTGTCGCCATCCCTTTTCGTCACACGGTGTCTTTGTCCAAGGTCGAGAACTTCGGCATTCCTGTGGCCGGCTGGTTCCTGCGCCAATGGGGACATTATCCGATTCACCGCGGCGAGTATGACCGCAAGGCGCTGATGCAAACCATCGCCCTGCTGAAGAGCGGCCAGCTTGTGCTCATGGCGCCTGAAGGCACGCGCCATCCCCAGGGCATGCAGCGGGCCAAAGAGGGTTTGGCCTACGTCGCGACCAAGGCGGACGCGGTCATCGTGCCAACGGCGATCTGTGGCGCTGAAGACTGGCGGCGGCGTTTGAAGCGCTTTCGCCGCGCCTATGCCAAGGTGGTATTTGGCGCGCCCTTCCGCTTCCGCAGCGACGGACGAAAACGCATCCCGCGGAACGAGCTGACTGAAATGATCACCCAGGCCATGCATCAATTGGCGAAGACGATACCCGACGAATACGCCCATCTGCGCGGATATTACAGCGATATTGAGAAGGCCGGCACAGACCGCATCGAATTCGCCGGCGACGATCCGAACCTGTTTTAGTCTTCGCTTTCCATGATCTCAAAGGCCCAATCCGCCAGCGCGCTCACCGAGACATTCAGGCGGGCAAAGCGCTCGTCCTGAGTATATCCCCGCACATATCGAATGTAGATCTGCTGCAGGATAACCAGCAGGCGAAAAATGCCGAGCACGTGATAGAAGCGTATGTTTGAAATGTCGCGCCCGCTGCGCTCCGCATAGCGCTGCAGGATCTGCTTTCGACTGAAGAAATCATGATCGCCGGCCGGCATGGAGCCGATCGCCCTGACGGCGGGCCTGTCATCCGGTCCCGTCCAATAAGTCAGCAAGGTGCCGACATCGGAAAGCGGGTCGCCCAGCGTGCACATGTCCCAATCGAGAATCGCGACGACGCGCGACGGATCGTCCGCGTCGAACATGGTGTTATCGAGCTTGTAATCGTTGTGAACCAGCGAGTGAGAGCTGGTCGCCGGCAGCTGCTGCGTCAGCCAGCGATAAATCTCGTCCAACTGCGGGATCTCGTCCAGCATGGCGGCTTGCCAGCGCCGCCACCAGCCTTCCACCTGGCGCTTGACAAAACCCTCCGGTCGCCCCAACTCGGACAAGCCCAAGGCAGCGTAGTCAACGGCGTGGAAAGCGGCGAGCGTATCGACCAGCGCCTGGCTCATCAATTGCGGCGCCTTGGCGTCAGCGGAAAATCTCGCGGGCATGCTCTCGCGAATGACGACGCCGCGGCAGCGTTCCATGATGACGAATGGCGCGCCGATGATCGCCTCGTCCTGGCAATAATGAAAGACTTTGGGCGCGTAAGGAAAGGCTTCATGCAAGACCGACAAGACCCGGTTCTCCCGCCCCATGTCATGCGCCGAGGGCGCGTAAGTCCCCAACGGCGGGCGGCGCAAGACGTATTCCAGCGATTCGCCAAATCTCAATAGATAGGTCAGGTTTGCCTTGCCGCCGCCAAATTGGCTTACGGTCATTTCAGCTTCGGCGCCGTGCAAGCGGCCGCTCAGATATTGCTGAAGGCGCGCTTCATCAAACCGCTCGTCGGGGCGGACGTCAATCAAATCACGCTCGTGTCTTTGCGCCATCGCTCAATTTCCGTCTGTCACTGCCGTAAATTTGCTTGATATATCCATCTAAGCAATTGAAATTTTACCACCGAGTACACCGAGATTTTACGAAGTCACAAAGGCGCCTGCTAACTTTATGTATATCACGCCTGCACTGTAGGGGCGAGCCATTGGGTCGCCCAGCAACAGAACAACCTAACAGAATGTTGCAGGTCTCACTCCATATTAATCCAAGTAAAGCACAGTGGCGGGAAGGAGGCAAAGATCAGCGCCCGGCCGCTCCGGCTTATCACTGGCTGCGGATGCGCTATTGCGCCGTTACTGTGACGGAGTATGATAGACCGCGTTATATGAACCAAAGCGAGCCGAATTGAACTTCAAGAAGACCTTCCCCATTCTGGTCGCGTACCTGATCTTCATCGTGATCGGCATTGCGTCCGGATTGCTTAACATTTCCTGGACCTATATGCAGGACACGTTCAATGTCTCGCATGATTCGCTGGCGGCCCTGGCGCCGGCGGCGATGCTGGGCGGGTTAATCGCCGCTTTCCTCAGCGGCACGATCATCAGCAGATTCAGCATCGGCCCGGTGTTGGTCGCGGGAATGGCCTTTGCCGGCCTGGGCATGCTTGGATACGCTGTTGCGCCGGCCTGGATTTTACTGCTCGGCGTCGCCTTTATCGCCAGTATCGGCAAAGGCACGATGGATGCGGGCCTGAACAACTTCGCCTCGGCAAATTATGGCGCCAGCGAAATGAATTGGCTTCATGCCTGCTGGGGGATCGGCTTAACCATCGCGCCGGCTGTCGTGACGCATTTTCTGCTTTATCAGGGCGGCGGCTGGCAATCAAGTTACGTGGTCGTCGGGCTGGCCATCTTGCTGATCGGCCTGGTCATACTGCTTAGCTTGCCGCTTTGGCAGATCAGTGGCGCGCAGAGCAAATCAAAGGCGGCCAGCGCGCGGCCAATGCCTGAGAGCCTGCGCCGCCCTATCGTCATGATCGGCCTCCTGTTTTTCTTCGTCTATGGCGGGGTGGAGATTGGCGCCGGGCAACTGGCCAACACTTTGCTGATTGAGGCGCGCAGCTTGCCGCAAGAAATTGCGAGCGCTTGGGTCAGCGCCTATTGGGCCAGTTTCACCGTCGGGCGAATCACGATGGGGTTTTTGGCCATGCGCCTGGGGGACAAGACCCTGCTCAACATTTGTTTCGCCTTTTCCGTGCTCGGCGCGCTGCTTCTCTTTCTCAACTTGAATGACGGATTCAGTTTGCTCGGCTTGTTGGGGATGGGCTTTGGATTGGCGGCGATATTCCCAATCCTGATATTGCAGACGAAGGAGCGGGTCGGCCCCGGGCATGCCGCCAACGCGATCGGCTTTCAGGTTGGCTGCGCCGGGTTGGGCGGCGCGGCACTGTCGGGCATGGGTGGCGTCTTCGCCGAGCATGTTGGCCCGGAATCGATCAGCCTGTTCATATTTGTCGGGACGCTGCTCATGCTGGCGCTCTATGAATTCATGATCCGCTGGGAAGTCGGCAAATTGCTCACGAAGCCGCAATAGGCAGTTATGATGCCTTCACTTCGGGAAAAAGTCGGCCAAATGATGATGGTGGGTTTCGATGGCTTGCGCGCGCCTCGTCATATTTTGCAGTGGCTGGAAAGCGGGCGCATCGGCGGCATCTATCTGTTCGCGCGCAATGTGCGTTCACCGGCGCAAGTTGCGCGGCTCATCACGGACTGCAGGCGGGCGGCGAAGGTTCCCATTCTGGTGGGAATTGATCAAGAAGGCGGCGCCGTCGCCCGGCTGCGAGAAGGCTTTACCGAGAGCCCGGGCGCCATGGCTTTAGGGGCGAGCGGCGACCCCAAACTGGCGGAAGACATCGCTTATATGATGGGGCTGGAATTAGCCGCCCTGGGCGTCAACTGGAATTTCGCCCCGGTGGCTGATCTTGCGCATCAAAGCGACAACCCTTCAGTCGGCACGCGAGCGGTCGGGCGCGCTCCTCTGTTGGTCAGTGATTTCGTCAGCGCGCAGATTCGCGGCTTCCAGCGCGCTGGCGTGGCGGCCACTGTGAAGCATTTTCCCGGGCTGGGCAATAGCGTGATCGACACCCACAACGCAATGGCGACAGTATCCGCGCCGCTCTCAAGCCCCTATGCGGAGGATCTGATGCCATTCCGCGCCGCGATTGCCGCCAGTGTCAGTTGTGTCATGCTGACCCATGTGGTCTACGAGGCATTGGACAGCGGGCGGCCGGCGACGCTTTCTCAACGAATCGCCACCGGGCTGCTTCGTGAGGAGCTTGCTTATGATGGCGCCGTCTGTACCGACTGCATGGAAATGAAGGCGATCACGGATCGCTATGGCGCCGGCGAGTCGGCGGTCCTGGCAGTGGACGCGGGCCTGGACCTGATCATGTTTTCCCACAGTCGCGAGGCGCAAGAAGCGGCTTATGAGGCGGTGCTGGAGGCGGTCGGCCGGGGGCGACTTTCGCAGGAGCGGGTCGATCAGTCTGTTGCGCGGATTCAGGCGCTTGAGCGCCAGTATTCATTGGACCACAGGCCAGCGCTAGAAATCGTAGGAAGCTCGGCGCACCTGGCCCGGGCGGATGAAGCGGCTCGCGCCGGCATTGTGCTGGTCAAGCGGGGCAACGCGCTCCCGCTCGACAGTTCGTTGAAGCGCCCTGTTTTAATCGAGTTTCAGGCTGAGCCGAATGCAGCGGCTGCTGACCCCCAAACGCGGACATGGCTGGCGTCTTATTTGTCCTCACGCCTGCCGGCCATTCGCTGTCAAATCGTGGGCCCGCGGTTCAGTGAAGCCGAAAGCCAAGAAATCGAAAGCTTGCTGCCCGCCGCCGACGTTATCATTCTGGTCACAAGAAATGCTCATTTGCGGCCGCGGCAGATGCAGCTCACGCAATTGATATGCGACAGCGCCGGGCAAGTTTTGCTCCTCTGCGCCCGCAATCCCTACGACGCCGGGCGCCTCAGGCGCGCGGACACGATCATCTGCAGCAATGGCGACAGCAGGCCGTCGCTTAAAGCCGCCGTCGACGCGCTCTTTGGCGATTATCTCCCGGCTGGCAAGCTGACGGTGGCTATATGACAGCGAAGCCTGGCATGCACAGCGCATTTGAGGACCTCCTGCGCCGCCACATGCCGAGGACATTTCCTGCGCTTAGCTTCTGCGTCATCCACCAGGGCGAAACCATTTGGCAGGAAGCGCGTGGCTGGATCGACCCCGACGGACGAAGAATGCCAGTCAGCGACGATTCGCTCTTTGACCTCGCTTCGGTGACCAAGCTCATAATCGAGACCGGTTTTCTCGTCCTGGTTGAGGCGGGGGGGATCGGCCTTGAAAGCCGCCTGGTTGAGGTCCTGCCCGAGTTCGGCCTGATAAGCCCGCGGGAGATCGCCGGCGGGCAGGATCCACATACGCGCGCGGTCCTTCCGGTTGAGCGGCAGTACCGGGGGATGACGGTGGACCCGGCCGGCGTGACCTTCAGACATTTGCTGACGCATTCATCGGGATTGCCGCCCTGGCGCTCGGTATACCTCGAAGCCGCCGCGGGTCCGCCCCCGCCGCCAAGCCATATTTCTGAATATGAGGGCGAACGCTGGCGCCGCGGTTTGCAGGCGATGCTGGGTTATCCCTTCGCTGGCGCGGTCGGCGACAGAGTACGTTATAGCGACATCGGCATCATGCTGCTTGGCGAGGCGGTCGCGCGCCTGCATGGCGGGCGGCTGGATCGCGCAATCAATGACCTCGTGCTGCAGCCATTGGGCCTGGATTCATTCACCTACAACCCGATGTTGAAGGGAGCCCCGCGAGAGAGCATTGTACCCACTGAGCGGGATAATCACTGGCGTCATCGCCGCGCCTGGGGCGAAGTTCACGACGAAAATGCCTGTGGCGTCGGCGGAATTGCCGGGCACGCCGGCCTCTTCGCTACAGCGCAAGATGTAGCGCGCTTTGGTCAAGCCTGGCTGGCCGGCGCTCAGGGACTTGGCATCAGCGCAGGGCTGCGCCGCATGGCGACAAGTCAGCAGGCGACCGGCCAATTCCGCTTGGGATTGGGCTGGATGCTGAAGGCGGGGGGCGATTCCTCAGCGGGCGACTTGTATGGCGCAAGCTCTTATGGCCATACCGGATTCACCGGGACCTCCCTCTGGGTTGATCCGGAGCGGGAACTGGTCAGCGCGGTTCTGAGCAATCGCGTCTATCATGGCCGCGATGACGAAGGCATTTATGCTTTTCGGCGGGGGCTGCATGATCTCATCGTCGAGCGCGTTGATTCCTAATGCCTGAGCCGCTCTTTCTCGGCATTGACGGCGGCGGGAGCAAGCTGCGCCTTGTGGTCGTGAACAAAAACCTAGATGAGCTGGCGTCGTTTACGGCCGGTTCCGCTAATCCAAACATCATTGGTCACGAAGCGGCGCGGAGGAAAGTACGGCGGGGAATCGTGGATGTGCTGGATATCGCCGGCCTGCGCGAGGAGAACATCAGCGCGGTCGGCATTGGCATTGCGGGCGCGTCCAATCTGCACAGCGAATCCTGGCTGGTGGAGACCGTCAAGCCGGTTCTGCCTGAGAGTTGCCTGACAACGAGCTCCGACTTGGAGATTGCGCTGGCGGGCGCTTTGGCGCAGGGTCACGGCATCTTGCTGCTGGCTGGAACCGGCAGCGCCGCTTACGGCGTGTCACCCGCTGGCGAGCGCCTGCAGATCGGTGGCTGGGGTTATCTGCTGGGCGATGAAGGCAGCAGCTTTTGGATCGGCTCTCAGCTCTTGAAGCATGTCCTTCGGGCGCGCGACGCAGGCAATGCGCCTCGCCAGTCGGGTTTGGCTCAAGCCTGCCTGGACGAGCTGGGCTTGAGCGAAGTGACTGATCTGATTGCCTGGGTTTATCGATCGGAAGAGGCGCCCGCAACGCGTGTGGCTGGCTTGGCGCCGCTTGTGTTGGATCGCGCGGAGCATGGCGACCGCTTGGCTCTAGAGATCTTGACGCGAGGCGCGGCGCATCTGGCAGAGCAAATTGAGACGATGCGGCGGCGGCTGAAGTACGAAGGAGCGCCGATCGCCTTTGCTGGCGGCCTGCTGGACAAAGCCAACTGGCTTTCCACGGAGTTGACGCGCCGACTCGTCTTGCCCGAGCGGCCAACCGCCATGCATCCACCCGTTATCGGCGCGGCGATATTAGCAAAATGGAAATGGAGCGCGGCCAATAGAATATGAACATTAGTACAGAGCGGGACAACCCGCGCAGCGCCAAAATCGAGCAAATGAGCACTTTCGACGCCCTCAGCCTGATCAACAGCGAAGACGCCAAAGTGGCCGCCGCCGTGAAAGAAGCGCTGCCACAAGTCGCTGAGGCGGTTGAAATTATCAGCGAGGCCCTGAGCAGCGGCGGACGCCTGTTTTATGTTGGCGCGGGCACCAGCGGTCGGCTGGGCCTTCTCGATGCCGTCGAGTGCGTGCCTACCTTCAGCACGCCGCCCGATCTCATTCAGGCGGTGGTCGCCGGCGGCAGCGAAGCACTGACGCGATCGATAGAAGGCGCGGAGGATCAAGCCGCGCAAGCTGAAACCGACCTGGCGCAGCGGGGGCTGACGGAAGCGGATGTGCTTTGTGGCATCGCCGCCAGCGGGCGCACCCCGTATGTCATGGGCGCGCTGCGTTTCGCGCGGTCAACGGGCGCGCCCACGATCGCTGTCGCCTGCAATGCGCGCTCGCCCATTTGCGCTTTGGCTGATGTAGGGATCAGCGTTGATCTGGGGCCTGAGGTGATCGCCGGCTCCACGCGGATGAAAGCGGGCACGGCGCAGAAGATGATACTGAACATGCTGAGCACGGCGACTATGATCCGCCTGGGCAAGATATACGGCAATCTGATGGTGGATGTGAAAGTCTCCAATCAGAAACTGGCCGAGCGCGCCTGCCGCCTGGTTATGCGCCTGGCAGCTGTTGATGATCAGGAGGCGCGGAAGCTGCTGCTGAGGGCTGACAATGAGGTGAAAACCGCCGTCGTTATGAAACGTCTGGGGGTGGACCACAAGGAGGCGCGGCGTCTCTTGAAAGACGCTAACGGGAAACTGCGCGCCCTGATCGGCGATGCCTCGCCTTAAAACTCTGCTTCATTCGCCTTCCCAGTCTATCGGATAGGTTTTGTCAATCATGGCTTTTACGGCATTGTGGAAGTCCTCAGTGCGGAAGAGCTGCGCCTGCGCCCACGCTTCAATCTGCAGGCCGCGCGCGTTATCGGCGATATCGTTGACGACTCGTTTGGCGTAACTGACCGCCAGCGGCGCCGAGGCAGCCAGCGCATCAACAAATTCACCAAGGCCTTGATCCAATTCGTCTTTCGGGAATACGGCATTCACCAGTCCCCAATCGAGGGCTTGTGACAGGTCGATATTGCGGCCGGTCATGATTAAATCTTTGGCGCGCGCGGGGCCGATGAGCTTCACCAGGCGCACGGAGCCGCCCACATCGGGAATGATGCCGAGGCGCGCTTCCGGCAGGCCCAGCTTCGTCCGCTCCGCCGCAATGCGAAAATCGCAGGCCAGCGCCAGCTCCAGCGCCAAACCCAGGCAATAACCCTGCAAGACGCAGACGACGGGCAGGGAGCAGCGCTCGATCTTGTTCAAGACGGCTTGATAGCGGGCGGTGAATGGGAACAGGTTTTTGCGCAGCCCTTCGTCCGGCGTCAGGAATTGATTGAGGTCGATGCCGGCTGAAAATACCCGGCCCGCGCCGCGGACAATGACCGCCCGCGCGCCCTTGTTAAATTCGTCCTCCGCCTGATCAAAGGCGACCGAAAGCGCCTGCATCATCTCGTCGTTGATGGCGTTGCGCTGGCGCGGACGATTGAGCGTGACCTCAAACACCGCCCCATCACGCTGCGCCAGAATCAGATCAGACACGTCGAACCCCCTCGTGTTTCGACCGATTTACAGTTGCGACTCCAGGAATGCGTCCAAGGCTTCGACATTATTCAGGCTGATTCGCTGCTTCGAACGGTCAATGCGCCGCATCAAACCAGTGAGTACGTTGCCTGCGCCAATCTCAACAAAGGTCTCCGCCCCGGCGGCGATAATGGCTTGAATCGAATCCGTCCAGCGCACCGGCTGCGTCAATTGCTGATGCAATTCAGTTGTGATTTCGGCGGCGGTTTGCAGCGGCCGGGCGGCGACGTTGCCGATAACCGGCGCCGTCGGCGGTGAAAAGGCGGTTCGCTGAACAACCTGGAGGAAGCCATCCAAGGCCGCCCTCATCAATGGCGAGTGCGCGGCTACACTGACCGCCAGCTTGACCGCCCTTCTGGCGCCGGCGGCCGCTGCGCGTTCAATCAGCGCATCCACCGCTGCGATATCGCCGGAAACGACCGCCTGCCCCGGGCAGTTGTCATTCGCCAGCACGACGATCTGCCCGGTTTCGGACGAAACTTCCGCGCAGAGCGCTTCAACCCGGGCGATATCGAGCGCCAGAATCGCCGCCATCGCGCCTGGGCTTTTCTCGCCAGCCGCCTGCATGAAGCGCCCGCGGGCATCCACCAGCCGCAAGCCATCTTCAAAGCTGAACGCTTCGGCCGCGGCCAAGGCGGAGAGCTCGCCCAAGCTATGCCCGGCCATCCAGGCCGGTTCAGCAGCCGGATACAGGTCTTTGAGGACAGCCCAGATCGCCAGGCTGCAGACAAAGAGCGCAGGCTGCGTAATGGCGGTTTTATCCAGTTCCGCGCTTGGCCCCTCCCAACAGATGCGAGCCAGGTCGTAACCGAGGATGTCGTTGGCTTGCTCAAAGGCGTCGCGCGCAATCGTGTATCGCCGGGCGAAATCCGCCCCCATGCCGATTATTTGCGAGCCTTGACCGGGGAACAAAGCGGCGCAGGCATTCCAATTGGTCATCTCAAGGCGTTTTCTGATTTTCGCTTCTACTATAATGCAGAACACCGGAACAGGGAGCGAGTTGCCCGCGCGCGGCCGGCGCAAAAAACCGTGCGGCGGCGGCACGGTCCTTCGCGTTGCCATTGCTGCGCAAGCGCGCCAGCTAATCGACGTCGATCTCGACAACTTGCTCGCCACGATAGGAGCCACACTTGGGGCAGACGCGATGCGCGATATGATATTCGCCGCAGCTTTCACATTCCACCAGGTGCTTAAGCGTCAAGGCATCGTGGGCGCGGCGCCGGTCCCGCCGGGATTTGGAGACTTTGCGCTTGGGTAATGGACCCATCTCTTTACTCCTGAACGATTTCTAGCATAATCGGCGCATTATACCGGCTGCTTAACCCAGCTGTCAAGCCAGGTGTGGCGGAGGCAGTGTATCGAATTCGGTTGAAATTCATTTTCACCACAAAGGAAAGAAGGAC
>JAPPEU010000038.1 GCA_028875245.1 Chloroflexota bacterium
AGATAGCGGGCGGGTCCGGCAAATCCAGGGTGGCGTGCACAGCTGCCAGCGTCACTGGGGCGGACAGCGTCACCAGCACATCCGGATCGTTGTCCAAAGCAACGGCTACCATGCCGCGAATCTGGTCGAGTTGGAAATCGACAAACCGCCGATGCAATTCGAGCTTGGAAGCATCGGGCGCCTCGATGACAAGGCTGCCTGGCCCCTCGTCCTGGTCCATCGCTTCTCGGTCTATGGGCTCAATGTAGCCGTAGGCCTGCAAGGCGTCAACCATCGCCACCGAGAAGATGCTCGTCACGCCAAAATCGTTAAAGGACAAGAGGAAGACACTTGGCTTGTCATCCTGCGCAACGCCCGCTTGCGCCGCCAAGAGCAAAAGAATTAGGGCCGTCCATAGTTTCTTCACACGATTTACTCCTTTAAACCGGTATCTTTTCAGCAAGCTGGATAACCAAGTTATAGCATAAAACCCGCATTTTCAATGATTTTGCGGCCGCAGCTCCCCCAGAGAGCGCTCGCCCTGTTTGATATAGCCCGCCACCGGACTCTCGATCCGCCCATAGGCATTCCAGATCTTGAAGCCGAGCAGCGCCAGCAGATCCTCGTCTGCATCCGCCACCACCTCGGGCGCGGTCGCCATGGTGAAGTTCACCTGCGTGCGGAACTGCGGCGCGACGAAGGTGGTCAAGACGCCGAGGCGATGCTCATCGCTCACGTTGGCGCCGGTGCCATGCCAGATGCGGCCGTCAAAGAGCATGGCGCTTCCGGCGACGCCTTCCGCCGGGATGCTGACGACATCTTTATCTTTTTCTTTGTCGGGGCGGCGGCCGTAGAGGTGGCTGCGCGGCACGATGCGGGTGGCGCCAATTTCTTCGCTGAAGTTGTTGAGCATCCACATCACATTGACGACGACCGGCGGCGCGATCATGGCCGGGTGGTCATCGACGCGGTTGGAGCGCTCACGCGTGAGGGAGCCGGCTGGCACCGGGTTGGGCGCGCGGTGGATCGGCTCCGGCATCCACCATTGGTCGGTGTGCAGGTTCATGGCGACGCCGCCCGGTTTGGCGATGTTGGCGCCATAGCTGGAGAGCAGGTAATCATTCCCGAGCACATGCCCGACGACCGCGCGCACCGTCGGCTGCGCCAGCAGCTCCCGCCAGACCACCCCCTTGTTGATCAACATCCAGACGCGCTGGTTGACGCCGCCCGCTCGGGCCGAGAAAGCGTCGCGCCGGATGTTGCCGCCCTTGTCGGTGAAGGCGCCCCATTGCTGTTTGGCGCCGCCGTCTTCAAAAGCGTGGCCGCCTTCAAGCTCCGCCTGCGCCTGTTCCAGCAAGCGCTGCTTGGCGACAGCCAGCTGCTCGGGCGCGATGGCCTCTTTGACCAGGCAGTAGCCAAATTCGTCGATGTTGGCTTTGAGTGTAGCAACATCGGTCGTGGCTTGGGGCAGTTCTTCGGTTGTCCAGTCGAACATGGGCGGGTCTCCGTCAGAGCGATATGCAATATGCTGGCTGCGAGCCAGATCATCAGTGTCAGTTCGTTGCGGGAGAGAATACATTAAAGCGCGGGGCTACGCAAATGGGCAGAATCAAATGAGATTGGATTACTGTAGAAGCGTTTCCAGTCGATCCAGGACATTATGAAGAACCGATTCGGGGGCTTTGGCCTTGAATTCGACCGGGCGGACTCGCCAATCAATGCTCCGGATATGATCTACTAGCACTACACCATAGATTTCCAAACCTGCGGGCAGCGGAATCTCAAAGGGATAACCCTTTTGTCGTCCAGTAATAGGACAACAGACAGCCAAGCCTGAGGCGGCGTTGAAATTCTGTCGCGACAAAATAAGAGCGGGACGTGAGCCTGCTTGCTCGCGCCCCGCCTGCGGATCGAAGTCTGTCCAGACTATATCCCCGCGATCAGGAATAAAGGCCACTACCAGGCCTCTTTGCCGACTGGTGGACCCCAGTCAACTTCTTCGTGCCGGTTCTCGGGCGTGATTTGCGCTACCAACTCTTCGAGCGTATAGTGGGGCGTCCCTGGCGGATAAATCTTCAGGCATCCATTCACAACACGCAGTTCAACCTCGCTGCCGACTTCCAGCCCGATCTCATTTGCTAATTCATGCGGAATGCAGACGGCGAGGCTGTTTCCCCATTTCTTGATTGTGGTACGCATTGCAGTCCCCATTTCTATATTGAAAATGTATTGTATCACAGCCTAATCCCGACCCGCCAGACACTGCCCGGATATGCCAGGGCAATCGCTTCAAATTGTCTTTCAACACAGAGGACGCAGAGTTCAGGTAGTTTCTGACGACAATTCCTACAGATCCACCATTTGAATATGGCAAAGTTGCCAGAGAAATTTCATTTGCCGCTCAACAAATAAAGTTGAACTAAAACATGAGCATATATTTTGTTTTTCTCTGCGATCTCTGCGTTCTCTGTAGTTAATTTTTAGTTTGAGTTTATATCATTGAGTTTCATCATTTTGAAGCGATTGCCCTACCGGATATGCCTATGCCCAACTACCAGACCTCGTTGCCAACTGGAGGTCCAGTATCCCATTCCCCCTCATCGTAATCGTCCGGCACGCTCGCCAGCATCTCTTCGAGGTCGCAGCGTTTTCTGCGCCGCTTTCTGATCCGGAGCTCGCCGTTCACAACACGCAGTTCAACCTCGCTGCCGACTTCCAGCCCGATCTCATTCGCTAATTCATTGGGAATGCTTATGCCGAGGCTGTTTCCCCATTTCTTGATTTCGGTCAGCATCTCAGCGTCCTATGTTTCTACTTTGTAGATACATACTGCCATAGCAATGTCCAGCTCTGCGAATAATGAGCTGCGCTGATTTGTCGCCAGAGACAAATACAGGCGACATGACAAACTTTTTGCGCTACAATTTGCGCATATTATAAATACTTAGATAGCGAGGCTGTGGAAATGACCGTACCCGCGACCCAAATAGCCGAGTTCGCCGCGCAGGGTTACACGATTGCGCGCGGTCTGTTTCGCCAGGAAGAAGTCGAAGATTTACGCGAGCATTTTTTTGCGATCAATGCGGAACAGCGGGCGATACGGGAACGCGACGCGGAATCGGACAACACCCTTGCCCAAGACGATCCGCTGGCCCGTTATCCCCGCGTCATGCATCCGCATCGCTTTGATGAAACCAGCCTGCAATGGATGATCGATTCCCGCCTGAGCGAATGGATGACGGGCATCCTCGGGCGCGAGCCCTACGCCGTGCAGACGATGTTCTACTTCAAGCCGCCCGGCGCCCGCGGTCAAGCGTTGCATCAAGACCAGTTTTATTTGCGCGTCGACCCCGGCACCTGCGTCGCCGCCTGGATGGCGGTTGACCGCTGCGATGAAGAAAATGGCTGCCTGCGCATCGTGCCGGGCACGCATGACATCCCGGTCTTGTGCACGGTCGATGCCGATATCGATGTCAGCTTCACCGATGTCACCGTTGAGTTGCCGCCCGGTTATGAGCCGATCCCCTTGGTCATGGATCCGGGCGATGTGCTCTTCTTCAATGGTCAACTGGTCCACGGCAGCTACCCCAACAGCAGCGCCGATCGCTTCCGCTGCGCCTTGATCGGCCATTACATCGTCGGCGAAGCCGAGGCGGTCTCCAAGTGGTATCATCCCGTCTTGCGCATGGATGGCAGTGAAATTGACCTGGGCGTCAGCGAACATGGCGGACCCTGCGGCGTCTGGGTGGATCAAGATGGCGAGCCGGTCGCCCTGCTTGAAGGCGTCGAAACGCGCTATACGGGCTGAGTGTCGCGCGGACGACTGTTGACTCGCGGAGCCGCCAAATGCCTGCACCCGCCACAAATATCAGCGAATTCGCCAAGCAGGGCTATACCATGGCGCGCGGCCTGTTCAGCCTTGATGAGGCTGCGGCGCTGCGCGAGCACTTTCTCTGGATCAACGAAAACCATCAGCGCCAATCGGACAATATCACCGATAAAGGCGATCCGCTCGCCCAATACCCGCGCGTTGGGCAGATGCACCGCTGGGACGAAATGAGCTTGAATTGGCTGCTTGATCCGCGCCTGAACGAGTGGATGACGGCCATCCTCGGTCGAGAACCGCTTGTAGCGCAGTCCATGTATTATTTCAAACCGCCGGGCGCGCGCGGCCAGGCCCTGCATCAAGACCAGTTTTATCTGCGCGTCCAGCCGGGCACCTGCGTCGCCGCCTGGATGGCGGTTGATCGCTGTGATGAAGAAAACGGCTGTCTCTTTGTCGTGCCCGGGACGCATGACATTCCGGTGCTCTGCACAGTCGATGCCGATACAAACACCAGCTTTGTCAATGATACGGTGGAGTTGCCGCCCGGGTACGAGCCGATTCCGCTGATTATGGAACCCGGCGCTGTGCTCTTTTTCAACGGTCAACTGGTCCACGGCAGCTACCCCAATACCAGCGCCGATCGCTTCCGCTGCGCCATGATCGGCCATTACATCGTCGGTGAAGCGGAAGCGGTCGCCCAACACTATCATCCGATTCTGCGCATGGACGGGAGCGAAATTGACTTCGGCGTCAGCGAACGCGGCGGGCCCTGCGGCGTTTGGGTCGATCGCGATGGCGAGCCGGTCGCCGTTCTCGAAGGCGTCGAGACGCGGATTGAGCACCGCTCACGCCGGCGCGCTTGATGCGCCTGGCTGGCGCGGCTATAGCTGATTCCGAGCTCCTGTGGCGCTTTTTCCGCCAGTTGCATTCCAAACTGCGGAAGTGTATCCCTTTCGGTGGAAACAAAAAAACTTTACCACCGAGGACACCGAGAAACGTAGACTATATGCAATTTCTTTGTGTCCTTCTTTCCTTTGTGGTGAAAATGAATTTCCACCGACTTCGATACACTACCCATTCCAAACTGCATTTGCCTTTTGCGCCTCTCTTGGATACTATCCCTCGAATTATGATTTATGGTTTGAAAGACCGACGGTGACGACAAGAACCGCCTTGATCGGCGCTGGCAACATGGCGCGGCACCACCTGCCGCTGATGATCGAAACCGGTGCTGATATCCGCGTCATTTGCGAACCGTCGGCCGATAATTGCAAGATGACGCTTGAAAAGCTCGCTGAATTAGGCGCGCCTCGGCCGCCCAACGAACCCGTACTTGCCGAGCTGCTCGAGAAATACGCCGACGAGCTTGATGCCGTCTTCATTGTGACGCCGCATAACCTGCATCACGACCAAGCCAAAAGCTGCCTGGAAGCGGGCCTGGATGTGCTGCTGGAAAAGCCAATGGTGATGAACGCGGCCGAAGCGCTCAGCCTGATGGACTGCCGCGCCCGGGCGGGCAAGCATCTGGTGGTGGCGTTCCAGGGCGGGCTTTCGCCCCAGATACAGCGCGCGGCGCGCTTGATCGCGTCGGGCGAGCTGGGCGAACTCCGCACCGTGACCGGCATGATCTGGCAGGGCTGGAAGCGCAACACGCAGGGCAAATGGCGACAGAAGCCGGATATCGCCGGTGGCGGCTTTCTCTTTGATTCCGGCGCGCACATGCTCAATACCGTTTGCGCCCTGGTTGGCGAAGATTTTGAGTCGGTCGCCGCCTGGCTGGACAGTCGCGGCACGCCCGTCGATATTGACGGGGTGGTGATGGGGCGGCTGAAATCGGGCGCGCTGGTGACGATCAACGGCTGTGGCGATTGCATCTCCGGCTTGCACAGCGAGATTTATGTCAACCTGACCGGCGGCGTGATCCGAACCGGCATCTACGGCGAACGCCTGCTGCTGCGGCGCGAGGGCGAAGCGGCCTACAGCGAAGTTGAGGGCCTGCCCAAGATGCGCGGCGCCTGGGAGCAATTCACCCGCGTCCGCGCCGGCCAGATCGCGAATCCCAGCCCGCCGGAAGTGGGTTTGCGGATGGCCAAGCTCTGGGACGCGATCGTCGAATCGGCGAGCAAAAACGGTCAACCGGTTCGGACAGGATAGAGAATATCAGATTCAATATCAGGGCGCCCGCCCAAACCAACAGATGCAGGGGCGAGCCATAGGGTCGCCCGCTAAAACTAACGAAGCTAGGGGCGACTGACGGTTCGTGTCTACGCTACCCTGTGAGCCGCCCGATTCTGAAAGGAGAAACGCATGAAGACTGCAACCGGCAATTTTCCGCTTGGCTGGCGCCGCCGCAACTTCGCCTGGGAACAAGACCTCGACGGCATGATCGCCTGGGCGCTGGAAAACGACCTCGAAGTCATCGACCTTGGCCGTGACGCCGACAGCGTCGCCAAGACAGTCGTCGACGCCGGGCTGCGCGTCGGCTCGGCTGATCTGCCCGTCGGGGGCGAGATGATGTCGCCCGATGCCGGGGCGCGCCGCGACGCCGTCGCGCGGAACGCCGAATACATTCGCGCTTGCGCCGCCGCCGGCGCCAAGACCATCTTCGTCTGCATGATTCCCGAAGATCCAGCGCGCCCCCGCGCCGAGAATTTCGCCTATATGCTCGATAGCTATGGCGAATTGGCGGCGACGTTTGAAGACTGCGGCGCCTGTCTGGTCATCGAAGGCTGGCCGGGGCCGGGCTCGCTCGTCTGTACGCCGGAGACCTACCGCGCTTTCATCGACCAGGTCGGCTCCCCTAACATGGGTGTCAACTACGACCCGTCGCACCTGGTGCGCATGGGCATCGACCCCATTCGCTTCCTCAAGGAATTCGTCGGCCATGTCTTCCACGCGCACGGCAAGGACTGCATGATCATTGACGAGAATCTTTATCAATACGGCAATCTTCAGGAAGCGACCTTCGGCGCGCCCTTCAAATACGGCGGCATGAACTGGCGTTACACCATCCCCGGCCACGGCCTCTCCGACTGGAAGATCATCCTCAAGATCTTGGAGGACAATGGCTATAGAGGCTGCGTCAGCATCGAACTGGAAGACCACTACTACGACGATACGGAATACGACCAGAAGCAAGGCGTGCTGCAGGGCGTCAAGTTCCTGGCGGGGACATGATCAGGACCCGCAAACCGAAGGATATGCAGGGGCGAGCGACGGTTAGTGTCTACGCTACCCATTGGGTCGCCCGCCAAAACCAAAATATGTATGGGCGACTCGGCGAGTCGCCCGTTTATAAAAAATGGAGAAACAGAAATGAAGAATGTAGCGGTGGTCGGCTTGGGCAATATGGGCCTGGGCCTGGCGAAGAACTTGATAGCGGCGGGTTTCGCTGTTTCCGGCTGCGACCTGCGGCCGGAGCGCGGGCGGATGCTGGCGGAGCTTGGCGGCGTCCCCGCGGCCGGGCTGGCGGATCTGGCGGGCGCGCATGCCGTCTTCGTCATGGTCATGAGCGGCGCGCAAGTAATGGATGTGGTCGCTGGCGCGGGCGGCTTGAAGGATTCGCTGGGGGCGGGCGCCACCATTATCGTCAGCGCCACCATCCAGCCGGCGGAGATGCGCGCGGTCGAGGAGGCAATCGCCGGGAGCGGCCTCAACCTGATTGACAGCCCGGTCAGCGGCGGGCAATTCGGCGCCGAAGCCGGCACGTTGACGATGATGGTCGCGGCGGATAAGTCGGTTTTCGCTGAAAATGAGGATCTGCTGCAGGCGGTCGGGGGGCGGATTTTCCACGTCGGTGAAGCGATCGGCATGGGGCAGACGGTCAAGGCGTCGCTGCAAGCGCTGATCGGCGTCAGCTTTGCTGGCATCTTCGAGTCCCTGGCGCTGGGCGCGGCCGCCGGCATCAAGGGCGAGACGCTTTACGAAGTCTTCAGCAGCACCCATGTCGCCAATACACCCTTCTTCAAGAATTGCGCTGAATTGATCATGGAGCGCAAGTTTGAAGACAGCGGCAGCCACATCAGCACAATGGTCAAGGATATCGGCATTAGCATGTCGCTGGCGCGGGAGAGCGGTATGCCCCTGTTCGCCACCAGCGCCGCTTACGAGCTTTTCCAGGCCGGCATCTCGCGCTTTCCCGAGGGCGACAATTGGGCGATTGTCAAGCTGCTGGAAGAGTTCTCCGGGGCGGAAGTCAAATGGTGAGGGCTGTAGGAGCGAGCCACCGGTGTGTGTTGAATACTATGCAGATTTACCCTTTAGCAGACACGCTTCAGCTTTTACCACAGAGGACACCGAGGATACACAGAGACCACAGAGTTTTGTCTGATGAGAGAAGTTCTCATTTTTTGGCAATGAATGCCTGAGCGAATGAGAGTGGAGATGAATGGACACAGAGTGAATAAGATTTTCTCTGTGTTCTCTGTGTTCTCTGTGTATCCTCATTTCCTCTGTGGTTGAGATGTGTGCTGTTTGAAGACGGGCGATATTCAACAGACAGCGCCCGGACGCACAGAAACGGGGTTGGACTTGCTATGACAAAACTAGGTGTCATCACTGACGGCATCAGCCGCGAATTTGAACAGGCGCTGACCGTCATGAACGAATTCGGTTTGACGCAAGCCGAATTGCAATACCTCTGGGATGTAGAAGTCGGCGACTTATCAGACGCGCAGATGGATCGCGTGCAGCGGCTTGTCGCTGCGCACGGCGTCGAGGTCTCTTGCGTCTCGCGGCATATCTTCGGCGGCCTGGCCCTGGGCGAGCTCTCGACCGAGGCGCCCGCCTACCGGGAGCATCTCGCGGCGCTTCATCGCTGCATCGATATGGCGCAGGCCCTGGATTGCCCGCTGGCGCGCATCATGAGCTTCAAAAAGGAGATGATCCTTTTCGGCAGCTTCGGCGCCGAACAGTGGAATGTCGCCCAAGGCGCCTGGGCGCGGGCGCGCGAGTTGATCGGCGGGGCGGCCCAAATCGCTGAAGACCGCGCCATCACGCTTGTCATGGAGACCGGCAACAACGCCATCACCAACTCGGCCTTCCTCGCGCGCCGCATGGTGGATGAAGTTGGCTCCGCGCGCCTGAAAGTCATGTGGGACCCGGCGAACGCGCTCTACAGCACGGAGGCGCCCTACCCCGATGGCTATGAGGCGCTGCGCGGCGGCTGCCTCGGGCATATCCACCTCAAGGATGTGGTCGTCGAGATCGCCAAAGCGACGATCGCCTGCCGGCAGCTGGGGACGGGGCAGATGGCGCCCTATCTTGAAGACATGGCGACCGCGCTGAAAGCCGATGGCTACGCCGGGTCGATTTCGCTGGAGTCGGTCTACCGTCCGCTCGGCGGCAGTTTCGAGGATGGCTTCCGCGCCTCGGTCGGGGCATTGAAAGCTCTGTTCAGCTGAGGCTGCCCCAGCCTGGGGAGTGTCTAACCTGATGGAGGCGGTTGGGTTGGCCAACTGAATTGCCCTCTGCGTCCTCTTTTTAGTGAACCTGCCAAATCCATCTGCAATCATAGCGAAATCTGTAGGGGCGGGAGACGGTCAGTGTCTACGCGACCCCTGTCTCGCCCTACGAGCCCGCGCCTTCACAAGCACGGGTGACCGGTGGTCAGTGTCTACGCGACCCAAATGGCTCGCCCCTACAAGGCTTGTCCGGTACTCTAGCGAAATTGCTGCTTTTTCTACCCC
>JAPPEU010000027.1 GCA_028875245.1 Chloroflexota bacterium
TTTTTCGGGCGTTTCAGCGCCGCGCGTAGACACTGCGGGTCAAACGCCCCTACAGATTCCTATTTTTGCGGGTTCGTAATTTTGTGTGAGCCAAGTTGTCACTTGCGAGCGGCTGCGGTAAATCCCGTCGCGGAACCCGATCGGGGGATAATTCAAATTCTGGAAGACGCCGGCCGCGTTCATTTCACCGCGACCAAGTCCTCCAAACGCTGATACTGGCTCACATAAAGCTGATGATAAAAGCCGCCGGCCGCCAGCAGCTCGTCGTGCGTGCCGCGCTCGATAATCTGCTGGTCATTCACCACCAGGACGCGGTCCGCATTGCGGATCGTGCTCAGCCGATGCGCGATGACAAAAGCGGTCCGCCCCTCCAGCAGCCGCAGCAGCGCCTCCTGTATCTGGATCTCCGTGCGCGTGTCGACGCTGCTGGTCGCCTCATCAAGGATCAGGATGCGCGGATCCGCCAGAATCGCCCGCGCGATCGCCAGCAGCTGCCGCTGACCCTGGCTGAAATTGTGCCCCTTCTCCGATACTTGCGTCTCGTAGCCGCGCGGCAGCAAATGGATGAAGCTGTCGGCGTTCGCCAGCCGGGCCGCCTCGACCACCTCGGCGTCGCTCGCGTCCAGGCGGCCATAACGAATGTTCTCCATGACGGCGCCGCTGAAGAGGAAAGTGTCCTGCAGGACGATGCCCAGCTGCTGGCGGATCGAATCCTGCGTCACCGCGCGGATATCGACGCCGTCAATGCAGATCCGGCCGCTGCTGACGTCATAGAAGCGGCTGAGCAGGCTGATGATGGTGGTCTTGCCGGCGCCCGTCGGCCCCACCAGGGCGATCGTCGCTCCGGGCTCAACCGTTAGGTTGATGTCTTGCAAGACCGGTTGCCCCGGCTCATAAGCGAAGTTGACGCCCTCGAAACTGACCGCGCCGCGGATATCCCGCAGCGGCTGCGCATCGGGTAGATCGGTGACGGTCGGGCTCGCGTCAAGGACGGCGAATATCCGTTCCGCGCCCGCCAACGCCGATTGCAGCTGGTTGTACACCATGGCGATGCCGCGCATCGGGCGGAAGAAGTTCATGATGTAGACGACGAAGGTCGCCAGCACGCCAACCGACACGACATCGCGCAATGCCAGCCAGCCGCCCAGCAGCGCCGTCGCCGCCACCGACAAAATCATCATCGTCGTGAACATCGGGCCCAGCGCCGCCGTGATGAAATCAGCGCGGATGCCGACGCGCCGATAAGCCTCGCTGGCGTCCTGAAACTGCGCGATCGCCGCGTTCTCCTGCGCGTAAGCCTGCACGGCGCGAATACCGGTGATGTTCTCCTCCATCACCGCGTTCAGCAGGCCCAGGTTACGTTGCATGCCGCGGAAAGCCACCCGCGTTCGCTCGGTGATTTGGCTCGTGATGAAGAGCATGATGGGCAGAATGATCAACGTGCCGACCGCCAGCGGCAGGTTGAGCAGCAGCATCGCCACCATGATCCCGCCCAGGGACAAGATGTTCGTCGTGAACTGGATCAGACCGTTGGAGAGAATCTGATTGATCGTCTCGCTGTCGTTGCTGATGCGGCTCATCAGATCGCCCGTGCGGTGGCGGTCGTGATAATCCATCGAGAGCGCCTGAAAGTGGCGGAAGAGCGCGGCGCGAATATCGGCGACGAAGTATTGGCCGACGCGGATCATGATGATGCCGTGCAGCGCGGTGAACAAGCCCTGCGCCAGATACACCACGAGCATCAGCAGAGCGATGGACGCCAGGCCGTCAATGTCATGGAAAATGACATATTGATCGATCGCCCGCCCCAGCAGCGCCGGCCCCAACAAACCGAGAAAAGTGCCCAGGACCACTAGCAGCGCGACCAGCAGCAAGCGCCGATGATAGGGCTTCAGATAATCCGACAGCCGCCGCAGCGTGCCGCGCCGATCCTTCGCTTTCTCGCCGGTTGGGCGTCCGCCCCCGCTCCCGCCCATAAAGCGCGGCCGGGAATTTGACGCGCCTTGATTAGTCATCAGCTCTCCAATTCCGGGAGTTCACAAAATCTTTTACCACCGAGTTCACCGAGCAAAATCAGGGAGGCGTGTAGGGGCGTCTGACCCGCTGAGTCTACGCGCGGCGCTGAGACGCCCACTCCTTCCACCCAAACTACTTTGGGCGTTTCAGCGAAACGCCCCTACGGATCACATTTCATGACCACGTTTCATTTGCGTTTTTCCCATCAGCCTGCTCAGTGTACTCCTTCAAACTCGGTGTCCTCGGTGGTAAACATTATTTCCCACTTCCGTTAGCGCGCGATCTCGCCTAGCTGGGATTGGTAGATTTCGCGGTAGATTCGGCTGCTGGTCATCAACTGCTGATGTGTGCCCCGCTCGGCGATGCGCCCATCATCAAGGACAAGGATCTGATCGGCGCGCAGGACGCTGGTGATGCGCTGGGCGATGATGAAGGTCGTGCTCTGGCTCGCCAGCGATTCGAGCGCGGCCTGTATCTTGTATTCGGTCTCCATATCGACCGCGCTGGTGCTGTCATCCAGGACGAGTATGCCGGGTTGGATGAGCAAGGCGCGGGCGATGGCGATGCGCTGCTTCTGCCCGCCGGACAGGTTGGCCCCGCCCGCCTCGACGGCGCTGTCGTAGCCGCGTGGCATCTGTGCGATGAACTTGTGCGCTTGCGCCGCTTCCGCCGCCGCCATCACCTCTTCGAGCGTCGCCGCCGGCGCGCCAAAAGCGATATTGTCACGCACGCTGCCGCTGAAGAGAATCGACTCCTGCATCGCCATGCCGATATTGCCGCGCAGCTCGGCCGGATCCCATTCGCGCACATCGACGCCATCCACGATGACGCGCCCGCCGCTGACATCGTAAAAGCGCGAAATAAGATTGACCAAGGTGCTCTTGCCCGAGCCGGTGGCCCCGAGCAGCGCGATCTGCTGCCCCGCTTCGGCATTGAAGTTGATGCCATGCAGGACATCGTCGCCGCTGACGCCGTTGGATCCATTCGTCTTGCCCCCATTGCGCCGACTGTAATGGAAAGACACATTCTCGAAGCTGACGCGCAGCGGGCGACCTGATTGCTCGCCCCTACTTGAGGCTTTATATGAGCTGCGAGCGATCTTCAGCGCCGGTTCGGTATCGAGCACTTCCACGACTCGTTCGGCCGAGGCTTCGGCGCGGGCGGCCATCATCAGCAGATTGCCCAGGAAGAGCAGCGGGCCCATGCCAGTCACCAGGTAGTTATTGAAGGCGATCAATTCACCGATGCTGAGGCGATCGCCCATGACGGACAAGCCGCCGAACCAGAGCACGGCGACCGTGCCCACATTCGTCAGCACTTGCAGAATCGGCATCGCCACCGCGATCAATTGACCGACTTCGATATTCTTCTCGCGATAATCGTCATTGCTCTCGCCGAACTGATCAATTTCGAAGCGGCCGCGCACAAAAGCCTTGACCACTTGAATCCCCGCCAGGTTCTCCTGCACGAGTGTATTCAGCGCGCCGAGCTTCTGCTGCACGATCGTGAACAGGCTGGTCGCCTTCACCATCAAATAACGGATGAAAATGGCGGAGACGCCGGCCACGGCAAACATAATCAGCGAAAGCTGCCAATCGGTCAGCAGCAGCATGATCATGCTCCCGATGATCATCAGCAGCACGCGCAGCAGCAGCGCCAAACCCGCGCTGGAAAACATGCGCACCACATCGACATCGCTGGAGACGCGCGTCATCAAGCGGCCGGTTTGCATCTGGTCGAGGTTGGCGAATGAAAGCGACTGTATGTGGCGAAAAAGGGCATGGCGGATATCGAAGGCCAATCCCTGCGAGACCACCGCCCGGCAGTAACCCTGCCCCAGCGTGCTCAAGGCGCCGATCATGGCGGCGATGAACATCCAGAAGGCGCCCAGGGCGATCATGTCCCATTCGCGCGGGCGTATCCCTTCGTCGATCATGAATTGAAGCAGGCGCGGCACACTCAATTCCATGGCGACCGGCAGGACAGTCGTCCAAAAGCCAAAGAAGAGATACCAGCCATAAGGCCGCATGAAGGCAAAAATGCGCCGCAGGGATTTCATGGGACTAAGTCTAACCTTGCCGGGCGCGGGCTTCAAGCGACGAGAGGGGGCGACGGCGAGGGATTCCACAAATGCGACCTTCCTCCACATACTGGACGTAGGGGCGAGCCGGCGGCTCGCCCGTACACACCGAAAATAGTGGAGTCGCGGACGTACAGACCCTAAGATTTGATTTGTCGCCTGCTATGAATCGCGGCGCCCAGCAGACAGCTGTCATCGCCCAAGCTTGCGGCTCGCAAGAGATTGCGCGGGAGGAAGCCCTCGTGCAAAGCATGCTCGCGCATCACCCGCCGCGCCGGCGCCAAGAGCAGATCACCCAGCTTCATCGCGCTCCCGCCCAGCACGATCGCCGCTGGATTGAAGAGATGCAGCAAATTGACCAAGCCCAAGCCCAGCCATTCGCCCGCCTGCGCGACCACCTGCCCCGCCAGTTTGTCGCCGGCCGCCGCCGCCTCGCCAACCGCCTGGCCATCAATCAGATCCAGGCCGCGCAGGGCCGAAGGCGTGGCGCTCGTCTGCAGCCGCTGCCGCGCCCAATCGCCCAGCGCCGTGCCTGATGCCAGCTCCTCCAGCCGCCGGACGCGCCCGTCGGGCAGGGTCAGCCGCATGTGGCCCGGTTCAATCGCCAGCCCGCCGCCCCCCGTGAACAACTCACCGTTGACGATCGCGCCGCCGCCGATACCCGTGCTGATCGTGAGGTAGAGCATGGGGTCAGCGCCTTGCCCGGCGCCCCTGTGATATTCGGCGATCGCGCCCAGGTTGGCGTCGTTTTCCACGAAGGCGGGAACGCCGCCAAAAGCGCGGCTCAGAACGCGAGCGATAGGCGCCTGCGACCAGCCGGGCAAGGTCTCCGCCTTGATGATGAGGCCCGCTGCTGTGTCCAGGGGACCGGGCGCCGCGATGCCGATTGAGGCCGGCGCGCCGGCGACATCGGTCAAGGACTTGCCCAGCGCGATCAAACGATCAAAGACGACATCCGGCCCGTCGCCGACGCGGCTGAGCGTCTCGGCCCGCCGCAGCAATTGCAGTTGATCGTCATAGAGGGCGGCGCGGCTGCGTGTGCCGCCGAAATCGATGGCCAGGCGGGCGCTCATAGCTGGTTGACGAACTCGACCAGGTCGCGGTCGGGGGGAGGTTTGCTCAGGCTCGGCAGGCTGCCTTCATGCACAAAATGCGCGCCCTCCCGCGCGACCAGGACGCCCTGTCGCAGACCGTCTTTGAATGCGCGCCAGGCGGCGCGGCTCATATCACGCGCCAGGCGGCGATCTTTGTGCGAAGCGTCGGCGCCCCGCTGCGCATGCCCTAATGCCGAGTGGCGAATGCGGATGCCGGTTCGCTGCGGTATCTCCTCAAGGAGCACTTTGATGCCGGGGTAGGCTTCGGACAGGACGACCAGCGCATAACCGTCCCGCTCTACGATCCGCCTCAGACGCGCGGCCAGCCAGTCCAGCTCCAGCGGGTATTCGGGCAGCAATGCCAAATGCGCGCCCCCCGCATAAGCAATTGCCAGCGCCAGATGACCGGTCGGCGCGCCCAGGGTCTCGAGCATGAAGACGCGCCCCGGCAGCGCCCCCGCCGTCGCGCGGATGCCCGCGAGCGCATGAGACGCGAAGTTGCAAGCGGAGTCATGACCGAGCGTGTAGCCTGTGCCCGCCACATCGTTGTCGATGGTCGCCGGCAGGACGATGCAGGGCAGGCCCCAGGCGCCCAGCCGTGGATAAACATGGCGCAGCGTGCCGTCGCCGCCGAAAACCAGCAGATTGTCGATCCCGCGGCCCGCCATCACCCGCGCCAGCCGCTCGCGGGCATCAGGCTGCTGAAGCGCGGGGGCTCGGCTCGATTGCAGTATGGATCCGCCGCGCCCGGCCAACAGCGAGCTGAGCGCCGGATCAATCTCCACCAGTTGATTGTCCAACAAGCCGGCGAAACCGCCTTGCGCGCCCAGAACCCGGTCGCCATTCCGCGCCGCCAGGCGGACGTAGCCATCAATGGCCGCGTTGATGCCCGGCGCGTCGCCGCCGCTGATGACGATGCAGGTCTTCATTTGTCTCTGTGCCTGTCTGTTCGCAGCGCTTGCTCACAAGATGATACCGTATTCCCGCCGAGACTGTAGACAAACGCGCGACAATGCCCAAGGCAATCGCAGCAAAATCATTTCGCGCCGATCGCCACGAAAATAAAGGAAATTGTAGGGGCGACAGGACCGCAGTGTCTACGCGCGGCTGTATGTCGCCCACGAAGATAGCCTAAATTTTGCGGGCGATTCACACAATCCGCCATTTGTACGACATATCGCTGTTGCAGCACTTATCTATATTGAGGCGCCTAGCCTTGCTGTCGGGCGACTGTTTGCATCTGAACGGCGAATGCGATAAGTTATTGTAGCGAGTAAACGTCTCCGTTTTCTATGTTCTTGCATTCCTTTGTCAAACGACCTACAAGGAGCTCTATTGTGAAGAAGCTACTCATTCTCGCGGCGCTTTTGTTGTTTGCGCTGTGCCTCGTCCCCGGGGCCATCGCGCAGGACGATGGTTACACCATCGCTTTTGTACCGGGCGTCAACCCGGATCCGTTTTACATCACCATGTCCGGTGGTGTCTACCAGGCGGCTGAAGACCTCGGTCTGACGGTCATTCAGCAAGATCCCGAGCGTTTTGACGTCACCGTGTCCGCGCCCATCATCGAAGCGCTGATCGCGCGCGGCGATATCGACGCTCTGGTCACCGCGCCCAATGACAAAGAGCAGTCAATTCCGGTGCTGCAGGCGGCGCATGACGCCGGCATCGTTGTGCTGACGGTCGACACCTTTATCGGCGACGGCAACTACGCGGACGGCGAAGTGACCTTCCCGATTTCCTACATCGGCTCGGATAATACGCAGGGCGGTTACATCGCTTGCTCGGCCCTGGCGGACAAGCTGGGCGCCGGCGCCAAGATTTACGTCACCAACACGCGCCCGGGCATCAGCACCACCGACCAGCGCGAGGAAGGCTGCCTGGCCGCGGCTGAAGACGGCGGACTGGTTGTCGCCCGCGTCGATTACAACGAGAACAGCGCAGACATGGCGCAGCAGCAGACGGCCGCCGTCCTGCAGGCGAACCCGGATATCGTCGGCATGTTCGCCACCAACACCTTTGGCGCGCTCGGCGCCGGCACGGCGATCCAGAACGCCGGCTTGCAAGGGGCGGTTGAAGTGGCGCTCTTTGACGCCAGCGAAGAGAACATCGGCTTCCTGAAAGATGGCATCGTCTCGCTGGTCATCGCGCAGAAGCCGGCCGATATGGGTTATCTCGGCGTCGCCTTGGCCACCGCCTACATGGACGGCGTCGGCAGCATCCCGGCCCGCATCGGCACCGGTTACGCCGTCATCACCGCCGACAATGTCGATGACCCGGATGTGGCGCGCTTCATCTACACCAGCAACACCAGCGACCCGGCGTCGCAGCTGGACGAGAGCTACAACCTGGCTTTTGTGCCCGGCGTGAATCCCGACCCCTTCTACATCACCATGTCGCGCGGCGTCTACGGCGCGGCCGGCCGCCTGGGCATCAACGTCATCCAGCAGGACCCGGAACGCTTTGACGTGACCGTTTCCGCGCCCATCATCGAAGCTTTGATCGCCCGCGGCGACATCAGCTCGCTGGTGACCGCGCCCAATGACAAGGAACAGTCGATTCCCGTCTTGCAGGACGCGCATGAGGCCGGCATCCCGGTGCTGACGGTTGACACCTTCATCGGCGACGGCAATTACGCCGATGGCGAAGTGACCTTCCCGCTGACCTACATCGGCTCCGATAACGTAGAAGGCGGCCGCATCGCCTGTTCGGCATTGGCCGACAAGCTGGGCGAAGGCGCCAAGATCTACGTCACCAACACGCGCCCGGGCATCAGCACGACCGACCAGCGCGAGGAAGGCTGCCTGGCCGCGGCTGAAGCTGGCGGACTGGTCGTCGCCCGCGTCGACTACAACGAGAACAGCGCGGACATGGCGCAGCAGCAGACGGCGGCCGTCTTGCAGGCCAATCCCGATATCGTCGGCATGTTCGCCACCAATACCTTCGGCGCGTTGGGCGCTGGGGCGGCCATCCAGAACGCCGGTTTGCAAGGAGCGGTCGAAGTGGCGCTCTTTGACGCCAGCGAAGAGAACATCAGCTACTTGCGCGACGGGATCGTCTCGCTGGTCATCGCGCAGAAGCCGGCCGATATGGGTTATCTTGGCGTGGTGGCGCAGGTCGCCAATATGCGCGGCGTCACCTCCATGCCGGCGCGCGTCGGCACCGGTTACGCGGTCATCACCATCGACAATGTAGACGACCCGAATGTAGCGCGGTTCATCTACACGGCCGGTTAGCCACAATCGCCCCCACCCCAAACCCCTCTCTCCATCTCTATGGAGGGCATCCCTCCCATGAAGAGGGAGGGGCTTTTTTCGCCAACGTCGCAATCCTTATCTCCCCTTCCCTCATTTTGGGGGAAGGGGCCGGGGATGGGGGAAAGCAACTCCATATCCCGCGCAAAACTCGACGCTAGACCACGTGACCCCGACGCCTTCCTCCTCACTCGCCAAACGGCCGAATGTCATGGTCGGCGCCCTGTGCGCCACCTATGGGCTGCTCTATCTCGGGCGGGTGAATATCAGCGTCGTCTTGCCCATCATCGCCGTCGATCTCAATGTCGGCCGGGCTGAAATCGGCATATTGGGCACGGTCTTCTTCTGGATTTATGGCATCGGCAACTTCGTCAACGGTCAGCTTGGCAGCCAGGTCAGCCCCTTTCGCCTGATCGGCCTGGGTTTGCTGGCCACCGCCTTGGTGAACCTCGCTTTCGGCTTTCAAACATCGCTGCTGGTCATGCTGCTGCTTTGGGGCATCAACGGCTTCGCGCAATCGGCGGGCTGGCCGCCGATG
>JAPPEU010000005.1:0-8325 GCA_028875245.1 Chloroflexota bacterium
CCGGGTTGCCAGCGCCGTGATACCACAGGCTGAGCTCGGTTTGCGCGCTTGCCAACGGCGCCGCCGAAAGCAGCAGCGTGATTAGAAAGAGCATTACCAATATTCTATTCATCTTGGTTCTCCTTACTTGTTTGAAATGTGATCGCATTCTCCTGCAAACAAGACATCCCACGCCCGTGCCACGAACGCATCACGCTCTCGCGCAAGCTTTGGGCATCCCAAATGCAGAAGCGGGAAACTAGTATAACCAGTCTCCCGCTTGCTTACAACAGGGCAGAATTGTTTCACGATACGCGCGGTTTAGCCACCGAGCAACTCGTTGGTCTGGTCGTGCACGCGCTGCACAACGACAGCGGCGTCGCGTTCCTCGCCCGTCCAGAGCAGATCCATATTGGCTACCCAAACCGAGGACTCCCACTCCAGATATTTCGAATGGTAAACCGGGTGCACGCCATCGCGCGCGCCAATGACCGAGAAGACCTCATGGTAGGCGTCGGCGTAGGGCGCGTCATCGGGCGCGGCGCAATTGTGGAACTCGGACTGGCTGGTCAGCGCGGCGCCCATGGCGGCGGTGCGGCAGAGATGATCGGGATTGGCGAGCGTGAAACGAATCAGCTCGTAAGCCAGATCGGGATGCGCGGCCGAAGTCGGGATCGAAAAGGCCGAGCCGCCGATAAAGTTGTAGCGACCGGCGGGACCGGTCGGCGTCGGCACAACCGTCCAGTTGAAGCTGTCGCCAACCAGCTCCCACATGCGGGAAGCGGCGTCATTGAGCGCATAGTGCATGGCGACGTTGCCATTGGCGAAGAGGAATTCAGTCGTGAAACCGGATGCGGCGATGGAGTCGGCCGTGGGGTGCGCGCCCGAACCCCAGAGCAGGTCCGCCATCCATTGTATCGCTTCGACCGTTTCCGGCGTATTCATCACGGACGCTGTGTTCTCTTCATTGAACAATTCGCCGCCGAAGCTCTTGATGACCCAGTAGGCGCCGCCTGCGCCTCTACCGACGCTCACCAGATTGCTGGTGCCCCAGATATCCGTTTCGCCGTCCCCGTCGGTGTCCTGCGTCAGGGCGATCGCCAATTCCTCGAATTCTTCAAAGGTTGTATGCTCGCCGGGCGGCTCCACGCCAGCCGCTTCAAACAGGTCGAGATTGATGTATAACCCGCCGGGCGCGAGGTCATAGGGAATCGCGTACTGGCTGCCCTGGTAATTGAAGGCGTCGACTTGCGAGGTGACGAAGGTCTCGGGCCAGCCGGGGATCGGGCAAGCTTCGAGGTAACTGTCGAGATTCAGCGCCCAGCCATTGGCGGCGAAGGTATCGTTGCGGGTGTCATGCATCCAGGCCATATCGATCTCGGCGCCGCCCGCCAACTGGGCCGGCAGGGTCGTCCAATAGTCGCCCCAGTTTACGCCCGTATTGAGGATCTGTTCGACATTGGGATAGTATTCGCCGAAGAATTCATCGAAGGCCAACAAGAACTTGTCGACCTCGCCGGGGCCTTCCCAACCGGTGATGGTGATGGCTGCGGATGTATCGCCATCGACCATGCCGCAGGTCCAGTCCGTCATATCTTGCGCCGATGCCGCGAAGCCGAAGCTGAGCAGGGACAGAACGGTGACAAGCAGTGCTAATTTGCGAATCATTGGTGCATCCTTTCTTAATTGGAAATACGATTCCGGGACGAATGAAACTGATCGGTCCTTAGCCACCTCCTTTGATGCCGCTAGTGACAATGCCGCGGACATAATACTTCTGTCCGACGACGAAGGCGATCAAAACGGGAATGACAACAAAGGTTGCCGCGGCCATTATCAGGTGCCAGGGCGTGCGCATGCCGGACTGATTTTGGAATGAGGCCAGCAGCAGGGGAAGCGTCTTGACTTTGGGCTTGCCTAGCACGATCAAAGGCCACTGGAAGCTGTTCCAGGTATTGACGAAGGTGAAGATGGCCAGGGTGGCCAGCGCCGGCTTGGTCAGCGGCAGGATGATCAACCAATAGGTGCGGAAGAAGCCGCAGCCGTCAATACGCGCCGCGTCTTCCAGTTCCCGCGGAATGGTGACCATGAATTGCCGCATCATGAAGGTGCCCCAAGGCGTGAAGAGGAAGGGAATGATGACGGCTTGCAAGGTGCTGACCCAGCCAAAGGCGCGCATTTGCACGTAGAGGGGAATCAACAGCACCGTGAAAGGCACCATCATCAACGAGATATAGAGCAGGAAGATCTTGTCGCGCCCGGGAAAGCGCAGCCGCGCGAAGGCATAACCAGCCAGGCTGGCGGTGAATAATTGCCCAAGAACCACCGCCGCAGCGACCATCGCGCTGTTGAGAAAACCCAGGTCAAAGTGCGTTAGCGTCCAGGCTTCGGTATAGTTCTGGAATTGCCAGACCTCGGGTATGAATGTCGGCGGGTATTGGTAGATGCCGCGGATATCCTTAAACGAGTTGGCGACCATCCAGGCGAATGGCATGATGAAAATGACGCCGACCACCGACAGCACAACATAAACCAGCAGATCCATCAGGATCTTGCTCTGCCTTTGGCCGAAGCCACCGCCTTGTCTCGCGTTCAAGCCAGCCATCGCTATTGCCCGGGTCCGCCGCTCTTATTCATCGTTCTCAAATCCAAACACCCAGCGCTGCGCCAACTGCCACTGAATGATGGTGATGATGAGGATAATCACGAACAATACCGCCGCCAGCGCCGCGCCATAACCCATCTTGAAAAAGCTGAAGGCGTTCTGAAAGATATAGAGGGTCAGCGGGGTTGTCGCATGGGCGGGCCCGCCTTGCGTCAACACGTAGAATTGATCAAATGATTGAAAAGCCCCGATCAGCGATGTCACGATAACGAAAAAGAGGGCCGGCGTGAGCATGGGCAGCGTCACATAACGCATGCGCTGCCAGCCGCTGGCGCCGTCAATGGAGGCGGCTTCGTAGTATTCTTCCGGGATGCCCTGTAAACCCGCCAGCAGGATCAACATGGCAAAGCCGATGCCCTGCCAGTTGCTCATGATGATGACGCTCGGCATCGCCCATTGCGTATCGTGAATCCACTTGGGACCGTCAATGCCGATCATTTCCAGGATGTGATTGATCATGCCGATTTCGGGCTGGTAGATCCAGCGCCAGATGGTCGCCGCCGCCACGGTCAGCGTGATCTGCGGCAGGAAGTAAACAGTGCGGAAAAAGATGATGCCGCGCATCTTGCGATTCAGCGCCAGCGCCAGCCAGAAGGCGATGAAGATGCCGGTGGGCACGGCGACGAAGGTGTAATAGAAGCTGTTGCCCAGCGATTTCCAGAATATCCTGTCCTTGACCATCGTATCGAAGTTTTTCAAGCCGATGAACTGTGGTTCTTTCGCCAGGCTCCAGTCGGTAAGCATGATGTAGAAGGCAAAACAAATCGGGAAAAGCATGAAGATGATGAAGCCGATGAAATTCGGCGCGAGGAAAAGGTAACCGGCGATGGTCTCGCCGCGGCGCAAACCGGTGAAGGCGCGCTTGAAATCTTCAACAGCGCCGCGCTTCCGCCTCTGGTTTTCCCCGGTGCGGGCGAGATTAGCCGCCACCGACCACCTCCCGAGCCGCTATTTCAATTCCAGGTGCTGAGCAACATTCCTTGAATTTCATAGACGAAGAAGCCATATACAGATACGTTTCGGGCGGACAACGGTGTGGACTGCGAGGCCAGGAAACCGATTACCTGATGATGAAATACTTTAACACGGCGCAAAGCGGATGTCAAAGCGGACTTCGTTCGCCCTTTACTCGCGCGTCACCCTGATCAGCATGTTGGCGCTGAGCTTGTCCACTTCGCTGTATTCGCCGTCGTTCCAATGGATCGTCAATCGCTGCAGCGCGGCCCCGGCCGGGAAGCCGAAGTGGAAGCGGCTGCTGTCGCCGGAGAGGTAGCCGCTGACCGCGGTTAAGTCCCGATGATAGACGCCGGCGTCGGTGTACAGGGCCAGGCGCGCGCCAATGCCCCGGCTGTTGCCTATGCCGGGCTGGCGCAGGTCTACCATGATGCTGTCGCCGCCGCAGAGTCGGTTCTCAAAGAGCTTCGCTGGACCGAGCAAGTTGTTGACCACGATATCGAGATCGCCGTCATTATCCATATCCGCCATTGTCATCCCGCGTCCGCTGGCGCTGTCGTTGAGCATCCAGCCCGGCATCGGCTCGAAGCCGGCCCCGGCCAGGTTGCGGTAGACCTGGTTTTCTTCCACCAGTTCATTCCCCGGCAGATGCGAGAATAATTCCAGCGAAATCATCCCGTTGACGACATAGAGATCCTGAAAACCGTCATTGTCCAGGTCGCCAAATTGGGCCGACCAGCTCCAGCCGGTGCCATCAAGTTTGGACGCGCGCGCGATGTTCACCGGCTGGCCCGCATCATCGAAACTATAGAGCACATTCTCCATGATCTGCGGGTCGCCCTCGACATGGGGCATCGCCATCATCATGTCCATCACCGGGCCCCATTGCGCCATGGTCAGCTCGTCGTCCGCATAGGGTTTCATATCGACGGCGAAGACCTCCGGCGCGCCATCGTTGTTGAGGTCGGCGGCGTCATAGCTCATGGTGCTGTGCGGCATGACGTCGAAGGGAGCGGCCTCCTGCCAGGCGCCCTCGCGGAAGGTGAAATACTTGTCTTCAACGGCGAAGTCGTTGCCGATGATGATCTCATATTCGCCAGCGCGGCTGATGCCCGTCCAGATCGCCAGCGTGTTCGAGCGATCGGCGATGCGCGTCGCGCGGAAGCGGCCATTGTGATTCTCATAATAGATCACGCCCGCTTTCGACGCCGTCTGTCCCAGAATCTTCTCGTTTTCCACATCGTAAGAACCCGTCAGCAGATCGAGATCGCCGTCGCGGTCGGCATCGAGCCAGTTCATCGCATAGCCGATATAGATGACGCCGCGCAGCAGCTCGCGTTCAAAGCCGCCGCCCGCCTGATTGCGCCAGAAGAGCGGCGGGGTCGCCTGCTGCGTGAAGACGATATCGAGCCGGCCATCGCCATCGACATCAATGACAGCAGCGCCCCGTGCCGGCGTCGCCGATGGCAGCGCTTGACGCTCGAACCGCAGTTCGCCCCGATTCCATAGAATGGCGTTATCGCCGGCCAGATTCGCCAGCACGATGTCCAGCAGTCCGTCGTTGTCAAGATCGTTGATGGCGAGCCCGGCGCCGTTGCTGTCGTAAAAGCCGACCGGCTGGCTGGTTGGGGTCGTTACGTGGTCGAGCGTGTGGGCGATGAATGCCCCGCTGCAGCCGGTTCGCTCGTTCAGCGGGACGGATTCGACTGATACAGGCCTGTGGATGCGCAGGGCGAATGCCGCCGGCGCGGCGAGGGACAGTACAAGCAAAAGAAGCGTGGCGCGGCGCAAGCGCATGGCAAAGACTCAAGCGCGACAATCAAGACCAAGACAATACCACCGGGAAATCGGTTGCGCAATTGTGTTTGGATGCGCCAAATGCCGGGCACAACAGCGCAATGATAGCGAAAGGGCGAGCAACCGGCTCGCCTCAACAACTTGCTGCTAAATCGACTGCCCCGTTTCAGGCCATGAGAGAATTAATAGGCTTAGGTCGCGCCTTCGGCTTCGGGTGGCGCTTTGCCCATCACGCCTCGCCCTTCCAGAAAGCCAAGCATGCGCGCCTGTTCGATACCCAGGTTTTGCAAGTCGCCTTTGACATCCTGAAGACCCTCATCCAAGCGTTCGTCAAGTCCGTCAAGGCGCGCATCCATGTGGTTAAAGCGCTCATCTATGCGCAGAAAGCGCTCATCTACGCGGGCTTGCCACTGCTCGGCGGCGCTCATGCGTTCTTCGAGACGCCCCAGGCGCGTATCAATATTGTCGGCCACTCGGTTAAACTGGCGTGTGACATACACCAAACCAACCAAACCGAGTCCCAACACCGCGACTACGAACGCGCCCAGTTGCAACCAGTCCATTGCGTCCCTTGTTTTCTACTGTCTTGGCGAGATAGTTTCGCAGTGTAACCCAAATAGCGTGCCCAGACAAATCTCCGTCACTGGCGAATTGCTCCTTAAGACTCGGCTTCCGGCTCCGGCGGATTCTCCAGGTCAGCCAGCGTGGGCATATTCGCCTTCTTGCCGTGGACGCCCGTCGCGCCATCGGGGCGCGTACCGCGGCTGTCCAGGCTCTGCAGTACGCCATCGGCGTCGTAGGCGCGGACTTCAAAGCGGTATTCGCCCTCCTGGAAGCGCCAGTCATAACGCCAGAGTACCCAGGTCAATTCGGAGAGCGGCTGACGCAGCTGCGCCTCTTCCCAATCGCCGCCATTGACGCTGACTTCGACTTTGGAAATCATCTTGGCGCCGGCGTAGGCGATGCCGCCGACAGGCACGACATAACCGGCGTCGTCTTTCAGGATGGAATCGGTGGACACCGCATCTACAACCGAGGTGGTGTTGACGATGGCTTCCTTGCTCCAGCCGCGGCGCACCCAGTAACCTTCGGCCCAGGCGTCGACAAATTCGATGCTCTTGATCCACTTCGGCTGTTTCATGCCGTAGCGGTCAGGGATGAAGATGCGCAGGGGGAAGCCGTGCTTCTGCTTAAGCGGCTGATCGTCCCATTCATAGGCGAACATGACGCGCTCTTCCGCCTCGACCAGGTCAAGCATGACGTACTCGTCAAAGTTGTCAGCGCCCGTGATTTTCATGGCGACGGCGCCGGCTTGCGGCTTCACATAATCCAGGAAGTCCTTCATGCGGAAGCCCGACCATTTGATGGTGCTGATCAAGGTGCCGCCGATGCGATTGCTGATGCAGGACAAGGTGATGAAGCGATCAATGCGCTCGAACTTGTCGTGCAGGTCTTGCAGGGACAGGCTGACCGGATTGTCAACCAGGCCCCCTACCTCAAGCCGCCATTCCACAGCGTCGATGACGGGCGGGCGCGAACTGATATCGATGCGGTAGTGCTTGTCCAGCGGGGTGTATTCGGGACGGGTGCCCGGCGCGGGCTGCATGGGGTCGGCAGCGTTCGGCAAGACATTGCCGGCGCCGTCGGTTGGCGCGTCGGCCGGTATTGATGAGACGAGGCTGCCCTCGCCGGGGCGCCGCCCGACCAGCGCGCCCAGGCCGGCGCCGACAATTGTCAAAACAGCGCTGGCGCCGCCGATGCGCACCATGAACTGACGCCGGTTGAGCGGTTCGACGGTGATGGTCTCGCCGGTCTCTTCGTCCGTTTTGGTTTTGCCTTCGCTATGCGCCAGATCGTTGTAAATCCAGTTGGCGGCCATCCCCCAGAGCGCGAAAGCCAGCACGACCCAGATGATCTGCGCGGGCAGGGCGGCGGTCGCCGTCAGGTTGACCTGCGTAGAAATCAGCATCATGGCGGCGCCGAATGCCAAGCCCAGGGCCAGGCCCGGGACCAGGTTGCGCGCGCTCGTCTTGCTGCGGTTCATCAGCCCGTAGACGATGGCAATGGCGACCGTTCCCAAAGCGAGGAAGCCAGCCAAGCCCATCACCTGCTCGGCGGTCTTGGCGGCGGCGGAAGTCTCGCCCATGTCCAGGGCGATGATCATCTCGACCATCATGTCGATGCCGAAGGTCAGCAGGGCGCCGGGCAGGATCCGCGAAACGTAGTCAAAGACATCGAAAGGAATAAACGGCAATCCGGCAATTTGGTCAGCCAGGAACAACAGCGACGTTAAGGCCGCGGTCAAAAAACCACCGACCAGCGCGCCAATCCACAGAGTAGGTTTTCGTATCGTATCCATGATTATCACAGGTCTCCGTCAAGCTCCGATGCAGACATTATAGCCCAGCTTATGCGGCAATTCTATTTCAGCAACATTACAGAATTGGAGACTTCAGACCTTTCGCCCAATTCATGGCGCATAATGCTTTTGACGCGATTGCCCGTCTCAGAATCAGCGGCGCTTGCGTTTCAGTCAAACCGCGCCTATAATCTTTATCAATTGAGTCAGGGGCTTATGGTCAATTGACGTGGCGGAAAACGACCCGGTTTTAGAACAGCGCGTCGAGGCATTGGAGCAATTCTCGCAGACTCGTGTTGTCGAGCAAGTCGGCGACCTGACGAAGCGCGTCACCAGCTTGGAAACCGCGCGGGAGACGGAAAGCCCCTTCTTGGCGACCAAGGAAGATATTGCGCGCCTGGAGGGGCTGCATGCCGCCACGCAAAAGCAAATTGCCGCCCAAAGCGAACTGTTCAACACGCGGCTGGACGCCCAAAGCGAACTGTTCAACGCGCGACTGGACACCCAAAGCGAACAGTTCAACGCGCGACTGGACACCCAAAGCGAACAGTTCAACGCGCGACTGGACACC
>JAPPEU010000005.1:8425-8820 GCA_028875245.1 Chloroflexota bacterium
CAAAGCGAACAGTTCAACAAAAACCTCCAAGCCCAATCCGAGCAGTTCAACGCGCGGCTGGATGCCCAATCCGAGCAATTCAGCAAAGACCTCAACGCCCAAAGCGAACTGTTCGACACACGGCTGGATGCCCAATCCGAGCAGCTGCGGAAGGAATGGCAAGACCACATGAAACAACTCGCCGCTTGGCTGGTGCGCACGGGTATCGCTATCAGTGGCGTCATCATCGCCGCGGCCGCCATCATCATCAACCGCCTGCCCAGTTGAAAGGAGCCTGTCATGTCTGCTTCGCGCCCGCTTAAACCAGGGAATCCCATGAACAATCCCAGCCGCGCCGCGCGTTTTCTTAACCTTGTCTTAACATTGGGGGGGGGGGGGGGGGGGGGGGGGGGGGG
>JAPPEU010000064.1 GCA_028875245.1 Chloroflexota bacterium
CGGTGTCCTCGGTGGTAAAGTTTTTTTGTTTCCACCGAAAGGGATACACTTCCGTGGCGGGCGTCTTTCAGGAATGGATTCGGATGGAGAACGACAACGACAGCGCAATCCGAGCGAAACTCGAAAACGCGCTTCAGCGGCGGGTCCGGGCTTGGCAGGCGCTCGCGGGCGGGATGATCAGCCGCGTGCTGCGGGTCGAGCTGGACGATGGCGATACGCTGGTCGCCAAAATCGGCGATGGCGGGCATGACCTGACGATCGAAGCGTATATGCTGCGTTATTTGCGCGCAAACTCGGGGCTGCCGGCGCCGGCGGTTTTGCATGATGACCCGAGCCTGCTGATCATGGAATACGTGCCGGGGCGCAGCGAATGGGAGGGCGAACCGCTCCGTCATCTTGGCAAGCTGTTGGCGGGCTGCCATCAAGTGACCAGCGCAGCATACGGGCTTGAACGCGATACATTGACCGGCCCGCTGCGGCAGCCGAATCGGCCGATGAAGTCATGGATCGCATTCTTTCGCGAGCAGCGTCTGCTCTACATGATCGGCGTCGCGCGCGCGTCGGGCCATCTCCCGGCCGCCCTTGAGCAGCGGCTGCTCCACTTGGCGGAGGATCTCGAGCAGTTCTTGATCGAACCGCGCCGCCCCGCTCTGATTCACGGCGATATGTGGCGAACGAACGTCATCGCGCGCAATGGCCGAGTCGCGGGCATCATTGACCCGGCGCTCTACTACGCGCATAACGAGATGGAGCTCGCCTACATGACCTTGTTCAGCGGCACGGGCAGTGAGTTTTTCAGCGCTTACGGCAGGCATATTCCGATCGAGGTGGACTTCTACTCCACGCGCCGTCACATTTACAATCTATATCCCCTGCTCGTGCACCTGACGCTGTTCGGCCAAAAATACTTGCAGCCCATTGAGGAGACGCTCAAACGATTCGACTATTAGTTTGCTTAACATTTGTATTGTTGTATTTTTCGTACAATTTGATTATAGTGGAATCTCGATACAAGCGATAAAGTAAACGCTTGTATCGAGGCAGACAGGCACGATAAATTGAGATGAGCGCGATCGACAGTGCTTGCACAAGCAAGAAGGTGAAGAAGACCGGCACCGGCTAGGTATGGGCTTGTTTGCGCTGCTTTAGGATATGAAACAGTCACCCGCCCATACGGCGGGTTTTTTGTTGCGAGCTCGTTGGTACAGGAGAAGAAACGATGACCGCTGAAACGCCAATGTGTCCCGAGTGTGACGGCGAGGTTGAGATGCCGCCGGACGCGATGGAGAATGAATTGCTGTCTTGCCCGGAGTGCGGCGCTGAGTTGGAGATCATGAGCCTGAATCCGCTTACGCTTGAGCCCGCGCCCGAGGTAGAAGAGGACTGGGGAGAATAACCCGCATGCGCGCCGCCCTGCTCGTGACCCATATTCGCGCCGAAGAAAAGCTGATACTGGCTGCTTTCAATACCCATGATGTCAGCCCGGATATCATCCTCGATCGCGAACTGAACTTCGACATCACGCGAGGCGCCGAACAGTTGGCGCCCTCCGGCATCGCCTGGCGCGATTATGACCTGGTCTTTGAGCGCTGCGTCAGCACCTCGCGCGGCATGTATGCGCTGGCGGTGCTCAACAGCTGGGGCGTCCGCAGTTTCAACACATACGAGACGGCGGCGACCTGCGGCGACAAGCTGCTCACCAGCATCGCCTTCAAGCGAGCCGGCATCCCGCAGCCGCATACACGGGTGGCATTTACGCCGGAAAGCGCGATGCGAGCGATTGAAGATGTCAAATATCCCGCCGTGCTGAAACCGGTGACCGGCTCCTGGGGGCGGCTTTTGGCGCGCGTGCACAACCGAGACAGCGCCGAGGCGATACTGGAACACCGGCAGACGCTCGGCGATTACAATCATCACACCTACTATGTGCAGGAGTATGTCGATAAGCCGGGGCGCGATATTCGCGCTTTCGTCGTCGGCGAGCGCACCATCGCCGCGATATACCGCGAATCCAATCATTGGATCACCAACACGGCGCGCGGCGGCCTGGCGTCGAATTGCCCGGTGACCGATCAATTGAACGACATCTGCGTTCGGGCGGCGCAGGCGGTGGGCGGCGGGATCCTGGCGGTTGACCTGCTGGAAGACGCGGCTGGAAACTTCGTGGTCAACGAAATCAACCATACGATGGAATTCCGCAACAGCAGCAAGCCAACCGGCGTCAACATCGCGCAGGAGGTCATCAATTATGCGCTGCGCGAAGTTGGGGTGGTCGCATGATCCGGGCGGCGATCGTTGGCGGCAGCGGTTATACCGGCGGCGAATTGCTGCGGCTGCTGCATTTTCATCCGCAGGTCGAGGTGACGCAGATGACCAGCCGCGAGCATGCCGGCCGCTACGTTCACACGGCGCACCCCAATATGCGCGGCGTTTCGAGCTTGAAATTTGTCCATCCCGACGGCCTGCGCGCCTGCGATCTGCTTTTTCTGGCCCTGCCCCACGGGACAGCCGCGCGCAACATCGAGCGCTATGCGGGGCTGGCGCCGAAGCTGATCGACCTCTCGGCTGATTTCCGTCTCGATTGCGCCGCTGAATACGAAACATTCTACGGCGAGCCGCATCCCGCGCCACGGTGGCTGTACCGATTCGTTTATGGTTTGCCCGAGGTCAATCGCGAAGTCTTGATCGGCGCGAACTATGTCAGCGGCGTCGGCTGCAATGCCACGGCGGTCAATTTGGCTTTGCTGCCGCTGGTCCAGGCGGGCATCCTCGAACGGGCCGCCTGTGAGATCAAGGTCGGCTCATCAGAAGCCGGCAACAAGAGCAGCCCGGGATCGCATCATCCGATTCGGAGCGGCGCCGTCCGCAGCTATAAGGCGACCGGGCATCGGCATATAGCGGAGGCGCGGCTTGTGCTCGGCGGCGAACTGCCGCTGCATTTTTCCGTCACCGCCATCGAGATGGTGCGCGGGATTCATTTGCTGGCGCATTGTTATCTCAACCAACCCCACATTGAGCGAGACATCTGGCGCATTTACCGCGCCCGTTACCGGGACGAGCCTTTCCTGCGGCTGGTGAGCGGCCGGGTCGGCTTGCACCGCTTGCCGGAGCCGCGGGTGGTGGCAGGCAGCAATTATTGCGATATCGGCTTTGAGCTGGACGAGGACGGGATGCATCTGGTGGTCGTCGCCGCGCTGGACAACCTGGGCAAGGGCGCGGCCGGCAGCGCTGTGCAGGCGATGAATTTAATGTATGAATTGGACGAGACGACCGGGCTTGAATTTCCCGGTGTATATCCTTAGAGGGCATCCGAGCGATGGCAGGGGCTGATTTGTTGGTCGTTAAATTGGGCGGCGGCGAGGGGCTGGATCTTGCCGGCGCATGTGATGATCTGGCGGCGATCGCGCCGTCGCGCCCGCTGCTCATCGTCCACGGTGTAAGCGCCATTGCGAATCAACTCTGTTTGGATATGGGCGTGGAAGTGCAATCGCTGATATCGCCCTCCGGCCACAGTTCGCGTTATACACCGCCCGCCGTTCGCGATATCTTCGTGCGCGCGGCGGAGATGGCTAACGATCAGTTGGTATCAGAATTGCGGGCGAGGGATGCGAAGGTCCTGGGATTTGTGGGAGAAGATGTGGCGCTGAGCGGCGCTCGCAAGACCGCGATACGAGCTGTCTTCAACGGACGGGTGCGCGTTGTGCGTGATGATCATAGCGGTGCCATCAGGGGAGTCGACGGAGCGCTCCTGCGCGAGGCCCTCGATCAAGGGCAGCTGCCGGTGCTGCCGCCGATGGCGCAGAGCGCGGATGGCTTGCTCAACATCGATGGCGACCGGGCCGCCGCCGCGGTGGCCGGCGCATTGCAAGCGAGCGCGCTTGTCATTCTCAGCAACGTTGGCGGGCTGTATCGACATTTTCCGGACGAAGCATCGATCGTTGACGAGCTGCCATTGGCGCAGATCGACAGGGCGCTGGAATGGGCGCAGGGACGGATGAAACGCAAAGTGATCGCCGCGCGGGAAGCGCTGACCCACGGTGTCAAGCGCGTCATCATCGCCGATGGGCGGGTCGCCAAACCGGTGTCGCAGGCGCTCGCGGGGGCTGGCACGAGGTTCACATTATGATTGAGACGAGCACAGTGTTTGAAATCGAAGACCGATACGGCTCCGGCGCCTACGGCAAACGACCGACCGCGCTGGTCCGCGGACAAGGCGCCTATGTTTATGATCAAGACGGCAATCGCTACCTGGATGCGACAAGCGGGCAAGGCGTAGCGGCGCTGGGCCATTGCCACCCGGCCGTCATCAAGGCAATCACCGAGCAGGCGGGGACGTTGATCACCAGTCACGAATCCTTCTACAATGACCGCCGGGCTGAGCTCTACACCTTGCTTTCCAGCATTATGCCCGCCGATCTCAAGCGCTTTTTCCTCTGCAACAGCGGCGCGGAAGCCAACGAAGGCGCGCTGAAGGTGGCGAAGCTGCTCACCGGACGCGAGGGCATCGTCGCGGCGAAACGATCCTTCCATGGCCGCACGACCGGCGCGCTGTCCCTGACCTGGACGCAGAAGTATCGCAAGCCCTTTCAAGCCTGGCTGCCGGCCGTCGATTATGTCGCCTTCAATGATATCGATGCGGCATGTGAGGCGATCGGCGAAGGGACGGCCGCTGTCGTTGTCGAGTCGGTCCAGGGTGAAGGCGGCGTGCACCCGGCCAGCGTCGAGTATTTGCAGGCCCTGCGCGCACGCTGCGATCAAACCGGCGCCATGCTCGTTATCGATGAGATACAAACCGGTTTCGGCCGCACGGGAAAATGGTTTGGCTTTGAGCATGGTGACATCGCGCCGGACATCATATCGGTGGGCAAAGCGATCGCCGGGGGGCTGCCGATGGGCGCCGTCTGTTGGCGAGCCGCGCACGGGCCAATCGAGCGCGCGACCCATGGCAGCACCTTTGGCGGCAATCCATTGGCTTGCGCCGCTTCGCTCGCCGCGATCTCAACGATTCGCGACGAGGGCTTGGTCGACGACGCGCGGGTCAAGGGCCGCTGGCTTATCGATGAGCTGAATGCGATGAATCTGCGCGGCGCGCGCGAAGTCCGCGGGCGGGGTCTCATGATCGGAATCGAATTGAGAACGCGCGTCACGCCGGCGCTGAAGGCGCTGCAAGAAGAGGGTGTGCTCGCCCTGCCCGCCGGGCTCAATACGCTGCGCCTGCTGCCGCCGCTGATCATCAATCGCGAGCAATTGTCCCTTGTCGCCGCGGCGATCCAAACGGTATTGGGATAACTGATGAAGCGCGTATCCGACGACGGCGCCGAGCGGCTGCTGCATGATCTGGTTTCCATTTCCAGCCCATCCTGCCAGGAAGCGGAGGCGGCGCGCTTTTTGACCGCCTGGATGCGGGAAAACGGCTACGACGAGGCATTTGTCGATGAGGCCGGCAATGCGGTCGGGCGCATCGGCTCGGGCGCGCGTCAGATCGTTCTTCTCGGTCATATCGATACCTTTGCCGGTTTTCCGCCGGTTCGTCAAGAGGGGCGGCTGTTGTACGGGCGCGGCGCTGTTGACGCCAAAGGCCCGCTCTGCACCTTTGCCGTGGCAGCGAGCCGAGCCAATCTCGCTGACGATACTAGCGTCATCGTCCTGGGCGCGGTTGAAGAGGAAGCAGCCACGAGCCGCGGCGCTCATTTTGCCCTGAGCCAGTATCATCCCGATTATTGCGTCATCGGCGAGCCATCGCGCTGGGACCGCATCACGCTTGGTTACAAGGGGCGGCTGCTGCTCGACTGGCGTTGGGAAGGCGGCTTGTCGCACAGCGCCGGCGAAGGGCCGAGCCCGGCAGAGCGCGCGCTGAGTTATTGGAATGCTATCAAGACTTACTGCGACGAATACAGCGCGGCAATCGCGCCGCTCTTTTCGCGGCTTGACGCCTCAGTCCGCGATATCAATACCTGGCAGGAAGGCGTCAACGGCGTCGCCCAGATGACCGTCGGTTTTCGCCTGCCGCCGGATCTGGCGCCGGAAGAAGTCGCTGCTCGATTCCCCGCCAGCGATGGCGCAACGGTTGCAGCGCGCGGGGGGGAGCGCGCTTTCAGCGGCGACAAGAACAGCCCGCTCAGCCGCGTGTTTCGGCGCGCGATTCGCGCCAATGCGGGGAACCCGCGCTTCGTCTACAAGACGGGCACATCGGACATGAACATCGTTGGCCCGCGTTGGAAATGCCCCATCGCCGCTTATGGCCCGGGCGATTCCGCGCTTGACCATAGACCTGACGAGCACATCAACTTCGATGAGTATCTGCGCGCCATTGACGTATTGACGCTGGCGCTTGAGACTATCTGAACGAGGCAAGGAGACTTTGTGAACAGGCGCAGCATTCCAATACGCAATTTCAACTTCATCGATTCCACCTTGCGCGAAGGCGAGCAGTTCCGGGGCACACATTTTACGATTGAGGACAAGCGCGAGATTGCTTCGCTGCTCGATCGATTCGGTGTGGAGTACATGGAATTGTCGACGCCGGTGGCCAGCCCGCAGAGCGCCGCCGCCATACGCGCCCTGGCGGATACGCCGCGCCGATTCAAACTGCTGACGCATATCCGCGCGAATATGGATGATGCCAGGCTGGCGGTCGATTGCGGCGTTGACGGCGCCGACGTTTATATCGGCACGTCCAGGCATATGCGCGAATACAGCCATGGCAAGAGCCTGGAGCAAGTCATCGAAATCGGCGCGGAAGTCATCCGCTTTCTCAAGGAGCAAGGGGCGGAAACGCGCTTCAGCACCGAGGATACATTCCGAAGCAATTTCGCCGATGTGATGACCGTGTACCGGGCGATGGACCTGGCCGGCGTGGATCGCGTCGGCGTCGCCGATACCGTTGGCATCGCTGACCCGCTGCGGACGTACAACCTTATTTCCAATCTGCGCGATGTTGTCGATTGCGATATCGAATTTCACGGTCACAACGACAGCAGCTGCGCCGTCGCCAACGCCTTCTGCGCTTTACAGGCGGGCGCAACGCATATTGACACGACAGTTTTGGGCATCGGCGAGCGCAACGGCATCACGCCGATGGGCGCCCTGGTCGGGCGGCTCTATACCTGCGACAAGACTCTGGTCGAAAAATATGACCTGCGGCTTCTGCCCGAGATTGAGAGAACCGTCGCCGAGAAATTGGGAATCGAGATTCCGTACAATACGCCGATCACGGGGGAAGTCGCCTTTCATCACAAGGCAGGCGTGCATACCAATGCCGTTTTGAAGAACCCGACCACTTATGAAGCGATTGCGCCGGAAGACTTCGGCTTGTCGCGCATAATTGATGTCGCGCATCGACTGGTGGGGCGCAACGCCATCCGCGATCACGCGGTCAGCCGCGGCTTGGATTTGCCCGAGGACGCGCTCCAACTGGCGACGGCGCAGGTGAAACTGATGGCGGACGAACGGCCGATCACGGTCGAGGATGTCGACAGAATCCTGGAAAAAATGATGCTGCCGATGGATGACTAATCGGAAGCGGCGCTGGCGCTTTCTATGCCGCGCGGCTCGTGCATCGGGATGATGTAGACGAGCGTAGACAGCAGCCCGGCCAGCGCAAAAATGCCGAAGGTCAGTTCAAAGCTGACCGCATCAACAAGCCAGCCGCCGAAGATTGGCGCGAAGATCGTAATGGGCGCGATCAATGTGTTGGCCATGCCGATGTAATAGGGGCGCTCCGCCACCGACCCAAACTGGATGGTAATTGTCATGATGGTCGACCATTGCGCCGAATTCACGATGCCGGTCAAGGCGAATACAATGTAGAAGAAGCCGACATCGCTCGCCGACAAGGCGGAGACGATGGCCAGCACGGTCAGCAGATTGGCGGCGATCAATACACGGCGGTGCCCCCAGCGATCCCCAATCCAGCCAATAACGGAACTGCTAAGGGTATTGGACACCAAGAGGACGCTGGTCAGGGCGCCGGCGAATTCGGGAGACATGTCAAAGCGGCGGATGCCATATATCGTGTAAAAGGAAATGGCGGTGAGGCTGACAGCGGTTAAACAGCGGGCGATCAGGAACCAGCGGAAGTTGTCATCCCCCCGCAGGATTCGCCGCAGGCGCCCGCCGAACTCGCGCCAGCGCACGGGCTTGACCACATTTTTCGGCGCGCTCTTTGATTCGTAAGTCATGGCCAGAAACACGAAGGACACAAGCAGACTTAGGCCGGTGATCGCGAAGAGCAGGCCGAAACTCTGAGGGAAGGCAAGCTGCTTAAGGATCACGCCGGCCAGCAAGGCGCCGCCCGCGCCGAACAGATTCACGCATGCCGATTGGATGCCGAAAAATGTGCCAAGCCGGTGGGGCGGCATGATCTTGCTTATCATGCTCTGCCAGGCTGTTCCGGTGAGCCCGCCGCCCAAAGACTGCAGGCCGAGCAGCAGAAGCGCCAGCAGCAGCGCAAGATCCGCGCCAAGGGTTGGAAGCGAGAAGGCGAGCAAAGCGAGACCGAAGTAAGGCAGCCGCTCCACCAGCGTCATGGCGATCACCACGGGTTTGTAGCGGCGCAGGCCGGCGACGTAGTTCGAGGTGAGCAGCTGCGGCACTTGCCAGCCGATATGAAACAAGGTGGCGACGAAGCCGATCAGCGCGGTGGATTCGGTGAGGAAGGACAAGAAAAGCGGGATTATGGTAACATACGATGCCAAGCCCATAATGCCAAAGCCGAACAAGCTTCCGTCCAGGATATTGACGATGGCGTTGTGACGAAGTTTGTCGTGCAGATCTTGCGGCAACATGCTGAGCGCGTACCTTTGCGGAATGCAGCCAAGCGACAATTGTATCAGACAATTTACCTGGCTCTACAGAGAATATGATGAGCGCTTGCGCAAGTTCCAGCGGGATCTAGGCATGATGACAGTGCCTTGGTTGCCGCAGCAAGCGAGAGGGACCCGGCGATGCAAACCTTGACTGAAAAGCTGTTAGCGCGCGCAAGCAGCCGCGGCCGCGTCAAGCCCGGCGAAATCGTTGTCGTTGAACCGGATGTTGTTCTGAGCCATGACAATACCGCCGCCATCTCCGCCATCTTCCAGCAGCTGCCTCATGAGCGCCTAAGATATCCGGAGCGGTTGGCGATCACGCTCGATCACGCCGTGCCGCCGCCGACAGCCAGGCACGCCCGGAATCACGCGCGCATTCGCGAATTTGTTCGTGAGCAAGGCATTGGCAACTTCTTTGAAGCAGGGCGCGGCATCTGCCACCAGGTGCTTTGCGAAGAGGGCATCGTCGGTCCCGGCATGACGCTCTTGGGCGCGGACAGCCACAGCACGCATTATGGCTGGCTTGGCGCCTTCAGCGCCGGCATTGGACGCAGTGAAGTTGCGGCGCTTTGGGCGACCGGGCAGCTCTGGCTGCGCGTTCCCGAGTCCATTCGGATTACGCTGGCGGGAAAACTCAGTACGGGCGTGACGGTGAAAGACCTGACAATTGGCATGATTGGCCGGCTGTCATCCGACGGCGCGAACTACATGGCGGTCGAATTTGAAGGGGATGGCATCGCCAATCTATCGCCAGATTCTCGCGCTGTGCTGACCAATATGATGGCGGAAATGGGCGCCAAGAACGCCTGCATGGCGCCCGATGCCGCAACCTGGCGCTGGTTGGCCGAGACGCTGAGTCGGACGCGCCCGCATGATCACAAAGAAAGATTGGATGTCTTTCGCGCTCTGGCGCTTTATCCTGATTCCGCGGCCGATTACGCGGCGAGCCATCACATTGAACTGGACGAGATTGAGCCGATGGTCTCCTGTCCCGACGCAGTTGAGAATGCGCTGCCGCTTTCGGCTGTCGCCCGGACGCCGGTCGATCTCGGTTTCATCGGGACTTGCACGAATGGACGGCTTGAGGACATTGCCGCGGCGGCTGATATTGCGCGTGGCCGGCGCTTGCGCAAGCGGCTGCTCGTGATTCCGGCGTCGTCGCTGGTGCTCAGGGACGCGGCCGAAGCCGGTTATATCGCCGACCTGATTGACGCCGGCGCGACGATTGGCACGCCCGGATGTGGACCTTGCATGGGGGTTCATCTGGGTGTGTTGGCGCCGGGCGAAGTTTGCATCAGCAGCGCCAATCGGAATTTCCGCGGGCGCATGGGGGAGCCAGAGGCCGAAATTTACTTATCGAATCCGGCGGTGGTGGCGGCCAGCTGCGTGGCCGGCTATTTGGTCCACCCGGCCGATGTAACCGGCGGACGCCCAGCCGCTTCATAACCTTGACCGAAACAGGAGAGCTTACTCGATGGCAAGAACCCGGCATCGCGTCTGGAAATACGGCGACAGCGTCAACACGGATGTCATCTTCCCAGGCAAGTACACCTACACCGTCGACCATGATCCGGCCGCCTTGGCGCGCCACGCCCTGGAAGACCTTGACCCCGGCTTTGCCGGCTCGGTGGAAATCGGCGATGTCATCGTTGCTGGCCGCAACTGGGGCAATGGCAGCAGCCGCGAACAAGCGGTCACTTGCCTGCTGGCGGCGGGCGTGCATGCTGTCATCGCGAAGAGTTTCGCGCGCATCTATTATCGCAACGCCATCAACAGCGGTCTTCTCGTCATTGAATGCCCGGAAATCGTCGACCAGGTTGACAGCGGCGACATGATCGAACTGGATATGGAGGCGGCGGAGATCCGCTGTGGGGGGCGGCGCTACCCCTTCCCTCAGCTGCCGGAGCAGGTGCGGGAGATTGTGGAGGCGGGCGGGATAATCGCTTACGTCAAGAAGCGAAGTTGACAGTGTCTCAATTTGTCTTTGCGGCTGGTTTTCCGATTGTTCACTTGTAGTATTGCTCAAATTAGACGCTGGTCCGGGAGTGCCTATGCTAGCCATTGTCAACACCTGCGCCGTCATCGGCCTGGATGGCCATGTCGTCGAAGTGCAGACGGACTTCAACCCGCGCGCCGCGCTGCCCAGTTTCAACCTTGTGGGGCTGCCCGGCGCGGCCGTGCGTGAGAGCAAAGACCGCGCCCGCTCCGCCATTCGCAACAGCGGCCTGCGCTTTCCCAACAAAGCTTATGTGGTCAATCTTTCACCGGCCGATATCCACAAGCACGGCCCATCCTACGATTTAGCCATCGCCATCGGCGTGCTGGGCGCCACCGACCAGATACCCCTGCACGCGCTGGACAGGACCATGTTCATTGGCGAGCTGTCGCTGGATGGCAGCATACGTCATGTCAAGGGCGTGCTGCCGATGGTGTACACGGCGATGCAGCAAGGCATGGAGACCGTTTTCGTCCCGGAAGCCGACGCCGCGGAAGCAGCCTTGATCCAGGGCATTGCCGTGATTCCGGTGCGATCCGTCGGGCAATTGGTGGAACATCTTTATCAGTTGAATCCGATCGACCCCATCAAAGCCGAGCTGGATGGCCACGTTTCGGAGGACTTGCTCGCTGATGGCGTAGAAGATTTCGCGGACATTCGCGGCCAGGAACATGTCAAGCGCGCGCTGGAGGTGGCGGCAGCCGGCAATCACAATATCCTGATGTCTGGCCCGCCCGGCGCGGGCAAGAGCCTGCAGGCACGGGCGCTGGCGGGCATATTGCCCAAGCTGACGTTGGAGGAAGCGCTCGAGGTGACGCGGATCTATTCCATCGTCGATATGCTCTCGCAGGACGAGCCGCTGGTGCGAAGGCGCCCCTTCCGCGCGCCTCATCACACGATTTCGCAGGTTGGGCTGGTCGGCGGCGGTTCGATTCCCAAGCCCGGCGAGATCAGCCTGGCGCATCGCGGCGTCTTGTTCCTTGACGAAATCAACGAGCACTCGAGCAAGGTTCTGGAGGTCCTGCGCCAACCGATTGAAGACAAGACTGTGACGATCAGCCGCGCGAAAGGAAGCATTGCCTTTCCGGCGAATTTCTTGCTGGTCGGCGCCCGCAACCCCTGCCCCTGCGGCTTTCATGGCGATCCGCTGCAAGACTGCCGCTGTACGCCGAATCAGATTCAGCGTTATCAGTCAAGGATTTCCGGCCCGATTTTGGACCGGATTGATATTCACGTCGATGTGCCGCGGGTAGACTTCGACAAGCTGCTCGGCGAGGCCCGGGCCGAAAGCACGCTGGACATTCGCCAACGCGTTGAAGGCGCCCGGCGGCGTCAGACGGCTCGCTTCAAAGCGCATCCGGGGTTATTCGCCAATGCCGACATGACCGTCAGCGAAATTGACGATTTCTGCGCCTTGGACGCGGAGGCGCGGCAGGTACTGATGCTTTCGGTGCGGAAGCTGCAACTGAGCGCGCGCAGCTATCATCGTGTGCTCAAGCTCAGTCGAACGATTGCGGATTTGGATGCTTCAGACGGGATCAAAGTTGCGCACGTCGCGGAAGCGCTGCAGTACCGACCGCCGGTCGAGTAATTTCTGGCAGATCTGCCGTCAGTCAAGGCTGTTGCGGCGCGATGTAGCCATTGCGCAAGTCGTATTCGATTAAAGCCGGGTCTCGTTGAGCCGGGTCGCCCCAGCCGCCTCCGCCGGTTGACATCTGCGTGACGATATCGCCCTTGTCAAATGGGCCGTAGAGATAAACGCGCTGCGTGATGATCTCTTCGCCTTCGCTGCCGGCCCAGGCAATCGCTTTGCTGACGCCGGCCGGCCCGCCCCCGTGGAGCCCCCAAGGTCGGTCAATGGTGTTTTCGTTCATCGTCTGGATGAGGATGTTGTCTTCCAGCATTTCGTATTCGCGAATGACGCCGAATCCACCGCGATATTTGCCGGCGCCCGCCCCTTCCAGATTGAAACTATGCCGCCGGACGCGCAGCGGGTAGCGCCCTTCGATGACCTCAGTCGGCGTGTTGGGCGCGTTGCCATTGCCGACGAAGACAAGCCCGCTGGGGCCATCTCCATGCGGGAAGGCGCCGCCACCGCCATCGAGCGGCTCGATGAAAATGAAGGGATCGCCATGGCGCGGATCCATGCGATAGAAGACGCAGCCAAACATTTGATAAGAAGCCGCCGGGCAGCGATCGGGAATCGCTTCCGAAAGCGCTTTGACAATCAAATGGACAACCATCTCCGCGACATAGCCGTATGAATCGGTCGGCGCAGGATACATCGGGCTTACGGCGGTGTTCTCGGGCGCGGTCACGGTCAGCGGGCGCGTATGGCCATGATTCATGGGATCGAATGGCATGGTCAGCGATTTCAAAACCGTCTCCGACATGGCAACGGTGCCGACGAAGGGATGATTGGTGGGGCCCGATACAACGCTGTCGGTGCCGGTCCAATCAATGCGCATCTCGTCGCCGGATACCTCAACGGTGACCGCGATCTTGTAGGGTTTGTCCAGTTGAACGCCATCGTGGTCCATAGAGACGCTTGCGGAGTAGGCGCCATCGGGTATCTCAGCGATCTTCGCGCGCATCATCGCTTCGGATTGATCGAATACCTGATCCATCGCCTGCTGAATGGTATCGGCGCCATATCGTTCGCAGAGGGCGAGCACACGGCGCGCGCCCGTGCGGCAGGCGGCGATCATGGCGTTCAAGTCGCCATGCACCAGGTCCGGGAAGCGGACGTTTTTGAGGATGAAGCGCATGAATGTCTGGTTCAGGGCGCCAGCCTCGACCAACTTGTCGTGGAAGAATATCAGTCCCTCCTGATGCACATCGGTGGTATCCGGGCACCAGCCACCGGGTGTTTTGCCGCCGATATCGGCCCAATGGGCCATCAGCGCCGAAAAGGCGACCAGCTTCCCTTCAAAGAATATCGGCATATAGACGGCGGTATCGCTGATATGCGTCCCGGTTTCAAAGGGCTCGTTGGCCAGCAGAATGTCGCCCTCGGCGAAGCCGTCAAGCCCAAGCGCCCGGATGCCGCTGCGAACGGTCGGCCCGAGGCAGCCCATGAAACCAGGCAAGCCGGAACCCTCCGCCAGCATTTCGCCGCGATAATTGGTGATCGCCAGCCCAAAATCCTGAACCTCATATATCAGCGGATTGTGCGCTGTTTTGATCAGGCTGATCATCATTTCATCGGCGGCCGCCTTCAGCGCGTTGCGGATGACTTGAGTGGTGATCGGGTCGACTTTGTTCATGGCGTCCCTCGCTTGATGATTAGATTGCCGTAGTCATCGACCGTCGCCGATTGATCCGGCAGGATGAGCGCAGTGGAGGTCCACTCCTCAATGATCGCGGGCCCCGTGATTAAGCGGCCTGAGCCAAGTCTTGCGCGGTCATGCACATTGACGGACATGCGACCGTCGTAGCCGCGGATGGCGATATTCCGCCGGCATTTAAGCGAGTCCTTTCCATTATCGGCTTTGATGCGCTTCAAGACCGGCTTTCCGGTGATGCCCAAAATCGATACCTGCAGATTAACTATCTCGGCGGCGGAAGCGGGCAGTTTTAGGGAATAAGCCTGCTCGTGATATTCATCGAAGCGACGGCGCAGCGCAAGCAGGTCAGAGCCAAGATCGCCGTTGAGAATGGGCACTTTGACCGTGTGCTCCTGCCCGAAATAGCGCATGGCGGCGTGAAGAGCCAGCGCTGTATCGGCTGGGGCGATGCCGTTCGCAGCAAATCGGCCCCGCACTTCCGATTCCAGCGCAGCAAGCTCGGCCCGCAATTCGCGCGCGGTCAGGTCCGCGAATGGCTTCAAATAGGTGCGTACCATGTCTTCGCGAAAATCAGCGTTGAGCAATCCCCAAGCGGAAAAAATCGCCGGGTTATGCGGGATGATCGCGCTTGCCGCGCCCAACTCGTTGAGCAAAAAACCGGCGAAGAGCCCGCCACCGCCGCCGTAGCAGACGAGCGCAAACTCCCGGGGATCATGACCACGCTCGATAGTGATGTTGCGAATCGCGTATGCCATGTTCATATTCGCCAGATGCACGATGCCGGCGGCCGCGTCGAGCGCGCTCATTGCAAGTGGGTTTGCGACGCGCTCCTGTATCGCGTCTTCGGCGCGTTCTCTGCTCAGGCGCATGCGCTCGCCCAGATAATAGTCGGGGTCTAGATAACCGAGCAGAAGCTGGGCGTCGGTGACCGTTGCCTCGTCCCCACCCAAATCGAAGCAGGCCGGCCCGGGGTCCGCCTCGACGCTCCGCGGCCCGATATTCAAGCCGCCGGCGGCATCAAGCCAGGCGACGCTCCCGCCGCCCGCGCCAATCGACACGATATCGATCGTCGGCTGCAGAACGGGACGGCGATTGATGCGATGTTCCGTTTGCTCCAGTGGCTTACCGTCTGTGATCAGGGCGACGTCAAAGGTCGTTCCGCCCACGTCAGCGGCGACCAGGTTTCCTTGCGCCAATTGACGCCCCAGCGCCGCGGCGCCGATGACACCGCCGGCCGGCCCGGAAGCAATCGTGCGGATCGGTCCTTCGCGCGCGGCCGGCAGCGATGTGATTCCGCCAGAGGATTGCATGATACTGAGCGCCCCATCGAATTGCCGCCTGGCGAGCTCGCTCTCGAGCGCAGACAAATAACGCGCCAGCTTCGGTTTGGTATAGGCATTGAGCACGGTGGTCGAAGTGCGCTCGAATTCACGCCATTCGCGGCATATCTGTGAGGAGACGGTCACGGCGATATCCGGGCATTCTTCCTCGACGAGCTCCCGCATGCGCTCTTCATGCACGGGATTGACATAAGAATGCAGAAAGACGACGGCGATGCCCTCGACGCCGGCCGCCTTCAGCTGTCGAATGGCGGCGCGCGCTTCCAGTTCGTCAAGAGGCTTTACAACTCTGCCGCGCGCGTCAAGGCGCTCGCTGACTTCAAAGCGCATGTAGCGCTCCACCAGCGGCGCCGGCGGCCGATAAAACAGATTGTAGATTTCTTCGCGGTTGCCCCGGCCCAGCTCCAGGACGTCACGGAAACCGCGGGTGGTGATCAAGCCGACGCGCGCGCCCTTCTCTTGCACGATCGTATTGATCACCATAGTCGACCCATGAATGATCGTCTTCAAGGCTGTTAGATCCAGCGCGAGACTGTCGATGCCTTCGAAGAAGCGCGCTTCCAGCGAGCCAAACGACGGCGATTTCTCGATGCGAACATCGCCGGTGTCTTCATCGAGGGCGACAAAATCGACGAAGGTCCCGCCTACATCAATAGCTAATCGCTCACGAGTCATTGTGTTTACCTTTGCGTCCAATCGCGGCGAGCGTGTTCATCAGCGTCTGTTTTCTGATTTATTCCAACGCGTCGAAGAGATGGCAGCTTACCCGATGGTCGGCCGATGTCCAGCGCAGCTCCGGCCGCAGCGTTCGGCAGCGGTCCATCACCTGAGGGCAGCGCGGATGAAAACTGCAGCCGGGCGGTGGATTGAGCGCGCTGGGCACAGTCCCGGCCAGTATGATGCGCTGGCGGTCGCTCTTGGGATCCGGCGCCGGCGTGGATGAGAGGAGCGCTTGCGTGTAGGGGTGCTGCGGATGAGCGAAGACTTCTTCGCTGCTGGTCTCTTCGACGATTTTGCCCAGGTACATGACGGCGATGCGATCGCTGATATGTTGGATGACGCTCAGATCATGGGTGATGAACAAATAAGTCAAGCGGCGCTGACGCTGCAGGCGGATAAGCAAATTGATGATCTGCGCCTGTACCGAAACATCGAGGGCGGATGTCGGTTCGTCCAGGATGACAAAGGCGGGATTCAGCGCCAGCGCGCGCGCCAGTGCAATGCGCTGGGCCTGGCCGCCGCTCAACTGATGAGGATGGCGGTTCATAAAGTCGAGGCTCAAGCCGACTTCGGTCAAAAGCGCGGCGACTCTGTCTTTCATTGTCTCGCGCGTCATGGCCGCATGTGTGCGCAGCGGTTCGGCGATTAGATCGAAACCTTTCAGTCGAGGGTTCAGCGAGGCAAAGGGATTCTGCAAGACGATCTGCATTCGCTGGCGCATTTGGCGCATGTCGTCAGCGTTCAAAGCGAGCAAGTCGACGCCGTCAAACTGGATGCTTCCGTTGCTTGGCCGCAAGAGGCGGAGCAGGCAGCGCGCCAACGTACTCTTGCCACAGCCGGATTCGCCGACGATGCCTAATGTTTCGCCGGCATTGAGCTCAAAGCTCACATCATTCAATGCCTGGATAGCTTGCGAGCCGCGCCCGAAGAGCCCAGTCCTGCGCCAGTATGTCAGCGACAGATCGCGCACTTTCAGCAGCGGCTCAGCCATGGACGCGGTCCTCATGCAAAAGGCAGGCCGCCTGATGTTCTGCGGCGAGGCTGAAGAGCGGCGGCTGAAGTCGATGGCAGCGCTCCATCACGAATTCGCAGCGAGGCGCGAAGGCACAGCCATCGATCCTTTCCAAGCCACTGGGCACATTTCCGGGGATTACCTTGAGATCCGTTCCGCGGCTGCCCGGCCGCGGCAGCGCCGCCAGCAGTCCGCGCGAGTATGGATGCTGGGGGCCGGCAAAAATCGCGGCGACGGCGCCTTGCTCCACGACGCGCCCGGCGTAGAGGACGGCAACCTTCTGACAGGTCTCCGCCACAATGCCAAGATCGTGCGTGATGAGAATGACGCTTATTGCCCGTTCGCGCTGCAGCGTCCGCAGCAGGTCGAGAATCTGGGCTTGAATCGTCACATCAAGCGCGGTGGTGGGCTCATCGGCGATGATCACCTCGGGTTCGGCAGCCAGGCTGAGCGCGATCATCGCTCGCTGCTGCTGCCCGCCGGACAGTTGATGCGGATAAACATCCATCATCTGGGCCGGATCCGGCAAGCCTACGCTGGCAAGCAGCTCAAGCGTCGCTTTTCGTCGCTGCGCAGCCGGCGCCGGGCTGTGCGCGCGGAGCACATCGTTTATCTGCCCCCCTATTGTAAACAATGGGTTCAAGGCGGTGGCCGGATCCTGAAATATCATGGCGATGCGGTCGCCGCGGATTGCATGCATCTCCCTTTCGCTTAAGCGAAGCAGATCCGTTTTGTTGAAGATGATGCGGCCTTCCGTAACCTCCGCGTTCTCGTCCAACAGGCGCATGATGCTGCGGCCGGTGACCGATTTGCCGCAGCCGGTCTCGCCGACCAAGCCCATGATATCGCCTTTGTCCAACTCAAAGTCAATCCCGCGGAGCGCGCGCACAATGCCGAAGGGCGTTGTAAATTGAACGTGCAGATTCTCCACCTTGAGCAGCGTCATCACAGCATCCTGCGCAAACGCGGATCGGCCGCCACACGCACGCCATCTCCCAAGAAATTAAAAGCCATCGCCGTGAGAAAAATCGCCAGGCCGGGGAAGGTTGACATCCACCAGCGGCCGGAAAGGAAGAACAGACGGCCATCGCTGATCATCACGCCCCAATCTGCGAAGGGCGCTTGCGTACCGAGGCCGATGAAGCTCAGGCCAGCGGCGACCAGAATGGCGGTGCCGACATCCAGCGTCCCCTGCACGATGATCGGCGTCATGATGTTAGGCAGGATATGACGAAGGATAATGACACGATCGCGAACGCCGATGCTGCGGGCCGCTTCAATGTAAGCGCGTTCCCTGACGCTGAGGGTTTGCGCGCGCGCCAGGCGGGCGTACCAAGGCCACCAGGTGACCGCGATGGCCGTGACGGCGTTGATATAGCTGGCGCCCAGAGCGGCGGCGATGGCAATCGCCAGGAGCAGCGGCGGGAAAGCCAGAAAGACATCCGTGATCCGCATGATCGCTTCGTCCGCCCAGCCGCCCATGTAACCGGCCGCCATGCCGATCGGCGCGCCAATGATTATGGCGGCCAGGACTACCAGGATGCCCATGGAGAGCGATCTGCGCGCGCCAAACATAAGCCGGGCGACCTGGTCCCGGCCGAGACCATCGGTGCCAAATGGATGCGCAATGCCGGGCGCTTTGAACTTCGCCGTCAATTCCGGCTCGCCCCTTCCCTGGTTGGCATAAGGCGTCAAATAGGGCGCGAAGACAGCCGAGAGCGCAACCGCGATCAAGAATGCCATACTGACGACGGCGGCCCTGTCTCGCAGGAGAAACCAGACGCTCGAACCGACTTCTATGCGCGCCGCCTTCATACCAGCCGCACCCGGGGATCCAACAGCGCTTGCATCAAATCAATAAGCAGATTGACCAGAATATAGACCAGCGTCACGACAAGCGTGACCGCGATGATCACGGGAAAATCAACATTCAGCACCGCCTCGGTCACGTATTTGCCAACACCGGGCCAAGAGAATATCGTCTCCACCAGGAACGCGCCCGTGATCGAATAGGCGAAGGACAAACCCACGACGGTCAAAGCCGGCATGATGGCATTCTTCAGCGCGAGCTTGAACAGGATCACACCTCGCGACAGGCCGGCCGCCCGCGCCGCGGTGATGTAGGTTTCCGACAAGACCTCCAGCATGGAAGCCTGCGTCATGCGAATAGTGATGCCGACCGGATAAGCGGACAGGACCAGCGCCGGCAATATCAGGTGATGCAAGGCGTCCAGCCAGGCTTTCCAATTGCCGCTGACCGCCGCGTCAATGAGATAGAAACCGGTCTGCGCCGCGATCGGATAAAACAGGGTCGCGTCGCGGCTGACGCGGCCGCCCAAGGGCAGCCAGCCCAATTGACTGAAGAAGATGAATTGCGCGATCAAAGCCAGCCAAAAGGATGGCGCCGATACCCCGGCAACGGCGGCAAAGCGAGTGGCGTAATCAAACGGGCTGCGCGGATATGCGCCGGCGAGCACGCCAGTCGGTATGCCCAAAACCAGCGCAATCAGCACGGCCGCAATGACCAGCTCGAGCGTCGCCGGCAGAAATAGGCGCAAGTCCGTGTTGATGGAGCGCCGCGAGTGATAGGACTCGCCGAGGTTGCCAACCAGCAAGTCCCCCACGTAAACGCGAAATTGTTCGCTCAGCGGTTTATCGAGACCGAGCTTCTTTTCGATCTCCTGGACCTGCTCCGGGCGCGGCCGGGCGCCGGCATACAGGGCGGCCGGATTGCTGGGAATCACGCGCGAGACGATGAACGTCAGGATCAGGACGCCGACGAAAACAAAGAGCGACAAACCCAGGCGGCGGAAGAGAAAGCTGAGGAAGGCCATGTCTGTTGCGCGCTTGACAAGCAGGGCCCGGCGCAGAGTCTCCTGAGCCGGGCCCTGTTTCGCGGGCTCAGCGCGTCAAGTCATAGAAGAAGACCACGTGCGGGTAGCCTGGATTGTTGACGTAACCGCTGACATCATCGCGAATGACATGAATATCGGGCAAATCAACAACATAGATGGCGGCCGCGTCGTCCAGGAGCAGTTCTTGCGCGCTCAGGTACATGTCCTCGGCGGCGGCGCGATCTGAACCGCTGGTTGATGCGGCGGTCGCGACCAGGTCATCGAATGCCGGGTTGCTGTAGTAGCTGAGATTGAAGAAGGGTTCTTCTTCGGTGACAAACATGCCAGTCAGCCATGAATTGGGCGTGATGTAATCTGGCCACCAGTAGAAGCCAAAGGCGTCCTGGGCGCTGGCCGGGTCGTTAATTGCGAGATCCCATTGCGCTTGCCAGGCCAAGCCGCGGATCTCCAAATCGACGCCGATTTCCGCCAGGCTGGCGCGCCAGAGCTCGCCAACTTGCTGCTCATCAAGATCGCTGGCTACATGCGTATAGACCAGGGAGAAACCGCCGTCGGGATAACCCGCTTCCGCCAGCAGTTCAGCCGCCATGTCCAGATCCTGGCTGTACTGCTTGAGGCCCATGCCATGCCCCCACATATTGGCCGGAATCGGACCGCGGGCTTGCGTACCCAGGCCGGCGTACAAGCTGGAAACCACATCGGCGTAGGGAAAGCTGTAAGACAGGGCTTGCCGCACCAGCTTGCTGCTTGTGGGTTCCTTCACCGTATTCAGAAGAATCAGCAGATTCTGGAACGATGGCGTCATGACTACATTGACGCCGGCGACATCCGCCAGCGGGCCGTAATTGTCGAAGGGCAAGCTGTAGGTGAAATCGGCATCGCCGGAGCGTATCATCTGTTCGAGGACCGTCGAATCTTCGACGATGTCGAAAACGATGGTGTCAAATTGACCCTCAGACCAACCGCCCCAGTAATCCGGGTTTGCCTCAAGCACCATGCGCTGGCCGGGCTCGTTGCTCACGATCATGTAGGGTCCGGTGCCGGCGGCATTGCCATCGTTGAACCAGGCGTTGTCCTGGTCAGCCGCGTTCGGGCTCATGATCCAGGCGGCATAGCCAGCCGATAGAATGAGATCAAGTGGCGCGGGTGCGCTCAAATTGAATTGCACGACGAGCTCGTCCACCGCTTCAATCGAATCAATCATCCAGAATATCCAGGACGAGCCTTCGCCGATGGAAATCGTGCGGTCGAGCGCTTTCTTGACCGCTTCAGCGTTAAGCGGCGCGCCATCATGAAAGGTAACGCCTTCGCGCAGGTTGAAGGTCCAGGTGAGGGAATCTTCGGACGCTTCCCAGGAGACCGCCAGTTTCGGGCCGAGGATTTCGTCGCTGCCGGGCGTATTGTAAAAGGTGAGCGTCTCGTAAACATTGCCCATCACCACATTCTCGTTGGAATTGCCCGAGCTGGGGTCGAGATTGGGGAAGGCCACCGGATGCGCATAGACAAAAACGTTGCGGTCCTGCGCGACTGTTGTCAGAAGCGGCAAGGCAAAAATGGCAATCAAGATGCAGATCAGCGTAAGACGTTTCATGGGCCTAATCCTTTTTGGCTTGAATTTGGTCAAAGCAGCGCCTGGCACGGTGGGCAGGGACGGTGATTATACCCCAAGTTCAGGTCGCCAACAAAGAAGGGAGGCCGCCCGCCTTTCAGCGCGCATCGTCCAGGTGATATTCCAGGATCCGCTCGGGTCCAAAGTTCGCGATTTGCAGCTGGCGCGCCGAGCCGCCTGCCAACGCGTCGCGTGGAATCAGACCGATAACTTCCGATTCGTCAATTTGAACGCCGTCGCCCTGCGCCTCTTGACGTATCCGTTCGAGGACAGCGCGCATTGAGGTCACCTGATAATTTGTCAGATTCATAGACACTTGCGCTTTGCCCTTCACGAACAGGCCAAGCCCCTTGACATGCGGCATGCCGCCCGAGGATTCGCGAATCCTTCCTGCGATTCTTTTGGCGATTTTGAGGTCGGCGGTATTCAGATAGACGTTGAAGGCAATGAGGATGGGACGCGCGCCGATGATGCAGCCGCCCGCCCTGCCCAGCCTGCGCGGACCGAAATCCGGTTGCGGCGGCCTCCTGGTGGCGATGCTGTTCTTGAGCGCCTCGTAACCGCCGCGCCGAATCGCCGCGATATCTCGGTTGGCTTCTTGCAAGGCAGCCTCTGCGTAAAGAAAAACGGGCAGCCGAAGCTCTTCCCCCACGCGCTGGCCCAGGGAGCGCGCCAATTCGACGCAGTCGGCCATGTTGACATTGCGCAAGGGTACGAAGGGAATGACATCGGCGGCGCCGATTCGCGGATGTTGACCGCGATGGAGTTTGAGATCGATAAGGGACGACGCGACGCGGATTCCTTCAAAGGCAGCCCGCAGGACATCCCGGGGCGCGCCGATGAAGGTCACGACGGATCGATGGTGATCAATGTCGCTCTCGACGCCTAGAACTTGGATGCGATCAATCGCTCCAATCGCAGCGACAATCTTCGCGATGACATCCTGGCGGCGCCCCTCGGAGAAGTTCGCTACGCATTCAACGATCTGCTTCAAGCCTTGCCTCGCGTTTGAACCGGCGTCATGGCGAAAGACAAGCGGCGCTTCCCCACCCGCGGGCGGCCCGCCTATCTTGTACTGGAATAGGATTCTAAGTTGAACTATAGTGCCAGGCGAGGGGCATCTTAGGCTCGGCGCGGTTCACTGTCGCCGGCGGAAGCGGGAACCTGTATGGCAGCCAGATCATCGCTAAGCGAGGATATTCATACCTTGGGCAATTTGCTTGGCATCATTATCCAGGAGCAGAACGGCATGGATGCCTTCGAGCTGGTCGAAGAGATTCGCGCCACCTCAAAAGCGCGGCGCAGCGGCGATGCGGCGGCCGCCTTCAAGTTGGCCGATCGGCTGGAGAACCTGCCTCTCGCGTCGAAGAATGTCCTAATCAAAGCCTTTTCCAATTATTTTCAATTGATAAATATCGCCGAAGACTTGCAGCGCATCAGGGTGATTCGCCAGCGCGAAGCAAGGGGCAGCCTGCGTGAATCCATTGTCAATGCGATTCAGACTTTGCAGGAGAGCGGCAAAACAGCCGATCAGATCCGGTCTTTGCTGGAGCAGGCGCGGCTGCGTTTGGTGCTTACCGCCCATCCATCCGAAGCGAAGCGGCAAGAGATCCTGGTTATCCTGCGCCATATTGCGCAAATGATGGAGAAAAGAGATCGTCATGACTTGCTCCCGCGCGAGCTGCGCAAGCTGGAGCGCGACCTGGCGGAAGAAGTGGAAGAACTTTGGCAGACGCGGCAAGTCAGAGCTTCCAAGAAACAGGTGGCGGACGAGGTTGATTTCGGCATCTATTTCATACGCTCGGTCATCGTTGAAGTGGTTATCGACATCTATGAAGACTTGCAGTTGGCGCTCGAGCGCTTCTATCCGGAAGAAGACTGGTCAGAATTACCGCCCGTTTTGCGCTACGCCTCCTGGATCGGCGGCGACCGCGACGGCAATCCCAATGTAACAACCGATGTCACGTTGCAGACCTTGGCCACGCTGAGGCAGACGGCGCGGCAGATTTATCTGGATGAGGTCGAGGCGCTGAGCCAACATCTGACGCAGGACAGCGATCAGTTCGGCGCTTCGACGGACCTGCGGATTGCGGTCGCCGCTGAATATTCCGCCGGCGAGCGTCACACGGGCGAAATCTACCGCCAGATGCTGGCGATCATTTCGGGCAAATTGCGGGCGGATCAATACCGGTCCAGCCGTGACTTTCTTAGCGACCTCTTGCTGATTCAAGACAGCCTGAAGACGCACAGCGGCAGGCGGGCCGCTATGGGCGCGGTGCAGCGCTTGGTGCGCAAAGTGCGTCTGTTTGGCTTGCACCTTGTCCCGCTGGAAGTGCGCGAGGATGCCGGCCTTCATGCCGCCGCCCTGGACGAGCTGTTTAACCATTACGGGATTGAGCAGAGCTACAGCCGCCTGCCCGAGGCGGAAAAGCAGAAGCTGTTGACAGCCGAGATCCGCAACAAGCGCCCGCTTTTCCCGAGTGAAGTCATGATCTTCACCGAGACGACCCAGAGCATCATTCGCACCTGGCGCATGATTGCGGAAGCGCATGCCCGGTACGACGCCATCGTGATTGACACCGTCATCGCCAGCATGACGCGGCAGCCCAGCGATGTCCTGGCGCTGCTGCTATTCGCGCGCGAAGTTGGCATCGACAATGATGTCTATATCGTTCCGCTGTTTGAGACGATCGACGATCTTTACCGTTCGCCGGAAATTATGGAGACCCTGTTTGACAATGCCGAGTATCACAAGCATCTCGTTGCGCGCGCGGGCAAACGCGGGCTGCGGCAGCAGGTGATGATCGGCTATTCGGACAGCAGCAAAGACGGCGGCTATCTGGCGTCGAACTGGAATCTCTATAATGCGCAGCGCATACTCAGCGAGAAGTGCGTGGAAAAAGGCGTATCGCTTGAGCTCTTTCACGGGCGGGGCGGCAGCATTGGCCGCGGCGGCGGGCCGACCAACCGCGCGATTTTATCGCAGCCGCCTGAATCCTTGCGCGGCGGCGTCAAGATTACGGAACAGGGAGAAGTGATCGCCTATCGCTACAGCAACCGGGGCATCGGCCATCGTCACCTGAATCAAGTGCTGAACGCCGTGCTGCTCGGCATGGGCTTGCAAGAGCAGCATTTTGTTCCCACCCGGTATTACGATGTCATGGCGCAGCTTTCCGAGCTCAGCCAAAGCTATTATCGCAAGTTTGTCTACGAGACCGATGGCTTTCTGGACTACTGGCAGCAGGCGACGCCGATCAACGAACTGGCGCGCATGCAGATCAGCTCGCGCCCGGCCAAGCGGCAGGAGAAAGGCGGCTTTTCCGCCATGCGCGCGATACCGTGGATGTTCAGTTGGATGCAAAGCCGCGCGATCGTGCCGAGTTGGTTTGGCTTGGGCGCGGCCTTCAAGACTTATGCCGGGGCGGAACCAGACGGCATGGGGACATTGCAGGAAATGTACGGGAATTGGTCATTCTTCAGCGCGTTGATTGACAACGCCCAGCTTGATGTCGCCAAAGCGGACATGGGAATCGCGGAACTCTATGCGTCGCTGGTGGAGCCCGTCGAGCTGCGCAGGCGGTTCTTCAACTGGATAAAAGAAGAACACAGCCTCAGCAGTCAGATGATCATGCGCGTCACCGGCCAGGACGAATTATTGGCGAATATGTCGGCAATCAAGACGTCGATCGAGCGGCGCAACCCCTATGTCGATCCCTTGAATTTCATGCAGGTAGCGCTATTGCGAGAGTTGCGCGGCTTGGACGAAGGCGAGGAGACCTGGCGGCCGATACTGGATGCGACGCTGGCGACCATCAACGGCATCGCCGCCGGCATGAAAACAACCGGCTAGCCCGCGTTCAAGCGCTATCCCAGTCATTCCGCTCAAAGCGTTGGATCTCGATGCGATAGCCGGAGGGATCGCGCAAGAAGAAATGATAAATCCGGTAGGTCGCATTGCGTCGGGGCGGATGCTCGCAAGCCCAGCCCCGCGCAATGATTCGCTCGTACCAGCCATCCACATCGGGGGTGACCAAGGTGAAAATAAGCCCGGCGCCATCCTCAGGCGCTTCCTCGCTTTGGCAGATACCGATGTAAGCCCCAGGCCCCAAGACGCGGTAGATGCGGCAGGTCCCTTGATCAAGGGCAAGCGGGAAACCCAGCACCTCTTCATAAAAGCGAGCAGAACGCGCCAAATCGACGGTGTAAACGAAGGTGATCTGTGAATCAATTGGCAAGCTGTTCATGGTGATTCCTCTGGCGCGGACGGCTGCGCCGCTGCATTTTCCGGGGCGGCAAAAAGCGATTGATCGTCAAATACGCGCAGGTATTCGCCGCGCGTCGCCAGGGTCAAGGGACGCTGTTCGGGTTGCAGCTGACGCCAGAACATCGTTGGATCGGCTATCTGCCCCGCGCCGGCCGCGAGATACGCACGCAGTAAATTGAAGAAGGCCTCATCGCCAATATCAACCCGCAGGTTATGCAGCATCTGTACGCCTCGGAGATAGATTGCGTTGATGTATTCGCGGGCAGTGGCGAACTCGTAAACGTTGCTGTCCACCATGCCCTGCGGGAAAAAGTTGGCGACGCGAAAAGACCACCACCAGTTTCTGTAGGCCGGGTAAAATCTCTCAATGAACAGATATTCGCTGTAGGTCGCCAGGGCCTCATCCAGCCAGGGATTCAGCGCCGAATCGCTGCCCACGGTCGCGTACCACCATTGATGAGCGATCTCATGGACCGAGATCAGCGTCAGGTAATTTTGCTGCCCGCCGGCGAAATTCGTGAACCAGGCGCCGCCAACGAAGACCAGCCCGGTGAATTCCATGCCATCGGGAAAGTCTCCTTGAACGATGACAAACCGCTCGCGCTCATAGGCGCCGAACAGCCCGCCGAAATGAGCCAGGGCCTTTTCCGTTTCAGCCAGCACGTGTTCGGCGCCATCCAACTGCAGACCATTGGCGTTAATGCGCGCGTCGGCAAATGTGTAGACTTCCACGGCTAAATCATCGCTAATTTGCAGGTCATGACGCCGCATCTCTTCGCTTAGGCTCAGGGCAAAGTCGCGCGAGCTTCGTAGTTCGATCTCCCAGTTGCCGCCAGCGAGCGCCGTCACTGTACCGGGCGCCGCCAGCGCCAGCGCCTCCCCAGCACCCGTCACAGAGAGTTTGACATGCCAGTCCGTCACATCGTAAACCACCTGCTCGCCAATGCCGATTGGCTCGTGAATCCGCCAGTCCCCGGCCACGCGGGCGGCCACAGTTGGCAGGAAATGACCCAGGTTCAATTGGCGCGGGCTATAGCCGAAGAAGCCCCGGTAGGAGCGCAGGCCATCGCGGATTGCCGCCGGCTGCAGCCGAAACTTCAACTCGATCTCAAGCCAGCAGCCTGAATCCAGCGGCGCATCCAAACCGATCGCCAGTCTGTTCAAGCGCAGCTCAAAATCCGCCGGCTGGTTGTTGACGGTCAATTGCGACAGCGCGAAACTGTCTTCCCATTGGTTCGTCTGAACATCCAATATAATCGCGCGCAGCGAGGCCGCTTCCCGATTGTAGAAGCGAATGATCTCGGCGACTTCTACTGATTTCGTCTGATAATCGACGCGAACATTGGCGCGGACGCGTCGGGCTGTTCGGTCGCTTTCATCGTCACCGCAGCGCGAAGGAGGCGCTTCAGTCGCTTTGGGCATTGGCGCTTTGTCAAGCGCGTTGGCGACCGAGGCGCTCGGCGTCGATGTCGCCGCCGCGGCGCTCGGCTGGAGGCGGACCTGCCGCGCGCCCGTCTGGACAGTGGCGACGGCCGTCGGCACCTTGGTGAGACTGCAACCGGCCAGCGCGAGGGCGCCAACGATACAAAGAGCAAGTAGGCGGAACATTGGCGGAATCATACTAGGCTACACTGCCCTTAACAATCCAATCTTTGAAGAGCGCGGTATCAGACGCAGGCTGTCCTGTGCTATCCTCTGTGAATGATTGGAGCCGCAGTTGCCATTTCAGATTGATATTCGATGAACAGCACCCGCCCGGAACAGCAAGGCAGCAGAATCGCAGCCCTCATCCGCTTGTCGCGCTGGCGTGAGCACGTCCCTTTCACCATACCACTGACCATCATCGGTGGCTTGCTGGCGGCCGAACCGCAGGCGGTCGCCGTTGACTGGCGGCTCTTCGCCGTGCTGGCGGCAAACATCGCCGCAATGTCCTTCGCCTTCATGCTCAACAACATTGAAGACGCGCCCGATGACGCGCTGGATAGGCAGAAGAGACTGCACAACGTCATTAGCAGCGGTCTGTTAAGTCGGCGCGAAGGCATTATCCTGACAGCGGCGGTGTTCGTCCTCTCCTTTCTGTTGTATGCGGCGGTCGGCCCGATGACGCTGGCGCTGGGCGGGGCTACTCTCGCGCTCTGTTACTTGTATTCGGCGCGGCCGTTCCGCTTCAAGGCGCGCCCGATAAGCGATGTCGCGTCGCACTCGCTGATGCTCAGCGGTTTGTTGATCACCGTTGGTTATTTCACCTACGGAACGGAACCGGGCGAAGTGTGGTTGGTCATCGGCGCCGCAATCCTGTTTTCGGCTTATGGTCAATTCTACAATCAGGTTGAGGATTTCGAGGTGGATAAAGAAGCCGGGTTGAAGAACACGGCCGTTCTTCTGGGCAAGGCGCCCACGTCTATCCTCAGCCATCTCTCGCTTGTCGTTGCGCTTCTTTGCATGCTCGCGGCGATATGGCAGGGGCTTTTTCCCGAGTGGCTCGGCACGATATTGATTATCGGCGCCATCACAACAGCGCTCTTCCCTTGGGAGTTCGACATGCGCGGCAATCTGGCACGGGACGGCGCCAATGTACAGCGGCCCGGGCTCATTATCGCCAATCTGCTGGCGCTGGTTTGGCTCGCTTCGAATCTGGGCTTGATTACCATCCTTTGAGCGCGCTGGCAGCTACTTATGATAGAATTGCCTTGACCCTGGCAAGTCGACAGCAACGGGCTAATGGCGGACATTCATCAGATTCTCTTCAATATGCATATCCTGTATTCCCTGGCCTTGGGCATCTGGGCGGCATACACCGCGGCCAGGCAGCAGACTATTTCGGGCCATTATTGGGGCGCCGTCGTCACATACGCCTTGCTGGCCGCGGCGACGCTGCTGCTTGGCGTTGCCCTGCTAATATCGGGCTTGCAGCCGCGCTCCGAGCGCGTCGTCGTTTATGTGCTCTACATGCTATGGCTCGCGATTATCATGCCGGGTTTGTTCAGTCTGATGAGCGGCAGGGACGACCAGCGCGCCGCGCTCGCGTATGCGCTGCTGGCCATCTTTAACTTCACGACATCGCTCAGCATGCTGGAGAGAGGCCTGGTCGGCCCATGGATCGCCCCGTCGTAAAGCCGATGATGCAGGTTTGAGCCATGTCTCGCGCGGGCGGCGCCGATGATTCCCCCATTTTCCAACTCGGCGACATTGCGCGCATTCTCGGGCGGCAAGTCTTTGAATTGGTTCAGCTTGTCGCGAAATTGGCGCATGAGAAAGGGATTGCGCTCTTTCTGGTCGGCGGGGTTGTGCGCGATCTGTGGCTGGGCCAGCGGAACCTCGATCTCGACTTCGTCACCGAGGGGGATGCCATCGATTTCGCCGAGTCCCTGGCAAAGCGCTGCGGTGGTTCGATTCAAACGCACCGGTCCTTTGGGACGGCGAAGTGGACGCTGGATGCGGGCGCCGCGGCGGGGCTTTCGCTCGCGCTTGATCGCATACCCTCGGTTTTGGATTTTGCCACGGCGCGCAGCGAAACCTACGATCATCCGACGGCGCTGCCCAGGGTTGCCGCCAGCGACATCGGCCAGGACCTGGCACGGCGGGATTTCAGCGTCAATGCGCTGGCGCTTCAATTGAGCCCGTTGAGCCGCGCCGGTCGTCTAATTGATGCTTTTGACGGCGTCAAAGATCTACAGCGCCGGCGGATTCGCGTCTTGCATGATCAGAGCTTCGTCGACGATCCGACGCGCATTCTGCGGGCGCTGCGCCACAGCCAGCGGCTAGGTTTCGAGCTCGAGCCGCATACAGCCAGGTGGATGGGAGAAGCGCTGCCATGGCTCGCGCGGGTCAGCGGCCAGCGTCTGCGAAATGAAATTGACCTGATATTGCGCGAGCCGGAAGCCGGCGAAGTTTTGCTGCGCCTGCAAGACCTTGGCGCGCTGGCGGCTATACACCCGACCTTCCGTGTAAGCGCGCGCCTGCCCGACTTGATCGACAGCGGCGAGCGACCGCCTTGGAAGACGGAGGCAGTCGACAGGCGGACGCTGCGCTGGTGCATTCTGCTGACTGGCACGGGCGCGGCCGATGTCCGCGGCGTTTGCGAGCGGTTGGCGCTGACCAAGGCGCTGAGTCAAGCGGTGATAGCAAGCGCAAAACTGACGGCTGTTTTCGGCCGGTTGGCGGATGAAGCGAGCCGCCCAAGCGATGTCACGCGGATCCTGGATGCCTTCCCGGATGCGGCGCTGCAAGTTGGCTGGCTGCTCGCCGCGGGCAAACCCCAAGCGCGGGCGAATCTCAGCGCGTACGCGTCGGACTGGCGCGATCAGCGCTCGATCGCGTCCGGCGCTGATTTGAAGACGATGGGCGTCGCGCCGGGCCCCATATATCGGCGTATCCTTGATCGACTGCGATACGCCTGGATTGATGGGGAGATCCGTACCGATGAAGAGGAACGGGCGCTGCTGCAGCGGCTCCTTGAGGCGGAAGACTGAGCCGCCGTTCAAGGTCGGTTTCTGGTACCGCAGCCGGGATGGAAACAGCTGTGAGCGGCGCTGGCCGGGAGCAAGATAAGGTTTCTATTAGGCTTGGGCAAGGCTCTTGTAATCTGTTGGCGCGAGACTCAGTGGTAGAACAACTGAGGCTGTGAGTCTCGTTGACGCTTGGTAATTTCGGAGGTTTCAAACATGGACAATGTCACAATTGGCCTGGCGCTGGTGGCGGGCATCCTGTCTTTCATTTCGCCGTGCGTGCTGCCGCTGGTGCCCGCCTATATTGGCTACATGGGCGGGCGTTTGACGCACAATGTCAGCCGGCAATCGGCAGCGGGCGCCGCAACGACGATAAGCCTGGCCATGCGCCTGCAGATGCTGCTTCATGGCATCGCCTTCGTCCTCGGCTTCACGATCGTATTCGTCTTGATCGGTCTGTTTACGACCGCGCTCTCGAGCCTGGCGGGCCAGCATGTGAGCACCTTCACCGAGATGCTCGGGCGCATCGGCGGCGTGGTGATTATCTTCTTTGGCTTCCAGTTTATGGGGGTGATGCCCCGTTTCTTCGCCTGGCTGCGCAAGAAGGAGCAGGCCGGTATCGTGGAAAATATCCTGTTCAGCCTCGGTTTCGCCGTCCTCGCCAGCGGCTTGATTTATTGGGCTGTCCTGGAGCAGGCCACGGTGGCGCTGCCCTTCATCGCCGCTCTGCTCGTCGCTATGTTCATCAGCGGCGCCTTCACAGAACCGGCTGCTTTCTGGCATGGCTTGCTCGAAAGGCTGGAATCCTTGCTGTATTCGGATACGCGTGGGGACATCGGGGGAAGCGGGCGGGAAGGCTTGCTTGGCTCCACGTTTATGGGCATGGTGTTTTCCGCCGGCTGGACGCCTTGCATCGGTCCGCTGCTTGGGACGATACTGACGGTGGCGGCAGCAAGCGGCGCAACCAGCGGCGACATCGCGCAGGGTATGCTGCTGCTGGCGGCTTATTCAATCGGGCTCGGCATTCCCTTTGTGATCACCGCTCTGCTTATGAACGGCGCGCAGGGCATTCTCCGCCGCCTGCAGCGCCACATGCACAAGATTGAGCTGCTCAGCGGCACGCTGCTGATCCTCATCGGGCTGCTCGTTGCCAGCGGACAACTGCAAAGCCTCAGCCAGACCTTCTCCCAGGGCGAATTCGCTGATTTCACCTTTCGCGTCGAAGAATGCGGCGTCGGCTTTTTTGAGGGCCAACTGAACGCCAGCCACCTGGGCGCCTGCCTCAGCGGTTCGCTTTTTCCGGTGGCCATCAATCAGAGCGCCAGCGGCCGCTTCGCGCCGGATCTGCCGCAGCAGGAATATCTCTTCCATGCGGAGGCCGGGCGAATCATCGATTTTGAAGTTCGCAGCGTGAATGACGAAGCGCCTCCTTTCGAGATGATCCTGTACGGCCCTGGCGATGCGGAACTGGCGCGCGCGGATAAAGCGGGGAGCCTTGAATCCGACGGCCGGCTCTTCCCATTGGTCGGGTTCACGCTTGAGGACGATGGCCTCTATCGCGTCGTTCTCCGAAGCGCGGCCGCCGCCGACAGCGCGCGATTCCGTGTTAAGGCGCGCGATGCGGAAGCATTCGAAACTGCGCCAGCGAACGCGCCTTCGCGTCAGATTGAAACTTCAGCGGGCGAGGCAGCGCCAACCGGCGGCGCGATGAACAGCCTCGCTGATATCGCCGGCGATCTGGAACCGGCGGTGGGATTGACCGAGGGCAAGCGCGCGCCCGCGTTCAGCGTCGAGACCCTCGACGATGTGACTGTCAAGCTCTCCGACCTGCGTGATCGCGTCGTGCTCTTGAATTTCTGGGGCACCTGGTGCGGCCCCTGCCGGCGCGAAATGCCGGAATTTCAGAAAGCTTACGAGGAGTGGCATGCGCGCGGCTTCGAGATTCTGGCGATCGCATACAACGACACCGAAGCGGCGATGGCGTCCTTTCGCGATGAATTCGGCTTGAGCTTCCCGCTAGCGCTGGACGAAAGCGGTGACGTCAATGAGGCCTATGCGATTCAGACGCGGCCCAGCTCCTATCTGCTCGGCAAGGACGGTGTCATTCTGGCGCGGCACTTTGGTATCATGACTGAGGCGCAGCTCAGCGAACTCCTGCATGAGGCATTGGCGTGACGGTGATTCTCGACGCCATCAGCGCATGTCAAATCTGAATCGACTCCTGCATCTGCTCGCCGCGTTCCTGTCACTGGGCGCGGCATTTGCGATTCTGCTCCATGTCGGCCTGCCTGAGCGCGCCGATTACAGGTACTTTCGCAGCGGCAAGGACGCGGCCGGGGCGCCGGAAATCGGATCGCGCGCGCCCCCGTTCACGCTGCCGACAGCATATTTCGCGCCACGCGCTTTGGAGGAGGCCCGCGGCAGCGCCACCATCATCAATTTCTGGGCGACCTGGTGCCGGCCCTGCCGCCGCGAAATGCTTGAATTGCAAACGCTCTATGAACATCGCGCGGGCAAGCTGCGCATTTTGGCGATAAATCTCGGCGAAAGCGCGGAAACTGCGCGCCGCTGGGTTGAGCGGCTGGGTCTCACTTATGATGCGCTGTTGGATATCGACGGCGGGGTCTGGCAGCGCTATCAGGTGCGCGGCCTGCCGACAACGTACCTGCTTGATGCCAACCACCGCATCCGGCGCGTCTATTATGGGCCGGTTCGGTATGAACAGCTGCGAGAGGCGCTCATGAGCCTGGACAGCGAGGCTTGAGCGACTGACGCCTATGAGATTTGCTTTGGAGAACGCGCTGTTCCAATTCAAGCGCTTGCTGCTGCGTTTGACGCGCAATTGGCTGCGGATTGCCTTGCTGTTGCTGGCGCTTTACAGCGGTTTGCCCTGGCTGGCGCCGACGTTGGCGAAGCTCGGCCTCGATGGTCCCGCCGAGCTCTTGTACACGCTCTACAGTCCCTTCTGTCATCAGTTCGCCTTCCGCTCGCCTTTTCTATTCGGGGAGCAGGCCTTCTATCCTCGGCGCGCCGCCGGCGCCGGCTACCAGCCGTTTGAAGCCTACGCCAGCGAATCGGAAGCATTTCTGGAGCAGTATCGATTTTGGGCAAGCGTTTTTGGCAGCCGCGCGCCCGCCCCGCCGGGCACCAGCGACAGGCTTGGCGAATACAGCGTCGCCCAGCAATTGGCCGCCCGGCATTTCATCGGCGACGAAAACCTGGGTTACAAGACCAGCCTTTGCGCGCGCGACCTCGCCATCTACACCATGCTCTTCGCCGGCGGATTGATTTACCGCCGCTATCGATGGCGAATCAGGCCCCTGCCGCTTTGGCTCTTTATCCTTGTCGGCTTGGGTCCGGTGGGTCTGGATGGATTCAGCCAGCTATTGAGCTACCCGCCCTTTGAGTTCTGGCCCGTGCGCGAAACGGCGCCGATATTCCGCATCGTGACCGGCGGGTTATTCGGGTTGATGAGCGCCTGGCTGGGCTTCCCCCATATTGAGCGCTCGATGCAAGATCTGGGCCAAGCGCTCGCAAATGACCTGGAGCCAGAGAAGTCGCTCGGCAGCCGGCCACTGCTTTAATCGTCGTCCTCGGCTGGTTTGCTCAAGCGAGACAGACGGTCGCTCATATCCGGCGCGTCGTTCTTGGGCGGCTTCGGCCTTCGGGGATCGGGCTCTTCATCAATGATCTCAAATTTCTGGTAGCGGCGGGCACGTTCCGGCGGCGCGGGTTCCGGGGTGTTGCCCAGCAGATTCTCCAGATTCGCGCGCGTCTCTTCGAACCTTTCAGTCACTGCATCCAACACGGTTTTCTTTGCGCTTCCACCCATTCCGCCGGTTGAAGCCGCGCCCTCTAGCGGGATGCGCCTTCGCCCGGTTGAAGAGGCGCGCCGCTCCTGATTATCCAGCGCCGATTCCAGCGCGCTCAGTTCCCGCATTAAGTGCCGGGTCAGCAAGCGATGATCATGGAGCTCCGATTCGGCGATGGTCAGTTGCTGCTGTTTCATATTGAGCTGCCCTTGCAAACGCTCCGCCGATGACCGGTCGCCACTGCTCAGCATCTCGTCGACCAGCTTGTCCAACTCGACGACTTCTTTCATGCGTTCATCGATTTTGGCTTGCAGCAGATCCTCATAATCAATCGCCTCTTCCAGACGCTGGCGCAGGCTTCGCGCTGACTGCTGCGGGTTCTTTTCCGCTTCCTCCGCGTTGAGCTTGACGCGCGCCAGGGGCGACCTGGGATTGCGCCCCAGGAAGTCATTGAGATGCGCGTTTAGCAAGGTAGAAATCTTATCAAAAAAGTCTGACATGGCTTTGTCTCTCGCCCCGCCGCTTCGTTGGCTCGCCCCCCATTATAGTTCAGAACCCCGCCGGATTCGCAAGCGCCAGGACTAGCAATGAACGTCATTGATGGCGCCGCCAAGCTTATTGTCGCAACGCGCGCATGACGGCATTGGCGGAGGCGACCAGACGTCGGTCTGTTGAGCGAGACCAGCGCTTGAGCCAGGTCACGTAATCGCAATCGTCGTGGGCGTCCCCGGCATGGCGTTTTTCGCTGCCGTCGGGCGCCAGCCAGCGTTGCAAAGCCCGGCACAGCTGAAAGGCAGCCTCGTCGCTGAGTTGGTCTCCGTGCGCTTGCAAGGCCGCCAATGCCGCCGGGAGGCCGACCGTCGCCGACGCTTCGCCCATCGCCCAGAGCGCGGATGCGCGACTATCGGGGCGCCGCGCCAGCACTTGCGCAAGACGCGCGACTGCCCCTGCCTGATCTGTTGGCGACAGGCGGATGCGCAGGAGATCTCGCGGCAAGTTGTCAAGGTCTTGGTCCGTCCAATCGCCGGCCGGCAGCGTCCCTTTGGCGCGCCGCAGCAGCAGCGCCAGTTGAAACATAGCCAACTCTCGTTCATCGTAATCGGCGCTGTCCAGAGCTGAATACAGCCGGCCGAGCGCTCGTTCGCGGCGGGCGCGTTTCATGCTTGATTCCTCAGAAAAATGCTGGCGACTTCATCCGCATAGTCCAGGCGCCAATTTTGCGCGGCTTCCAGGGCTATCGCCAAACTACCGTCTGATTCGACCAGAGCGATGTCAATCGCCCACTTGTCAAAAACTTCATGCCAGGCGCTTGCTCCATAAGCGGCGGCGTATTCGTCAAGAAAGCTGGCGTAGAGGTCGGTCCTGCCGTCAATGAAGACCGGATAACCCGGCGCCGCGTGCAATAGATAGCCGCCCCAGTTGTAGCTGTTGAACAGCTTGCCTTCAAGCGCGAGTGAATTCAGGCGCTCGACTGCATGAACGGGCCAGTTCATGGCCACGGCCGCATTCACGGTCTTCTCGCTGGAAACATACTGCACACGCAGCAGAACGCCCAAGGCGACCAGACCGATTAGACTGACGTTGATCAGGAGGCGGCGCGGCGTTTCGCGCTCTCGATATGGCAGCGCCCAGCCTCTGCGGCTGAACAGGTCGTTGATATGAATCGTTATGATCGGCGCCGACGCAATGGCGAAGAGAGGCAGGTTTCGCCCGGAGAGCAGCGCCATTAACAGCATTCCGCCGAGGAGAAAATACTCGGTCGCGTCGGGTCTGCGCCCGCTCCCCACCAGCGCTGCGACTGCCAGCAGGAGCAGCATGATGAATCCCCATGTATAGGGCTGGCTAAAATCAGGCGATTGCCATTCCTGGATATAGTGTTGGAGTCCGCCAATGCCGATCGTATTGAAGGGCACGGCGAAAACTTCCAAGCCCAGCGGATTTATGGGCAGCAGCGCCAGGGACAGCAGCGCCATCAGAAGCAGTTTCCGCTGCTTGGCGGCGGGAATGCGCGAACCGCCGAGGGCAGCCGCCTGGTTGATCCACTCGCCAAGAACGAAGGCGCCTAGAAAGAGGAATCCTATGATCCAGCCGCCGTGGCAATTGCCCCAGATTGCAAACAGCGGCGGCAGATGCCAAAGATGATCGCGCCGTCTGTATTTGAGTTCAAACAGGTTGAAGACGAGGAGCGCGCTGAAAAGGAATGTGAACATCTGGGGGCGAGGCGACCAGAAGGCAGCCGCGCAAGCGCCGCCAATGACGAGCACAAAGCCCTGCATATAAACAGAACCCCTGCCGACGCGATAGAGAAAAAACATGCCGCTTGCCGCCAGCGCGGACACGTAAAGCGTCAAACCCAAATGACCGGCCAGGCGCCACAAGCCAAACATAACAAGCTGAGCAAGCCAGCTGTGATTCCGATGCAGCTGGCCAGCGTGCGTATGTGAAAAGATATCGGCGTAGACAGGATTGCCTGTTTCGAGGATGTATTCGCCGAGGCGAAGATGCCACCACATATCGGGGTCGGCCGAGACGCGCGCCGCCATCGCGAAGAGCAGCAGAAATACAATGATCGTTGCCGAGCGCTCGGTTGTCAGTCGCAGCAAGCGCGCCATCCACGCCTCATCTGAAATTGCGGCCTGGCCCGCCAACTTGATGAGCTCAGCGTGTTTGAAATCCGCCGGTCATCAGCGGGCAGCCAGGCGCCAGCTTTGGGAAAACATCCAACGAGGGTCGCAAACATGCGTTATTATATACGCTAAGATTCGATGGACCGCACTCATGAGGAATCGAGACATGTCAGATGTAGCTGCCCTGTACCGCCTGCAAGAGCTTGAACTCGACATCATTGATCGAGCGAAACGGATAAAAGCGATTAAGGAGCAATTGGAAGACGATGCGGCGCTGCAAGAGTCGATTGCAGCAAATGAGGAGGCGCAAGCGGCGTTGGCGGAAGCGGAGGCGCGCCTGCGCGATATGGAATTGGAGATTGCCGCCGCCGTCGAGAAACGGCAAGCGGCGGAGCAGCGCCTTTACAGCGGCGAGGTGCAGAACCCCAAGGAACTCCAGGATATGCAAATGGAAGTGGAAGCGCTGACGCGGCGCAAGTCGGTACTCGATGATGAATTGCAGAAGATCACATCAAGCCGGGATGAACTGCGTGAAAAGGCTGATGACGCGGAAGCGCGCTGCAACGAGGCGCGTGAATTGCACGAGCGGGATAGCAAAGCGCTGATAGACGAAAAAGAGACGCTGACCGAAGACGTGAATCAACTGCTGGCGCGGCGGAAAACCTCGGTAGCGGCGATCCCGCAGCAAGCCTTCAAAGCCTACAACAGCATGAGAACGGCCAAATCCAACCGGCCAGTTGCCGTCCTGCGCGAGAAAGCCTGCACAATTTGCGGCATCGAACAGAACAGCATTGTAATCACCGCCATCAACCGGGGCGAAGGGCTGATCAATTGCCAGAACTGCGGTCGAATCCTCTACCGGCTCTAGTCAAAAGCAGGCGTCCACCGCTGCAATTGCCAAACGTTGAAGCGCTGGGCTAGACCACCAACTGCATGAGCAAGCTGATGCCGAGAAAGACAATGAGCGGACTCAGATCGATACCGCCGAGCGGCGGCAGCGCGCTGCGGATCGGCGCCAGCACCGGTTCCGTCGCCTGATACAACATGCGAGCGATGGGATTGTTTGGATCCAAATTGGGAATCCAACTCATCAGGACTCTTGCGAGCAGGATCAACTGGTAGACCTGCAGCGCCCAATACAGCACTACGAAAAACGGATTCATCCTTGCGCGTTCCTTTCTTCAATCTTCGTCATTTTAGAAGCGCTCGCCGAATAACGCGCGACCTATGCGTATTGTCGTGGCGCCTTCTTCGATGGCTATACCATAATCGTTGGTCATGCCCATGCTCAGCTCAGGCAGGCTCGCTGGCAGCGAGGCGGCCATCTCGTCTCGCAAGGCGCGCAAATCGGCAAACACGCGCCGGACTGCGCTCTCTTCCGCGTCAAATGGCGCCATCGTCATCAGCCCTGTCACATCAATTTGCGGCAAGGCGACAATCTCGCTGACCTCGCGCCACAGTTTTTCCCTGACTGAAGCGTCTCGGTACCAATTGTAACCCGCAAGTCCGTATTTCGATGCTTCGCCCGACACATTAATCTCGATGAAGACATTCAGGCGGCGGTCGATCTCGCGTGAAAACCGGGACAGCCGCTTGGCGATTTTCAGGCTGTCGACGGACTGCACGGTATCAAAGTGCCGCACTACATGCTTCGTCTTTCTGCTTTGCACATGCCCCACCATGTGCCAGACGACGCGGCCGCCGGCCAGGGCATTAACTTGCGGGATCTTCTCCACACCTTCTTCTACGCGGTTTTCACCGATATGTTGCAGCCCGGCGTCGACCGCTTCGAGGATATCCGCGACGGTCTTGCGTTTGCTGATCGCGACCAAGGTAATCGCGGATGGATCACGATTCGCTTTGGCGCAGGCGTCGGCGATGCGGTCCTCGACGCGCTTGAGATTATCATGGATATTCATAGCGAAATCAGCACACCGAAGCGTCCGGTCCGGCCGGCTTCCGCCCGATGCGAATAAAAGTCCTTCGTGTTCTCATAGGTGCATATTGGCAAGACTTTGATCTTGGTCACGCCGCAGCGCTGCAGGTCAAGCCGATTGGCGCGCCAGAGATCCAGGTGTGGCTTCCCGTCAGCGGGGTCGCGCCAGATTACCCCGGCGCTTTCACCAAAGTAGGCTTGCGCCTGGTCCGCCACATCCTCGCCGACGCGGTAGTTGCGCCGGGAGATGGCGGGGCCAACGAGCGCTTCGATATCCGCCGGTCGGCTGCCGTAGGTCTGGCGCATCACTTGAACGATGCGAGAGGCGATGCCGGCCAGGGCGCCGCGCCAGCCGGCATGCCCCAGCCCAATGGCCTGCCTGGCGCGATCATAAAACAGCAGCGGCACACAATCGGCATAGCGCATAACCAGCGGGGCATCAGGCTGGTTGGTCACCATGGCGTCGGCTTTAAGCAGGGGCCCATTGCCAAGCGTTTCCGCCGTTACAACCAGGGTGTCCACGCCGTGGATCAGCCAGCAACTTGTTGCGCGCTCGCCACAGACATCAAGCGCCCGGTACATTCGCGCGTGGTTTTCCTTCACGGCCGCGGCGGAATCGCCGATGGAAGCGCCCATGTTCAGCGTGTCCCAGGGTGATTCGCTAACGCCGCCATGCCGCGTGAAGACCCCATGTCTCAGGCCACCCCAGTCTTCATCACGATAAAATGTCAAACTGGCGCGTTGAATTTTTTCCACGTGCAATCAAACCTGTCGGCCATGCTGTCTCGATATGCGGCTGCCAAGCTAACTATAGCATCATTTTGTGAAGATCACCTCAAGGGCGGTGGCGGTGGCGGAAAGCAAACACTGTTGTGCTAAAATCGACAGTAAGAGCGCAGGATGATCAGGAGCAATTGGCAGGTGACCTCAGCAGCCGCGCCGGCAAATGGCAGGCATCGTTGGCTTATGGCTAAGGCGACGCGGGCAAGAGATTGGCTGCTGGACCTTGTGTTTCCGCCGAATTGCGGCCACTGCGACCGCGTCGATTTTCGCTTCTGTGATGACTGCCTGCGCGAGCTTGAGCGCGTTCCCGTCGCATTGTCATCACTGACAGGCGATAGCTTGGACGGCATCTGCGCCACGGGCGGGCATTGCGGCGTTTTGCAAAACGCGCTGCAATCTTTCAAATATGAAGGCGTCACCGAATTGTCTGCGCCGCTGGCCGCGCGGCTGGCTCAGGCTCTGCATACGCTGGAATGGCGCCTTGATATCATGACGCCAGTGCCGCTGTTCGCCGACCGGGAAGCGGAAAGAGGGTATAATCAAGCGGCGCTGCTGAGCGGGCATGTGGCGGCGGAAACGGGCGCGCTGACCCGCGTGGATGTGCTCAAGAGAATCCGGTCGACGAGCCAGCAAGCCTTGCTCAGCGAGCAGGAAAGACAAGATAACGTCAGGGACGCGTTTGAGGCGAGCGGCGAGGTTCAGGGACTTTCGCTTTCGGTCCTGCTCATAGATGACGTGGCGACCACGGGGTCGACGCTCCGTGAATGCGCCAATGCGTTAAAGGCGAAGGGCGCCGGCCAAGTTTATGGCATCGCCGTCAGCCACTCTTTATCCGGGCAATGGGTTCGCCAGGAGGCAAGCAATGAATATTAATGTGCATGGAGACGGGATCAAGATATCGGAGGCGCTGGACAATTACACCCGTTCGAAGGTGGACAGGCTGGATCGATACCTGCCAAATATCTCCCATGTCGGCGTCGAATTATCCATTATCCGCACGCATCGCGGCGCTGACTTGGCGATTGCTCAGATCACGGTGCAGCATGCGCGGGGCGCCATCTTGCGCGCCGAAGAAAAAATGAACATCGAGAATCGCGATACAATTCGCCTCGCCATCAACAAGGCGGTGGACAAGCTGCACCGTCAGATCGACCGCTTCAAGAGCAAACGCAAATCGAAGAACCAGAAACTGCGCGACAAGTATCGGGCGACGGTGGCCGAGCTTGATTTGGCTGAGGATGTGCCGGAATACAGCACTGTTGAAGCGGACGAGCCCGACCTCGCCAGCGAGATTTACCGGCGCAAGCAGGTCGAAATGATGCCGATGAATGAAGAAGAGGCGATCGAGCAGTTGGAACTGCTTGACCACAGCTTTTATATGTTTATGAACGCCGAAACCGAGCAGGTCAACGTGATGTACCGGCGGGACAGCGGGGGCTACGGCATCTTGATTCCGCTGTAGCCGCCCCGGGTCATGGGCAAGGCGGCGCTTACTGCGGTTTCTGCCACATCGATTCCAGCACTTGGTATTTGCGGTATTCGTACCAAGCCATCAAGAGCGACAATCTCAGGCCGTGCCAGCGGTCCCGGTAGCCTCCTAGGGTGATGAAACGCCAGTAGAACTGCCGCAGCGGCTGCAGGACCAGGTTGCGCGGCGTTGGCTTGACGCCTTTGGAATAAAGATTTTCGGCGTCGAAACGCGCATAATGCTCCTGCTTGTCCTTGAATTGCGCCAGATCCCGATAATTGTAATGAAGAATCGGGTGACGAATCGTCCCTTCAGCGCCATAGAGCTTGACGACTTCGTGAACTTTGCGGCGGGTATCGTAGTAGGCTTGCCCGACGCGCAGCAGCCGCGTCTGATAATCGGGATACCAACCGGCGCCCTTCGTTAATATGCCGAATATGTAATTGTGTCTCGGGATGCGCCAGCCAGCGTAATCCGGGAGATTGATCTTGTGACGGATCTCTTCGCCAAGGGCCTCGGTGACGCGTTCGTCCGCATCGACAAAGAGGACCCAGTCTGTCATCTCGTCGGCGGCGTCAAGGGCGGCGTTGCGCTGTTCGGTGTAATTTTCAAATTCATGCTGAAAAATGTCGGCGCCCGAACGCTGGGCGATGGCGACGGTGTCGTCCGCGCTGTAGGAGTCGAACACGATAATGCGGTCGGCGAATCGCAGCGTCTTGATGCAATCGGCGATTTGCTCAGCCTCGTTGTGGGTCAATACGATGGCAGTGAGATGCGTCATGCTTCCGCCATCTCGATAATCGCCCGGCAGGCCGCCCGTAATTCGGCTTCTTCAGCCTTCAAATTGCGCATTTTCCGCCGCATGCCCAAAATCACTAACTGGCGCGCAAGCTGACGTTTCCAAGCGGGAAAATGTTTCTCATACAATAATAGCCTACTTTTCCATAAATGGATGAGGCTGCTGGGGCGGGCTTGAGAAGTGCTCCCCCCGCCCAGGTGCGTTACATGCGCGCGGGGGACGCAGAGGATGCGCCAGCCATGTTTGCGGATGCGCCAGGCCCAATCGACCTCCTCGCAGTAAATGAAGAAGTCCTCGTCGAACAAGCCAGTTTTTTCGATGGCCTCGCGCCGGAGCATCATGGTGGCGCCCAGCGTGAAGTCGACGTCAAAGGGCAGAGCGCCGGCATACAATGTCCGCGGGTAGCGTCCATTGAACCCGCCTTCTATCAGGCGTCCGGGAGTCGGGAAAAGCTCAGCCCAGAGCTGCCGCAGGCCGGGAAAGCGAAAAGCGCTATGCTGAAAACTGCCATCGGCAAAGGTCAAGCGGGCGCCAACTACGCCGATTTTGGAGCGCGACAGCAGCGTGTCATAGAGCAGCCGGGTCGCCCCGGGCTGAGTCACTGTGTCCGGATTGAGCAGATAGACGGCTGTCGGTTTCTCGCGCCTGGCCGCGTTGGCGAAACCCAGCTGGCGCAGCGCCTGGTTGTTGGCAGCGCCGAAGCCGATGTTCGTTTCATTCTCCAGCAGAATCACATTATCGAAGTCACGGCGCACAATTTCGACCGTATGATCGTCCGAGGCCGAATCCGCCAGCCAGACTTCGCAGCGAAGGCCGCTGCCCGCCAGGTCCTCCAGCAGGCTGCGCAGCGCATCAGCGATGATTTCAGCGTTGTTCCAGGTGACGATGACGACCGCCAGGTCCGTCCTGGGCGCGTCCTCCGGCGCTGTCAATTTGCCGCTCCGCCGGCTGGATCCACGATCATGATCGAGCGCATGCCCACGTGGTTGTTGCGCAGACTGATGGCGACATCTTCGTGAATGAGCCCGGCCCAGCAATTTTGTGGATTGCGCGCTTTGACCTCTGTCATGCGGATGGCGCCCCAGACGACGGCGCGTTCGCCCGCGGGCAAATAGTGGAAGATGTTCTCGCTCGCCTCGTCGTAGACATTTTGCAGCATGGCATCGCTGCCGACAGCCCAACGGTAGGGGAAGCTGGAGACCGAGGTTTCGCACTGAATGCCGACGCGCCAGACGCCGGATTCATCAAAATAACCGAGCGTGCCCGCCAGCTGCTCCTGCTGATAGACGGTTCCCGGAGGCGGACCGCTGGTGCGAATCGGCACTTTGCCGTAATTCTCAATGGTCATGCGAAACACCAGCATGTGGCCCAGGGGTACGGTTATCTGCTGGGAATAGGCCAGGGAGAAGGTATCGTCCGGCTGCGGCAGGAATTCGCCCAAAGCGCCGGCGTCTGACAGCAAGTTTTCATCATAGGGCAGCACGCCAAAGGCGACATCAACGCCGGGCACTTGTGGTTTGATTTCGGCGAAAGGTTTTCCGCCCGCTTCAATCATGAGAAGGCCTTCCATGCGAATGCGCTGGCCGACCTTGTCTTGCGCCAGAGCGACCACCCGATAGGCGCCATCGGGTGGCGGATCGACGCCGAGGTCGATGCCGCCTTCGTAATCAAAGAGGTGCCGCCCCGCCTCGCCATAATCGCGTTCTTCCACGCGCGCGGATATGGGGATGCGGATACCATCTTCGCCGATTAGAAAGACATCCAGGCGTTCGACATCTTTTTCCAGATAGACATTGATCCCGACACGGTCCGCCACGCCATCCTGATTGGGGGTGAAGACATTGGGCGAAATCGTGAACTCCGACATGATTGGCAAAGGCGTGTCGCCGCGCTCGATCAGCAGAGCGCCATTTTCGCTCATTGTCGAGCCATTTTCGGCTTCGGCCTCCAGCCACCAGGTGTAGGCGCCGTTGGGTATGAGCCGCCGCTCGATCTGACCATAGACCGTCTCGCCTTCCAGCGCAAAGCCGTCTACGACGCCACTGAAGAGCACGCTGTAGTCGCCATCGTCGCGCGCTTGCGTCTGACGGAAATAGAAGCGCCGGCCCCCTTCCGAAACCAGCGACAAACTAATCGTCGCCGGGCGCGAGATGCTGTATTCGAACAGGGCGATGTCGTCTTCGCCATCGGCGTTCGGGCTGATCGCCGGCCTGTCGAAACCGGCTCGCGTGATCAGCGGCAGCGGCGGCCTGAGGAGAATGCTGCCGACCGCGAAAACGAGGATGACGCCGACCGCGGCGGCGAGCAGCGTGACGATTCGAGGCGGACGCATCAATAGGTTCCTCTTCCGATATAGGGGCAGGACAAGTCTACAGACGGGCGTCGTGGCTCGCAAGACCAGATAAACTTCCCGCTGGCGCCGGCCAACAAACGCAGTGCCAAGAAATGATTGAGGACGAGCCACCGTCTCGCCCCTACAAAGCGATCCGTTCTGACGCCTTCGAAGCCGGCTTCACCAGAGGGTCTTACTTTAGCAGGCTAAATCGGCTACACTTGCATGCCAGCGATTCGATTCGCTTACTCAAAAAGAGGTCAAGCCTTGGCGATAAACGCGACATTGGATTTCAACCAGATCGAGAACGCGGAAGCACGGGACGATGGCGTTTTCGAACTTCCGCTTCTGCCTCTGGATGCCCAGGTTCTTTTTCCAAAAGTGCTGAGCTTGATACCGCTGTCCACCGAGGCGGAAATGCAGGCGGCCCTGACCGCGCGGGACCACGATCAAACGCTGATCGTCTGCAAGCTGAGGGCGGATCCAGCCGGCGAGACGCTGCTGGAGCGGATTCATGGCGTGGGCACCGAGATCGCGCCGGGCAGGACCACTGAGCTGGCGGACGACCGGGTGCAGCTCCTGGCGCAAGGCAGACGGCGCGTGCGCATCCTGGAGGCGCGTCAGCAGGGCAAGTATCCGATTGCCAAGGCGCGCGCGATCGCAGAAGACGCGTCCGAGCCTCAGGCCCTGGATTCTTTGACAACAGCGCTCAAAGAGCTGTTCAAGCACAGCAGCCAGTTCAATGAAGCGATGCCCGACAGCATCATCCAGCATATTCTGTCGCTGGAAGCGCCTGGCCAACTGTGCGACTCGCTGGCTTCAATTCTGCCGCTCCCGCCAGAAGACTTGCAGCAGCTGCTTGAGCTGGAGGATATTGAAAAGCGGCTGGAACGGCTGGCCATCTTGCTGACCGCCGACCTGCATGACAACGAGATCCACGATGAAGTTCATGCGCGCCTGCAAGATGAGATCGCGGCCAATCAACGCGAGATGTATCTGCGCGAACAGGTTCGCATTATTCAGCAAGAATTGGGGGACGGCGATGTCTTCCAGCAGGAGATTCATGAACTGTCAGAGCGCATACAGGCCGCCAACCTGCCGTCCGAAGCGCATGAAAAAGCGATGAAAGAAGTATCGCGCCTGGGCGTCATACCGCCTATGTCGCCCGAATCCGGCGTGATCCACACGTATCTTGACCGCCTGTTGACCCTGCCCTGGAATGCGGTCAGCGAAGAGAATCTCGATTTGAAAAACGCCGAAGCCATTCTCGAGCGCGCTCATTACGGCCTGTCGAAGGTCAAGGCGCGCATCATCGAGCATATCGCTGTGCGCAAGCTGGCCAGGGAAAAGATGAAGAGTCCTATCCTGTGCTTTGTGGGGCCGCCGGGTGTTGGCAAGACGTCGCTGGGTAAAAGCATCGCTGAAGCGCTGGGCTGCAAGTTCCTGCGCCTCAGCCTGGGCGGCCTGCGCGATGAGGCGGAGATCCGCGGGCATCGGCGCACCTACATCGGCTCTATGCCGGGCAGAATTCTCCAGCAGATGGAACGCGCCGAGACGATGAATCCAGTGTTCATTCTCGATGAGATTGACAAGATGAGCTCGGACTTTCGGGGGGATCCGGCTTCGGCGCTGCTCGAAGTGCTTGACCCGGAGCAAAATGTTAATTTTGTCGATCATTATCTGGAAGTGCCTTACGATTTGTCCAAGGTGACCTTCATCACCACCGCCAATGATTTGTATTCGATTCCGGAAGCGCTGGAAGATCGCCTGGAGGTCATCGAGTTCAAGGGTTATTCGGAAGAAGAGAAGATTCAAATCGCGCGGCAGTTCCTGATCCCAAAACAGCTCGAGGCCAATGGCATCGGCGCTGCCGGCATCCGCTTTACCAACGGGGCGCTGCAGCACATCATCCGGCATTACACCTATGAAAGCGGCGTGCGCAATCTCGAGCGCGAAATTGCCAGAATGTGCCGCCGGATTGCGCGGCAGGTCGCCTCGCAGCGCGCCTATCCACGGCGCGTCACAGCCTCCGTCATCGAAAAGCAGCTCGGTCCGCCGCAGATGCTGGATTCGAAAGTCAATCGCAGCGACGCGATTGGCATTGTCAGCGGCCTGGTTTGGACACCCAACGGCGGCGAGATCCAGACGGTTGAGGTCTCGCTCGTGCCGGGCAAGGGCAACCTGATGCTGACGGGCCAATTGGGCGATGTGTTGCAGGAATCGGCTCATATCGCCCTGAGTTACTTGAGAGCGCGCGCCGATGAGTTTGATTTGCCCGCCGACGACTTTGAGAATTACGATGTGCATGTGCACATGCCCGAGGGCGCGGTGCCAAAAGATGGGCCGTCAGCCGGCATCACACTGGCCACGGCGCTGATATCCGCCTTCACCGAGAGATTGGCGAGCGCCGCTTATGCGATGTCGGGCGAGATTACGCTGCGGGGGCAAATCCTTCCCGTCGGCGGCGTGGTCGAGAAGATCCTTGCCGCGCGCCGCCGCGGCATTGCGAATATCATTCTGCCGAAGGACAATCAGAAAGACTTGCTTGAGTTGCCCAAGGCGGCCAGACGCGATGTGTCCATCAGTTTCGTAGAGGACATGAACGATGTTTTGCAGCGAGTCCTGCATGAGCCGCCCGATGTCAGAAATCGCGATCTTGCGGCGGCGAAGCAGAAGATCGACGAAGAACGGCGAGGCGTCAGTGCAGGCTGACACAGACGCGGCCCGCCAGCGCAGAGGAAAGTCAAGCACAAGATTCCTGATGTGAGCGAGCCATCTTCCCTGGCCAGCGGCCCAACTTGCGTGACGCCTCATACTGTCGCCGCGCTGCGCAGCATAAGTGGGCGACGCATCGCCCTGCCCCTCATCGCGGTCCTCATGTGCGCCTGCAGCGCGCTCAGCCAGCCTACCGCGACCCCGCTGCCCAGCGCGACAAGCTCGCCGACGGCCACAGCCAGCCCCAGGACATTGCCCAGCGCAACCGCATCTGAAACGCCGGCGCCGCCGACCGCCAGCCCCAGCGCAACTCCAAGCCCAAGCCCAAGCGCCAGCCCGACGGCCACAGAAACCGCCACGCCGACGCCGACGTTGGCGCCTACTTACACGCCGACGATTACACCGTTCCCCGCGATGGGCCTGGTCTTCGACAATTGGGATGTGGTTGAGGTCCCGGCCTCGATTGCCGATGGCATTTCCAGCCCGATGATCGCGTTCGCGAGTTCCAACAATCGGCAGACGATAGCGAACATCGCGACGGCGCAGCCCTTCACCGGTGTGCAGATCCTGTATTTTGTATCGCCGACCGGATCACGGCGTCGAATTCCGGTGCTGGAATTGACTTCAAGCGGGCGCATCGAAGCCTTTCTGGCGCGGCCGGGCAATGCTTTGGCTTATGTCAAGGCGGATGGCGACCCGCGCACGAGCGGTCTGTACATGCTGGATCTGGAGACGGGCTTCAGCGCCCGTGTGCTGCCGGGCGAGAATTCGCTGGTGCAGCGCGGTTATTATATGCCGCCCGACTGGTCGCCGGATGGGGGCCAGATGGCAGTCGCTGTCGCCACCGGCTACGATGTTGATATTTATGTCGTCGCCAAAGATGGAAGCCCGCCGAGCAGAATCAGCGATGAAGGCTCCTACGACTTGTGGCCGCGCTGGTCGCCGGATGGCCGTCACATCGCCTTCGTCTCCGACCGCGCCGACTGCCCGAGCTGGGCGCCCGGCGAGCCGCAATTCTGCGACGCGCTCAGCATGCCGCCACCGGTGGGCGGTCAGGTCTATATATACGAAGCGACCAGCGGCAATACGCGGCGGCTGGCGGATGCGCTTGTTACGGAGCCGCCGAAATGGATTGGCGATTCCCTGCTGGCTTTTGCCAGCGGGGGGCCCTTTGACCTGCAGAATCCACAGCGCCGCATCTGGCGGGCTGATATCAGAACGGGCGAAACGAGCGAGCTGCGCCTGGCGGGGGCTAGCCCGTCGGCCAGTTATCTCTCCGATGCCTGGTCCGCTGATGGCAATCGTGTTGTTATGCAGCTGGCCGACGACAGAAACGAGATTGTCATGCTGGATGCCGGGGGCCAGCTTCTGGGCAGGGACAGCGAGCTGGACTTTCCGCGATTCGGCCTGGCCGCCAGTTGGTCGCCCGATGGCCAGAGAATCGCGCTCGGTGGTACGGCGGGCCAGTGCCCATATGGCGTTCGGGTGAAGAACAGTGGCTTTGGGAATGTCGCCAGCGGCCATCCGCCGCCAACGATGTGCGACCCGCTGTTTTCGCCTGATGGCCAGTACATCGCCTTTACGGGCGTCAACCCTTCAGTGGACGGGCGCAACGACATCTATATCGCCAACTACAACGGATTCGGCGCAACCAGCCTCACGCGCGATCTGCGCGGCCAGGTCGAATTGATCGGCTGGGTCGGTGGACCATAGCGCTGGCAAATGACTGGCATTATAGTGAATCCAACAAGGACCGATCGTAACGGAGAGAAAATGATGCCCAATCTCGCAGGCAAGACCGCGCTTGTCACCGGCGGAGGGCGCGGCATCGGGCGCGCTATCTGCCTTGAGCTGGCTGCGCGCGGCGCGACAGTGATCGTGAATTACAACCGAAGCGGAGCTGCCGCCGACGAAGTTGTAGGCCTGATAGAAAACAGCAATGGCGTCGCCAAGAGCGTCCAGACGGACGTCAGCGACGCGGACCAGGTGGCGAGCCTGTTCAAGGAAATTATTTCGGAATACAAATCGATCGATATTCTGGTCAACAACGCGGGCATGACGCGCGACAATGTCATCATGATGATGAAGCCGGCGGACTTCGACGCCGTCATTGAAACGAATCTGCGCAGCTGCTGGCTCTGCTGCAAAAGCGCCGCGCGGGCGATGATGCGCAAGCGCACCGGCAGCATCATCAATATCACGAGCGTGGTGGGCATCGCCGGCAATGGCGGCCAGACGAATTACGCCGCCAGCAAAGCGGGCATCCTCGGTTTGACAAAGTCGCTCGCCAAAGAATTGGCGGCGCGCGGCGTACGGGTCAACGCGGTGGCGCCGGGCTTCGTCGAGACGGCCATGACCGCTGACCTGTCCGACGAGATCAGGAAACAGGCGGTAGACGCCATCCCGCTGGGCCGGATGGGCGCGCCGGAAGATATCGCCAAGGCGGTCGCCTTTCTCGCGTCAGACGACGCCAGCTATATCACCGGGCAAACCCTGGTCGTCGATGGCGGCATGGTGATGTAAAGCGGCGGCAATTCCGTTGCCAGGAGGCAGATTATGAGCACGATATTCTCGAAGATAATCGCGAAGGAAATCCCGGCCGATATCGTATACGAAGACGAGCTGGTCATGGCCTTCCGCGATATTGCGCCGTCGGCGCCGGTCCACATACTGATCATCCCGAAGGCGGAGATAGCCACCGTCAATGATGTTGCCCCGAGTCACGAAGCGGCGTTGGGACGGCTGTTTACGGTCGCCGCCAGAATCGCGGAGGATGAGGGCATCGCGGAAGACGGCTTTCGCCTCATCGTCAATTGCAACCAGCATGGCGGGCAGGAGGTGTTTCACTTGCACCTGCATTTGCTCGGCGGCCGCAGCCTGGGACCGATGCTGGCGGGTAAATAAGTCAAGGGCGACGAAGATTCGCCCGTCGACGTCTAGCCGCTCTCCTCCGGCTCATCTGCCGGCGGGGCGTCCTCGTTTGCATCTTCCGCCGGTTCGTCAGCCGCATCTTCCTCATTTGGCGGGGGCGCTGCTGCCTCCTCGGCTGCGTCGTCTGCTTCCGATTCAGTCTCAGCGGCCGCCTCGATTTCTTCATCTGTTTGCGCGCCGGCATCGTCGATGGATTGGTCGGCAGACGAGTCGTCGGGCGCTGCGTCAACCGGTTCGGCTTGCTCTGGCGCGGTCGCTTCGGGGCCGGCCCGCCAGTCATCGGGCGTCGCGGCGTCGATTGCCCCCAGGATAGTCGCTGATGAGGGAATCGACCCGGCCTGGCTTGCTTCAACCGTGACGCCATTGACGCGGATCGTTGGCGTCGAGGCGACGCCTGCGTTGGCGGCGGCGTCAAGCGTGGCCGAGATCTCAGCTGAATTGAAGCAGTCAGTGAAGCCGCTGCTGTTCAAGCCGAGGTTTTCGACGCCGGTCAGCAATCGATTCTGCGAGAATGCCGTATTGCCGTAGCGCGTCTGCCAATCGAAGAGCACATCGTGCATTTCCCAAAACATGCCTTGTCGCCCGGCGCAAAGCGCGGCGCGGGAGGCGCCCGGCGCATTGGGTATCGAGCCGGTGTTCAGCGGCACGTAGGTGAACAGGACCTGTTCGTCTTTCACGCGCTCCAGCACGGCATCTAAACTGTCGCGATGGAATGACTCGCAGCCGGGGCAGGCGAAGCTCGAGTATTCTTCGATCGTCACAGGCGCGTCGGGATTGCCCAGGCGCGGGTAGCCCTCGCGCGAGAAGCTGCGTTCGATGCCGTCGTAGCGCAGCGACAACTCCCCGGGCAGGAAAGCGTCAACGGGTTGATTGGAGACAATGGCGACGGCGCTGCCCACTACCGCCAAGGCCACGATCAAGACCAGGACCAGCATTCGCTGATTCCGCCGGCGCTGCTTCTGCCGCCGTTGACGCGCTTCGCGAGTGCGGCTCTTCTTTGCCATCGATTTCTACCTTCGACGAATCGCTTTGATCAGTCATGTGCGTGAATGCGGCAAGTCTACTCGACAGCCCGCGCTTTGTACAATGACAAGTTGACCCGCCCGGGGTTGGCTGCGCAGCGAACGCTGACAATCGACTACGATGTCTGGTAGAATGCGACGGGTCGAATCAGCGCATTCGAGATTTCACAGGGCGGGCATCTCCAAAGAGGCCGATAGAAAAAGGGAATGCACCATGAGCGACAGTTTCGGGACGCGCGGCACCATAGACATCGGCGCGAGCAAGGCGGTCATCTACCGCTTGCGCAAGCTGGCTGACCAGGGCTTCGGTCAAATTGAAAGGCTGCCTTTCAGCATCAAGATTCTGCTGGAGAATGCCTTGCGCAATGAGGATGGGCGGCACTTCCAGCCGCAGGATATTGAGAGCCTGGCGGCCTGGGACGCGCGTGATCCTCGCGCTGTCGAGATACCCTTTAGCCCGGCGCGGGTCATTTTGCAGGATTTCACCGGCGTGCCGTCCTTGGTCGATTTGGCGGCGCTGCGCAGCGCCATGGCGCGCATGGGCGGCGACCCGCAGAAGATCAACCCCAAGGTGCCGGTCGACCTGGTCATTGACCATTCGGTTCAGGTCGATGTCTTTGGCCGCGCGGACGCGATCGCGCGCAACGCCGAAATGGAATTCCTGCGCAATCGTGAGCGATACGAGTTCTTGCATTGGGGCCAAAAGGCCTTTGAAAACCTCAAGGTCGTACCACCCGCGACCGGCATCGTCCACCAGGTCAATCTCGAATACCTGGCGAATGTTGTGCAGCTGGCCGCTGACCGGCAGGGGAATGGCATGGTCGCCCTGCCCGATACGCTGGTCGGAACTGACAGCCACACGACAATGATCAATGGTTTGGGCGTGCTCGGCTGGGGCGTCGGCGGGATCGAAGCGGAAGCGGCCATGCTAGGCCAGCCGATCTATATGCTGATGCCGGAAGTCGTCGGTTTCAAGCTGTCCGGTCAGCTGCCGGAAGGGGCGACGGCAACTGATTTGGTCCTGGTCGTCACCGAAATGCTGCGCGATAAAGGCGTCGTCGGCAAATTCGTTGAGTTTTATGGCGCGGGCCTCAGCCGGTTGACCCTGCCTGACCGCGCCACTATCGCCAATATGGCGCCGGAATATGGCGCGACGATGGGCTTCTTCCCGGTCGATGACGAAGTGCTGAGTTACCTGCGCCGCACCGGACGCGATGATGAACTGATAAATCTTGTCGAAGCCTACTGCAAGGAGCAAGGCTTGTACCGCCACGACGATATGGAGGACCCCGATTACTTCGATATACTCGAGTTGGATCTCAATTCGGTCGAGCCGAGCGTCGCCGGCCCCTTGCGCCCGCAGGATCGGATCTTGGTGCGCGAGCTGAAGCCGACTTTTCATCAGGTTTTGACCGCGCCGCTGGGTCCGCAGGGCTTTGCGCTTGCCGACGATCAGCTGGGCGCGAGCGGGTTGGTCCGCTCCAATGGGGACAGCGCGGAGATACGGCACGGCTCTGTCGTCATCGCCGCCATCACTTCCTGCACGAATACCAGCAATCCATCGGTCATGGTCGCGGCCGGCCTGCTGGCGAAGAAAGCGAACGAGCGCGGCCTGACGCGCAAGCCTTATGTCAAGACCAGCCTGGCGCCGGGCTCCAAGGTCGTCACCGAATACCTCGACAGCGCCGGCTTGACGCCGCATCTGGAGGCGCTCGGATTTCACACGGTGGGTTATGGCTGCACCACTTGCATCGGCAACAGCGGGCCCTTGCCCGAGCCAGTGCGCGAGGCGATCCACGAAGCCGATATCGTGGCGGCGTCGGTGCTCAGCGGCAATCGCAATTTCGGCGGCCGGATCGGGCCGGATGTACGCGCCAACTTCCTCGCTTCGCCGCCGTTGGTCGTGGCTTACGCGCTGGCGGGCCGGGTCGACATCGACCTGGAACATGAGCCGATCGCAAAAGATCGAGACGGCGCCGATGTTTATCTGCGGGATATCTGGCCCAGCCAGGAAGAGATCCTGGGCACGGTGCAGAGCAGCATCAACGCGGCTATGTATCTGGAACAATATGGAAACGTGTACGATGGCAACCCGCGCTGGAATGAGATCCCCAGCACTGACGAGCCGGTGTATGAGTGGAGCGCGGAGAGCACTTATATTCAAGAACCGCCCTTCTTTATCGACCTGCCAGAGAAGGCGCCGCCCATCGAGCCAATTATCGGCGCGCGCGTTATGGTGAAAAGCGGCGACTCGGTAACGACCGACCACATCTCACCCGCGGGCGCCATCGCGATAAACGGGCCGGCCGGTCAATACTTGATGGATCAGGATGTCAGCCCGCAGTACTTCAACAGCTTTGGCTCCCGCCGCGGCAATGACCGGGTGATGACGCGCGGCACCTTCGCCAATGTGCGCTTGCGGAATCTGCTAGTGCCCGGCAGCGAGGGCGGCGTCACCTATTATCTGCCGACAATGGAAGAGATGCCGATTTATGATGCGGCGCTGAAGTACCGGGACGACGGCACGCCGCTGATCGTCCTGGGGGGCGCGGATTATGGCATGGGGTCGTCGCGCGATTGGGCGGCCAAGGGAACGCTGCTGCTCGGCATCAAGGCGGTCATCGCCGAGAGCATTGAACGGATTCATCGCAGCAATCTGGTGATGATGGGTGTGCTGCCGTTGACCTTTGCCGAGGGCGAGTCCTACCGATCGCTGGGGTTGAGCGGCCACGAGACTTTCGATATCCCGATCGGCGATGACATAGAGCCGATGCAAACCTTGACCATCACTGCGACTGACGATGCCGGGAAGCCTGCCCGATTCAAGGCGACCGTACGCCTCGATACGCCGGTCGAGGTTGAGTACTACCGCAATGGCGGCATCCTGCACACGGTCTTGCGCAACTTCCTGGCTGAGTAGGCCCTATGCGATTGCAGCATCCCGGGCGCGTCCAGGCGGGCGCGCTTTGTCAATTGCGGTAGAATGACTGACTGGTTTCGCCATGCGGGCGAGCAGCCCGGGTATGGAGCAAGATCAGTGTATCCCTTGCGCGTCAGCCACCGCCTTCTGGTCACGATGTTCGTCTCCCAGAGCTTGTTCTCAGCCGCGCAGATTTCCATCATCACGCTGCATTCGATTGCGGCGGGCATTTTGGGCGGGTCGGACGCGGCGGCCGGCTTGCCGACCACGATGGTCACCTTCGCGCATTCAATCATGGCCTATTTCATGGGCATCATCATGGGGCGTTACGGGCGGCGCATGGGCTTGTGCACCGCTTACGCGCTGGGTTTTGCCGGGGCGGTCCTCGGCCTGTTCGCCGTGTTGAACGGCATCTTCTCCCTGCTTCTCGTTAGCTCGGCCGGCATGGGTATGGCGCGCGCAGGCTCGCAGATGAGCCGTTTCGTCGTTGGCGAAATCTACCCGATTGACAAGCGCGCGCAGATGATCGGGCGCATCGTGTTTGCCGGCACCATCGGCGCGATATTCGGGCCCGGCCTCGTCGAGCCGAGCAGTCAGCTGGCCAGATTCCTTTCGCTTGAAATTGCCTCTGGACCGCCGCTCCTTCAAGCGCCGCTGGTTCAAAGCCTGCTGCCGAGCGCGGCCTCAGCGGAGGAATTGACCACCGGTCCCTGGGTGATCGCCAGCTTCCTGTCCGGCATCTCGTTTTTGATCACCTTCTTCCTGCTCCGCCCCGAGCCGGCGACGGTCGCGGAACAGTATTCCGAGCCTCACATCGAAGATGACAAACCGAAAGCCGCTCATCGACTGGCCGAGCTGCTGCGCCTGCCGAACGTGCAACTGGCGATCCTCTCTATGGTAATCTGCCAAACCGTTATGAGCGTGCTCATGACAATCACGCCCTGGCACATGCACCTGGAGGATCATTCCAACGCGATGGTTTCTTTGGTCATCGCGGCGCATGTCTTGGGGATGTTTGGCTTGTCGCCACTGACCGGTTATTTGATCGACCGCTACGGGCGCGTCACCATGATGGTCATCGCCGCGTTGACGCTCATCGCGTCGACGATCATTTCACCCTTGTCCGCGCAGATGCCCTACTTGATAGCCGGTCTGTTTCTGCTTGGGCTGGGCTGGAACTTCGGTTACGTGGCTGGCTCTTCGATGCTGGCGGACGCATTGAGCGGCGCCGAGCGCACACGCGTGGCCGGCTTCAATGATATGCTGGTCGCTTTTTGCGCCGGGCTGGGCACGCTGAGTTCGGGCGCTCTGTTCGGTTTGGGCGGCTTCATCTTTGTCAGCGCGGGCGGCGGCGTATTGGCGCTCCTGCTGCTGGCGCTGATTCGGACGCTCACGCTGCGGCAACTCGCGCTTAGGGCGGCTTAGCTTTCGTCAGCGCGCCCCAAAAAGTAGTTCTGTTCGACTATCGCCAGCCAAGCCAGCCCGATGACGAAGGTCGAGCTGCCGAAGGCGATGCCGGTGATGACCGAGTTGGCGATCGGGATTTGTTCGAGAATTTCGCTGAGCAGCGCCTGCGCCAGACGGATGCCGACGTAGCCAGCGATGCCGCCGCCGAGGACAACCACGCCGGTGGCGCCCAGCATCCTGGCGAGATCCTGCTTCGAGAGTTCCTTGCCGAAGTATGTCTTGTAAATGTCGAAGCACATCCAGGCGTCGGCGATAGAAATCCCCAGCTGTTTCGCCAATTCCAGCGTCGGCGTGGGCACAGCGCCCGAGAGCGCCGCGCCGCCCATCGTCCGCGTGATCTTGACCAGCGAATCATAGCGCATCTTTTCCAGGTTGGTTTCTTCGGCCATGGGGCGCAACCCTGTCGTTTATCTTCCAGCCTGTGCTAGACTCCGCATCTATCATATTGCATGTGGACGCTGCGATGCAAATCACAATCTACACCGACGGCGCCTGCGATGTCCACGCCGAGAATCGGCCTGGCGGCTGGGCGGCGATTTTGCAGGCTGTGGGCGAGGACGGTCAAATCGTAAAAGAGCGGGTCATCAGCGGCGGCGCCGAGCGGACCACCAACAATGTGATGGAGCTAACCGCGGTGATAGAAGGACTCAAGCTGCTCAAGCGCGTGACCGGGCTTTCGATTGTATCTGACTCGCGCTATGTCATTGACATTGCAAGCGGGGCGAAAAAAGCCGCCAAGAACAAGACTCTATGGAGTGATTTCTTCCAAATCGCTGACGGCCACTTCATTGAGTGGCGGTACGTCGCGGGTCATGCCGGCGATGAACTCAACGAGCGCTGTGACCGGCTGGCGGTGGCTGAGAAGAATAAGCGGGCAACATCAAGAAATCGACCTGCTGACGAGCCGATCGTCTTGCAGGCAGGCATGGCCGGCATATTTCTCGCGACGCGGCATGCAGCGAAAGACAAAGCCACATCATGGGCGGCCGTCATCGTCCTGGACGATATGGAACGGGAAGTAAGCGGACGTCTTGAAAAGACAAGCGAACTCGAAGGGACGCTCATCGGCGCCATAAAGAGCCTCGAAAGTCGGCCGGAAGCTGAAGACGCAATCCTGTTTACGGCGCAAGAATACCTGGCCAAAGGCATGAATCAGTGGCTGCATGGTTGGATGGCCAAGGGTTGGAAGACAAGAGGCGGCGAGAGCGTCAAATACCGGCGGCATTGGGAGCGGCTGAATGAATTGGCGAAGGGACGCAAGGTGAGTTTCCGCTTCGTCAAGACGCGCGATGGAATCCCGCAATTTCAGCGCGGCAAGGAATTGACAGCGGAAATCTTGCGCCGCGCCTGAATACAGCCCTTGTGTTATATTAGACCGATGTTTCGCAAATAAATTCCGGGAACTAATCCATGCCAACGTATGCCAAGCGGGTAGCGCCTTTCGGAACGACAATCTTCACCGAAATCAATCAGTTGGCGGCGCGGCACGATGCCGTCAATCTCGGGCAGGGACGGCCTGATTTTGATGGACCGCAAGCGATCATTGACGCCGCCATCGACGCGCTCAGGAGCGACGGCGCCAATCAGTACGCGCCCAGTCCCGGACTGCCGAGTTTGCGCGAGGGCGTCGCCCGCCACGCCGACATGTTTTATGGCTTGAATGTCGATCCGGAAGCGGGCGTCATCGTCACCGCGGGCGCGACGCAGGGTGTATACAGCGCGATTATGGGCTTGGTCGACCCCGGCGATGAAGTCATCATTATCGAGCCTTATTATGACAGCTATGTGCCCGGCGTTGAGATGGCGGGCGGGAAGCCGGTTTACGTGCCGATGCACCCGCCCAACTGGACCTTTGACGAGGGGGAGCTGCGCGCCGCCTTCAGTGACAAAACGCGCGCTGTGATTCTCAATACGCCGAATAATCCCTCCGGGCGCGTTTACACGAGGGAGGAGTTGCAGCTTTTCGCCGATCTCTGCATTCAACACGATGTCATCGTCATATCCGACGAAGTTTATGAGCATCTTTTTTTTGAAGGGCATCAGCATGTGGCGATCGCGTCGCTGGATGGCATGTTCGAGCGCACGGTCACCATCGGCAGCGCCGGCAAGACCTTTGGCATGACGGGCTGGAAAATCGGCTGGGTTTATGGTCTGCCGGAATTGATCACCGGCGTCTGGCGCTCGCATCAGTTCATCACCTTCGCCACCAACCACCCGGCGCAGGCAGCGACCGCCTACGCATTCACGCTCGGCAGCAGCTACTACGAGGAATATCAGGCCTTGTATGCGCACAAGCGCGATCTCGTCATGCAGGTGATCGACGCCGCCGGCATGACCGCCATTCAGCCCGAAGGCACCTACTTCATCATGGGCGACTTTTCGCCGGTGTTTGACGGGAATGATGTGGAATTTTGCAAGCACTTGATTGAGGAAATCGGCGTGGCGACGATACCGCCGTCGGCCTTCTTCAGCGCCAAGCATCGGCATCATGCCGAGAATCATGTGCGCTTCGCCTTTTGCAAGAGTGACGAAACCCTCGAGCAAGCGGCCGAGCGAATGCGGCAGCTCCGCGCCTGAGCGGGCGCCCCGCCACGCAGCCGGCCACGCAAAAGACTTCGCGTCTCACTCTTTTTATTTACCAGCTATCTTCCATCTGCAATCATAGGGAATTCTGTAGGGCCGAGAGATGGTCAGTGTCTACGCGACCCTTGTCTCGCCCTAAGGCGCGCTCTATCACAAGCAGGGGCGTTTCAGCCAAACGCCCCTACAGACTCAACTTTTGCGGGATCGTTGTCATATTAGCCGAATGGTTGACGTGCGAGGGGCTCTATTAAGAACATAATCCCGCAAGACTGTTGACAAGTCCAGTCTGCAATGATAGAATTGATAGTATCAGTTGATTGATGCAATTCATCTGATGAATCATGGATATCAATCTCGGCTCCGACTTCCTCAACTTCATCATCCGACAGGGCTATCAGCCCGGCGATCGCCTGCCGTCGATTCAGGAATTGACGAAGGACTCGCATCTGGATATGAGCGCCAACAAGGTGCGCGAGCAGCTTGAAGTGGCGCGGCAGATGGGTTGGGTGGAGGTGCGCTCCAAGCGCGGCACACGCGTCAAAGAATACGACTTCACGCCGGCGGTCCGTCTGAGCGCTTTGTACGCGATGGCGCGGGGCGAAAGCTTCGAGTCATTTGCCTCGCTGCGCAATCATGTTGAGGCGTCTTATTGGCAGGAAGCCTGCGCGCTGTTGACGGACGAGGACCTCGCGGTCATGCAAGGCTGCATTGAAAGCGCCAACCAAAAGCTCGACTCGCCGCCGATTCATATCCCCAATCCGGAACATCGTCTCTTTCACATGACGGTGTTCAAGAATCTGGACAATACATTTGTGCTGGGCATCCTCGAGGCTTATTGGGATTTGTATGAAGCGATCGGCGTCAATCGCTACATGGATTACAGTTATTTGCGCAAGGTCTGGGATTATCATTCGCAGATCTTGAGCCTCATCCGCAGCGGGCAATTTGAGGACGCCCAGCGCGCTTTTGTCGACCACACGCGCTTGCTGCGGCGCGAACCCGACAACGCCTCCTGGGAGCTGGAAAGGGGCTAGGACGGGATACGTTATGCAGGAATTTGGTACAGGTAACGTGAAAGGAGTTATACGCAGATCAATGCGTATTATCTGATGGCAATCAATCAGCAAACTCAACCGAAGCTGGATACCCGCGAGCCAGTCATCAATGACTTCGCTTTTTCGGTGGCGACCAAGAACGGCTCCGGCAGCCAGACATCCAACAATGTGCTGGTGATGTCGCTCTTTCAAATGGGCATCCCGGTCAATGGCAAGAATCTTTTTCCGTCGAATATCAAGGGGCTGCCCACCTGGTACACCATCCGCGCGAGCAAAGACGGCTACACAGCGCGCAAGGCTCTGACCGAGATCGTGGTCGCCTACAACGACAGCACGGCGACCGAAGATGTCGCCAATTTGCCGCCGGGCGGCGTCTGCATCACCACCGACAAAATCGCCAAGGTGATCAAGCAGCGGGAAGACATCTCGTATTACGAGATCCCGGTCGCCAAGTTGATGCGGCAGACCGAGGTGCCTTCCGCCTTTCGCAAGCTGGTGGAAAATATGACCTATGTTGGCGCGGTCGCCCAGCTCTTTGATATTCCACTGGACCTGATTTACGAAGTGCTGCTCGCTAATTTCAAAGGCAAGGCGAAGCCGGCGCTGATGAACCACGATGTGGTCAAGCTGGCTTATGACTGGACGGCGGACAATATCGTCAAGAGCGATCCCTACCGTTTCGAACACATGGATGGCACACAGGGCAAAATCATGATGACGGGCAACGATGCCGGCGCGCTGGGCGCGGTATTCGGCGGCGTCAATGTGGTGTCCTGGTATCCGATTACACCGTCGACAAGTTTCGTCGATGGCATCATCGGCTTCCGCCATTTGCGCCAGACTGAGAACAAGGAAAACACCATCGCCATCGTTCAGGCGGAGGATGAATTGGCGGCCGCCGGCATCGTGGTCGGCGCCGGTTGGGCGGGCGCGCGCTCCCTGACATCCACCAGCGGCCCCGGCATTAGCTTAATGGCGGAGTTCGCCGGCCTGGCTTATTTCGCCGAGATTCCGGCGGTCTTCTGGAATATCACGCGCATGGGACCGAGCACGGGGCTGCCGACGCGCACCAGCCAAGGCGACCTGCTCTTCACCCATTTCCTCGGTCATGGCGACAGCCGCCAGCTCTGCCTCATGCCCGGCAATCTGAAGGAAGCATTCGAATTCGGCTGGAAATCCTTCGACATTTCGGAAGCGCTGCAATCGCCGGTCTTCGTCATCAGCGACCTCGACCTAGGCATGAACAACTGGCTGTCGGACCCATTTGATTATCCCGACCAGCCGGTCAATCGCGGCAAGGTGCTTGACGCGCAGTCGCTGCAGGCTTTCATTGATGAACACGGCAAGTGGGGACGGTACATGGATGTCGATGGCGATGGCATCCCGCATCGCACATTGCCGGGCACCGAGCATCGTTTCGCCGGTTATTTCACCCGCGGCACCGGGCACGATGAGATGGCGGTTTACAGCGAGCGCAGTGATGACTGGGTCGAGAATATGACGCGTCTGCGGCTGAAGATGGATACGGCGCGGGCTATGCTGCCGCAGCCGATCATCGACAACGGCAGCGACGCTGATATCGGCATCATCACCTTCGGCACCAACGAGGACGCCATTCGTGAAGCGCGCGACTGGCTGGCGAATGACGGCATCAAGACCAATTATCTGCGCATACGGGCGCTGCCATTGGCTTCATCGGTCAGCGACTTCATCATGGCGCATAGAAGCGTCTTCGTGATCGAGAACAATTTTGACGGACAGTTGACCCAATTGATCCGCCTTGAGCATTCGGAGAATATCTCGCATGTCAGATCCCTGGCGCTCGGCGACGGTTTGCCGATGACGCCGGATTGGATCTACGACAGCTTGAAAGAACAGGAAGGTTAATCATGCCACCCCGTACAAACCACCTTGGCTTGGCGCGCAACGAATACAAGGGACGGCCAAGTACGCTCTGTCCCGGTTGTGGTCACGATTCGATCTCCAATCAGCTCATCAGCATGGCTTATGAGCTGGGCCTGGAACAGCACAAAATCATCAAGATGAGCGGCATCGGCTGCTCGAGCAAGACGCCGGCTTATTTCCTGGGCGGCTCGCATGGCTTTAACGCCTTGCACGGTCGCATGCCCTCGGTGGCAACGGGCGCGCTGCTGGCCAACAAGGAGCTTGCGTGCATCGCGGTGAGCGGCGACGGCGACACGGGTTCAATCGGCATGGGTCAGTTCAAGCATGTCATCCGCCGCAATGTGCCCTTCGTTTACATCATCGAGAACAACGGCGTCTACGGCTTGACCAAAGGGCAGTTCTCGGCGACGGCTGACGAGGGCCAATTCCTGAAGTATTACGGCACCAATCACATGCCGCCGATTGATCTGGCGCTGGAAGCGGTCATCGCCGGCTGCACCTTCGTCGCGCGCAGCTTCAGCGGCGACGCCAAGCAAGTGCAGACGCTGCTGCAGGCGGCCGTGCGGCACCCGGGCACGTCGGTGCTCGATATCATCAGCCCCTGCGTCACCTTTAACAACGCGGCGACCTCGACCAAGAGTTATCCCTACGGTAAGGATCACGAGATTCCCCTGCATGAAATTCAGATTCTGGCGCCCGATTATGTCGAAGCCCGGGACGAAATCACTATTGGGGATTATGATGAAGGCGACATCATTGATGTGGAAATGCACGATGGCAGCTTCATCCGCTTGAAGAAGCTCGACAATGATCACGACCCGCGCAACCGGCGCCTGGCGATGAATGTCCTGGAGCGGTCCATGCGCGAGCAGATCTTCTCGACCGGCTTGATCTATTATGAGGAGCCGCGTCCGACGCTGGCGGATACGGAAGACTTGGTCGACCGGCCGCTCGCGCATTTGGATGCGGCGGACCTACGGCCGACCGAAGCGGCGCTGGACGGCGTTATGCGCGGGCTGATGGTCTAAGAACTTCTAGTTCACCGACAACAGGGTAAAAAGGTAAAGCCCCGGCAAATCACGGGGCTTCGCATCGCCTATGGCTGAAAGGTCTCGCGGCAATAATCAGAGAGCCGGCCTTGCCAGCTATCTTTGTTGTTGTACCAATAGTTCGATTTAGACCAGGTGAACGGGTTTGAGTCCTGAACAGCAACATGAGAGTAATAGAACTGGCTGTCTGACCAAGTTTCCACATCCCAGCTATCACTCCAGTCGTCTCCGCCGACGAGCGTATACAGACCGGTTTCCTTAATAGCCTCGACTGAATCCCATTCCCTTGCGAAATAGAAGAGCAGCCTGCCAATGCTATCTTCAGGTCCCCACCCCGTCCAATAGCCTTGTGGCATCCGTATACACGCAAACGCATTAATGCCCCACGTGTCGGAAGTAAAGGCAATGGGTTCATTCAGCGGAGTAATCGGCAAATAGGCTTCCAACTGCTTCTTCGCTTCGATCAAATCCGCTTCAGTTTCTTGCAGTTTGGCTTCAGATTCGTTCAAACGAATTTCCGTTTCTTGTAGGCGAGTCGTCGTTTCGTCAAATGCGTCTTCTATTTCATGCAGACGACTAGTCGTTTGCGTCATTCTGGCTTCCGCTTCATTCAGGCGCGCATCCGCTTCCGTCAATGCGCTTTCGGCGTCGTACAAGCGAGCTTCCGTCACCAGCATCTTCCTCTGCCACAGCTGGAATTCCTGTATGCCAAATGCGCCGGCAATCACGACGACTGCCAGCAACGCAGCGACAAATGCGCCGGAGAAGCGCGGCTGCCTGAAGGAGATGGTCACAAAGGGCTTTCTCTTTTCGTCCACGCCTCACTCCGATCAATGGTAATGTGAGATTGCTGAGTACATTCTAGCGCATATTAAAGTCGCCCGCTAGTACTTCGGCATCGCGGGATCAATCTCGTCGGCCCAGGCCAGGATACCGCCTTCGACGTTGTACATCTTCGCCAGGTCGTAACCGATTTCGGACAAGAAGGCGATGCTATCGGCGCTGCGCACGCCCGAGCGGCAATGCAAGTAAAGCGTCTTGTCCTTTGGGATGTCCTTCAGTATCGTCTCCTCCCATAAGCGGCGGCCGCCCTGGATTCCGTTTTTCGCCAATTGGATATCCGGTTTGGGGATTTTCAGTGTACCGTCGATGACGCTGATATCCCATTCATGCGGGTCGCGCACATCAATCACCAGCACATCGTCGCCGTTTTCCAGCGCCGCTTTCACATCATGCACGGTCACCGTCTTGATGTCAAGCTCGTCGGCTTCGTCCACCGAGCTGAACTCGCTGTGATCATGGGCTGGCATGCCGCAGAATTGCTCATAGTCGATCAACTGGATATTTTCCGCGGCGATGCTGCAGACAGGGCAAGTCGGATCCTTGCGCACTCTGATGGTCTGGAAGCTCATCTCGAGCGCGTCGTAGAGCATCATCCGCCCGATCATGGGATCGCCGATGCCGAGCAGCAGTTTGATCGCCTCGGTGGCTTGCATCGTGCCGATCGTCCCCGGCAAGATCCCCAGGACGCCGCCTTCCGCGCAGCTCGGCACCAGGCCGGGTGGCGGGGGCTCGGGGAACATGCAGCGGTAGCAGGGACCTTCGACAGCGTGAAAAACGCTGAGCTGGCCCTCGAAGCGAAAGATGCTGCCGTAGACATTGGGTATGCCCAGTTTCACACAGGCGTCGTTGACCAGGTAGCGCGTCGGAAAGTTGTCGGTGCCATCGATGACAAGGTCCCAATCTTCGCCGAAGATGCGCAAAGCATTTTCAGACATCAACGGCTCATTGTATTTGACGACTTCGATATCGGGGTTCAGGTCCAACATGCGGGCTTCCGCGCTTTCCAGCTTGGATACGCCAACCGTGCTGACGCCATGGATGACCTGGCGCTGCAGGTTGGTGAAATCGACCACGTCATAATCGACCAAGCCAATGCGCCCGATCCCGGCGGCCGCCAAATAAAGCGCGAGCGGGCTGCCGAGCCCGCCGGTGCCGATCAGCAATACGCTTGAGGCTTTGAGGCGGCGCTGACCTTCCATGCCGACTTCCGGCATGATGACGTGGCGGCTGTAGCGCTTGACCTCGTCGTTGCTTAAGTCCGCTTGACGCTGATGAAGAGATAGCATTTTAAGCGCTCCGTCATATACAACTAATTGCCGCTGCCGCCGGCGATGCTTGGGATGATGCGCAGGCTGTCGTCCGAATTGATCTCGGTGTCAAGACCCTGCATGAAGCGAATATCTTCATCGCCGATGAAAATGTTGACAAAGCTTCGCAGCTGGTCATCCTGAAACAGGTGCGCGCGCAAATCAGGATGCTGCTCTACCAGATTCCCAAGCGCTTCACCGACTGTTTGGCCGGTGACATCTATGTTTGATTCGCCGTCGGTATAAGCGCGCAGTGGCGTCGGAATACGAATCTTCGCCATGTTTCGTTCTCCTTTTCCGGTCCCGCTAGATTCCCTATTTGAACGAGTTGCCCCACCCGGTTCTTACTCAAAAGCCAGCTTCCCGGCGAGCCCTGCGCCGCCCGCATCAGGTGACAGACAGTGTGCCGGCATCAAAGGCGCTGCGATCCGATCTCAGTTGCCAGGCGCGCATGTCTGCCGCCCTGGCCATCATGACCGATGTGATGATGTAGACAAAATTCGGCAGCGCGTGCTCACGGTCATATTCCGAAGGGATGGCCGGCGAGTCCGGATGACTGTGATAATAACCGACCAGGCTCAAGCCGCGCTCGTCCGCCTCATCTTCCAGGCGCATCCAGTCCTGCGGCGTCATGGCATATCGATGATATTGCTCTTCTTCGGCAAAGGTGTTTTCTACCTGAATTATGTCGTGGATGATTATGACGCCATCTTTCACCTGGCCCAGGAGGAAACCACCCCCCTCGTTGGGATAGGAGGCCTGCATCTGATCGAAGATGCCACGCTGGAGCGCGCTGCCGATTTGGACATTCATAGACGGCACTCGGCCATCCCCCATTATGAAAAGAGCCAACCGCTTGGGCTGGCTCCTGTCTTGGTCCGCTTCACTTTCGAGCAGCGGGTTTCAAAGGGCGCTGATCCCGACGCGGCATTCCGCCTCTGCGATCGCAGAAATCGCGCAGATGCGACAACACTGTTTCCGGTCCCGCGCTGGACGTAAAGATAAATTCTGCATGCCTGCTAGATTAGCACATCCGCAAGATTCGGGCAACGGCAATTTTATGCCGGGTAGTGTATCGAAGTCGGTGGAAATTCATTTTCACCACAAAGGAAAGAAGG